>NZ_JBQFSG010000011.1:0-204320 GCF_056537885.1 Ruegeria sp. BJ6 | reverse complement strand
CAAAGTGATGCTCGGAATTGAAAATGAAAAAGATCGCGCGGATCTCATTGCATATCTAGCAACTTTGAAAGATTGAGGGACCAAGTTGAATTCGCTTGGGCGACCAATTTGTCCCGCTTTGCTGGGATATGACAACAAGCACCGACCGTCTGAATTTTTTATTACCCACACCGAAAACTGTGTGCAGTGAAGTATAGGTCACAATGGGCTCACAGCAGATATTCGAGTGTTCACAATAGGTAGGTCCTAGTTTGAGGGAAGCAAACGCAGCACTCTATTCATGCCTCTGTTCGGGGATAAGAGACATTCAAGATGATCGCATTTTATAATCTCAGCGTTTCCAGACGCTTGCGATAGTTATTGCGACGGCCATGCCGTGGGTCTATTTCGTGGAACACCCATAGTTCTCAAACCAAAAAAGGATTGATTGGTGAGAAATATCTTTGTCTTCGCTGGTATTTTTGCCTTGGCAGGCTGCGTCACTCCACAAGAGGCGACCAACGTGGTGAGCGAACCCCAAAGTAAAAGCGTCAATGTGCCAACTGCTGAACTGAAGCCTCTAATAGAGGAGTGCATTAAGGTTGTGACCAGTGATGCAACTCCAGACCAAAGTCTGGGCAAGGCTTGGGGAGCTAGCGTCAGGGTGCCACCGACTAACCTTTTGCGCGCAAAGAGAAATTGCATGATAACGATGCCAAACTCCGGGCAAAGTGTCCAAAATACGGTAGGGGCCATAGCTGACTTGATGGGTCAAAATGGCTTTGCTCCGGCGAGCAATCCAGAAATTTCGAGCAAATGGAGAAGGAGCACGCAGCCGCTAATTTTTTCGAACGGTAGTGATTTTGTGGCTGTATCAGGCCAATCATACTCATCGTTGCGCCAGAGCCAGGTGTTTTTCAATCTGTTTTAGCCATCCGACCGCGGTTTAACCAGATAACCTGGTCAAAGGCGGTAAGTCAGAGAGGCCTGATCGAAACTGTAGATCACAATGAGGAGGCGCATAAGCTTCACTCATTCAGTCGAATAGGGTGGAAACTTTGTCCGGTACACTAAAGCCCGCTGACTTCGGTCGGCGGGCCTTTTTTCGTTTTTGGGGTGGCGAACACAGGGGGAAAGCTGTCATTCAGAGCTTGCTCAACTGAATAGCCGCTCAACGTATCGCTTTAAGTATTAGCCCTAAGGAGGATCATTTTGGTTTCGATTACAGGCCCGGCTCGGAGTGGCTCAAAGCCACGAAGGTATCTGTTTATTGATGGTGCATATTTTCAAAGATCGGTCGAATCTCAGAGTAAGCGGATTGGACTTTCAGAACCGATGCCGATTGACTTCAATCTTGTCGGCCATGGGTTTGATAGAGTGATCTATTTTGATGCTTTGCCAGTCCAAAAGCCGAAACAAAATGATCGAGAGTATGAGAAAGAATTTGATGAGAAAACGGAGTTCCTAAACTCTCTTAGGAAGGTGAGGAACTTTCACGTTCGCGACGGATTTACTCGCGTTCGTCCTCGCAAGAATGGCGGAATTGAGCAAAAGGGAGTGGACACATGGATCGCGATTGAGGCGCTTCAGTATGCCTTCCGTGGGGTGATCGACACCGCTGAAGTAATTACAGGTGACCTAGATTTATATCCTTTGTTTGAAGCTCTAGTGCAGACCAACACTCGTGGAGTTTTGCACTATGAATTCGGTCACACTTCTGACGATCTCATAATGGCCGCTGATGAGGCAAAACCAATGACGGGTTTGTCACTTCTTGATTGGGCTGAAAGGAAATTTGCCTTCAGATTCAAAGTTTTTGCTGTTTCTGAGCGTAAAGCCAGCTTCGGACAGCCAATAACAGAATTCGAATCTAACTACGGTAGGTGCTACCTTCGATACGACGGAGAAGATTACTTGGCCGAATTTGAAAGCCTAGGGAATCAACACAAGAGCAAAAACGTGATGATCCTGCTCGACTATCTTAGACAAGAATTTGGTGTCGTTGGCGTCGAAGATAATGCCATTCGAGAACTGCAAAAGAACTTCAGCGAGAAATAATGACCATCTGGCCCAACACAATACCCCATGATTTGCGAATCGCGCTTGAAGAACGCCGCGTGGATGACTGGGAAACGGCGCTGCGTTCCTGGGCGAAGTCTTACGGACTGAAGCTCAAGATTCAGCGGTTTGCGCAGTTGGGGCGACGGATGGCTGATTTGCATTCAATGCGGTTCACGGCAGGGGCTCAGGACCACTGGGCAGTGATCAAAGAGTGGCTTGAGCGTCATGATGTACCAGCGCCAAAAAAGTTGCCGCAGCGGCCGCCTCAGGAATCGGCAAATTGATGCTGAAACGTGGGGTAGTCGGTGTTTTAACCTATTGATTTTGTTTTAGGCTCATTCGCTACCCCGTGGGGTAATCAAATCGTTTAAAATCAATAACTTAGTTGGCGTTCTGGTAGGCCCGGAGGGACTCGAACCCCCAACCAAAGCGTTATGAGCGCTCTGCTCTAACCAATTGAGCTACAGGCCCGCCTGAGCGCCTTGGGTATCACGCTTGTCGTCCGCGTCAAGCCTGACCGTTGCATGAAAGGCCACAATCGACTAACCCGCGCAAAAGCAATCATGAGGGATTTGCCATGACAGCGGGCAAGAACGGCATGACCTATGCCGATGCAGGCGTGGATATTGATGCAGGAAACGCCTTGGTGGATCGGATCAAGCCAGCCGCCAAGCGGACCAACAGGCCCGGAGTGATGAGTGGTCTGGGTGGGTTTGGCGCATTGTTCGACCTTAAGGGGGCAGGTTATCAGGATCCGATTCTCGTGGGTGCCACGGATGGAGTCGGAACCAAATTGCGGATCGCCATCGATACGGGCGTTGTTGATGGCGTTGGTGTCGATCTTGTTGCCATGTGTGTCAATGATCTGATCTGTCAGGGCGCCGAGCCGCTGTTTTTCCTGGATTATTTTGCGACCGGCAAGCTGGAAACTGAAACGGCGGCACGGATCATCGAGGGGATTGCAGAAGGGTGCGTACAATCCGGATGTGCTCTGATCGGCGGTGAAACTGCTGAAATGCCCGGTATGTATCCCGAAGGTGATTTCGATCTGGCCGGGTTTGCGGTTGGAGCAATGGAAAGGGATGCTCATCTGCCTGCGGATGTTCAGGAAGGCGATGTTCTTTTGGGGCTTGCCTCGAACGGTGTTCATTCGAATGGATATTCCTTGGTGCGCCGTCTGGTTGAACATTCCGGTCTGGAGTGGGATTCGCCGTCGCCCTTTGGCGAGGGCCTGCTGGGTGAGGCTTTGCTGACACCGACTCGGCTGTATGTGAAACAGGCGCTGGCCGCGATCCGTTCCGGTGGAGTGCATGCCCTTGCCCACATTACTGGTGGCGGGCTGACTGAAAATCTGCCGCGTGTTCTGCCCGAGGAGCTGGGTGCGCAGATCGACCTGAATACCTGGGACTTGCCGCCGGTCTTCAAATGGATGTCCGAAGTTGGTGGAATAGCCGAAGCGGAAATGCTCAAGACCTTCAACTGTGGGATTGGCATGATTGTGGTGTGCGCTTCCGATCAAGCCGAAGAGCTGGCGAACACACTGCGTGAAGCCGGTGAAACCGTGTACCGGATCGGCAGTGTCACCAATGAGCCGGGCGTGGAATACTCGGGCACTCTGTCGTGACCAAAAAACGCGTTGCGATCCTGCTGTCGGGTGGCGGTTCAAATATGGTGTCGCTGGTCGAAAGCATGACTGGCGATCACCCGGCACGCCCCTGTCTGGTTTTGTCCAACGATCCTCAGGCGGGCGGGTTGAAGAAGGCCGCCGCCCGAGGAATTCCTACTGCGGCAGTCGAACATCAGCCATTTCGCGGTGATCGTTCAGCGTTTGAGGCTGAATTGCTGAAGCCATTGCTGGCGGCAGAACCAGATATCGTCTGTCTTGCTGGATTCATGCGCGTTCTCACCGGAGACTTCGTTTCGCGGTTTCAGGGCAGGATGTTGAACATTCACCCGTCGCTTCTGCCCAAGTACAAAGGGTTGAACACGCATACACGCGCGATTGAGGCCGGTGACAGGGAACATGGTTGCACCGTGCATGAGGTGACGGCGGCCCTTGATGACGGTCCTATTCTTGGGCAGGCGAAAGTACCTGTCGAAGTGGACGATACACCGGAAACGCTGGCTGCAAGGGTACTGTCGTGGGAACACCAGCTTTATCCCGCCGTGTTGCAAAGGTATGCGGAAGGTAACAGGTCTCCGGTTCTGTTACCCTGAAAGCCCGACGGTGATTTACACGCATGTGTTTATCGGCCTATGTTCACCGGGATCGCTCGGAACGAGGACAGGTTTATCGGGCAGTAACAAGAACAAGAGCAAGACCTAGCACAGCGCATGAGAACCCTGAAAACGACGCAAGAGCTGGCCGAATTTTGCAAGGCCGCTGCCGCATATCCCTATATCACTGTAGACACCGAGTTTCTGCGTGAGCGGACGTATTATTCCAAGCTATGTCTGGTTCAGTTGGCTGTACCTTCGGACGACAAGGACAGTGCCGTTCTGGTTGACCCGCTGGTCGAAGGCATGTCGCTTGAGCCGTTGTATGATCTGTTCCGCAATGAAAACGTGGTCAAGGTCTTTCACGCGGCCCGGCAGGACCTGGAGATTTTCTGGGTCGAAGCGGGCATCTTTCCTAAACCGCTTTTCGACACTCAGGTCGCGGCCATGGTCTGTGGGTTCGGTGAGCAGGTGGGCTATGAGACGCTTGTGCGAAAGATCTGCAAGCAGGGGCTTGATAAAACGTCCCGGTTTACCGACTGGTCGCGCCGCCCGCTAACCGATGCGCAAAAGACTTATGCGCTGGCGGATGTGACACATCTGAGAAAAATCTATGAATATCTGGCGGATGAACTGGCCAAGACCAATCGTAGCCACTGGGTCGCCGAAGAGTTGCAGGTGCTGACCGGCGCCGAAACCTATGATATTCGCCCCGAAGACGCGTGGCGCAGGGTCAAGACTCGCACCAATTCCGCAAAATTTCTGGCGGTCGTTCGCGAGTTGGCGCAATTCCGCGAGGCATATGCGCAACAAAACAACGTCCCGCGCAGCCGGGTCTTCAAAGATGACGCGCTTATCGAACTGGCGTCAACTAAGCCTAAATCGCCTTCGGATTTGGGCGGTTCCCGTTTGTTGCTGCGTGAAGCCCGTAAGGGGGCAATTGCCGAGGGGATTCTGGCAGCAGTCAAACGCGGTGTGAATTGCCCGCCCGAGGACATGCCCAAACCGGATAACAGCCGGGAAAAGCTGAAGGTCAATCCTGCGCTGGCAGATCTATTGCGGGTTTTGCTGAAGTCGAAAACCGAAAGTTCCGGAGTGGCCGCCAAATTGATTGCCACCAGTTCGGATCTGGATCTGATTGCTGCAGGTGAACGCGAAGTGCCCGCCATGTCCGGTTGGCGCTATGAAGTGTTCGGACAGGACGCGCTGCGGCTGTGTGAGGGCAAGATTGCACTGGCGGCCAAAGGGCAATCAGTCAACGTCGTTTCGCTCTGACCGCAGGTTTCAGCGTCTTCTGGTATCAAGCGTATTTTGCTGCCCGATGACCCGGACCAGACGCACGCCCTGTAAGTCCTGATTGCTGATATCCACCGCCTCGACAATTGTCCGCGAACGTTCCGGCCCTTGGGGCGTCGGGCCTTCGGGATAAACGACGCGGAAGGTATAGGCCAGAATGCCGTTCTTGGTGTTTTCTTCGGATATGACCGGTCGCAATTCCGCGTTAAATGCACCCTGACGGGAGGCAATCCCCTCAACATAGATGATCGCACCGGTCGAGGTCGGATCAACACGCAATTCGCTGATGACCGCAATCGGTACGCTGAGGTCCGGGCGATCGGGGCGCGAGAGCAATCCTGTACCGCTTCTCTGCGGCACCAGAGCCGTGGCGGCGTCGGTTGTCGGTGCAGTTGTCGCAGATTTGGATTTTCTTGAATTTCCGCAAGCAGACAGGGCCAACGCGGTAACCAGAAGTACGGATAGAGTTTTTTTCATGAGACCCGGCGATCTGAGTGGATTGTCTTGCAATGGGTTAGCCCATCTTGCACGTCTTGAAAAGCCACCGCAGGACTGGACACGCCCTGTGCGGCGTCATAGTTCACTATCGTGAACCGCAACAAAAGGATCGCTGCATGGCAAGTCCCGCCTTTGAAGAAATCGTCGAAGATTTCGAATTCCTGGAAGATTGGGAAGACCGCTATCGCTATGTGATCGAACAGGGCAAGGCGATGGAGCCTCTGGACGACGCGCTAAAGGTTCCGGCGACCAAGGTTCATGGCTGTGCGAGTCAGGTCTGGCTGCATCCAATGATTGACGGTGGAACATTCCGGTTCGACGGCGACAGTGACGCAATGATCGTGCGGGGTTTGATTGCGGTATTACGGGCGCTCTACAACGGGTTGCCGGTCGATGGTGTACCCAAAGTCGATGCGCGGGCAGAAATGGCAAGACTTGGCCTGAATGACCACCTGTCATCCCAGCGTTCAAACGGTTTGCGCGCGATGATAGAACGGATTCGGGACGTCGCGGCCGAGCACGCCTGAGCTGGCAGGGAAAGGTTCAGGAATTCGCGGGGGCGACTGCCCATTCTTCCAGTGTTTTTGCCAGGTCTCCGTATCCGGTAAATCGGCGCTCGAAAGCCAGGCCCATTTTGTCAGCGCATTCACGGGCACGTTCGGTCAGTTTCGGGTCATCAGTCTGTGCCTGATACACCAGCTTGGTGTAGTTTCCGAAATACATGTCCCGCAACTCGGGGTGTCGATCCAGGCCCAGTGGTTTCCAGACGAATGCATCGAACTGCCGGGCTAGAAAGTCCGTCAGATAGAATGCTGTCGTCTCATCCTCACCATGTTCGGCAAAGATGTCATTGCCTTCGAAAAACGAATAGCAATGCGGCCCCTTTACCATTTCAACACCCAATCGATCGCAGGCTTGTTGCAACAGGCCACCGGTTCCGCAATCGGCGTAAACCACAAAAATTCGGTCAAACTTTTTGCGATGTTTTTCAACAGCTTCTTCAACAGCCTGCGTAATTTTCTCCGGATGGACATGAAGGATTGCGGGTAGGCATGTCAAAGATAGATGGTCCCAACCATTGCGGTTCTTCAGGTCAAGAATCTCTCTGGCTAACGCGCCGCAAGCTATAAGCAATATGCGCCCGTTGTCGTTTCCGGGCGCGAGACCATTGGCGGTCAGGCTTTCGTCATCTGGCAATTGCTGTTGGGTCATTCGATTGCCTCCGTCAGGTTCCGGTCCAGAAAATCGTGGAACGCGGTCCGAAACAACGCCGCAGCCGACGTCACATATCCGCCCCGCGACAAAAAGCGGAACCGCCGAACGCCATCACCTGATTTCATAATAAATAGAGCGCCGGAGTCGTTGGTGCAAATTTCAAACAAAAAAACCCCACCGTTTTGGTGGGGTCTGATTTTTTGGGGTTGGTGGATTTATCCGGCCAACTGATTGTGTTTGCGCGACACAAAATCCTTTGCCGTTTCCACGGCAACCGCAGCATCGCGGCAATAGGCGTCGGCGCCAATGGCCTTGCCGAACTCTTCGTTCAGCGGAGCACCGCCAACCAGGACGATATAGTCGTCGCGTACGCCTTGCTCGACCATGGTGTCGATCACGACCTTCATATAAGGCATGGTGGTCGTCAGCAGAGCCGACATGCCCAGAATGTCAGGCTGTTCGTTTTCCAGCGCCTCAAGGTAGTTTTCGACTGGGTTGTTGATGCCCAGATCGACCACTTCAAAGCCTGCGCCTTCCATCATCATCGACACAAGGTTCTTGCCGATATCGTGGATGTCGCCCTTTACGGTGCCAATCACCATCTTGCCAACGCGCGGTGCGCCGGTTTCGGCCAGCAACGGCTTGAGGATGGTCATGCCGCCTTTCATGGCGTTCGCGGCCAGCAGCACCTCGGGAACGAACAGAATGCCGTCGCGGAAATCGTGCCCCACGATGGTCATGCCGCCCACCAGTGCCTTGGTGAGGATGTCGTAAGGGGTCCATCCGCGTTCCAGCAGGATGTTCACACCTTCTTCAATCTCTTCCTTGAGACCGTCATAAAGGTCGTCAAACATCTGTTCGACGAGTTCCTCGTCGTTCAGTTCCGACAGGACGATGTCTTCTTCATCCGACATGAGTCGTTTCCCTGAGCTGTAAGGGGCCGCGGCCCGCAGTGGCAATTTTTTCCGTTTTGGCCATTTCGCCGCAGTTCGACTGCGTTGATTGCGACGTCGCCAGTTCTGCAACCGACCTATAGGTCAGATTTTACCCCGACTCGACAGAATTTTCCGCATGATCTTGTTTCATTGTGCTCACATCAGCATTGCCGGACGCTGGCTGACCATCGAAATCTGTGCCCGAGTATTGTGAATGTTCCTGTAATGTTCTATTTTCTGATATGGAATCTCGTTGGAACAGAGAAAACGTGCACAGAACTGTAAAGGGCAGGGGAGCTGTGTCTAACGACACGCCCAGATTCGAGCGTTTTGTGACGACGTCTACGGATGACGGCTGGGATATCAACGAAGACGCTCCTTTGCTTCGAACGCAGGTTCGCGATGAAATTGCGCGCAGTTTGATCTCCCACAATCGTTCGCCGGATTTGCCATTCGATCGCTCAATCAATCCCTACCGCGGTTGCGAGCATGGCTGCGTCTACTGTTTTGCGCGACCGACGCACGCTTATCTGGGGTTGTCTCCTGGCTTGGACTTTGAAACCCGCCTGATCGCGCGACCGAACGCGGCCGAGTTGTTGCGCAAAGAGTTGTCCCGACGATCATACAAGGTCGCTCCGCTAGCCTTGGGCACAAACACGGATCCATATCAACCAATCGAAAAAGAGCGCATGATCACAAGGTCTTGCCTGAACGTTCTGGCCGAATTCAGGCATCCGCTGGCAATCGTCACCAAAGGCGCCCTGATCGAGCGCGATCTCGATATTCTTGCCCCCATGGCCGAACAGGGGCTGTTACGCGTGGGTATTTCACTGACGACATTGGATGCAGAGCTGTCGCGCAGTATGGAACCACGCGCCCCTGCACCCGAACGGCGTCTACGTGTTATTGAGCGTTTGACCGAGGCCGGCGTACCGGTGCGCGTCATGACCTCGCCGATCATACCCGGATTGACGGACCATGAACTTGAAAACCTGTTGCAGGCGGGCAAACAGGCGGGGGCGGATTCAGCAAGCTGGATCATGTTGCGTCTACCGCGCGAGGTCTCGCAGCTTTGGCAGGAGTGGTTGGCAGATCACCAGCCGGCGCGCGCAGAGAAAGTCATGAGTCGCCTTCGCGAAATGCACGGCGGGCGCGACTATGACCCACGTTGGGGCCACAGGATGCGGGGAGAGGGGGTCTTTGCCGAAATGATCGCAAAACGGTTCAAGGCGGCGGTGAAACGGCTTGATCTTGCAACCGAAACTCAACCTTTGCGATGTGATTTGTTTGGCTGTCCCGCTCAGGCAGGCGATCAACTCTCGTTGTTCTGAAACGAAACAAGCCCCGGAGTTTTCCGGGGCTTGTATGTAGGGTGCGCTGTTAAATTCAGCGGTTTTCGATGTCCACATAATCGCGGGTCGTTTCGCCGAGGTACAACTGGCGAGGACGGCCGATTTTGTTCTGAGGATCGGCGATCATCTCTTTCCACTGGCTGATCCAGCCCACGGTGCGCGACAGCGCAAAGATCGGTGTAAACATCGAGGTCGGGAAGCCCATCGCCTCCATTACGATTCCCGAGTAGAAGTCCACGTTCGGGAACAGCTTTTTCTCGATGAAGTACGGGTCTTCCAGAGCCTGTTTTTCGAGGGCTTTCGCGACCTGAAGTTTTGGGTTGTTTTCAACGCCAAGCAAATCCAGAACTTCGTCCGCCGATTGCTTCATCACGGTCGCGCGTGGATCAAAGTTTTTATAAACCCTGTGACCGAAACCCATCAGGCGGAAAGGATCGTTCGGGTCTTTGGCGCGAGCGATGAATTCTGGGATGCGGTCGACTGTCCCGATCTCCTCCAGCATTTCCAAACACGCTTGGTTTGCACCACCATGCGCAGGACCCCACAGACAGGCGATGCCAGCAGCGATACAGGCAAATGGGTTTGCACCTGACGAAGAGGCAAGCCGCACAGTCGATGTCGAGGCGTTCTGTTCGTGATCGGCCTGCAGCATGAAAATCCGGTCCATGGCGCGGGCCAGGATCGGGTTGACCTCATAGTCTTCGGCCGGAACCGCAAAGCACATGCTCAGGAAGTTAGACGCGTAGTCCAGGTCGTTGCGCGGGTAAACGAAGGGCTGGCCGATATGATACTTATAGGCCCATGCCGCAATCGTCGGCATCTTGGCGATCAGACGGTGCGAAGCAATCTCACGCTGGCGCGGGTCCGAGATATCGGTCGAGTCGTGATAAAATGCCGACATTGCGCCTACAACGCCAACCATGATGGCCATTGGGTGCGCATCACGGCGGAAGCCACGATAGAAATACTGCATCTGCTCATGCAGCATCGTGTGGCGCGTGATCGTGGTTTCAAATTTTTCCAGATCCTGAGCAGCCGGAAGTTCTCCGTAGAGCAACAGATAGCTGAGTTCCAGAAAGTGCGATTTTCCGGCGAGTTGCTCGATCGGATAGCCGCGATGCAACAGCTCACCCTTTTCTCCGTCGATGAAGGTAATGGTGCTGTCACAGCTTGCGGTTGAGGTGAAGCCGGGATCGTAGGTGAACACGCCCGCCTGACCATAAAGCTTGCGAATGTCGATTACATCCGGGCCGGCGGTCGGGGAAAAAACCGGCAACTCGTAGCTTTCGCCATGGACAGACAGTGTGGCTGTTTTTTGGCTATCGGTCATGGTTGTCCCTTTCTCATTCATGCGTATGTCGGTTCGCTGTCCGACATTACGGGCAACGGCTGCGCGTAGCCGCGCAGTCCGGGTCATAGCGGAGCAGCGTTACCTGAATGTGAAGCCAGGATTAACCCGCTGCATCGGAAAGCCGCGCCAGGGTTTCTTCTTTCCCCAGCACAAGCATCATGTCAAAGACCGAAGGGGTCACTGCCCGACCTGCCAGTGCGGCCCTCAGTGGACCAGCCAGCTTGCCAAACTTCAGCCCTTTCGTTTCGGCGAACGTGTTAAGGGCTGCCTCCAGTTCGTCTCGTGACCAGCTAGCATTTTGCACGTGCGGCGTCAATTCGTTCAGTATACCATCGGATACAGAAGTGAGCGCTTTTTGAGCTTTCTCATCAGGTTCAACAGGTCGCGATGTCAGCACAAAATGCGCTTTTTCAAGCAGTTCCGGGAAAGTTCGGGCGCGATCCTTGAGGCAATACATCGCACGTTCCAAATCACCGGATTGTGCACTTGTGAGAGGCGCTAGTTTCGCTGCGTCCAGATACCCTTCGATTTCATGCCGCAATGCAGCATCATCGCCGATGGCAATGTGCTGACCGCACAGATTTTCCAGTTTTTTCAGATCGAACCGGGCCGGGCTTTTGCCGATTCCGTCAAGGTCGAACCACTCCAGCGCCTGTGCGTCCGTAAAGAATTCGTCGTCACCATGACTCCAGCCCAGCCGCGCCAAATAATTGCGCATGCCTGCCGCCGGATAGCCCATGGCCTGATATTCCTGCGCACCCAGCGCGCCGTGGCGTTTACTGAGCTTTTTACCGTCCGGCCCGTGGATCAACGGGATGTGGGCCCAGACCGGGACATCCCAACCCATCGCTTCATAGATCATCATCTGCCGCGCGGCATTGTTCAGATGATCATCGCCGCGGATCACATGGGTGACCCCCATGTCATGATCGTCCACAACCACGGCAAGCATATAGACCGGTGTTCCGTCCGAGCGGAGCAGCACCATATCGTCCAGTTGGTCGTGCCGGATGGTCACGTCCCCCTGTACCTGATCTCGGATCACGGTGGTTCCGTCTTGCGGCGCCTTTATCCGGATAACGAATGGCGCATTTGGGTGGTCGGCTGGATCGGCCTCCCGCCATGGGCTGCGGAACAAAGTCGACTTGCCTTCGGCCCGCGCATTTTCGCGGAAGGCGGCAATCTCATCCTGTGTCGAAAAGCACTTGTAAGCTTTGCCGTCGGCCAACAGTTGGTTGGCGACCTCAGCATGACGTTCGGCCCCCTCGAACTGGCTGATGACCTCGCCATCGTGGTCCAGACCAAGCCATTCCATTCCCTGCAGGATCGCTGCTGTGGCTTCAGGTGTTGAACGTTCGCGATCAGTGTCCTCGATCCGCAGCAGGAACTTGCCGCCGCGCCCACGCGCGTAGAGCCAGTTGAACAGCGCGGTACGGGCACCACCGATGTGCAAAAAACCGGTGGGGGACGGGGCAAAACGGGTGACAACCTGATCGGACATTTTCTTGATTAACCTTTTGGTAACCACAGCGGGTATAGCGTTTCCGCCTGTCTAACGAGCCCGAAGGACGGGGGCAACCATGCGAGTTCTGACAGCGGTCGAGGCCGCGTTTCTGAACCAGCGCGGGCATCTGTTCCTGTGGTCTCCGATCTGCCTGGCAATTGGGATCGGTCTCTATTTTGCCTTGCGGTTCGAGCCTGGTCTGCAGATCTATGCCGCTGTTGTGGTGCTGTCCGCAGTGATGGCCGCAATGGGGCGCAGATTGCCTGAGGCCTGGGCACCGTTGGCGTGGGGGATGGTGTTGATTGCTGCGGGTTTTGCTGTCGCAGGTTTTCGCACCCACAAGGTTGCAGAGCCGGTTCTGCAGTGGCGCTACTACGGCCCGGTCGAGGGGAGGGTCGTGTCACTGGACCGCTCTGCGTCGGATGCGCTGCGGGTCACACTGGATCAGGTGCGCCTCGGGGACGTGCCTGTGTATGACAGGCCCGCACGCATCCGGCTTTCGGTTCACGGCGAAAGTGTGCAGCTGGCACCGGGCCAGCGCATTATGACAACCGCGCATCTGTCGCCGCCTCAAGGCCCAGTTGAACCCGGTGGTTTCGACTTTCGCCGCCATGCATGGTTTCAGAAGCTTGGGGCCGTTGGGTATTCGCGAAACCCGATTATGACCATTCATCCGCCAAGTGCGGGCCTTGGCGGTTTGCACGTGACGTCGCTGCGTTTCGCAATATCGGATAGGGTTCAATCCGAGCTTCCGGGTGATGTCGGGGGGTTTACAGCTGCGGTTACAACCGGTGACCGTAGCGCCATTGGCCAGGCCACTCTTGAGAATCTCCGCGTATCAAATCTGGCGCATCTACTTGCCATTTCAGGTTTGCACATGGGCCTTTTGACCGGTTTCGTTTTTGTGGCCTGTCGTGTTCTGCTTTCCCTTGTTCCCTTCCTGGCATTGCGCCTGCCAGTGCGAAAGATCGCGGCGGTTTGCGCGCTTGTGACCGCAACAGGGTATCTTCTTTTGTCTGGCGGCGCAGTTGCGACCGAACGTGCCTTTGTCATGGTATCTGTAATGCTGGGCGCCGTTCTGTTGGATCGCCGTGCCATTTCCTTGCGAGCGGTTGCAGTGGCCGGTCTGATCATTCTTGTGCTGAGGCCTGAGTCGTTGCTGAGCCCTGGCTTCCAGATGTCGTTTGCAGCTACAACTGCATTGGTCGCTGTATTTGGAGGTATCCGGGACGCGCAGACTCCCCTTGGGCCGAAATGGCTCCGCCCAGCAACCGCATTGCTTCTTTCGTCGTTTATCGCGGGATTAGCCACGGCTCCAATCGGGGCGGCGCATTTCAATACAGTGTCGCATTATGGTTTGTTGGCGAACATCCTTTCGGTTCCGGTTATGGGGTCCGTGGTAATCCCGGCTGCGGTCATGGCCGCTTTGCTTGCACCTTTTGGGCTGGACTGGATTGCGTTGAACCTCATGGGGCTTGGACTTGGATGGATATTAGGTGTCGCGGAATGGGTGTCCGGGTTGGATGGGGCGAGAGGGTTTGTGCCAAGTCCGCCCAAATTTGTCCTACCCATGATCGCATCGGGCGCCCTGTGGTGTATTCTCTGGCAGGGACGGTCGAGGTGGTTCGGAATTGCCTCAATAATCTTCGCGATTTCGTTTTGGGGGCAGGGTGATCGACCGGAGGTGCTGGTGGCCGATACAGGCGGCCTTATCGGTGTGATGACCCAGAATGGCCGGGCTCTGAGTAAGGCAAAGGGCAGCGGCTTTGTCGCCACGGTCTGGCTTGAGAACGATGGCGACGGTGCTGACCAGTCTACGGCAGCATCAAGATGGCCCGTTGGCCAAAGCGGCGTGCGCCGCTATTCGTTGGGCGACAGAGAGCTAATTCACCTGGTTGGGAAACGCGCTGCATCGGAATTTTTAGCATGTTCCGAAAATCAGATCGTCATCTCATCCATACCGGTAAAATTCACCGATTCATGCACGGTTTTTGATCCCGACGACCTGCAACAAACTGGCAGTCTGGCCTTTAGAAACGGGGAGATCGTGACAAGCGCGCAGGTCTCTGGTGTGCGCCTCTGGTCGCCCCGATTAGTTACGAGATGAACGGTTGAAGGTTTCTCAGTAGGTGCGGATCAGCCCGACCAGTCGACCCTGAACCTTGACCTTGTCTTCGGGCAATACACGGGTTTCATAAGCCGGGTTCGCAGCTTCGAGGGCGATTGCATTCCCGCGCCGGAAAAACCGTTTCAGGGTGGCCTCCTGATCTTCAACCAGCGCCACGACGATATCGCCATTATCTGCGACCGACGTTTCCTGAATCACAACGACATCGCCGTCATTGATGCCTGCGTCAATCATCGAGTCACCGCGAACCTCAAGCGCATAGTGATCGCCCTGACCGGAAATCATCGATCCGGGTACGGCCACGCGATGCGAAACATGGCTGATCGCTTCAATCGGAACACCGGCAGCGATACGGCCCATGACCGGCAATTCCATTGCGTCAACCGTGACCGGTTCAAAATTGGCAGGCCGTGGCGCCGTGGGTTTGTCGCCTTCAATCACACGCGGTTTGAAGCCTGCTGTAGGCTCTCCACCAAGGCTTTCCGGCAGTTTGACGATTTCGATAGCACGGGCGCGATGGGCGAGGCGGCGAATAAAGCCGCGTTCCTCCAGCGCGGTGATCAAGCGGTGAATGCCCGATTTCGAGCGCAAATCCAACGCGATCTTCATTTCGTCGAAACTGGGCGGAACTCCGTCCGCCTGAACGCGTTTGTGGATGAATTCCAGCAAATCCAATTGCTTCTTGGTTAGCATCGCTCACACCTCGTCGCTCATGCGTTTTCTTTTGTTCTACGCATGTTCACGTTTTGTGTCAACTGGGTCGCGAAATGTTCTAGATGGGCAGGTAGAGCACATCTTCGCCGGCGTCCCGCGCCGGATCTTCCGGAGGCCGCACCAAAAGCGCATCAGCCTGCGCCAGAACACTGAGCAGAGAACTGTCCTGATCCTCACAGGCGCGAATTCCGTCCTGATCCAGTGTTGCGCGCATGTAATGTTCGCGCGGGCCATTGGCTTTTATCGGTTCAGCCAGTTTTGCATGGCGGAAAGCAGGCAAGGCATCATTCAGGCCCAACATCCGGCGGATCATGGGGGCAACAAACAAATATCCGCAGACCATGGCGCTGACCGGATTTCCGGGAAGGCCAATCATTGCGCTGTCACCCATGCGGCCCGCCATCAACGGTTTTCCGGGGCGCATCCGGATTTTGTAGAAAGACCGCTCCAGTCCGAGGCCTTGCGCAACATCGCCTACCAGATCGTGGTCGCCCACGGATGCGCCGCCGATTGTGATCACCAGATCTGCGCCAGCGGCCAGACCAAACGCCGTTTCCAACGACGACACTGTATCGCGCGCAATTGGCAGAACCCGGACATGCGCCCCAAGCTCCTCCAGCAATGCCTTGAGGCCAAAGGTATTTGACGCGATGATTTGGTCTGGTCCGGGTGTTTCGCCCGGCATCACCAATTCGTTTCCGGTTGAGATCACCGCGACCTGCGGTTTGCGCGTTACCGGCACCGAGGCAATGTTCATCGCCGCCATCAAAGCAACGTCTTCAGCCCGGATGCGGCGCGGTGCATCGATGGTTGTTCCGGCGGAGAAATCAACACCGACTGGGCGGATGTTGGTTTTGGAACCCGGTTCTTCGGTGATTGTAATCAGATCGCCGCGCCGGTCTGCATCCTCTTGAATAACAACGAAATCGGCACCTTCGGGAACAGGTGCGCCGGTAAAGATTCGGACGGCCTGTCCGGGGCCGACTTGCCCAACAAACCGATGCCCAGCTGCGGCCTCGCCGATGACCTTGAACATGGCGTGCAGTTCGACCTCAGCCGCCTTGAGGGCGTACCCATCCATCGAAGACGACCGAAAGGGCGGCTGGTCCCGCGTGGCGGCGACATTCTGCGCCAGGATCCGCCCGGGTGCTTCGATAAGGGGAACAGTTTCGTGTGGAAGTGGTGCCACAAGATCAAGCAGCAGAGCGCGGGCTTCGTCGACCTTAATCATTCCGCCTCATAACGTCCTGATTTACCGCCGTCTTTCAGCAAAACCCGAATGCCGCCAATCTCCATGGATTTATCAACGGCCTTTGTCATGTCATAGACGGTCAGTGCTGCGGTTGACACTGCCGTCAGCGCCTCCATCTCAACCCCGGTTTGGCCCGAAGTCTTTACCGTTGCCTCAAGGCAAACACCCGGAAGGTCAGGGTCCAGTGACAATTCGACGGCAACCTTCGTGACCGGCAGCGGGTGACACAAAGGGATCAGATCGGGGGTTTTTTTGGCCCCCATGATCCCGGCGAGACGGGCAACACCCAGGACGTCACCCTTTTTGGCGCGACCTTCACTAATGATATCAAAGGTTTCCCGCGCCATTTTGATGTGACCTTCGGCGACTGCAATGCGATCGGTCACCGCCTTGTCCGATACATCAACCATATGCGCCTGACCCTTGGCGTCGAAATGCGTCAGCGGCATCACATTACTCCGGGGACCAGAGGGTTCGCCAAAAGTGCTTGGGTTGCAGCTTCGACGTCGTCCTGACGCATCAGGCTTTCACCTATCAGAAAACAACGAGCGCCGTATCGGGCAATGTCGGCCAGATCAGCCGGCGTGTTCAGGCCGCTTTCGCAAACTATTGTGCGATCACCGGGCACCAGTTTGGACAGATGACGGGTTGTGTCCAGCGATGTCTCAAAGGTTTTGAGGTTGCGGTTATTGATCCCGATCAGCGGGCTTTTCAGTTGAGTTGCTCGCTCCAGCTCTTCTTCATCATGTACTTCGATCAGAACGTCCATACCCCAATCAAAAGCGGTTTGCTCCAGCTCAGTGGCCTGTGCATCCCCGACCGAGGCCATGATGATCAGGATGCAATCCGCGCCAAGTGCGCGCGCCTCGACCACCTGATATGGGTCGTACATGAAATCCTTGCGCAGCGCGGGTAAGGAACACGCGTCACGCGCAGCTGTCAGATACTCTTTGGCGCCCTGAAAGCTGGGTGTATCGGTCAAGACCGACAGACAGCTTGCCCCACCGGCCTCATAGGCTTTGGCCAGTTCAGGCGGGTTGAAATCCTCTCGGATCAAACCTTTGGAAGGGCTTGCTTTCTTGACCTCGGCAATTAGACCGTAACCCCGGCGCGTCGCGGCGTGAAGGGCGTTGGCAAAACCACGAACCGGAGAGGCGCCGCGTGCTTCCGCTTCCAGATCATCCAGTGATTTCAGCTCTTTATCCGCTGCAACTTCTTCAAGTTTGTAGGCTTTGATCCTGTCCAGTACAGTTTCGGTCATGCAGCTTCCTGTGTGATTTTGGCCAAAGCGGCGATCTTGTTTCTGGCGTTTCCGCTGTCAATGCTTTCTGCGGCCATTGCGACACCTTCCCGGAGGTCGCTGGCGGCATTCGCCACAACCAGAGCGGCGGCAGAATTCAGCAAGACAGCATCCCGATAGGCAGATGGCGTACCGTCTAACAGGGCGCGGAAAGCTACGGAATTCTCTTCGGGCGTCCCGCCAACGATGTCTTCAAACGGGTGAACCGGCAGGCCCGCATCTTCGGGGTGCAACTCAACTTCTTTAACGATACCATCTTCCAAAGCGGCGACCCAGCTTACGCCGGTAATCGTCAGTTCATCGGTACCATCTGACCCGTGCACCAGCCATGCCCGCTCGGCCCCTAGAACGCCCAGTGTTTCGGCCATAGGGCGGATCAAGTCGCGGCTGAATGCGCCGGTCAACTGCTTTTTGACACCTGCCGGATTGGTAAGTGGACCGAGGATATTGAAAATCGTGCGCGTCCCAAGTTCTTGCCGAGTCGGCATGACATGGGCGATGGCTGGATGATGCATGGGCGCCATCATAAACCCAATGCCAGTTGAGTTCAGCGCTTTTTCAACAACTTCCGGGCCAACCATCACGTTGATGCCCATCTGACCCAGCGCATCGGCTGCGCCGGATTTGGAGCTGAGATTGCGGTTGCCATGCTTGGCAACCGTGACACCGGCACCAGCCACGACAAATGCGGTCGCTGTTGAAATGTTCAGCGTACCTTTCCCGTCGCCCCCAGTGCCGACGATGTCCATCGCTCCTTCAGGTGCTGAGACTGCGTTACATTTGGCGCGCATGACGGCCGCCGCAGCGGCATACTCATCCACGGTTTCGCCACGTGTTCGCATTGCCATCAGCAAACCGCCGATCTGGCTGGGCGTGGCTTCACCTTCAAAAAGGATCGTAAAGGCCTTTTCCGCTTCGGCGCGGGTCAAAGGGCGGTCTGCTGCCGCTCCGATCAGCGGTTTCAACGCGTCGCTCATGCGGGGACTTTCATTTCATTCAGGAAGTTCCTGAGCAGGGCGTGACCGTGCTCGGATGCGATGGATTCAGGGTGGAACTGAACACCGTGTATCGGCAGCTCTTTATGCTGCAGGCCCATGATTGTTCCATCGTCCAGTTCGGCGGTAATCTCCAGGCAGTCGGGCAGCGACTCACGCTCGACCACCAGCGAGTGATAACGGGTCGCTTCGAACGGTGACGGCAGACCGGCAAACACGCCTTTGCCGGTGTGACGCATGGTTCCCATCTTGCCATGAACGATTTCGTGGCAACGAACCACTTTTCCGCCGAAGGCCTGCCCGATGGTCTGATGCCCAAGGCAAACGCCCATCAGCGGGATACCGGTTTCAGCCGCCGCTTCGGTCAACGCCAGACAAATTCCGGCCTGATCTGGATCGCAAGGCCCTGGGCTCAAAAGGATTCCGGCGGGTTTCATCGCCATCGCTTCCTGCACGTCCAGCGCATCGTTGCGGTGCACTTCCATTTCGGCACCAAGCTCACCCAGATAGTGAACGAGGTTGTAGGTAAACGAGTCGTAGTTGTCGATCAGCAGCAGCATTTGGCTCTTGGTCTCGGCTTTGGCAATTCGGGCTGGCGGTACAGCCTTGGTACACGGTATAATCTCGCGACATACATGCTCAGGCTTGTGCGGCAGCGTCAAGGGGACATCCATCCCAAGTCGCTAGTACAGGCAAGCGCCGCATAAGACGGCATATGTGCAATTGAGGCGAACGACGAGATCAGAGGCAATGAAAATGGGCGGTTTTCTCGGAGGTATGATCGCGGGTGCGGTCACGGTTCTTGCTATTGGTGCGTATTTTTCCCTGACATCGCCACTGCCGGTCAGGACAAATGTTGCTGTCTCTGCTCAACAGGTGGCACCAGCAAGTGAACCGGAAACGAACAGTGACGTCAGCGATCCCGGCGCAGATGCTG
The DNA here is from genome assembly GCF_056537885.1 of Ruegeria sp. BJ6. Lineage (NCBI taxonomy): Bacteria > Pseudomonadati > Pseudomonadota > Alphaproteobacteria > Rhodobacterales > Roseobacteraceae > Ruegeria > Ruegeria sp. BJ6. The sequence goes on along the minus strand of NZ_JBQFSG010000011.1, from coordinate 184,586 downwards.
ATCTGGTGGAACTGGCCCCACACGCACCGCAAGGCGCTAAGTCCCGGCCAGATACGCTTGCGGCACTCGATGGGGCGGATACCGTGCCCACCGAACGCCCGGATGTGGGCGCGGCCACGGACGGACTGACACAACCTGACAGCGGTCGATCCGAAACGGTTGAGATCGCTGCCGTCGCGCCGATCGCACCTGCACAGCCCGGTCCCGCGCCAAAGTCGCCGCAAGATGACGTTCAGCCTGTCGTAGTTGACGATGAACCCGCCACACCTTCTATTTCCGAAGCGGTTGTGGTGCCGGAACCCGAGGCACAAATCGAAAACGAACAGCGCGCACCTGAAATCGCCCTGCAGACAGACGAGGAATCAGCCACCCCGCAATCAAAAGCAGCCGACAGTTCCGAAGGCCGGACACTTCCCAGGCTGGCAGCGGTTCCTCAGATCGGAAGTGAGCAGTCGTCGCAAACCCGCAAAATAGCCGGAAAGCGGGTCGTACCACTGACTGATCGGGATGACTTTCCAAGTGGCGAGGAGCAGCCGCAGACGGCCAAAAAGCCGATTGAGGCTTTTGCCGCCAGTTTCGATAATCCCGAAGACAAACCGCTGATGTCCATCGTTTTGATTGACTTCGAAGGCGCGTTTGGGGCCGAAGCATTGCAGGGTTTCCCTTATCCGCTGAGTTTCGCCGTCAGCCCGACCGATCCTGAGGCGGCAGAGAAAATGGCGCGCTATCGTTCGGCAGGGTTCGAGGTTCTGGCCCTGGCGGACCTTCCCGAAGCTGCAAGCGCACAGGACGCGGAAACATCCCTTTCCGTCTGGCTGGATGCCCTGCCTGAAACGGTTGGAATTCTGGAAGGCGTCGACACAGGTATTCAGGGAAACCGCCAACTGGCGGATCACGTCGCCGCCATCGCTGGTGGGACCGGACGTGGGCTGCTGACCCAGAACAATGGATTGAACACGGTACAAAAGCTGGCCGCCCGCAGTGGTATTCCCGCCAGCGTCGTTTTCCGCGATTTCGACGGGGCGCAGCAGGACGCCAAGGTAATGCGGCGTTTTCTGGATCAGGCCGCGTTCCGCGCAGGGCAGGAGGGGGCGGTCGTCATGCTTGGCCGGGTCCAGCCTGAAACCATCTCGGCCCTTCTGCTTTGGGGGCTCGAGGACCGGAGTAGCCGTGTCGCAATGGCCCCGATTTCAGCAGTATTGATGAACGAAATTCAATAAGGCGTCCCCGGGCAACCATTTGGGGGCACCGCCTTTTCGTGTCAGTTGTTGCCGGACCCGGTAAATCGCGATGCATCTGCGGCTGCGCGTCTGATGGCATTGGATTTATGCACCGTTTCCATATATTCGGCCTCGGGGTCACTGTCGTAAACAACGCCGCCGCCCGCCTGAATGTATAGCTTACGATCCTTGACGATGGCCGTACGCAAAGCAATGCACATGTCCATATCACCGCCGGCGCTGAAATAACCAACGCCACCGCCATAGACACCGCGCTTTTCAGGCTCAAGCTCGTCAATGATTTCCATCGCGCGGACCTTGGGGGCACCCGATACCGTACCTGCAGGCATTCCGGCGAAAAAGGCGTCCAGTGCATCTTTGTCTTCGGCCATTTCACCGACGACATTCGACACGATGTGCATCACGTGACTGTAGCGTTCGATGATGAACTTTTCGGTCGGGCGTACCGTACCAATCTTCGCCACGCGCCCTGTGTCGTTGCGGCCCAAATCCAACAGCATCAAATGTTCAGCCAGTTCCTTTTTATCGGCCAGCAGATCAGCCTCCAGCGCGCGATCCTCTTCCGGGGTGGCTCCGCGTGGGCGTGTACCGGCGATGGGGCGGATGGTCACCTCATCGCCAAAGACACGAACAAGAATTTCCGGGCTGGCGCCGACAACCTGAAACCCGCCGAAATTGAAATAGAACATGAAAGGCGAAGGATTCGTCCGACGTAGCGATCGGTACAACGCGAATGGAGGTTGAGGGAAATCCTGTGTCCAGCGTTGAGCTGGAACCACCTGGAATATGTCACCGGCCCTGATGTATTCCTTGGCCTTTTCGACCGCTTCCATATAGCCGGATTTCGTGAAATTCGACACTGGCGGCGCAACCTCGTACGCGTCGCCTAGATCGCGTGTTTCGGCGGGCATGGCCCGCTCCAGATCCCGGACGGCGTCCATGACGCGTTCAGCAGCTTGGGCATAGGCTGCCTTGGCCGTTTGGCCATCGCTGACCCACGCAGGCGAAACAACGGTTACTTCGCCCTTAACGCCATCCAGAACGGCGACAACGGACGGCCTCAGCATCACTGCATCCGGCAGGCCCAGCGGATCAGGGTTCACGTCTGGCAGGTATTCCACCAGCCGCACCATGTCATAACCCAGATAGCCGAATAGACCTGCAGCGGCTTGCGGCAAATCTTCGGGCAGGGCAATTCTGCTTTCCGCAAGCAGTGCTCGCAGGTTGTCCATGGGATTGCCGGACTGCGGTTCAAACGCGTCTGCGTCGAACCGCGCCGAGCGGTTGAGCGCTGATGTTTCCCCGTGGCAACGCCAGATAAGGTCGGGCTTCATGCCGATGATCGAGTACCGGCCCCGCACCTCGCCTCCAGTGACGGATTCAAGCATGAATGCGTCCTTCTGGGCACCGGTAAGCTTTAGCATCAGTGAGACCGGGGTATCCAGGTCGGCGGCAAGCCGGGTGTACACGACCTGATTTTCACCGGCCTCATAGGCGCGCGCAAAAGTATCGAAATCTGGGGTCAGGGCCATGTCCGGTCTCTTGGAACGTCAGTTGTAATTTGCCTGCACGGCGTTCAGCGCACGCTGATCAACCGTTGGGCGGGCGCGGGTTTGCGCATCCTGGACGTAGATATTGAAGATGTTCTGCGCCAGGGCCTGATCCAGCTGGGCAGCCAGTGCTTGCTGCATCTGCTCAAGCTCAGCGGACTCGGCGGGTGGCAGTTCTTCATCCAGACGCACGATCAATGCGGTGCCGTTTCCGGCAATAACACGCAGTTCGCCCGGCTCCATTTCAAACACCTGAGGCATGAAATCGACGGGGACATCCTCCAGAAACGCCGTTCTGGTCAGACCGTTTTCGACCCGGAAGGGCAGTCCGATTGCGGTGAAATCCCCATCAGTGGCCAGTTGGGTCAGTACAGTGTTGGCCTGATCCTGCAACGCTTTGCTGGTCTCGTCCTGTACCCAGGCCGCAATAACCTTGTTGCGTGCACTTTCCAAAGGCTCTGGCCGGGGTGCCAGTTCTTCGTCCAGGCGCAGGGCAAAGATCGACCCGTCTTCCAGAAATGCGATTTCAGGAAAGTCACCTTCAGCCACGGCTTCAGCAGCCAGCCGGAAACCACCATAGGCGGCCACACCATCTGTGCTTTGGGTGGTCCAGTCGATTTCTCCCAACTCCATCTCGGATTCAGAGGTCACTTCTTCGAGTGTTGCACCGCCTGCCAGAAGGTCGTTGATATCCTCGGCCTGTGCCTCAATCAGACGACGGGCGCGGTCGGCAGCCAGTTCGTCGCGAAGTTCGGCCTGAGCTTCTTCAAAGGTGACGACCTGTTCGGCAAGTGAGCCGTTGATCCGGAATAGCGCGGGGCCAAGCGAAGAGGGCAGCGGGCCCACAACATCGCCCACTTCTGCGGCAAACACATCCGCAGCAGCTTCACCAAGATCATCAACGGTGACATCACCCAGATCCGTATCGCTCAGCTCAAGCCCGCGATCCTGAACCAGTTGCTCAAACGTGGTGCCGCCGACTTCGACCTGCGCCAGTGCGTCTTCTGCACTGGCTTCGTCAGAGAAAACAAGGCGTTCAACCAACCGGCGCTCGGGCTGCTGATAGGTCGACTTACGTTCGTCGTAACGGGCGCGCAGCGTATCCTCATCAATCTCAATCCCGTCCAGCAACATTTCCGGCGCAAGCAACGCGTATGTCAGGCGCTTGGTGCGGGGCAGGGTGAATAGATCGGTGTTTTCATCGTAGAACGTCTGAACTTGCTGGTCCGTCGGTTCTGATAATGGGGTCGCCAAGGCATCTGCGCCCAAGGTGGCAACGGTAAAGCTGCGGCGCGCATGAACGTAGTCCGCCAGCGCCTCTACCATGGCTGGGGGCATGGTTACGCCGCTTGTGACTGCATTCTGAACGATGGTTCTGGCCGCTTCTTTCCGCAGGTCATCTTCGAATTCCGATTCCGACAATCCGGCCTGTTCCAGAGAAAACCGATATCCTTCGCGGTCGAAGTTACCATCGACACCCTGAAATGCGGGGATGGCCACGATCTCTTTCTGCAGGTTCTCATCGCCGATCGAGATGCCGATCTGTCCAACTTCGCTGTCAAGCGCAGCCAGCGCGACCAGACGTGACAATGCGAGCTGATCTAGGCCAAACTCCCGCGCCTGAGACATTTGCAACGGTTGCCCGGTCTGTGCCTCGATGGCCCGAATTTCGCGCTGCAGTTCACGGACATAATCGTCGATGCTGACGGATTCATCACCCACTTCTGCCACTGTTGTGACAGTTCCCGAGAGATTGACAGCACCAAACCCTGCAAGGCCCACGATCAGCAGACCCATAAGGATCCAGACAAAGGTTTTTGAAAAGCTTTTCATGCCTGCGGCCATGGTGCCCTCTTGTTTTGTGGCTGGTCTCTGCCCTGTCGATTGCGGCCCTGAATACGACGCGCGCCGCCGGGGGGCAAGCTCAGAAGGACAACGCCTGAAGGCGCATGAACATTTCTTCGATTCCCGAACGGTCCAGATTGGCGAACGCGATGCGAACCTGTCTTTGTCCCATGACGTCATGATCCGGCATGAACATCGTGCCGGGAAGCAGCAGAACGCCTGCTTCACTAACCAGCCGGCGGGCCAGCTCGTCCGAAGGGATGTCAAACGGATGCTCGAGATATGCAAAATACGCGCCGAGCCCCAGCAGCTTCCAACCTTTGGACTGCAACGCGGGCATGCCATCGGAAATAGCCGCGCGACGATCAAGTATTTCAGCCCGTTCACCGGCCAGCCACTGGGAAAGGTTCTGCATCCCCCAAAGGGCTGCAAACTGGCCAATCTGACCGGGGCAGATGGCGACCGTATCCAGGAATTTTTCGACCTCGGCCAAAAGGCTAGGGCTTGTTGCGACGGCGCCGACCCGGTGGCCGGTCAGCCGGTAGGCTTTGGAAAACGAATAGAGATGAACCAGCGTGTCATCCCACTCATTTTCCGTGAACAGTGAATGGGGGGCGCCATTGCGGCTGTCAAAATCCCGATATGTCTCATCCACAAGCAGGCGAATGCCGTGTTCCCGGGCCAGATCAAAGAACGCCAGTACCAGTTCCGCGGGATACTCAACGCCGCCGGGATTGTTCGGCGTTACCAGAGAGATGGCACGCGTCCTGTCAGTGATAAGCGCCCGTGCCTTGTCCGGGTCGGGGAGCAGATCGTCGCCCGTTGGCAGGTCGACCGACCGCACACCAGCCATGTCGAGCCACATCTTGTGGTTAAAATACCAGGGTGTCGGCAGAATAACCTCGTCCCCTTCGCCAGTGATGGCTGAGATCACTGCCGAAAACGCCTGATTGCAGCCCGAGGTAATGGCAACTTGATCAGCGTGAACAGAGGCATGATAGTGTGCGCCAATCTGATCTGCCAATTCCGTGCGCAGGTCATCATTGCCCAAAACCGGGCCGTAAAGATGCGCGCTGTCCTGAGATACGGCGAATTCGGCCATGGCCTGACGCAGGGCCAGTGGTGGTGGATCAACCGGAGCGGCCTGACTGACATTGATCAGAGGGCGATCAGCTGAAAACGTAACGCCATCAACCCAGCGGCGCGCTTCCATCACGGGCGGGGCGAAGGTGGCGGCAGTGCGGGTCAGGGGCATAAGAAATCCGTGCAGTTCGTGCGAGGCTCTGCCTCACGCTCCGAGGTGTTTTTAAGCAGAGGAAGGGATCAGTCCGTGCCGCGATATGGCTCGACATATTGCAAGGCCATATCCCATGGGAAAAAGATCCATGTATCCTGGCTGACCTCGGTGATGAAGGTATCCACCATTGGGCGTCCCTTGGGTTTGGCATAGACCGTTGCGAAATGCGCGTTGGGGTACATCTGACGCACTAGGTCCAGCGTTTTGCCGCTGTCCACCAGATCGTCGATGATCAGAATGCCGGTGCCGTCACCCATTAATTCCGAATCCGGTGATTTCAGAACTTCTGCCTGACCCTGCTCCTGGTGGTGATATGAACGAACACTGATGGTATCGACGGTGCGGATGTCCAGTTCACGGCTGACGATCATCGCTGGTGCCATGCCACCGCGGGTGATCGCCACCACTGCACGCCAGGCGCCGTCGTCAGGGCCTTGTCCGTCCAGCCGCCAGGCCAGCGCCCGCGCATCGCGGTGAATCTGATCCCAGCTAATGTGAAAGCCCTTTTCGTGGGGCAGGCGATCCTTGGCGCTCATCTCGGTTATCCTTTTTCCACATCCGGCGCATCGACGGCCTTCATGCCGACGATGTGATAGCCCGAATCCACGTGCAGGTTCTCACCTGTCACGCCGCTGCTGAGATCGGACAGGAGGTACAGAGCCGAGTTTCCGACATCATCAATGGTTACATTGCGGCGCAGCGGCGAGTTGTACTCGTTCCACTTCATGATGTAGCGGAAATCACCGATGCCACTGGCGGCCAGTGTCTTGATCGGCCCTGCCGAGATCGCGTTTACGCGAATACCGTCCTTACCAAGGTCTTCGGCAAGATATTTCACCGACGCTTCAAGTGCGGCTTTGGCGACACCCATGACATTGTAGTGGGGCATCACCTGCTCGGCACCGTAATAGGTAAGAGTGATGGCGCTGCCACCATCGGTCATCAGCTTTTCGGCGCGCTGCATAACAGCAGTGAAGGAATAAACCGACACGTCCATGGTCAGCTTGAAGTTTGCGCGCGACGTATCGACATAGCGGCCACGCAGCTCGTTTTTGTCGGAAAAGCCGATCGCGTGCACGATAAAGTCCAGTTTGCCCCACTTTTCCTCCAGCGAGGCAAAAAGGGCGTCGATCGATTCTTCATCGCTGACATCGCAGGGTAGCACGATCTCGCTCCCCAGTTGTGCCGCCAGCGGGTCGACCCGTTTTTTCAGAGCGTCTCCCTGATAGGAAAAAGCCAGTTCGGCTCCGGCCTCGGACAAGGCGCGGGCGATTCCCCATGCGATTGATTTGTCATTGGCCAGTCCCATGATGAGGCCGCGTTTGCCGGCCATCAACTGATTTGACATGTTCGGTTCTCCGCCTTCGTCGCGTTATGTTGAAGTGGTTTATGCCATTGATTGACCTGCTTCAAGGTCACGCGCTCTTGCCCGGCGCGGGTTCTCGCCGTAGGGTCGGGCACAAATCGTTCCAGGGGATGGAAATGAGCGAGAGAGATGGCATCTTTGCCGGTGCCGACCCGTTTGTGATTGCAGGGCGTTGGCAGGCCGAGGCTGAACAGAGTGAACCCAACGATCCCAACGCGATTGCCCTGGCGACCGTGGATTCCGATGGCATGCCTAATGTCCGTATGGTGCTACTAAAGGAAATCGAGCCCGACGCGTTCGTGTTTTATACGAATTACGAAAGCGCAAAGGCCGCCGAGCTGGACGGTGCCGGTAAGGCAGCGTTCGTCATGCACTGGAAATCTCTTCGCCGTCAGGTACGAGTTCGCGGGACAATTGCACGCGAAGATGGTATAAAGGCGGACGAATATTATGCATCAAGATCGTTAAAAAGCAGATTGGGGGCCTGGGCATCGCGCCAATCACAGCCGCTGTCCAGTCGGACGGCCCTTATGGCCGAAGTGGCCAAAGTGACCGCCAAGTATGGAACTAATCCGCCGCGTCCTGATTTCTGGGGTGGCTATCGGTTAACGCCGACTGAGATCGAATTTTGGGCCGACGGCGCGTTTCGCCTGCATGACAGGTTTGTTTGGCGGCGAGAGGAAGTTGGAATGGAATGGCAAGTGCAGAGGCTGAATCCATGACGTTCACGTATCGCGAATTGCAAGGTCCTGAAAACGAACACTCTTTTCAGCTTGAATTTGTCCGCCAATATCCTACACATCAACCCCTTAACGACCTGTTAAAAATCGTGATGGGAAAACCGTGCCAGAAGACTTGAACAGCATGTATCGCGTTCGTGGACACGTAAAATGGTTCGACCCCGCTAAGGGGTTTGGATTTGTTGTGTCCGAGGAGGGCGGTCCGGATATTCTGTTGCACGTGAACGTGTTGCGCAATTTCGGTCAGAGTTCCGTAGCTGACGGTGCGAGAATCGAAATCATGACTCACCGGACCGATCGGGGTGTTCAGGCTGTCGAAGTCGTCAGCATCGAACCGCCCGAGCGGACCGACACGATGATGCTTGCAGATTTTGCCGAGCTTGATCCAGCGGTCATTGAGCAGGCGCCGCTTGAGGCGGCCCGTGTCAAATGGTTCGACAAGGGCAAGGGGTTCGGTTTCGCCAACGTGTTCGGCCGTGGCGAGGATGTATTCCTACATATCGAGGTTTTGCGCCGCTCGGGTTTGGCAGACCTTCAGCCCGGCGAGGCGCTGGCTATGCGGGTGATTGACGGCAAGCGCGGGCGTATGGCCGCTCAGGTTCTTGCCTGGGAAGCAGCTCTGACTGACTGATTTGGCGACATGAAGAAAACCCTCGCGATTCCGGCCATGCTTGCACTCATGATGGCCGGAGCCGTCGAGGCGGCGTGTCGACCGGATGTTGTCGATCTGAAAAACGAACAAACAACAATCCGCTTCAACATTGAGTTGGCCGCCACCCCGCAGGAACGGTCGCGTGGATTGATGTTCCGCGACTCGCTCCCGAACAGGTCGGGGATGCTGTTCGTATTCGATCCTCCGCAGCGTGTTGCGTTCTGGATGAAGAACACCCTGATTCCCCTCGACATGATCTTTCTGGACCAGACCGGTACCGTGGTTCATGTGCATCAGGGGGCAGTTCCGGGTGATCTGACCCCGATCGAAGGGGGGGATGACGTGTTTGCCGTACTCGAAATCAATGCAGGCCTGTCCAGCCGCTATTCGATTCGTACCGGGACTGTCATGCGCCACGAAATTTTTTCGCAAGGTACCGCAATCTGGCCCTGTTAGGGCTTTTCAAATCAGAAACACCCCGTTAGGAAGGCGCACGGTCCGGGGCGTGGCGCAGTCTGGTAGCGCACCTGTTTTGGGTACAGGGGGTCGTGAGTTCGAATCTCGCCGCCCCGACCACTTCCACATCACTTTGGTGTACCGCCGGCAACGCGGTAAAGGCGGGTCAGCTTCCTGTCCAGCGTCTGGCTTTTCACAGGTATGCGCAGCGTGGTGCCATCTTTTTGTGGCACCGTTAGGAACAGATCCGCATCGACCTGAAACCCGATCTGATTCTTGGTCGTCGTAAGCTGAATGACGCTTTGGGGTAGCTTCAGCGTATAGCCGTCGAAATTTAGGATAAGGTAGGCAGTGGTCTCAGGTGGCAGGAACTGCCTGCATTCGCTGGTACTTGGGCCGATTTGTCGAAACTCCTCACCAGGATCCGTGCATGATTCTTCGAAGGCGTCGAACAACTTTTCAGGATATTCCGAAAATTGGGCACTACGAGAAACAGGGCCTGTTTCCTGTGGTGTACAGGCCACGATCATGACCGAGGCGAACAAAAGATGGAACAGGCGCATAGCCAGATTGCTCCAATTCAGAATGCTTGATGTATTTACCCTAGGCGATCTGTCGCGTTCTAGCGACCGTGATTCTTTGATGGGGACAGAAACCGGGATCAGGGTCAGGACGTTCTGGTAACTGTGCCACAAAAAAAGGGAATTCCTGTCCGGACTAAATCCGGTGATCCGTATCAGACCATGGACAAGTCTGTGGAGGAATCGAATTTCCGTACGATGGCCCGGCAGGTCAACACAAAAGATATCAAAATCCGCGAAATTTTGCCGTTGACCTCGTAGGGGTCTATACGCCAAATTGTGTGGGCCGAATGCGCTGCCACTAAATCTGGTAGGTGATGACCAGAAAGGCAGCAGGCGAGGGACAAAGGCACAGCTATAGTTTCGTGCGACCATTCAGATGGTTTCGACCGCATTTTGCGGTGACGGGATCATTGCGCCCTAAAGTATTCGGTGCGCCGGAAAGCAGCAAGCTTACGGCATTTGTGGCGGATTGAGCCAGGTATTGAATTGGTGAAGCTAGGGCGGCGGACATGAAGATTGAAAGAAAATTTACCAAACCGGGGCAGGACGCATACGCGGAACTGAACTTTGTGTCGGCAACGTCCGAAATTCGCAACCCGGATGGAACGATCGTATTCCGCCTTGAAGGTATCGAAGTCCCTGAACGTTGGAGTCAGGTTGCCAGCGATGTGATCGCGCAAAAGTACTTCCGCAAGGCCGGTGTTCCGTCGCGCATGAAGAAGGTCAAGGAAAAGGGCGTTCCGGAATTCCTCTGGCGGTCCGTTCCCGACGAAGGTGCCGAGTTCATCGGTGAAACATCGTCCAAGCAGGTGTTCGACCGGCTGGCGGGCGCGTGGGCGTATTGGGGCTGGAAAGGCGGATATTTCTCGACCGAGGAAGACGCGCGCGCCTATTTCGACGAGATGCGTTACATGCTGGCGACCCAGCGCGCCGCGCCGAACTCACCTCAGTGGTTCAACACCGGTTTGCACTGGGCATACGGCATCGATGGGCCGGCGCAGGGGCACCACTATGTCGACTATAAAACCGGCAAGCTGACCAAATCGAAATCTGCTTACGAACATCCGCAGCCGCACGCGTGCTTTATCCAGTCTGTTGATGACGATCTGGTGAACGAAGGCGGCATTATGGATCTGTGGGTGCGTGAGGCGCGCCTGTTCAAATACGGCTCGGGTACCGGGACCAACTTCAGCCATCTGCGTGCAGAAGGCGAAGCGCTGTCGGGTGGCGGCAAGTCCTCGGGCCTCATGGGCTTTCTCAAGATCGGCGACCGCGCCGCTGGCGCGATCAAATCAGGCGGGACAACCCGTCGGGCAGCAAAGATGGTAATCGTCGATGCAGATCACCCGGACATCGAGCAATTCATCGAGTGGAAGGTGATCGAAGAGCAGAAGGTGGCCTCGATCGTTGCCGGATCGAAGATGCACGAGAAGATGCTGAACGGCATTTTCGAGGCCATCCGCAGCTGGGACGGTGTGCAGGACGATGCATATGATCCCAACAAGAACGACAGCCTGAAGAAAGCGGTTCGCGAGGCGAAAAATGTCGCAATCCCCGAGACTTACATCAAGCGCGTTCTGGACTACGCCAAGCAGGGTCACGACAGCATCGAATTCCCGACCTATGATACGGACTGGGATTCGGAAGCCTATAGCTCGGTTTCGGGCCAGAACTCGAACAACTCGATCCGTGTGACCAACGCGTTCCTGACGGCTGTAGAGAAAGACGCCGATTGGGAGTTGATTAACCGCACCGACGGCAAGGTTGCCCGCACCGTAAAGGCACGTGATTTGTGGGAGAAGGTAGGCCACGCGGCATGGGCCTGTGCCGACCCCGGCATCCAGTTCCACGACACCGTCAACGAGTGGCATACATGCCCGGTGGATGGTGGGATTCGCGGCTCGAACCCGTGCTCGGAATACATGTTCCTTGACGATACGGCCTGTAACCTTGCGTCGATGAACCTGCTGACCTTCCTCAAGGATGGTGAGTTCCAGGCCGCGGATTATATGCACGCGTCGCGCCTGTGGACCCTGACGCTGGAAATCTCGGTGACCATGGCGCAGTTCCCGTCGAAGGAAATCGCGCAACTGTCCTATGACTTCCGCACGCTGGGTCTGGGTTACGCAAACATCGGTGGCCTGCTGATGAACATGGGCTACAGCTATGACTCGGACGAAGGTCGGGCGATCTGTGGCGCGCTGACCGCGATCATGACCGGTGTGGCCTATGCAACCTCGGCCGAGATCGCCGGAGAGCTGGGTCCGTTCAAAGGCTATGAGCGCAACGCAGACCACATGCTGCGTGTCATCCGCAATCACCGCCGCGCTGCGCAGGGTGTGACAGAGGGTTATGAGAAGCTGGCGGTCAAGCCTGTGCCGCTGGACCACGGCAACTGCCCCGACAAGCGTCTGGTCGATCTGGCCATGACGGCCTGGGATGAAGCGCTGAGCCTTGGTGAGCAAAACGGCTACCGCAACGCGCAGGCCACCGTGATCGCACCGACTGGAACAATCGGTCTGGTGATGGATTGCGACACTACAGGGATTGAGCCGGACTTTGCTCTGGTCAAGTTCAAGAAGCTGGCCGGTGGCGGTTACTTCAAGATCATCAACCGTTCGGTACCGTCAGCGCTGGAAAAGCTGGGTTATTCTTCGGCTCAGATCGAAGAGATCGTCGGCTACGCGGTCGGTCACGGCACCATCGGCAACGCGCCGGGGATCAACCACACCTCGCTGACTGGGCACGGTTTTGGCCCCAATGAATTGGCGAAAGTGGACGCCGCGCTGGAAAGTGCTTTCGACATCCGGTTTGTCTTCAACCAGTGGACACTGGGTGAAGATTTCTGCACCGGCGTTCTGGGCATCCCGGCAACCAAGCTGAACGATCCCACCTTCGACCTGTTGCGCCATCTGGGCTTTACCCGCGCGGATATTGACGCGGCCAACGATCATGTCTGCGGGACGATGACACTGGAAGGCGCGCCGCACCTGAAGGAAGAGCATTATTCAATCTTCGACTGCGCCAACCCGTGCGGCAAGAAAGGTAAGCGTTTCCTAGGTGTTGACAGCCACATCACCATGATGGCGGCGGCGCAGAGCTTCATCTCGGGTGCGATCTCGAAGACGATCAACATGCCGAATGACGCAACCATCGAGGATTGTCAGAAAGCGTATGAACTCAGCTGGTCGCTAGGTGTGAAGGCCAACGCGCTCTATCGTGACGGCTCGAAACTGTCTCAGCCTTTGGCTGCAGCATTGGTCGAGGATGACGACGAAGCAGCCGAGGTTCTGGAAACAGGATCAGCACAGGAAAAGGCGGTTGTTCTGGCCGAGAAGGTCATCGAAAAGGTTGTGGTCAAAGAAGTCATCCGCAGCCATCGTGAAAAGCTGCCGCATCGCCGCAAGGGCTATACCCAAAAGGCAATCGTAGGTGGGCACAAAGTTTATCTACGCACCGGCGAGTTCGAAGACGGCCAACTGGGCGAAATCTTCATCGACATGCACAAGGAAGGCGCGGGCTTCCGGGCGATGATGAACAATTTTGCCATCGCAGTGTCGGTCGGCCTGCAATACGGCGTACCGCTGGAAGAATTCGTGGATGCCTTCACCTTCACCAAATTCGAACCGGCAGGGATGGTGCAGGGCAACGACTCGATCAAGAACGCGACGTCGATCTTGGATTACATCTTCCGCGAACTGGCTGTTTCCTATCTGGACCGTACTGATCTGGCGCATGTCAAACCCGAAGGCGCTGCGTTTGACGACGTTGGGCGTGGCGAAGAAGAAGGCGTGTCAAACGTCGCCGAGATCAGCGACAGCGCTGCAACCAAGTCACTGGAGGTTCTGAAGCAGATCAGTTCGACCGGCTATCTCCGCAAGCGTTTGCCTCAGGATTTGATGGTGTTCAACGGAGGCCAGACTGAAATTGGCGGCATGTCAGAATCCTCGGTCGAATTCCAGACACAGACTGAAACTGTTGTCGTCAGCGAAGCCGCGACCGGAATGGATGCCCGCACAAAGGCGAAGATGCAGGGATACGAAGGGGACCCGTGCGGCGAATGCGGAAACTACACGCTGGTGCGTAACGGCACCTGCATGAAGTGCAACACATGCGGATCCACAAGCGGATGCTCGTGATCCGAAACTGAAAACGCACTGGCAACGGTGCGTAGGGGCCGGGGTATCCCTCGGTGATCCGGTCCCGACGAATACGGGGCAAGGCAATGCCTGAGACTTACCCAAGGCGCCTTGTCTCACTCGGTGAACATGCCCGTGTTCACCGGGAACAGGGTGGGGCGGAATATATTGCTCCCTCCCACTCTCTCACGGGGCGGGTGCGCTCGTCCCATGCGACGTCCAGGCCGCAGGCAAAAAAACACCGGGCGGTCAATGAAATGAGCCTGGACGGCGAAACTGACAGGGGGCTTCGGCCCCCTTTCTTTTTCATCAGCGAGTCGCATTGGTTGAGCAAGGGATTGCCATTTCTCCCCCTGGGTGTCGGACAAGACTGGCCGAATTGAGATCTGATGATTTGGCCAAGCGGCAGACCGCATATGAAAAACCTCGAATCGCGCGGGCTTTGGCGCGAATTGCCATGACATCGGTCGGGGTCGTGACACGAGGCAATGATTGGGTGTTTCTGATGCCTGTCCGGACGCAATAACCCCCTCAATTCAATCAGGAGTATCCATAATGAAACCGAACAAAGTAGCCGTTGTCGCAGCAATCGCATTTGGGCTGCCCGCAGTGGCCTTCGCTCAATCTGGCGCGGATGCCAACGGCGATGGCGTTCTGACCATAGACGAAGTTCAGGCGGTTGTGCCTGAAATGGATGCCGATGGCTTCTCGCAACTGGATGCAAACGGGGACGGGGCGCTGGATCAGGCCGAGATTGCAGCAGCCCAAGAAGCAGGCTTGCTGCCCGCAAGCAACGGCTGATCCTGCATTGCATCCAAACGGCGGCCCGAGGCACTTCGGGCCGCCACTTTTATTTCAATGCGTTACGCGGGCAAGTGAATGTTAAACTTGGCGCGCAATTCTGCATCCAGCAGCGGATCGAACCGGGCTGGCGAAGGATTTGCAAGGATTTCTTCTTTGCGGGCCGTGGCCTTTTCCAGAAGATCAGGTTTGCCCAGTTCGGACCATTCCTTGGGTGAAGTTCGATCCCCGAGTGTCGGATAAACGTAATCCACTTGCATCCGGCTGAGCGTCGCGTCCGTACCCAGGTAGTGTCCAGGCCCACCCAGACAGACCTCGGCGATCTGATCCAGCGCCAGTGTGTCGTCGTTAACTTCGATCCCACGGACGCAGCGAAGGGCCTGACCAATCAGGTCGTCGCTGAGGATAAGGCTTTCAAAGCAGAACCCCAGAAGCGAGGAATGCATACCGGCTGATTCATAGACCATGTTCAGTCCAGACAGACCGGCCATGACGTTCGAGCACATCTGTTCCCACCCGGCTTGCATGTCGGGCAGTTTGGAATCTGATGCCCCCGCAGCAGCGCCACCGGGCAGGCCATAAAATTTGTGCATCTGGGCACAACCGGCACTCAGCAAGGCCTGTTCGCCAGACCCCACCGACATCGCGCCGGTCCGCAAGTCCAGACCAAAGGGCCAGGTGCCAAAAATTGCGGGTGCACCTGGCTTTACGGCATTTACGTAAACCAGCCCCGCAAGGCATTCGGCAGTGGCTTGGGTTATGGCACCTGCAACCGTTGATGGTGCAGTTGCTCCAGCCATACCGGCTGACAGCAGCAGCACAGGCATCCCGGCCTTAATGCATTCTTCCATCACTTCGCAGCTTTCGGTTGCGAATTTCATGGGGGGAACGACGAAACAGTTCGAGTTGGAAACAAAAGGCCGCTCGCGCCATTTGTCCTCTCCTCCCGCGATCATGTGCAGCATTTCCATCGCGGGCGCGACATAGCTGGGATCGGTAAAGGAAGTACCGATGTGTTTGTACGTTCCCGAACAGCACGCATAGATCGTGTTCAGGTCCATTTCCTGATTGTCCAGAATGTCACGACACACCATAGGGCGTTGTACAAAATGGATATTTTCCAGATTTTCGCAGATTCGAGACGCGTCATGCAGATCCTGAACCGTCGAATCGCGATATTCGCGCCCATGCACGTCGACCATGTGCACAGCAGCACCCGCCGTGCCATAGTGGACGCGGTGGCCTGACAGCTCCAGATCGGTCTTTCCATCGCGGCTGTATAGGGTGACCGAGCGGTTGGCCTTGGCCAGCATGTCCTCGACCAGCGCGCGGGGAAACCGGATGCGGCCGTCATCGCCCAGTATGCAGCCCGCTCCAACCAGATAGTCGATACCGCTTTGCGGTGCATCGGCCAGACCGATGGTTTCCAACGCGGTCAATGCAGCGTTATGAATACGCTCCATATCTTGCTGGCTAAGTGGTTTGTATGTGCCGCCCTCCATGCCGGGGCGTACAGGGCGCAGATGTTCGGGCAGGGCTGCGGCCCGTGCCGCACGGCGCGCAGAGCGCCCGCCGCTACGAGAAGAGCTTCGGGATTGATCGTTCATGAGAGTGTTCCGAATTTTTGAACTTGAAGAGGTGGAGAAGTCTCAACAAGAAAAAGGGCGACCACGCGCAGCGCGCCCGCGGTCGGCACCGATGGTACGGCTTACCAAACGGATTTTCCAAAAATCGCCGTGCATTCGGCCCCTCTAACATTCTTCAGTCTAGGTTGGCATCTTGTCCGGATTCGATCTGTTCTGTTTGCGACCTGAGTTCAGATGTTTTTTGGGCAACAGAATCAACATCGATCCAACAGCGTTCCTAACTTGAATTTTGGCGATTGTTCGAGTGATTGAGAGCGATTGTGATCAGTGCAAAAGCATGCGTTCCAAAGATTTTTTCCCGTATGACGAGAATTTTGCTATACTCACTTCACATTCGTTAGAGAAGGGCATCCGCTAGGTTGAAGCATTCAAGGGGTTTTTCCATATCAATTACTAAGGTCCGGGCTGTTCTACCAATCGAAATGGTCTGGTTGTTTCCGATTTTCGGAGTCGCAATATGGCAAAGTTGATTTCAGTATTGGTGGCCTTTTCGGTTCTCGTTTCAACCCCGGCGTGGGCTGAGGACTGGACCGGGCCATATGCTGGTTTCAGCTTTGGATATTCCGATGCGGATGGGCCGGGCGGTCTTGGCGGCAGTGGAACAAATTTTGGCCCGCATATCGGGTATGACTATGATTTCGGCAGCCTTGTTCTGGGTGGAGAACTGGAATTCAACTGGAATGATCTGGATTTGGGAACAGGCGGTGGCAGCATCGACGATATAACGCGTCTGAAGCTGAGGGGCGGGTATGATTTCGGTCCGGCACTTGGTTACGTGGTTGTTGGTGCCGCACGTGCAGGCGCTTCGGGTGACAGCGATACTGCCGCTGTTTACGGGATCGGCGTCGCCTATCCGGTAAACGACCGATTTGTCATCAGCGGTGAGGCGTTGCGCCAGAACTTCAGTGATCTGAACGGACAATCCGGCGACGCCGATACCAACACATTCAATCTCAGGACGACCTTCAGATTCTGACAGAACGCTCGACGGCTCATCCGCTACTCTGCAGCGTGCTGCTCAGCCAGACCTGCAGCAAAGTTGCATAGCGTCTGCAATGCAGTGGCAAATGCATCGTCTTCAATTGTCATGGCGACGCGAACGTGTCCAGCAGCAGACGTTCCAAAACTTTCGCCGGGCATAACCGCGATTGAGTGTTGGTCCAACAGCGCATTTGCGAACTCGTCGCCGCTGAGGCCAGTGGCCCGCACATTCAGCATCAGATACATCGCGCCCCCCGCCGGAACAAGTCCGACGGTGTTTTGACGCGAAAGGATGTCCATGGCCAATGCGCGCCGACGGCGAAATGGTTCGGCAATAGTTTCTTCTAAATCGGTGCCGGTGCTGAGCGCATAACTGGCTGCATCCTGAACAAATCCCGGAACGCCGTATGTGGTGTGCGTGGCAAGGTTGATCAGATGCTCGATAATCTCCTCGGGTCCAACGATCCAGCCACAGCGCGACCCGGTCATTGCGTGTGATTTCGACATAGAACCAACAACAAGGGTCCGTTCGGTCATGCCGGGCAATGCGCGGGGCGAAATGTGCTCGCCCTCCCAAATCTGCGTGTCGTAAACTTCGTCCGAGATCAGCCACAAGTCGCGTTTTCGGCAAACCGCGGCGATGCCTTCCAACGTCTCACGCGGATACACGACCCCTGTGGGGTTGTTCGGCGAGTTGATCAAAAGCGAAACGGCTCCTTCCGCAGCACTGTCGATGTCGGCAGGTTGCGGTAGAAAGGCATTTTTTGCCCGGGTAGGAACAGCCTTGGCAACGGCTCCGACCCCGCGAATGGTGCCGGGATAGGTCGCGTAATACGGATCAAGATACAACGCTGTATCGCCTGCGTCGCAGGCAGCCATGTGGGCCGCGAAAAGGGCTGCCTGACCCCCGGATGTGATCAAAACATTGTCGCGTTTCGTCGGAACACCGGTCCGCGTCTGAACGCGCGCGGCCACAGTGTCGCGCAGCAGGGCCGTACCTGGAACCATTGCATATCCGGTGTGGCCGCCACGGGCCGACGCATCCATCGCTGCCAGAATGGAGGGATCGGTACGAACGTCATGTTCACCAATCGTCAACTCCGTTACGGCGATGCCTTCGGATTTCATCCGGCGTGCGCGATAAAACACCTCCCAGCCGTCTGATCCCCCGCTGGTCAAATTTGTGATGCGATGCGACAGTTTCATCACTGGACTCCTTGGAACGTTCCAGCGCGGAGAGGGGCAGACGGATGACAGTTTGTCAATCAACTTCGCGGCGGCAATGTCGCCTTTATCTTTTTCGTCAGAGATGCCCGCACGATGTCATACGACGCGACCACCCGATGCCGGATTTCTTCCTCATCCGTTCCCCATGGCAGACGAAGCCAGCTGCGATGAAAATAAGGCGCTTTTGTTCCTACTCCCGCGTCGATTAGCATCTGGGCGGTTTCAATATCGGGCGTCTTCACCGACACGCCGTCATTTGCTGTACCGATGCAGGCAAACATCTTACCTCCAACTTTCCAAGCATCATGACCGCCTCCCCATGGGTCCGAAACCTCGGCCCCGGGGAGTGTTTTGCAAATTGAATTCACTATCTCTCGGCTCATTCATTCAGTTTGCACGGGTTCAACGATCACTCAAGCCTTGGCGTTGGTGCGGGCTCGTGATATGGCGGTGGGCATGAACCGGATGACTTACATCATTATCTGCTGCATTTCCTGCTGAACTTTCAAGCGGGCCGGTTTCTTTCGTTTTCATCTCTGAGACAAGTTGCTAAGCCCGCGTCAACGCGCAAGCCCATGGCTTAAGGACCTGACCGATGACGACGATCAAGCTGCACAACACCCGGACCCGGACGAAAGAGGATTTCGTTCCAATCGATGCTGAAAATGTCCGGATGTATGTCTGCGGACCGACCGTTTATAACCGGGCGCATCTGGGAAATGCGCGGCCTGTCGTGGTGTTCGATGTACTCAACCGATTGCTGCGTCACGTCTATGGCGCGGATCATGTGACCTATGTGCGCAATTTCACTGACGTGGATGACAAGATCAACGCACGCGCAGCCGAAAGCGGAAAGCCAATCAGCGACATTACCGCCGAAACGACGCAGTGGTTTCTGGATGATATGGGGCAGCTTGGTGCGCTTGAGCCGGATCATATGCCGCGCGCCACGCAATATATCGAGCAGATGATCGCGATGATTGAAATTCTGATCGATAAGGGCCACGCCTATGCCGCCGGGGGCCATGTTCTTTTTGCAGTGGATTCGTGGAAAGAGAAATACGGAAAGCTTTCCGGTCGTTCCGTCGATGACATGATTGCCGGTGCGCGGGTCGAGGTAGCGCCCTACAAAAAGAGCCCGATGGACTTTGTTCTGTGGAAACCCTCGACGGATGATCTGCCGGGATGGGATTCTCCGTGGGGCAGGGGCCGTCCGGGCTGGCATATCGAATGCTCGGCCATGGCATATGAGCTGTTGGGTGAGAGTTTTGACATCCACGGCGGCGGCAATGACCTGATGTTCCCGCATCACGAGAACGAGATAGCGCAAAGCTGCTGCGCACACCCGCATGGCGAGTTCGCCAAAGTCTGGATGCACAATGAGATGCTGCAGGTCGAAGGCAAGAAGATGTCCAAGTCACTGGGCAACTTCTTTACCGTGCACGATCTGTTGGAGCAGGGCGTGCCGGGCGAAGTGATCCGCTTTGTGTTCCTGCAAACGCATTATCGGAAGCCGATGGACTGGACCGAAAGGAAAGCGCGCGAAGCCGAGGCAACCTTGCGCAAGTGGCGGGCGCTGACAGCGGGCATTGAGCCCACCGCCAGCGCGTCGCCCGCGATCATCGCTGCGCTGGCCGATGATCTGAACACTGCGGGCGCCATCACGGAACTGCACCGTTTGGCGGCGGATGGCGATGTTGCGGGCCTGTTGGCGGGCGCGCAATTGCTTGGATTGTTGTCGGAAGGGTTGGGCGCGTGGGCCGAAACTGCAGAACTGGATTTGTCTTCGCATGAAGAAAAACTTGCAAGCGCCCGGGCAATTGCCATGGAAAGCAAGGACTTCGCCGAAGTGGATCGGTTAAAGGCTGCGTATCTGGAAGCCGGTCTGGAGGTTCGCATGAGCAAATCAGGTGTGGAGCTGGTTCCAGGCCCCGGATTCGACGCCGCAAAGCTGGAGGCGGTCTGATGGTATCGGAAAATCAGTCAAAGGAACGCCTCTATCTCTACGACACCACGCTGCGTGACGGGCAGCAGACACAAGGCGTGCAGTTCTCGACCGCTGAGAAGGCGCAGATCACACAGGCATTGGACGAGTTGGGCGTTGACTATGTCGAAGGCGGCTGGCCCGGCGCGAACCCGACCGACAGCGCATTTTTTGACACGGCACCAGCGACGAAGGCGCGCCTGACCGCTTTCGGCATGACCAAGCGATCGGGTCGGTCGGCGGAAAACGACGATGTGCTGGCTGCGGTAATGAATGCTGGTACACAGGCAATCTGTCTGGTCGGCAAGGCGCATGACTACCATGTCACGCAGGCGCTTGGCATCCCGTTGGAGGAAAATGTCGAGAATATCCGCGCCTCGATGGCCCATATCGTCAGTCAAGGGCGTGAGGCGTTGTTCGACGCCGAGCATTTCTTTGACGGTTACAAGGACAACCCGGAATACGCCATTGCAACCTGCCGTGCCGCGCTGGATGCGGGCGCACGTTGGGTGGTTCTGTGCGACACCAATGGAGGCGTTTTGCCTGCCGAGGTCGGGCGGATCGTGCGCGACGTTATTGACGCCGGACTGCCGGGTGACCGGCTGGGCATTCACTGTCACAACGACACCGAGCAGGCGGTGGCTTGTTCGCTTGCCGCAGTCGATGCGGGCGCGCGGCAGATTCAGGGCACTTTGAACGGGCTGGGCGAGCGCTGCGGCAACGCGAACCTGACAGCGCTGATCCCGACATTGTTGCTGAAGGAACCTTATGCGTCGCAATTCGATATCGGTGTAAGCCGCGAAGCTCTGTCCGGGCTGACACGCATCAGCCGGATGCTGGACGATATCCTGAATCGCGTGCCAAGCAAGCAGGCGGCGTATGTGGGCGCCTCGGCCTTTGCACACAAGGCGGGCCTGCACGCCAGTGCCATCCTGAAGGATCCGACAACCTATGAACATGTTGAACCATCAACTGTAGGTAACAGTCGCATCATTCCCATGTCGAACCAGGCGGGTCAGTCGAACCTGCGCAACCGGCTGGCTGAGGCGGGGATTGTCGTCGAAAAGGGCGATCCAGCGCTCGGGCGCATTCTTGAGCGGATCAAGGTGCGTGAGGGTGAGGGGTACTCTTATGACACCGCACAGGCCTCGTTCGAATTGCTTGCGCGGGATGAACTGGGCCAGTTACAGCAGTTCTTTGAAGTCAAGCGGTACAAGGTGACGGTCGAGCGGCGCAAGAACAAGTACAACAAGATGGTCAGCCTGTCCGAGGCGGTCGTCGTAGTGAAGGTGGATGGCGAGAAAAAACTGTCTGTCAGTGAATCACTGGATGACAGTGGGAGCGATCGCGGTCCTGTGAATGCTCTGGCCAAGGCGCTGGCCAAGGATCTTGGGCGATATTCCGAAGTACTGGATGACATGCATCTGGTGGACTTTAAGGTCCGCATAACTCAGGGCGGGACCGAAGCCGTCACGCGCGTCATCATCGACAGCGAGGACGGTACAGGACGGCGGTGGTCTACTGTTGGTGTCAGTGCGAACATAGTTGACGCGTCATTTGAGGCTCTGCTGGATGCAATTCAATGGAAACTGGTGCGCGATTGCGGGGCACAGGCCACAGCGGCGGAATAGCGGTGCAGTTCGACGATGACCTAAGAGCTTGTGCCGAGCTGGTGCAACGGGCCGACCCCGACCGGTTTCTTGCCACCATGGCGGCCCCGGTTGCAGCTCGGGCCGTTCTGTTTCCGTTGTATGCCCTGAATGTCGAAGTGGCGCGTGCGCCATGGGTTACACAAGAGCCTATGATTGCCGAAATGCGGCTGCAGTGGTGGCGCGATGCCTTGCAGGAGATCGCCGAAGGAAAGACAATCAGGCGGCATCAGGTGGTAACGCCACTAGCACAGGTTCTTTCCCCTCATCTTGCCGGTAAACTAGATGAATATGTCGCCGTAAGGCGATGGGATATATACAAAGAACCCTTTGAGGATGGCGAGCATTTCGACAACTACATCGACCAGAGTTCGGGCACTTTGACATTGGTTGCCGCACAGGCGATGGGTGTGGCAGAGGAAAGCGTTCTGCGGGATTTTGGCTATGCGTTGGGCGTTGCAAACTGGCTTCGTGCAATTCCGGAACTGGAAGCACGAGGTCGAATTCCGCTTTTGGACGGAACACAGGACGGTGTTCGTCAATTGGCAGGCAAGGCCATGGAGCGATTGGCGCGCGCCCGTTCAAAGCGCACCTTGATAAGCGCTGAGTCTCGGCCTGCGATGTATTGTGGCTGGCAAACCGGTGCGATCCTGCGCCAAGCGACCGCAGACCCCAAAAGGGTGTCGGGCGGAGCGCTAGGTCAAAGTGAATTCCGCCGCCGCGTGGATCTGATGGCGCGTGTAGTGACGGGACGGTGGTAGGTCGACCGTCAGGCCTCCTTCGGGCGCATCGTCAGCCACATCAGGGCACCACCTGCCAGTGTCAGCAACGGAACCATCGCCAGATTGACCGCCGTCCAACCCTCGACCGGTGAACCGCCCGAGCAGTTCATCAACCCGCCAGAGGCCAGCGACGCCATCGTCACCCCACCAAACACCAGAAGGTCGTTCAGGCCCTGCATCCTGCCGCGCTCGTGAATCTCATGCTCGCTGGCCAGCATTGTGGTTGCTCCGATAAAGCCGAAATTCCAGCCAATGCCCAACAAAATCAGCGCGATAAAGAAATTTCCAAGCTCAACACCCTGCAGCGCAACGACGCCCGCACCTGCCAGAATGGCCAGTCCAAGGGCGACGATCTTTTCGACACCGAACCGGGCGATCAGGTGGCCGGTGAAGAAACTGGGAACGTACATCGCCAGCACATGGCTTGTGACGACATCGGCCGCATCACCTTCGGTATAACCGCAGCCGACGACGGCAAGCGGAGTTGATGTCATCACCAGATTCATCAGCGCATACGAGACCATCGCACAGATGATGGCGACTGCGATGCGCGGGGTTTTGAGTAATTCCAGACGACTCCGTCCCTTGGGCGCGTCGGCCTGAGGGCGAGGAGGTTTGGGGATATCGAGGAAAAAGAACAGCCCCGACCCGACGACATTGACCGCGATCACCGCAAAATACGTGCCGAGAAATGGGATCACGTAAGATTGCGAGGTCAGCTTGACGATCTGAGGACCGATGATGGCAGCCGCCAGACCACCCGCCATGACATACGAAATCGCCTTGGGGCGAAACTCGTCCGATGCTGTATCCGCAGCGGCAAAACGGTAAAATCCGTGCGCGCTCATGTAGATCCCAGTCAGCAGGCTGCCCAGCAGGAATATTGGGAACGACCCGAGGTACAGGCCATAAGCACCAACCATGCCACCCAGTGCCCCCGCCGTGGCGCCCACAAGAAATCCGGTGCGCCGTCCCCATCTTTGCATGATGGCCGAGATCGGAGTGGCGGCCAGCATCGAGCCAAGGACAATCAGCGATATCGGCAGAGTGGCCAGACAGGGATTGGTTGCCAGCGACTGTCCGGCCAGCCCGCCAACCGTGAAAATCATCGGCATCTGCGCGCCGAGAATGGCTTGCGCAGCAACCAGAACGGCAACGTTGCGTTTGGCCTGACTGTTGTCGGGGGCGGTCGAGATCATTGTCATGCCCGCATGGGTATCGGTGAATTCATTTGCGCACAAGCGGGTTGCATATGCGGCAAAGGGGCCTAACGTGCAGGCATCCACGGAAGGGGGGAATATGTCCGTAGGTCGGATTATCGAGACACCGGATTGCGTGACCGAAGGCGCTACGTGGCTGGCGGGTGCCTGCCCGCGCATGGCCTATGCGATGGAACAAACCGGCCCCTTACCGTTGCGACGTCGACCGGACGGATTTGCGCAATTGCTCAGCGCGATCGTCAGTCAGCAGGTCAGCGTTGCGTCGGCCAATGCGATCTGGAAGAGGATGCAGGATGCCAAACTGACCGGGCCGCGGAAAATAATGTGGGCCACGGACGAGGATTTGCGCGCTGTAGGATTGAGTCGACAAAAGATACGCTATGCGCGGTCGTTGGCTGAGGCTCGTATAGATTACAAAGCGTTACGAGGTGCTTCTGACAAAGAGGTCGTCGCGACCCTCACTGAGGTGCCGGGAATTGGCGTCTGGACCGCTGAAATCTATGCGATGTTTTCTCTTGGCCGTGCGGATGTAATCGCACCGGGCGACCTGGCCCTGCAAGAGGCGGCGCGCGTTCTCTACGATTTGCCAAAACGCCCCACTGATAAGGAACTGCGGCAAATGGCCGAAGCATGGTCACCCTGGCGTTCGGTTGCGGCCCGCGTCCTGTGGGCCTATTACCGCGTGGCCAAGGACAGGGAAGGGATCAGATGACAAGGGTTTTGAACGCGCTCCGGAAAGAACCGGTTTCGGGCGACACGCGCTCGGTCGTGGTATTCGTGCACGGTTATGGTGCCAACGGGGCGGACCTACTGGGGCTGGCCGATGTGCTGGGTGAACATCTGCCTGACACGTTGTTTGTTGCCCCCGATGCGCCTGAGCAAATCCCCGGTATGCCAAACGGGTTTCAGTGGTTCCCGATCCCGTGGATCGATGGCTCGTCCGAGGAAGAGGCCCGCCGAGGCATGGAAATGGCAGTTGAAGACTTCAATGCCTTCCTTGATGCCCTGATGGTCGATGAAGATGTGCTGCCGGAACAGGTTGTTCTGTTCGGATTCTCGCAGGGCACAATGATGAGCCTGTTCGTCGCCCCACGTCGCGAAGACCCAGTGGCTGGCATCGTCGCGTTTTCCGGGCGTTTGCTGGAACCGGACCTGTTGGCCGATGAGGTAGTCAGCCGGATGCCCATTTTGCTGGTGCATGGTGATGCCGATGATGTAGTACCGCCCCAATCGCTGCCGGAAGCCGCTGAGGCCCTGCAGACTGCCGGTTTCAAAGAGGTCTATGCGCATGTCATGAAAGGCACAGGGCACGGCATAGCACCTGATGGGCTGAGTGTGGCGCTGGCATTTATGCGTGACAAATTGAGCCTCTGACCATGATCGCCGTCCGGCCGATGATGCGCGAAGATGTGGCGGATGCTTGCCGCATCCTCAACCAGATCATTGCCATTGGTGGAACGACTGCGTTTGAGATCCCGTTCTCGGAACCGCTGTTCGCACAGAGCTATCTGGATGGGGTAGACAAGATTTGCTGTCACGTTGTGTTGGATGAGCAGGGTGAAGTGGCGGGATTTCAATGGCTTGGCATACATGAAGCACTGCCCGATGATTGCGCGGACATCGCCACCTTCACCAGACGTGATCCGGTCCTGAAAGGGGCAGGACGCGCATTGTTTTCCGAGACAGTCAAGGTGGCGACTTCGTTGGGGTTTCAATCGATTAACGCCACAATCCGCACCGATAACGCACCGGGCTTGAGTTACTATAACAAGATGGGATTTCGGGATATGTCAGTCGCTTACGGCGTACCGCTTCGCGACGGGACCCCGGTGAATCGGATTTCGAAGCGGTTCAACCTGCGTTAATCCCACAGATGCCCCTCGGCGAATTCGACCGAGTTTCCGGCAGGGTCGCGGACATACAACGACCTAACGCCACCGGGCCAGTCGAATTCGGCATCAAGCGGAATGTTCCAGTCCAATAGATGTTTGCGCATGATCGCAATCTCATCCCGGGACAAAACAAGGCAGACATGTCCGGCGCCGCGGGATCCGTGTGGGGGAACGGGCAGGTCGAGGTTATTTGGCGGTTGTTCTGTTTGGTCCGGGTTGAACAGCAACAGAACCGAGCCGCCGACCCGATAGAAAATGTGCCGGTTCTCGACGCGCTGTATTTGGGTCAGCCCAAGGATTTCGCCATAAAACCGCTCGGCGGCATCCAGATCGTCCACATAGAGGGCAGCTTCCAGAATGGCGGAAGGGGCCGGTATGTCCGGTGTGACCTTCATGAAATCAGTTTAGCCACTGTAACGCCTTCTGTCACCGGCGGGGGCGTCGGTCGCGTTTGCGCTGAGGTGCGGCGTTCAGATTCGGCAAAGGAAGGCTTTCCCATTGACCGGGTTGCAGCCCATCCAGTGACCAGTCGCCAATACGTGCGCGGATCAGGCGTAGTGTAGGGTGGCCCACAGCAGCCGTCATCCGGCGCACCTGGCGGTTGCGTCCTTCGCGCAGCGTCAGTTCGATCCAGCTGTCGGGAACCGTTTTGCGCACCCTGATTGGCGGTACCCGTTCCCACAGATCAGGTGGCTCATCCATCAGCTCCACTTTGGCGGGGCGGGTCAGACCGTCCTTTAGCTCGACACCTTTTCGCAACGCGTTAAGTGCAGCGGCGTCGGGTTCACTTTCGATCTGAACCCAATAGGTCTTGGCCATTTTATGCTTTGGGTCCGATATTTGCGCCTGCAGTCGCCCGTTGTCTGTAAGCAGCATCAATCCCTCGCTATCCCGATCCAGACGACCAGCCGGATATACACCGGGCAGGTCGATAAAATCCGACAACGTAGGACGTGGCGATTCCGAATTTGCCCGGTCAGTGAACTGGGGCAGGACATCATAGGGTTTATTGAAACGGATAAGCCAGGACATGAAACCGCCATAGCCCGATGAAGGGCCACAGTGCAACCTGTGGATAACTGTCACGTATCTGTTACGGATTCGCCTTACCCAGTCTTCGACATATTGTGTAAACTCAGGGCTTGTCAGAGTTTTACCACGATATATAGTCATAGTAAGACCGGGGCGGGTGCTCCCCGCTCTGATGTCACAAAAGGGCAGTACAGAGCGAGGAGAGATTCTGTAATGGACGGAGATTTCAGGACTGAATTTGTCAGAGAGCCGGGTGCGCTGAAACATCATCCGGCGTTGGTTCTGAATGCTGACTACCGCCCGCTTTCGTATTATCCGTTATCTCTCTGGCCCTGGCAGGAGGCGATCAAGGCTGCCTGGTTGGATCGCGTGGACATTGTAGCCGAATATGACGAAGTAGTCCGCAGCCCCAGCACTCAGATACGAATACCGTCGGTCGTTGTGCTGAAGGACTATGTAAAACCCAGAAAGCGCGTGGCCTTCACGCGCTTTAATTTATTTCTGCGGGACGAATTCTGTTGTCAGTACTGCGGCAGCAGGGGGGATCTGACCTTTGACCATGTCGTCCCTCGCGCGGCGGGCGGTGTAACAAGCTGGCAAAACGTTGTTGCGGCTTGCAGCCCCTGCAACCTGCGCAAGGGTTCAAAGTCGTTGCGGCAGGCTGGAATGGCATTACGCAAACCGCCGAGGCAGCCCGAGGCTGAAGAACTGCAAAATGTGGGCCGTAAATTCCCGCCCAACCACCTGCATGAGAGCTGGATGGACTTTTTGTACTGGGATGCTGAACTGGACGCGCAGTAGCTTCAGTTGCTTTTCCAGGCTGCGATCCACACAAGAACCAAGCCCATTGACACCAGCGCATTCCAACCGGCCATCGACACTCCAAACAATTCCCACGGAATTTCGTCGCATCTGACCAGCGGCGCCGCCAATATCTGATCCATCAACTGTTGCGGTGTCAGTCCGCCAATATCACCGGACGTGCATGTGGACGGGCCTTCCCACCAGCCGCGTTCTACACCTGCGTGAAACAGACCGACCGCAGCGGTGGTCAATGCAGCAAGAGCGCCCAGAGCGGGCAAAATCCGAAGTTTCGGTGCAGCCAGCGCGACAACGCCGATGACGGCGGCAGCTGCATGGGGATAGCGCTGCCAGATACACATCTTGCACGGCGCAAGACCACCCAGATACTGAAACCCCCACGCGCTCAGCAACATCGCGGCAGAACCCAGCGCCGCAAGCAGAACCAGCTTATTTCGATTTGTCATAGATAACGTACCACCGCAAAGCCTCCGATCAGGAGGACGATGAAGACTGTAAAGACCAAACCCAGACGCTTTTCAATGAAATCGCGGATAGGCTCTCCGAAACCCCAGAGCAATCCTGCGACAACGAAGAACCGGAGCGCTCGGGCCAGGATGGAAGTCGCGACAAATGTTCCAAGTGGCATTCCTGTCCACCCGGACATGATCGTGATCACCTTGTAGGGGAATGGCGTTACTCCGGCGGTCAGAACAGCCCAGAACCCAAAGTCGTTAAAACGCTCATTGAATTCTTCCATTGCATGCGCCTTGCCCATCGACTCGAGGATGGGTTGGCCGACGCTTTCATAGAAAAACGCTCCGATCGCGTATCCCAAAAGCCCACCCAGAACCGACGCGACCAAAGCGACGGTCGCGATCAACCACGCTTTGGACGGACGGGCGAGAATCATTGGAATCATCAGCACGTCCGGAGGAATCGGAAAAAATGAACTTTCGACAAAAGCGACGACAGCCAACGCCCACATGGCGTGTGGATGCTCGGCCAGACGAATCGTCCGGTCATAAAGTGCTCGCAACATCTGATGCGCAATCCTTGAAACTGTTGCGTTAAGCCAAATCATGAGGTCAGCAAAGCGTCAACCACTCTGGATCGAAATCAGGTCTGAATTCTGTGCTTTTGCCTCTGGACCTTACTGCCTGTGGACGCTAATCCAGTGATCGTGGCCCAAGTGGCGGAATGGTAGACGCAGGGGATTCAAAATCCCCCGCCTTCACGGGCGTGAGAGTTCGAGTCTCTCCTTGGGCACCACTGATTTTAATGGGATAATCGCATTTTCCGCTCTAGTGAGTTTAGGGGCGATTACATTTACTAACACTTTCACGTCCTAGTCCTATTCTGTTCTAGCCTCAGATTCGGCGTGACTGCGCGGCCTTGGACAACCAGCGACGATCCGCCTTGTGGCGATAACAAGCGACCATTTTGGCACTTTGGTTTGTGACGGCCTGAATTTCAGCTTCTGAACATCCAGCCTCGGCCAGCCGGATAATTGCGGGTTTTCGCAGGCCGCGCAGAACATAAGGTTTAGCGTTGGCCGCCAGATCCTTACGCCAGGCGCGAAACGATTTTCTAAAGTCATAGTAGCCCAACGGCTCGCTTAGGTTCACCGGTAAGTGTCACGACTGAGCCTGCAGCCAGTTCAAGTGCAACCCAAGCTTCCTGGGCTGTCAGAATTCAGAATACGGCGTCTGCTTACCGGTCGGGCAAACCCATAACGAGGGTGGAACATCGGCGCGACCAAGGCGGCAAAAAAGGGTCGCGCGGTGGCGGCTATTGCAGGCTTCAAGGAGCACTTGTTTCAACTGGGCAACGGACGGGAAACAAATTGTGATTAGAAATTAGACAATTACGGACCAATTTTGTGGTAGACTAGGATGAACTTAGCGCGCTGGGACGAAGGAGAACGAAACCTAGAGGAACTTTTAAAATGGAGATTTTCGAGCAGTTTGCAGAAGAGTATGGGCGGACAAAGCTCATCGAAATGACATTGCAGGACTATTTGCTGGAATGTCGTGAAAATCCAACGATGCGGGCTACCGCCGCCGAGCGGATGGTTGCCGCAATTGACGAACCAGAGCTTGTCGATACCAGTCAAGAGGCTCGGCTCAGTCGCATTTTTCTTAACCGTACAATCAAACGATACAAACCCTTCCAAGACATCTATGGCGTCGAGGAAACCATTGAGCGAATTGTCGGTTTTTTCCGCCATGCCAGCCAGGGCCTCGAGGAACGCAAGCAAATCCTCTATCTGTTGGGTCCGGTCGGTGGGGGCAAATCAACGCTTGCCGAGATCCTCAAGAACCTTATGGAGCGGCAGCCGATTTACGTGCTGAAGGCGGGTGACCAGATCAGCCCAATCTTCGAGTCTCCGCTTGGCCTTTTCGACCGTGCGCGGATGGGGGATCTGCTGGAGAACAAGTACAACATCCCCAAACGGTTGTTGAACGGGTTGATTTCGCCCTGGGCTGTCAAGCGCCTGCAGGAATTTGATGGTGATATTTCCCAATTTTCGGTTGTGAAACTCTACCCGTCGAAACTGCGTCAGATTTGCGTTGCGAAAACCGAACCGGGCGACGAAAACAATCAGGACATTTCTTCGCTTGTCGGAAAACTCGATATACGCAAGCTGGAGGAATTTAGCCAGAACGACCCGGATGCTTACTCCTATTCCGGCGCTCTGAACCGCACCACGCAAGGCTTGATGGAATTCGTGGAGATGTTCAAAGCGCCAATCAAGGTGCTGCACCCCTTGCTGACCGCTACGCAGGAGGGGTCTTATGCGGGCACAGAGAACATCGGCGCTTTCCCCTTCCAGGGTATAATAGTTGCGCATTCGAACGAAGCTGAATGGCAGCAGTTCAAAAACAACAAGAACAACGAGGCCTTTCTGGATCGGATCAGTCTGGTCAAGGTTCCCTATTGCCTGCGTGCCTCGGACGAAGCCCGAATTTACGAAAAGTTGCTCGAGGAAAGCAGCCTTGGCGAATCCCCCTGTGCGCCGGAAACGCTGTCCATCCTGAGCCAGTTCAGTGTTTTGACACGGCTGAAAGAGCATGAAAACTCGCCAACATTTTCCAAGCTTCGCGTCTATGACGGTGAAACCCTGAAGGATACCGATCCCAAAGCGCGGTCAGTGCAGGAATATCGGGATGCGGCCGGGGTGGACGAGGGAATGACGGGCACATCCACCCGCTTTGCGTTCAAAGTACTGTCCGAGACCTTCAACCACGACACCGAGGAGGTGGGTGCCGATCCGGTTCATCTGCTCTATGTTCTTGAACAGGCTGTGAAACGCGAACAATTCCCCGACGAGGTTGAAAGCCGGTACTTGTCGTTCATGAAAGACGATTTGTCGCCGCGCTACGCGGAATTCATTGGTAACGAGATTCAAAAAGCCTATCTGGAATCCTATTCTGACTTTGGTCAGAACCTTTTCGACAGATACATCGCCTATGCTGATGCCTGGATCGAAGATCAGGACTTCAAAGATCCGGATACCGGCCAGATTCTCAATCGCGGCGTTCTGGAGCAGGAGCTTGAAAAGATCGAAAAACCGGCCGGAGTTTCCAACCACAAGGATTTCCGAAACGAAGTGGTCAAATTCGTGCTGCGTGCGCGGGCCAACAATCGCGGTCGCAACCCGGATTGGCGCAAATATGAGAAGCTGAGACGCGTGATCGAAAAGCGCATGTTCGGTCAGATCCAGGACTTGTTGCCGGTCATCAGCTTTGGCGCCAAGCGGGACAAGGAAACCGAAGCCAAGCATAACGAGTTTATTGATCGCATGATCGGCCGCGGCTACACGCGCCGTCAGGTCAGGCGCCTGGTTGAATGGTACATGCGGGTCAACAAGGCAGGATGAGGAGTCTATGCTCAAATGGCCCATTTCATCGACCGAAGGCTAAACCCCAAGGATAAGAACCTCGGGAACCGTAGGCGGTTTTTGCGCCGGGTTCGTTCCGCCGTCAAAGAGGCAGTTGACGAAAGCGTGCGGCGCCGAAAAATCGCCGATGTCGGCCAGCAGGAAAACATCTCGGTACCATCAGAAGGGATCGGAGAACCGCATTTTCAACATGACAGCAAAGGTGGGTCCAGACACCGGGTTCTGACCGGAAACAAGAAGTTCAAGGCTGGTGACCGGCTCAAGAAACCTCCATCGGGCCAGAGTGGACAAGGTGGACGTGAGGGCGCGCCGGATGGAGAGGGCGAGGACGAGTTCATGTTCGTTCTGTCGCGGGACGAATTTCTCTCCCTGTTTTTTGAAGATCTCGAACTGCCCGACATGGTCAAACGCAGTCTGAAAGAGGTTGCGGTCTCCAAACCGCATCGCATGGGCTATACCGCCGCCGGGACACCCGCCAACCTCAGTGTTTCGCGGACGATGCGTAATGCGTTCGGCCGACGTCTTGCTATGCGGCGCCCAACAAATGCCGAGATACAGGCTCTCACGCAACAGGTTGAAGAACTGGAGGCTCTGGAAAAGCCAGATGCGGCGCGAAAGGCGGAAAAGCATTTACTGCGCGAGCAGCTCGACAAGATGCTAAGGCGACGCCAGATCATTCCCTACATTGACCCTCTGGACGTACGTTACAAGTATTTCGAGATGCGCCCCGAGCCGGCGGCAAACGCGGTGATGTTTTGCTTAATGGACGTTTCAGCCTCGATGGGAGAGCGGGAGAAGAGCCTTGCTAAGCAGTTCTTCGTCCTGTTGCATCTTTTCCTCAAGCAACGCTACGACAAGATCGAACTCGTGTTCATCCGCCACACCCAGATCGCCGCGGAAGTCGACGAAGACACTTTCTTTCACTCCCGCCAAACCGGCGGTACGGTCGTGAGCAGCGCGCTCAACGAGATGAAAAAGATAATCGAAGCCCGCTACCCGTCCGCACTGTGGAATATCTATGCCGCGCAAGCATCAGATGGTGAGAATTTCAGCGGAGATTCCCAACTGTGCGCCGACCTGCTGAACAGTGATCTGATGAAGGGCTGCCAATACTTCGCCTATACGGAGATCGTCGACGAGACCGAAGCCAATCTGATGAACAGCGAAGACAATGGTATGGAGCTTTGGCGCTCGTACCGACAGGTCGCAGAGGCTTGGCCAAACTTCGCCATGAAACGGATCGCGCGCGCCAGTGATATCTACCCTGTTCTGCACGAGCTGTTTGCACGCAAGAGGAACGGAGTTTCCAATGGCTGAACAGGCAGAAGCTAGGACGTCATTGTTTGAAGGCGCGGAATGGGATTTCGATACCATCCACCGCAGCTATGACGCGATCGAGCGCGTAGCGATTGATGATCTCGAACTTGACGTCTATCCCAACCAGATAGAAATCATCTCGTATCAGCAAATGCTGGATGCCTATTCGTCGACTGGGATGCCGCTCATGTATCGGCACTGGTCCTTCGGCAAGCGTTTCGTTCACGAAGAGAAAGCCTACAGCAAAGGCGCAAACGGTCTTGCCTATGAGATCGTGATCAATTCCGATCCCTGTATTTCGTACTGCCTCGAAGACAACACGATGGCGCTTCAGGTCCTTGTGATTGCCCACGCGGCCTTCGGGCACAATCATTTCTTCAAGAACAATCACCTGTTTCGCCAGTGGAGCGATGCGCAGGGTATTCTCGACTACCTCGACTACGCGCGTGGTTTTATTGCCCAATGCGAAGAACAGCACGGGGAACGCGAGGTTGAGAAACTACTCGACGCTGCCCACGCGCTTATGCCATCGAGCGTTTTCCGACACAGACGCCCCCCCCACTCATCGCTTGCGGACGAGAGAATCCGACAGCGTGAGCGGCGCATCGAAGAGGAACGGGCGGTACACTACCTGTGGGACGCTTTCGATCACCCCACACAATCGTCGAAAACCGATGAAGAGGCGCAAAAACGTAAGCGAGAAATGGGGTTGCCAGAAGAAAATCTGCTCTATTTCGTCGAACGTCACAGCCCGGTTCTGAAGTCTTGGCAACGTGAAGTTCTGCGTATCGTTCGAAACATCGCACAGTACTTCTACCCGCAGCGCCAGACAAAAGTGATGAACGAAGGATGTGCGTGCTTCGTCCATTATTATATCACCAACGAGTTGCACCGCACCGGTCTGCTGACGGATGGAGCCATGCTCGAAATTTTGCATAGCCATACCAATGTGCTTACGCAGCCCGACTTTGACGCTCCGAACGCAATGGGGCTCAACCCTTATGCGCTGGGTTTCGCGATGATGCAGGATATCAAGCGCATCTGCACCGACCCAACCGAGGAGGACCGGGAATGGTTCCCGGACATAGCGGGTAGCGGCGCGTGGCGGGATGTATTGAAGGATGCCTGGGCCAACTATCGGGACGAGAGTTTCGTGCAGCAGTTCCTCAGCCCAAATGTCATGCGCCGGTTCCGCATGTTTTCGCTGACCGATGAAGAGGGGAAACCTTTCTACACCGTCGACGCAATTCATGACGAGCGCGGTTATCACCAGGTGCGCGACACCCTGGCGCACAGTTTCGACGTTTCGGAACACGATCCCGATATTCAGATTGTTGATGTGGACTTGATGGGCGATCGTCACCTCAGGCTAAATCATTCCGTGCGCAACGGTGTGCCGTTAAACAAAAAGGCGTCTGAAGCGACTATAGGCTATCTGCAGCAAATCTGGGGTTTTGATGCGGCGTTTGAAAACTAGGTTTGGGGCGCATTGATATCCGTTTTGAGGCGTGATTCATCGTTCGAAGAACGAGCGGTGACATGTCTGATCTTCTCTGGCTGAGCCATATGCAGATGGCGCGTTTGTAGCCCTGTTTCCCAAAGTCTCACGGCGAGCCACGTGCCGATGAACGAGGCTCAGTTACATACTTCTTGCAATTGACGGTCTCGTGATTGGCGAGTGCTGTCATAGCCCCACGTACAAAGAATATATTTTGCCGCTGCAAGTTAGCTTTTGGGGAACTTTATCAAAAGAATCTTCCGATAAGCCATTTGGTAGCACGGGGACCCACGAATGCTTGGCTTCAAATTGGTGAAGTCCACGGCACGGGTAAACTAAAATCGCTGATTGAACTCAGTTTGGTCGTTCGCCGCAGAGTAAGAGGCTAAAGTCAATTAAGTGTTTGCTTCGGGCTCACCGCAGACATTCGAAAGTTCACAATAGGGAGGAAAACCAGTTGTCAAAATTCATTGTTATTGCAGCTTTTATTACGACAAATCTCTTTTTCTATTCCCTTGCTCAAGCACAGCAAGGTCCACTTGGATACGTAGATATCGGTGGAGTTCCGATGCACTGTACGTCAAGCTCAGGGCAAAGGGCGGCGATCTTCATTGACCCCAGCGTTGATCACAACATCGGGCGTGCAATGAACAATGGCTATCCAATAATCGTTTTGGGTCCGGGATTTTTTAGCCGCGTTCCGCCTTTGGTGGGTCAGTTTTGGTTCTTGCATGAATGCGCGCACCATGTTGTCGGCGGAAATGAGGCTGCCGCAGATTGCTTTGCAATTAGGAACCTCCGCAATTTGGGTCTGATCCGGCACCCAAGGCAAGTAGACAAACTTCTGTATCAGATTTCTCAGATGCCGGGATCATTCAGGCACCTGCCTGGCCCGCCGCGCGCTCAGAACATTTTCTTTTGTCTCAACAGTTAAATTCGATAGGAATGCGGTTCCAAGAAAGGTGTGGAGTGATGGCTTTATGGGCGCTTATCCAGGATCGGCTGAGCTCGATTCAGGATCACTTTTTTAAACCCTCAGATGAGCAAATGTTGAAGTCTGCAGAAGAACATGGTCTCGACTTATCGCAACCTGTTCCTTTCACGTTTTACCTTGCCTTCAAGAGCCGGCGGGATGCAGATATTGTGGCAAAAGAATTGTCTGAAAAAGGCTACGTGGTCACACATGAAACGGATGAAGAGGGTGATCAATATCCTCATGAGATCGAAGCCGAAGTGAGCTTCATCCCTAGCGCGTCAGAGATCAAAAAACATGACGAGCTATTCAAATCTACTGCTGCGCAATATTCAGCGAGGTATGATGATTACAGCATCGGGTTTGGTTCTGATCTACCCTTCTATCAGGGTGACGGCTGAGCGGACGAAGCTGACGTTCGGCAAGAGTTAGAGAACGTCTGGTCCTAGCGCTTCGCGGTCCACTAGATAAGGAAGCCTTGCTTGTGCGACTGACACTTTGTCTAGGTGCAAATTGCCATAGATGATTTCGGGTTGCGCCTTTGCGCGTGCCAGTTCCCGCCCATCTGGGGTTGCAATAAGGCTTTGGCCCAGAAAGGCCATGCCGTTTTCGCTGCCAGCGCTGTTGGCGTACGCAAGATACACACCGTTCTCAAAAGCGCGGGTTGGAATCATGCGTTGCGAAACCCACTCCCACTGAGCCCCTAGTGCGGTGGGCACGATGACAAGCTCTGCTCCCATTGAGGCCACATGCCGCGCCGTTTCCGGGAATTCTGCATCATAGCAAATCAGCGTCGCAATCCGCACGTCGCGGTATGAAAACAGCGTACAACCTCGACCGGGGGTGAAGTAATTTCCTTCGAATCCCGGCGGAATGACGAGCTTACGATGCCCGCCCAAGCGTGTACCGTCCGGCCCGATGCATTGTGCCGCGTTAAAGATCGCTTCCCCGTCAGATTCAGGAAACCCATAGTGGATTGCGAGGTCGTGTTCCTTGGCAAGTGTCGCAATGGCCCGAGAAATAGGACCATCAGCAGGTTCGGCCCGCGCGACGACCTGATCGCCGATATGATAGCCACTGGCAAAAAGCTCGGGCAGCACCAGAAGGTCAGCCTGCTCGGCGGCGACCTCGGGCATCACCCTCGACAGCCAATCCAGCCGATCATGCACCGTGGCCAATTCTGCTGGCGATTGTCCAACCGCAAGTCGAAACACACGGCCCATCCTTAGTTGTCCGTGACCAACAATGTGCGGGGATATTCGGTGATGTAGTCAAATCCCGTCTCCGTCACCACGACGGAATCGCCGATACGCCCCGCGGTCACCCCATCGATAGAGATGCCCCCATCCACTGCAAAGGTCATGCCCGGTTGCAGAATGGTGGTGTCGCCGGTTTTAAGCTCGGGCGCCTCAAGATAGGCCACACCAATGGATCGCCCCGTGCGATATCCGGTCTGATATCCCCGTTGGGCATAGATCTCATTGGCGGCTGCAGCCACTTGTTGCGCTTCGACCCCAGGGCGAATAGAGGCGATTGCAGCTTGTTGGGCGTCAATGGCGGCTTCTTGAACTCGGGCGGCATCATCGCGCACTTCACCGATGTGGAACATCCGGTCGAAACCCAGTTTGTATTGTTTGAACTGCGCCATGTTGCAAAAGCAGAAATAGACCGGGTCGGCGCGCTGATATCGACGCATCGAGGCGCGGCGGTGCACCATGGAAGTGTCCTTGCCGCTTTGCAGGATTTGCAGGTTGTGGATCATCGGCGAGACAAATCTGTCCCAGCCTTTATCCGTCAGAAACGTGGCAGCCTTGCGCGATCCGGCCTCAATAACGGCCAGTGCACTCTCATACTCCGGAGCACCCTCCTGCAAGCTGTCATGAGCGGCTTTCATCATTGCGCCAGCGATCTGGCCTGCTTCTTTCATCACCTGAATTTCAAAGGGAGTTTTGATCATCCGCATGGCTCCCAGTATCGGTGAGATGTCTTTGATCGGCACCCCCGGATAGGTCTCATCCAAATGATTGCGCACAATTGCGGGGATGCTGCCGCGCTCCACCCAGATGTCACCCGGATTATCACCTAGGGCTCTGGCAAGGGCGCGGCCCCACGTGCGTTGCCCCATATCTTCCCAAGTCCGAACATCCTCGACCC
Source organism: Ruegeria sp. BJ6 (assembly GCF_056537885.1). Taxonomy (NCBI): domain Bacteria; kingdom Pseudomonadati; phylum Pseudomonadota; class Alphaproteobacteria; order Rhodobacterales; family Roseobacteraceae; genus Ruegeria; species Ruegeria sp. BJ6. The sequence continues at coordinate 146,855 of NZ_JBQFSG010000011.1, read as the reverse complement.
AGGTCATCGCGCCCACCATTTCGCTTTCCATCAGCGGGGTGATCACGATGGGCGCCTCATCGGCATTTATGACTAACATCGAGGGGCGACCAAATTCGATACCCAAATAACCCCAAAACCCTGCGAGGTAAGCGATGGAGCTTTCATCCGTAAAAACGGCCCGCTGGATACCCAGATCTTTCATCCGGGCCTGAAGGGTGAGGGTGCGGGTTTTGGCTTCGTCGAGCATTTGTGTTTCCTCGATTGGGGGCTGGAGAGGTATCTCTAAATGCTTAAGCTGTACACAGCTTGGGAGTCAAACTTATACTTAGTTTCAAATATTGCCGTCAGTTCGCCAATGGTGTATGCACCTAACGCAAAGGAGATCATATGCCCCTCTCTCAAAATACCACCGCAAGAGAAATCAAAAGTACGGCCGAAGCCATCCAGACCGAAGTTTTAAAGCGGATTTGTTTTCTGGAATACCCGCCAGGCGAACAACTGAAAGAGGCTGAACTGGCTGCTGAATTTGGCGTCAGCAGAACTCCGATACGCGATGCGATCAGCCGGATCAGTCATCTGGGGCTGGTGGAAACCCGTAATGGGGTGGGTACGGTCGTGGTCGCACTGTCAGCCACGCAAATCCGTCATGTTTATGACATGCGGCTGGAGCTTGCGCCGTTGATCGGCACCATGTCACCCCGCGTCATCACCGAGACAGATTGCGAGATCGGACAGACATTGCTGCAGGACGCGAAAGCGTTGTGCAATGCTTTCGATTCCCGGCGATACATCGAGGTCAATCATTGCCTGCATGTGCTGATCACCAGTCTGATCGGCAACGGTACGTTAAGGTCATTTTGGTGGCAGACCTATTGTCAGGCGGCCAGTACCTGGAATCGGGTCGGAAACCAAAGAGGCTCGGAAATGGCACTGGCGCTAGTAGCGGAACTTAGCGAGATCAACACCGCGCTGGACCTAGGCGATGTCACTGCCATCGGGTTTATACAGCGAACCCATATCGGATATGGCTACCAACGGATCAAAACCCACTTACTGTCGACTGAAGCGGAATGACGAGCCTTTGTCGTGTGGTCGATGTTATGATGGTATTGCCGAAAGACCACTACCGGTAACGGGAAGGGCCAAGGTGCGCTTTCGGATCCTTCAAGGACAAGCATTCCGGGCACATTCAGGGAACACCCGAGAGAGAACGGCTAACCAATTCTTCGGCGTTGCCCTCGGTGCAGGTCCTCTCTGCGGTCGTGACATGTGACTCTCTGATGGTCCATGTCCGTCAGCTTTACTGCGATCACGTCAAGACTTGGGCTGTTGCCAATAACGCCCGAAGTCAGAGCGCGGATGGATCAAAGACCAACAGTCGATTTTGAACACTCAGTTCAGGTTGATCAGCCGATTAGAATGCCATTTATTACTTACGAAAAACGCTTCAGGCGAAGTTTCGCGGCGTGACTTAGATTTTTCCAAGGGTATCTTTTTGCGTGGTCACGCTCTGCAGTCACTCTGTCACGCTCTGCCGCTGCCTTGTCACGCTCTGCCTTGGCTTGGTCACGCTCTGCGGTTGCTTTGTTGCGTTCTTCAGCAGCTTTGTTGCGCTGTGCTACAGCTATGTCACGCTCATTGGCAGTTTCTTCCTGCTTTTTGGAAATGGCTTGTACCAACTTCAACGCATCTTCGCTGAGGCGAACAAAAAACTGCTTCTTGGCGTAGTCATAGAGTTGATGATCCAACTTCGTTAGCCGGTTGAGTTCAGCTTCGATATCTTCAGTTATTTCATAGCGTTTAGTCGCCGAGGCTTCAGCTCCTGACGCTATCTTGCCAGCTTTCTTTGTGTTTGGGTTTACCTGGAGATGTTTCAACCTGTCCGGATGTTCTAAACCCAGCGATTGAAAAATTAGTGCAGCGGAAACATCGTAATACTCAAATATTCCTATTGCGCTTAACTTATCAACTTTGTCGAATGCGTTTTCGACTTTTTCGCTGTCCGACATGTCCTCGTAGGTTGCCCCTGACGGAGGCACGACAATTGCACGCGCCATTGTGTTGCACAAATTGTCGTCATCCTGGATCTCACGCAACCAAGTTAGAAGATCGTTCTTTTTGGCTCGTTTGGCGCGTTCTAAACCGCGTTCTTCTATGAAATCCCAACTAAGGGAACGATGGTAGTAGTAGGTGGAAAGCAGTCGATCCCTCGGGTTGCGAAAAATCGAAACTATATCCTGATCTCTAAGCGCTGCAGGTATCTCTGCCAGCTTATAATGCCCCGAGAAGAACTGGTATTTGGAAAGTTCACCATCCTCCAACGTCATCAGGTCATTGACCCGTTTTGGGCATACCTGAGCTGCGTCAAAGTGATTGGAAAGCATAGAAGTTAGACTTGTGCCACCCGTTTTGGGCAGGTGAAGAAAAATCAATTTTCGATGCATTGAGCGCTTTCATATTTCTGGCAATCTTCGGGGACGATAAGCACGTCTGCGCCGTATCTGTCAGAAAGTCGGTGCCAGAAGCAAGGCGCTTGGGCTAAAAATGCCGGTACCCGGCACAGAGTTGCCATCCCTTTTTGGCGGCGTACAAGGCGTGAATGGCACGGGTGCTCTAGCCACCATCAGTTTGCTTAACACCCGCAAAACTCAGAGCTTGAATATGGCGGTTGTTCCGTTGACATCGACACTTTCGATTTTGGATAGACTGACGTGCTTGAAGCTGCATTGAACGAACAGGAGTACCCATGTTCAGGCCGTCGTCTTGAAGCGAAACACGGCGATCGCGTTGTTTGTAAACGTCTCGGGATTGCGACGCTCTTTTGTTCACAAATCGTGTGGCAAAAGGAAAAAAGTGGCGCCACTGGCAGCAAAGCACTTCGTGCCTGAGTTGCGCGGGTAGTATGGTGTATTCCTGTTTGGCGCCTTGTTTTGATCCCTGTCAGGTCAGGTGGTTTCGGGGGGAATGTTCCTGCCTGTTCGTCAAATCTGCTTCTTTGGGCGGTCTGCGTCGGACCGAGCCTTGACAATGCAGGTATCTGAATGAAACCCTTGAACTGTCGGGAGAGAAAGGAATTTCAGGCGTTTGCGCCATTGAATGGTGCGCGTTTGATCTGTATTGGCCTCCATCTCGGATGGGCCGGACAGGTCGCCAAAGTCGTTCTTCCGTCCACTGAATAAATACCTGGGAGTACTTAAATGAAAAATAGCAGCAAGCTTAGCCTCGGCGCCATTGTAACGGCGGCGTTCATGGCACCGGCCGCTTACGCGGAAGAGTTCATCACCATCGGTACCGGCGGTGTAACCGGCGTTTATTATCCGACCGGTGGCGCTGTCTGCCGTCTGGTCAACAAGGGCCGCAAGGAACACGGCGTTCGCTGTTCGGTCGAATCGACAGGGGGATCTGTCTATAATATCAACACCATCCGCGAAGGTGAGCTGGAGTTTGGTGTGGCACAGTCCGACTGGCAGTTCCACGCGTATAACGGCTCGTCCAAGTTTCAGGATGCGGGCAAGTTCGAAGACCTGCGCGCAGTGTTCTCGATCCACCCCGAACCCTTTACCGTCGTAGCGCGTGCCGATTCCGGGATCACCACCTTTGATGACCTCAAGGGAAAGCGGGTGAATGTGGGCAACCCTGGTTCCGGTCAGCGCGGCACCATGGAAGTGGTGATGGGCATGAAAGAGTGGGGCATGCAGGACTTTGAGCTTGCAACCGAACTCAAGGCTGCCGAACAGTCCGCCGCTCTGTGCGACAACCAGATCGATGCCATGGTCTACACCGTTGGTCACCCGTCGGGTTCGATCCAGGAAGCAACCACTGCCTGTGACTCGGTTCTGGTCAGTGTTGAAGGTGCCGGAATTGATCGTCTGGTCGATGAAAACACGTTCTACCGCAAAGCCACCATCAAAGGCGGCACCTACCGTGGCAACCCGGACGACGTAAGCACATTTGGTGTCGGCGCAACTCTGGTGACTTCGGCGAATGTGTCGGACGAAGCGGTGTATACGCTGGTTTCCTCGGTCTTCGAAAACTTCGATGACTTCAAGAAATTGCACCCTGCGTTTGCCAACCTGACACCGGAAGAAATGATCAAGGATGGCCTTTCGGCCCCGCTGCACCCGGGTGCTGAAAAGTACTATCAAGAAAAAGGCTGGCTGAACTAAGCCACCCATTAAAACTCTGCGAGGCGCCCCCAAAGGGCGCCTCGTGGCAACCCGGTAAACCGGGGCACTAATGTCGGCACAACGGCCGCTGGACGGGGAGATACGTTGATGAGCACTGACCAACAGGGCAATCGTCCTTTATCCGAAGAGGAACTACAGGAACTGGTTGCGTCCTCGGACGCCGGTGCCCGTGACCCGGCTGGCATGGTTGGGCTAACGCTTGCGATCATCGCAGTGAGTTGGTCGCTTTTTCAGGTTACTCTCGCGTCTCCGTTGGCTAACTACCTTTTACCGGGTGCGGTAAGTAACAACTCACGTCTGATCCATCTGGCCTTTGCGCTTATGCTGGGTTTCATGGCCTATCCGGCCATGGGTCAGGAAAGCCGGAACTTTCTGAAGTTCTGGTTGAGTCATTTGGGCACTGCTCTGGGACTGGGTAGTTTTGCACTTGCCCTATTTATGGCGGTGTCTCCCGATCTTACCGCGCTTTTGGGTCTTCCTTCCGATCTCAGCCTTGGGGTGTGGGTGGCACTTTCGGCCGTCATTGCGATAGCGTTGATCGCCCCGACGTTTCTGAATGGTTCCGGAGAGCCAATGGCGCTGGAACGGGTATTTAGCGCGGTTGGTCTTTTGGCCGCGATCGCAACCCTGACTTACGGGGCCATGGCAATTTTGGTCCAGTACGCCACCGACAGCTTTTCAAGCACGGCGCAAGTGGCGTGCATTGTCATAGGCGTGGTAATCGGTGCGTTGATTGCGGGTAAGTATCTTCTAAGGGAAAAATACGACGGCAGCGGTTTCATTCCGGTTCAAGACTGGGTTCTTTGCGGGGCAGGGGTGTTCTCGGCGCTGTATGGCTTTTTGTTCTATGAGAAAATTGTTGATAGCGGTGGATTGGCCGACGATGTCGACAAGTTTTTTGCACTTGCAGGCTTGTTGATCCTGTTCGAAGCGGCGCGCCGTGCCCTGGGTCCTGCAATGGCGATCATTGCCACCATTTTCCTCGCCTACGTATTCTTTGGGTCTTCTGAATGGGTTCCTGACGTCATTCGTTGGAAAGGCGCGAGCCTGCAAAAGGCGATGAGCCATATGTGGATCACCTCCGAAGGTGTTTTCGGCATCGCTTTGGGAGTATCAACCAAGTTCGTTTTCCTGTTCGTCCTGTTCGGCGCATTGCTGGAAAAGGCAGGGGCAGGGAATTACTTCATCAAAATGGCGTTCGGCGCTTTGGGTCACCTGCGTGGTGGTCCGGCGAAGGCTGCTGTGGTGGGTTCGGCTGCAACCGGCCTGATCTCAGGCTCATCGATTGCAAACGTGGTTACAACCGGCACCTTCACCATCCCGCTCATGAAGCGCGTGGGCTTTACCAGTGAACAGGCCGGATCGGTCGAGGTTGCATCCTCGGTCAACGGTCAGATCATGCCGCCGGTGATGGGCGCCGCGGCCTTCTTGATGGTGGAATACGTTGGCATCTCCTACGTCGAGGTGATCACGCATGCCTTCCTGCCCGCCGCGATTTCTTACATCGCGCTGGTTTATATCGTTCACCTGGAGGCGGTAAAGCGGAACATGCCGACGCTGGGGGATCGAGAAGTTCACCTGGCCCGGACAATCGTGGGAATGTTGTCGTTCTTCGTTGTATTCGCAGGACTTTGCTACAGCTCTCAGTTCCCTGTCGAAGCAATCACGCAATGGGCGCCATCGCAGGCGGGGCTGATCCTCAGTGCGATTGTCTGCATCGTCTATGTCGCGTTGGTGTACCTCGCCGCGCAGGTGCCGGACCTTGAGCCCGATGATCCGAATGCCAAGGAAGTTTCCCTGCCGATTATCAAGGACATTTACAAGGCTGGCCTGCATTATCTGCTGCCGATTATCGTTTTGGTCTACTTCCTGATGATCGAACAGAAATCGCCGGGTCTGTCTGCCTTTTGGGCAACCGCGCTGCTGTTTGTGATCCTGCTGACCCAAAAACCGCTCAAGGCTGTGTTTCGTGGTCAAAGCAACATGGCTGCGACCTTTATGGAAGGCGTAAGCGATCTGTGGCATGGCCTGATTGTTGGTGCACGGAACATGATCGGCATTGCTCTTGCAACGGCAACCGCTGGGGTGATCGTTGGTACGGTGACCCTGACCGGTGTCGGACAAGTGATGGCCAATCTGGTTGAATTCCTTTCCGGTGGCAATTTGATCCTGATGCTGGTGATGGTTGGCCTGCTCAGCCTTATTCTGGGCATGGGGCTGCCGACGACAGCAAACTATATCGTCGTAAGCTCGCTGATGGCGGGTGTTGTTGTCGAGCTTGGTGCGCAGGACGGCCTGATCGTTCCGTTGATCGCCGTGCATCTGTTCGTTTTCTACTTTGGCATCATGGCGGACGTTACGCCCCCTGTCGGATTGGCAAGTTTTGCGGCCGCTGCTGTGTCAGGTGGCGATGCGATCAGAACAGGTTTCACAGCGTTCTTCTATTCGCTGCGGACCGTCGCGCTGCCATTCGTGTTCATCTTTAACACCGACCTGTTGTTGATCGATGTCACCTGGGTTGAGGGCATAATCGTAGCCATCTCGGCAACGATCGCGATCCTTGTCTTTACCGCCGGAACAATGGGTTATTTCATTTCGCGCAGCCGTATCTATGAAAGCGTCGCGTTGATCCTGGTGGCCTTTGCCCTGTTCCGACCGGATTTCTTAATGAACTATGTGTCGCCTCCCTTTAATAACGTAGCGCCTGCCCAACTGGTGCAAACGGTAGGAGAAGCGTCACCGGGTGACGAAATCCGCATTGTCGCCAGCGGACCCGATTTTGATACCGGTGAAATGGTTGATACTACTGTCGTTCTGACCGTGGGCTCCGAGGAAGGCGGTCAGGCACGTGTTGACGCCATGGGTCTGCTGTTGATCGAAGAAGATGGCATGGTCAAGCTGGATGAGCCGATGTTTGGCACACCGGTGTCGGATGACATGGACATCTTTGACTACTATGGGGATGAACCGGTTCAGCTCACTTCTGTCAGCGTGCCTGCAAGTCAGCCGCCGAAAGAGCTGATGTTCATTCCGGCGTTGATCCTTCTTGGCCTCATCGCCTTTCTGCAACGCGGCCGCGCCGCCAGACAAGAGGTTCCCGCATGACAAATTCAGTTCTCTGTGCAGTTGACCTCAGCAACGGTGATCACGACGCGGCGGTCCTGCGGCAGGCAGCAAAGCTTGCCGAGCTTGAAGGGGCGCAACTGGATGTTGTGACGGTTTTGCCGGATTTCGGTGAAAGCTGGGTGTCCGGGTTCTTTGAACCCGGGTTCCACGAAAACGCAGTTAAGGAAGCACAGGCAAACCTACTGCGCCTTTGCGTTTCGACCCTGGGCGAGGAAAAAAATGCGTCGGTCCGGCATGTCGTGGCAACAGGAACGGCCTATCAGGAGATCCTGAACACGGCTGAGAATGCAGGTAGTGATCTGATTGTTATCGGGGCGCACAAACCTGAATTCAGGGATTACCTTCTGGGCCCGAATGCCGCTCGCGTCGTTCGCCACTCCACGGTTTCCGTCTACGTGGTTCGATAACGCACCGGTCTCGCGAGGTCGGCACAATTCTGCTATTGTGCGACCGGGGGAGACGAGATGGAACGTCGTTTGGCCGCCGTAATGGCATCCGATATGGTCGGGTACTCCAGGCTGATGGAACTGGATGACGAAGCTACCCTTGCGCGGCAAAAACGCCACCGCAAGGAACTGATCGACCCATCAATCGCGACCAACCGGGGCCGGATCGTAAAGACCACCGGCGATGGCCTTTTGGCCGAATTCCATTCGGCGCAGGATGCCGTGCGTTGCGCCGTGGATATCCAGTCCCAAATGAGTGAACGCGAATCCGAGCAAGCGGATGACCGCAGGATCAAGTACCGGGTCGGCATCAATCTGGGTGATGTGATTTTCGACGAATCCGACATGTTCGGAGATGGCGTCAATGTTGCCGCTCGCCTTGAAGGATTGGCGCAGCCCGGCGGTGTGTGCATCTCGGACATCGTTCATCAGACGGTTCAAGGCCGTTACGCCGATGATTTTCGTGATCTTGGAAGTCAAAGGGTCAAAAACATCACGCGGCCCATTCGGGTCTGGCAATGGGCACCCGAACAGCCAAGAGAACGCCCCAGATCGCATCTAGCGCACAACCAACAGATCGAATTCTGCACCTCAGCGGACGGGACACACATTGCCTTTGCGAGTGTTGGACAAGGATTTCCAGTGTTTAGGGCGCCGCACTGGCTGAACCACATCGAGTATGAATGGCAAAGCCCTTTCATGTCTCCGTTTCTGACCCGGTTTGCCGAAAACCATCGCTTTGTCCGTTTCGATCAACGCGGCAACGGTTTGTCCGATTGGGACGTCGACCGAATAGATGCCGATGCCATGATCGAGGATATGGAAGCTGTGGTTCAAGCTGCTGGCCTGGAAAAGTTCGCCCTGTTCGGTATCAGTCAGGGGGCGGCGTTTTCCATCAGCTACGCCCATAAACACCCCGAGCAGGTTGCCTGCCTGATTTTGTTCGGCGGGTACGCGCAGGGACGCCTTATGCGGAAGGACCCTGAGGAAGTTAAATTATACGATGCAGCAAGGCTTATGATCCGCGAGGGGTGGGGATCGGACACTCCAATTTACCGAAACTTTTTCACCTCAGCCTTTTTGCCGGATGCGCCGATTTCCGTGCAGGAGAGTTTTGATGAGTTGCAACGTGTAACTGTCACCGCAGAAAACGCGGGTAAGATCTATGAAATGAATGGAAAAATAGATGTGCGGACGCTGGCATCCGAACTGAAAGTGCCCACAATGGTCTTGCATTTCACCGGAGATCGCGTGGCCCCACTGTACCAAGGGCAATTGCTGGCAAGACTTATCCCCGGTGCGCGGTTCGTAGAACTGCCGGGCAACAATCACGTTGCCATCGAAGGGCAGCCGGGCTTCGAATTGTATTTTGAAGCGGTGGAACCATTTATCAGCGAAAATTCGTAAATACTGTACCAAATTAATAGGATGCGATGCGTTAACGTACCTGTCATTGATACCCTGTCATTTCCAGATATCCGCGACCGAGATGACTGCCGGATACCTCGACAGGACCTTCCCAATAAGAAAAGGTTGTTCCCATCCATGCATCGGGGTTCATCGCCTGTACCTCTATATCGAGGTCTCTTTCAAGTAGGTTGATCCGCCATTTGATTGGAATGTCACGATCGGCAACTGAAGCGGATTGCAATGGTGTAAACGAAATTGCCTTATCGGGCAGGGCGGTTGTGGTGCCATCTCTGGCAATCCAAGTGGCCGAGGTAAAATCTCCACGCCCGCCGCGCAGGCGAAATGCCATCAGGCGCTCGCCAGTGTCGAAGTTGAGCGAAAACCAATCCCATCCGGTCTGATCCTCAGCCAAAGGCTGCGACGACCACTCCCGATCAAGCCAGGCCTCGCCGGACACTGAAACTTCGCCATCAGGCAGATTAAGGGTTCCGGTCACGGAATAAGCAGGCTGTGAATAGTAAAAACTTGCCTGTCCCTCGGCGGATTTGACCGAATAGCCAGCGTCACCATGAAAGACCAGTGGTCCTTGGGCCTGTAGGCTCAGGTCGTATCCAAATTCCTGCCCTCTAGCCGTCAGATGGATGGTGTTGATGTCAGGGCCTTTCATATGCCACTCGTCTATCCATGCGGCAAACGGGGTGGCTTTGACACCAGCTTGACCGATGCCACCACGGGCGAGGCGTTCGTCAAAGTAATGTTCGGTTGGTGTCGTAACCGCAGCATGCCCCATCCACAACTGTGGGCTTTGCCAGCCTTCCTGATCAAAGGGCTTCAACGCCGACCGAAAAAGGGTCCATTGAATGCCATAGTCGTTCCCATCCTCATCCTCCAACGTGGCAGTCACGTACCACCATTCAATCCGAAACGGTGGATGCGGGCCATGATCGGCGGGAAACTGGAACTCGTAACCCGCGTAAGGGACGTCAAAACCTTCTGCGTCTCCGCCCAACCCCGCAAACCCCTGAGCCAGAGCGGCACAAGGCGCCAAAAGAAAGGTAAGAAGCAGCTTAACGTTCATTGGCAAACACTTTCAGCAAATCAGCTGGCGGCAACCGACGCAGCCGCAAGGCGGGCAGAGCCGCCGCTATTGCCGCTGCAAGCAACGTCAGCAGCAGCAAGCGAACCCAGTCCATGGGGAACAGGTGCATAGGAAGCCGCCATCCAAATGCCTCGACGTTTATGACCACAAGCAAAACCCAAGCGAGAACAAGGCCCAAAGGCAGCGCAAGGCAACAGGTCAGTGCGGCAAGCAACACGCTGCGCAGAATTTCCAGTGTTGCAAGCCGACTTCGGGTCATTCCCAGCGCCCAGACCGGCGCTACCTGCGGTAAGCGCTGTGTCCAAAGTGTAAGCAGGCTAGTCAGAATGGCAAAACCAGCAACACCCAGTGTCAGTATGTTCAGGGCCGAGGTCACCACGAATGTCTTCTCGAAGATGGATAACGATTGCGCTTTCATGGCGGCCTGATGAACCACAGCCCGATCAGGGAGTTCGAATTGTTCACGTAGAGATCGGGCAAGATCGGTGGCCCGGTCCGGGGAAACGCGAATCCCAAACCGGCGATGAGGGCTATTTGGGAAATGCGCGGTAAACTGATCCATCGACACGATAGCCTGCCCGGTTGGGTTGCCATAATCCGAATAGACCCCGGTGACCACCAACTGCCAGTCGGGAGACAGCGAAATTGATGAGCCCGGCCAAAGATCGGCCCTGCGCGCCAGTTGTTCATTGATTAGAATAGCGTTGCCTGAGGCCACCTTGTCCCAAGCATCAGGATCTGCCGCTATCAAGGGCCATTTTTCCCGATAAGTCTGATCGTCAACAACTCCGTACAAAAACAACGGTCCTGTCTCATGGCTCAATTCAACCCGCCTTATTGGCAGCACCGCATCCACCTGTGGACTTAACCACTGGGTGATTTCCAAGTCTTGCTGGTCGTTTACTGCAGTAACATAGAGCTCGGATGTCAGTCGCTGATCCAGCCAACCGGTGAATGTCAGGCGGAAACTTGATACCATGGTTCCGACGCCGATATTGGCCGCCAAGGCGAGAAGCAAAGCCATAAGAGCAAGCGACAGCCCGGGTAGTTGGGCAAGCATATCCGCCCATATCCATTGAGAAACAGGGCTTTGCGCGCGCGTTTTAAAGCCTCGTAGAAAGGTCGAAAGCACAAGGGGCAGTAACAATGCCGCGCCAGTCAGAATTCCACCAAGCATGAGGAAGCCCGGAACAAGGCCGCCAAAGCTCCAAAAGACCAAGATACCAGCCCCTATCAGCAGCAGGCCCAGATAGCCGGGCAGAGGGTTTGCAGTACCGCTGGAACTCCATGCCTGCACCCCAGGGCTTGCCAGTAGCGGCATCTTGGCTAAACGCCACAGGGATTGGCCACTTGCAAGCAGAGTACCACCCACGGCCATCAATAAACCCGCGGCCACCCAAGTCGGCCGGAGGGCGAGTTGCCCGTCAATCGGGGCGCCGTACAGCCCCCGCAGGGTTGCTGCTACATCCGGCAGCAACCCTCCGGCGATGAAATAGCCCAATAGCAATCCCAACACGCCGCCGATTAATGCCAATAACGTCAATTCTCCAAGGATCAGCCAGATCAGCAGACGCAGCGGAAGGCCAAGTGCGCGAAGGGTGCGGATCATGCCGCGGCGCTGCGCGAAGGCAAGGCCGACCGTTCCGTGAACGATGAATAGACCAACAGCAAATGACAGTAGACCAAATGCAGAAAGGTTCAGGTGAAAGCTGTCTGTCAGTTGCGCTGTGTCCATCTGCGATGATGCAGTGATCCGTTCCAGGTCAGGGGCGATTTCCGCCAAAGGCGGAATCCCCATGGGCTGGGTCGGCAGTACGACAAGACGAGATATCTGGCCGGGCTTGGCCAGCAACTTTTCTGCGACACCGATATCCGTTAGGATCAGATCAGGGGGGAGAGACTCTGACGCAGTGACCGGTGGTAAATCTTCCTGATCGCCAAGTACCGAAACCAGATCAGGACGGACCAGTAATCGACCCGGAGGTGTCAGGATGTCCAATGGGGCAGGCGGTGTATCGCCCTGATCGGCCTGGGTCATTGCCGGTAATGCCGGATAAGCAATCATATCGACGCCCATCAGGCGCAAGGTGCGATCTCCGACCCTGAACGGGCCCTCCAGTACTGCCGCGACCTGCCACCCGGCTCGGCGAAGATCGATATATCTTTCCAGCGGGAGATGGCCGTTTTGGTCGCGCAACTCGTCGAACTGACCGATGGCAAGCTGGGCGTTAGCGCGGGCATAGCTGGCGCGGGCCTCGGCATTTATTGCCTGAACGGCAGACCAAAGGCCGGTGGCAAGTGCGATGCCGATAAGCAGTGTGGCCAGTTGCAGAATATGCGCCCGCCAATGCGACAGCAAAACCTGCAACGCCGGGCCGATCATGAGATCTTTCCGCCAGCCAGATGTGCGTGCCGGTCCAGTTGTCCGGCAATTTCACTTGAATGCGTGACCAGCAGCAGCGCGACACCTGCATCCCGCACCAGTTCCAGCATCAGCTTCATCACGACGCCACTTGCGGTTTCGTCGAGATTGCCGGTTGGTTCATCCGCCAAAAGAAGCTTGGGTTTTGCTGCCATCGCCCGCCCGATTGCGACCCGTTGTTGCTGGCCGCCCGACAGATGTTCAGGATAACGGTCGCCCAATTCGGAAAGGCCAAGCCGTTGCGCCAGCTCATCCGTCCATTCGGCGTCAAAGCCCCCGGCCAACCGCGCATGAAAAGACAGGTTCTGCGATACGGTCAGCGAAGGGATCAGGTTGTATTGCTGAAACACCAACGCGACGGTGCGGCGGCGCAGATCGGCCCGTCCGGAATCCCCCAGACCGGACAAACGAATACCGTCCAGCAGGATTTCACCCTGATCAAAACTGTCCAACGCCCCTGTAAGGTTAAGAAGGGTGCTCTTGCCGCTGCCGCTTTCACCAGTAAGGGCCAGTGTCTGGCCGTGATCCAGATTTAGGGACACGTCCTTAAGAACCGGTCTGCCGCCGGGATAGGACTTAGTAACTTGATTTATCTCTAAAAGCATTCTGACGTTCACCTTGCGCCTGACACAATGTGCAGCCGCCGCGCGCTGTGTCCAGTAGAGACATGTGTGGTATTGCCATTCGTCGCAGGGCAGGGCAGTGGAACGCACGTGCAGGGGTTGCCCCTAACGTGGCTGCGGTTCATTCTGGCCGGGCAATTGGTGCGCTTTTGGGAACCGGGGTTTCGTGACATGACGTTGTCGCAGCAGATTTTTTGGGGCAGCGTCTATCTGGGCCTTTGTTTCCTGATTGAAATTGGCCTTTTGACATGGTGCACCATCATGATCCGCCGTCTGCTGGACAGATGGGAAGACAAAGGGCAGGTCCTGAGAACGGCCGGTCCGGTTTGCATGGCATTGGCGTTCATTGTTGCGACGCACACCATACAGGTCTGGATCTGGGCGATTGTCTGGGTTTTGGGCGATGTGCTGCCAGATTGGAACTCTGCGCTGTACTTCTCGCTCGTTACATTCACTACCTTGGGGTATGGCGATATCGTTCTGGGGGAAGGGTTACGCATTTTTGGTGCATTTGCTTCGGTTACGGGCCTGTTGGCCTTTGGTCTTTCTACCGCCTACATGGTTGCCCTGATGACCCGCGTGTTCGAAGAGCGGTTTCTGTCCTAAAGGATCGGGGCAAAAAGGCGCGCGATGGGCGCCCCATGCCGAATATAGGCCGGTTGTTGATGAAGAGAGCGCACAAGCTCATAGCTTGAGTTGAAATCGTCTTGCAGCATCTGACTGATTGCAACTGCGGCTTCTTCATCAAAAAACAGGGCCATTGCTTCGAAATTGAGCCTGAAGGAACGATTGTCCAGATTGGTGGTGCCAACCGCACCCAGGGTTTCATCCACGACAAAAACCTTCTGGTGCATGAAACCGTCTGTATAGCGAAAGACCTTGGCGCCACAGTCCCGGATTTCGTCGAAATAGGCAAAAGCAGCCAGCCATGGAATACGGTGGTCGATGACTTCGGGCACCAGAATGCGAACATCGACGCCGCGTAGCGCTGCGTGCTGCAAGGCCGTCATGATGTCGAGATCTGGAATGAAATAGGGCGACGCAATCCAGATCCGTTCCTTTGCCGCCGCAATGGCGGAAAAAAACATCATCGCACCGGTTTCCGTGTCATCCCCCGGTCCCGTTGCAACCAGCAGGGCATTCATGTCCCGTTCTGCGTCAGAACCATTCCAGTCAACCAGATCAATCAGGTCTTCATTCCGGGCCCAATGCCAGTCCTCGGCAAAGATAAGCTGCAACTGTCGAACAATCGGGCCGTGCAGTTGAACATGAGTATCGCGCCAAGGCCCAAATTTGGGGTTTTGTCCCAGATACTCAACGCCAACATTGTGTCCGCCGATAAAGCCGATCTCTCCGTCAACCACCACGGTTTTGCGGTGATTGCGATAGTTGAGTTGGAACCTGAAATTCGGTCCTCTCTGATCCCGCGGATCAGCGACATCAATCCCGTTTTGGCGCATCCGGTCAAAGTAGTCATTGGACAGGCCATAGCTGCCAACACCATCCGTCATAAAGCGTACGTGCACGCCCCGTTTCGAAGCGGCGATCAGACGGTCCTGAAGTTCCACGCCCAATTCATCGTCGCGAATAATGTAAAACTGAATCAGGATGTATTTTGTAGCCCCATCTATAGCGTCGAAAATGGCCTGAAAGGTCGCTTCGCCATCGATCAAAAGATGGGCGTCATTCCCACGGGAAACGGGCAGATGGGCCAGGGCTTCGAAAGGGCGGGGGTTTATCCGCATCGTAGCTGGGTCAGGTTTTGCTATATCGGCAAAGTTCTTGATCCCTTCGACAACCCGCTCGCTTTCTTTGCGGGCAATTCGATAGCCGCGGAATCGATGATGGCCGAGGAACAGATATAGCGGCACCGCAAACAGAGGCGCGGATAAAAGAAATACCACCCACCCAACCGATCCCTGCGGCGTCCTTGAAGTCTGAGCGGCGCGCACCGAGCAAAAGAGGGCAGAGCCATAAAGCCCAATAACAAAAGCTGAAACGAGGGTGGTCCACATGATGGCCCGGCTTCCTGAATGATTACTTCGAGCCAGTGTAGATGCGTGACCAGTCTTTCTCCATATCTATGATCAACCAACCCATCCCGGGGCCTTTATCCAACCCGTCAACGAGGCGTCCAACGGCACTTTCCCTATCATAGGCCCATTCACGATCTTCATCGGTGTGGTGCACCAAAAGCCCCAGACGAGGCCCTTCTCCGGCGGTTGTCCATTCGAGCATCGCAAAATCCCCGTCTGAATTGCCGCCTGCCAATATGGGGCGCTTTCCTATGGTGCGCTCAATATTGATCGGCTTGCCTTCCTTGTCATCCACAAATGCAATGCCCGGAGTCTTGCTGATGGTCGGCACACCGTCGATCAGTGAATAGGTGCTGTTGGCGTAGGTTCCGAGAACCTGCTCGGGTGGAATGCCATACGCCCTTTCTGCAAATACACGCATGAAATGCACGCCGCCGCCCGAGACGATATAGGTCTTGAACCCTTCGTCGCGCAGGTATCGCAACAACTCGGCCATTGGCTGGTAAGTCATCTGATCGTAGGCCAGATCTGTTTCACCGTGACGAGAGATTTGAAGCCATTCTGAAACTGATTGCTGGAACTCGTCAACGGTCATACCCGCATGAGAGGCGTTGACCACCTCCAGCAGGGCCACCATTCCACCTGCCGCAATCGCTTCTAAATCGCCCTTGGAGGCGGCTTCGAGTGCGGGGCTTGTCACGATTGAAGGATCTTCCTGTGCCAGTTGGGCAACCTGATCCATGGCATAGATAAGCTGAAAATACACAGGCTTCTCGGCCCACAATGTCCCGTCGTTGTCAAAAACCGCGATGCGGTCAGCCGGAGTCACATAATCTGGCGAGTCTGCATCTGTGACAGTTTCAACGAATTCAATGATCCGGGATTTGGTTTCAGTCTCATTCCACGAGGGCAGGGGATCGCCAGCTGCGGCGGATGCGGCAAAGAGTGCTGCCAGACAAATGCTTGCAATTTTCATAAAAACGCCTCCGGCAAAATGCCAGCGAGGGCCGCAACGTGCTTTTGCGGCCCTCGTCGATTTTATCAACAGGATCAATCGCCAATCGGCGACAGCATTTTTTCCATCACCTGTTCCAGATTAAAGCTGGCGGCCTTCTGGCGAGGAGGAAACTCCTGGAATGTCGCAAGGAAGTTGCCGACATATGCCTGTGCGGGAACCAGGAAGTAGGCCCGATCCAACAGCCAGTCATAGTAGGTGTTGGAGGTGCGATAGGCCCGTTCATACGGGTCCCGGCGCAGGTTGATCATCAGCGGAATGCGCAGTTCCGTCCACGGTTCCATCCACGCCCGCAATGTGCCCCACGCCTTTTGCTCAAGGAAAATCAGCTTCCAGTCGTCATAGCGCAGCGCGGTCATGTCGCCATCATCAGAAAAATAGAAGATTTCCTTGCGCGGGCCTTCTTCGACCTCACCCTTGAAATAGGGCAGGAAGTTATAGCCATCCAGATGCACCTTGTATTCGCGCCCGATGGCTTGAACACCGCCCTGTTTCAATTCCTCTTTGATGTTGTCGCGGCCAACTGCGGCCAGATAGGTGGGTAGCCAGTCCATGTGGTGCATGATCTCGTTCGAAACCGAACCGGGCTCGATCACGCCGGGCCAGCGGACCATGGACGGAACGCGCCATCCTCCTTCCCAGTTGGTATTCTTTTCACCCCAGAACGGAGTCATCGCCGCATCCGGCCACGTGTTCATATGAGGTCCGTTGTCGGTCGAATAGTGAACGATGGTGTTGTCGGCGATACCCAACTCGTCCAGCAGGTCGAGCAACTGGCCAACATGCATGTCGTGCTCGATCATGCCGTCTGTGTACTCGTCATTGCCCCGATGGCGCCGATCATCGGCCACGTGGGTGCGAAAATGCATCCGGGTTCCGTTCCACCAGACATAAAATGGCTGACCCTGTTCGTGGGAGCGTTTGATAAAATCGATAGCGGCGACAACGGTTTCGTCGTCAACGGTTTCCATACGCTTTTTGGTCAACGGTCCGGTGTCTTCGATGCTTCCATCCGCCGAAGATTTGATAACCCCGCGCGGCCCGTATGCTTCACGAAAGGTCCGACCGTCTGCCAGAACGGCATCTCCCGGATAATCTTCGTTCTCGGGTTCTTCTTCGGCGTTCAAGTGGTACAGATTGCCGAAAAACTCATCAAAACCGTGGTTTGTCGGCAAATGCTCATCTTTGTCACCGAGGTGGTTCTTACCAAACTGGCCGGTAACGTACCCCTCGGCCTTCAACAGTCCGGCAATGGTGGGATCTTCTTCCTGCATTCCAAGCTCTGCGCCCGGCAGGCCGACTTTGGACAGGCCTGTACGGAATACAGATTGCCCCATGATATACGAGGAGCGCCCTGCGGTGCAGGACTGTTCACCGTAATAATCGGTGAAAATCATGCCGTCTTTGGCAATGCGATCTATGTTGGGCGTATGGTAGCCCATAAGGCCCATTGTGTAGGCCGAGATGTTGGATTGGCCGATATCATCACCCCAAATGACGAGGATGTTCGGTTTTTGCTCCTGCGCAATAGCTGGCAGTGCCATGACTGCCGTAACGGACAGTGCCGCCAATCTTCGAAAATAAGAGCGCCAACGTGGCAATGACGGAAACGTTTCTGGCATAAGTCTCTCCTTGTAATTGCGCCGACCAAGCCGCCGCCGGATGGTCTGTTTTGAGAACCGAAGGCACGTCGAATTAAAGCAGCCTTCGTAAGAGATTGATTTTACGCGAATTAGATTAGGTGGGTCTGCGGTGGGAAGTTAACGGTTATAATCCAGTACGTGATCGGAAAACTATCAGATCAAAATATTATTAGAAACGGATGTTTGAGAAATCGTCAAAAATTAATTTACTAGAAAGGCCTTTGTTATTCCGCTGTCAAATCCGAGTAGCGAGTTTAGCAATGTTGCTCACCAACTCATGATCGATTGACCCACTATTCACCACATCCCGCAGCGTCGTAAGCCAGTGGTCGGGCGGGTTGCGGCCGGCGGCTCGGGTCCATTGTAAATTTTTCAGAACCGACTGCGCCTGAAGTGGCAGTACGTCAGGTATTTCTTGATGGCATAGTGTAGCCCAGACACCGGCCCAAAGCCGGGCAACGGACCACGGATTGTACCCACCCCCACCCAGAACCAGAATCCTTGGTGAAAGCGCGCGTAATTCAGCAACAGCTCGCCAATGAGAAGTGTTAGAGAGTGCGAGGCGCGACAAAGGGTCTTCGAAGACAGCATCCGCCCCGCATTGGAGCACGATGGCATCCGGGCAAAACGCCTCGGTTGCGGGCAGGATCAGCCGATCCAATATCAATCTGAACTCGTCGTCGTTCAGGTTGCGATGCACTGGCAGGTTAAATGCCGAACCACCGGCACGATCCTCCAGAGCGCCCGAAAACGGCCAGCGTTTTCCCTCATGGACCGAAATCATTCGTACACATTCCGAACCATGAAAGGCGGCTTCGACCCCATCACTGTGATGGGCGTCTATGTCGATGTAAACGACGCGTTGAATGCCTTGATTCAACAGGGTTTTGATCGCCAGAACTGGATCGTTGAGATAGCAAAAGCCATTTGCCCGGTCAGGCATACCGTGATGGGTTCCGCCTGCCGGATTAAAGACCACACCACCTCTGGCCAAAAGTTCAGCCCCAAGAATGGAACCGCCCGCAGCGGTGGCCGGACGCCGATACATTTCCGTGAAAACCGGGTTTGATATTGTGCCCAACCCGTGCCGGCGCCGTATTTCAGGTGAAACTTTTTGGGATTTTTCGGCTTGCAGCAGCGCCGAGATATATTCGGGTGTGTGAAATGCCTCTAGCGCTCTGGGTTTTGCGCGCGGACTTGTGCGGTAATTGTCCTGCGTCAGCCAGCCCATAGCCCGGCAAAGGTCGATTACCGTGGACACACGTGGAATCGCCAGAGGGTGTTTGGAACCATAGGTCGAATGCCGATAGATTTCCGAACCTATGAACAGCGGCGCCTGCACTGCTCACTCCGTATCAGTTCTTGCGGCCTCTTCCCCTAAACGGCCATCGAGGGACATCATTATGGCTACGGGTCTGAGGGCGGGGATGTGGCTGAAGATGATCAGGATGCAAACAGTAAGGGGGACACTCAGGAATGCGCCGATCAGTCCCCAGACAGTGGTCCAGAACGTCAGCGCCAGAATGACCAGAAATGTGGACATGTTGAGGGACCGGCCAAGCATTGCCGGATCAAGGAAGTTGCCGATCAGAAACTGAATAGTCCCGCAACCCAGCACGATGATCAGAAACGGTCCTATGGATTCGAACTGGACTAGGGCGATCAGCGACGGGAAAACCACCGCAATGACCGACCCGATCGATGGTATGAAATTCAGAGCAAATGTCAGAACCGCCCATGTCTCGGCATATTCAAGACCCAAAGCGCGGAAAACGGAATAGCTGATCAGGGCGGTGATCAGGCTGATAAGTGTTTTGACCCCGACATAACGCTGCAGGCTGAACGAAATGGCATCCAGAACCGTGGCCAGTTCGGCCCCCAACTCCGGGCTGCCAGCGGCGAGCCTTATCTTTTTCCGAAAGGCCAATCGCTCTGCCATCAGAAAGGCGACATAAAGACTGATCAGGAAAAACTGGTTCAGTAGCGATGTGGCGCTGCCCAGCAGCAGGCGGGCGACAAAGGACATGTCGAGGCTGATCAGATTGTCGCGGATGAATTTTGTCACATCGTTGCCAACCAGTCCGGTAATACGGTTTACAGCGTTGTCGAACTGGCTTTCATAAGTATTGATGGATCGCGCGAATTGCGTGGCCTGACTGCCCATAATGTACATGATCATGAACAAACCGGCCAAAACCACGGTGACACCGGCAACGTTGGCCAGCCAAACGGGTGCGCGTGTCAGGGCAACAACCCGGTCGCTCAGTGCGATGATCAGCACATTGATCAATAGGGCCATGGTAAGGGGTATTAGAAATCCAGCGCCTGCATAGAGGCCCAGTATGACCAGGGTCGCCACAATCGTGATATCCCGGACCAGGGTTAGGTGCAGGCTGTACGTGTATTTGGCGGGTCGTGTCATGTTTTTTGCCTGCGGTTCGATCAAAATGGCGGGCCATAGGGCCTTGGACAATAGAACGTCTGAGCGATCCTGCACAGGCGGTTCGGTTTATGCAATGGCATCAGGCGGTTAAGCGGGAGAAATCGTTACCCATTGCGCTTTGATGGGTTCTGCGGGCGTCTGATGCAGGCTAGGGTGGGCGAATGACACGCCCGGCGAATCCCCAATTCGGACTTCCAGTTCAGGCATTGTGGCTGGCGTTGCGCCGTTTCAATGACAAGAACGGCTTTGTCATGAGTAGTCACGTTGCCATGTCGATGATGCTGGCACTGTTTCCTTTTGTGTTGTTCACAGTGGCTTTGGCCGGGGCACTGTCTCAGGATCTGGTGACGGACGAATTGATCGAACTGATCTTCGGGGCATGGCCCAAGGACGTGGCCGATCCCATCGTTTCCGAACTGCGTGCCGTCCTTGCCGGTGCAGGGTCGGGCGCCATCACGCTTGGCGGCCTGCTTGCGATCTACTTTGCGTCGAACGGAGTGAATGCGGTACGCACCGCAATTACCCGCGCCTACCATGACGAGGATGTCTGGCCGTTCTGGAAATCGCGCCTGCTTTGCATCGTACTGGTGATCCTTGGTGGGGCTGCGATCCTGGCCTTGGCTGCTTTTGAGCTGGTTTTACCGGTCTACACTCAACTTGTATCCGAGAATACGGCGGTGAACGTGTCTGAATGGTTGTCCGTCGACCGATTGCGCTGGACCTTCACCGTTGCCGTGCCAACGGGAACGGTTGTTCTGGCCCATCTCGTGTTGCCAACGCGCAGGCATAGTCTTGGCCAGATTTTGCCCGGCGTTTTGTTGACACTGGCGCTTTTGGCGGCTGGCGGGTGGGGATTTTCGGTCTACATTGGAAAATTCGCAACCTACAGCGCCACATATGCAGGGTTGGCCGGTGCAATGGCCGCTTTGATCTTTCTGTATCTGTGCGCTGCCATTCTGATCCTCGGAGCCGAGTTCAATGGTGCTTTGATTGATCTGACCAGCCGAAAAGCTGAGGCTGGGAAAAACTGATGTACAAGCCGGAAAAAGGTGCAGAGAGCAGCGCATGACGACGTGGGTATTCTCTTCGATTGCAGTGTTTGTTCTGCTCGCAACCAGCGTATCAGCGCAATCGCCTGAATATGTCGGATCAGATCAATGTTTGGAATGCCACGAAGAAGAAGCTAAGGCGTGGGCGGGTTCTCATCATGCAAAGGCCTGGACCGAAGTCAGCGATGACACGGTTCTGGCCGACTTCGACGGCACGGAGTTTCATCACGATGGCATGACGGCAACCTTCCGGCGGAACGGCGACTCCTATACCGCGCAGGTCACTGAAAAAGACGAAAAAACAACTGAATACAGCGTGCATTCGGTTGTCGGGGTTGAGCCGCTGCAGCAATATCTGTTTGAAACCGAACCGGGCAGGCTGCAAAGCTTTGATGTGGTATGGGACACAGAGAGGCAAGAGTGGTTTCATCTGTATCCGGATCAGGATTTACCGCCAGACGACGGCCTACACTGGACGGGACCGTACAAGAATTGGAACAGTCGTTGCGCCGAATGCCACGCAACGGGTTTTCAGAAGAACTTTGGTGCGCAAACAGACAGGTACGCGTCGACTCAATCTGAAATCGGGGTGGGGTGCGAGGCTTGCCATGGCCCGGCCTCGGCGCATTTAGACTGGGTGGCAGGAAAGTCGCCGGATGATCCGCTCGACCAATTTGGTTTTTCGGTGAATTGGGATGAAACGGAACCGGGAATTCAGCAATGCGCCGGATGCCATTCCCGTCGGGAAGCATTGGAAAATGGCAATCCACTGCCAGGTACCCCTTTTCACGATGCCTATAACCTCGCGCTGCTCCGGCCCGGTCTTTATCATCCGGATGGTCAGATTCTGGATGAAGTTTATGTTTATGGCTCGTTCCTGCAATCCAAGATGTACGCGCGAGGAGTTGGGTGCATGGATTGCCATGAGCCGCACGGGGCCGATCTCAGGGCCGAGGGGAACGCGATATGCACCCAATGCCATTCGCCGGCAGGCAACCCCAATTTCCCGACTCTGATCAACAAAGCCTATGATACCGCAGAACATCATCATCATTCCGAAAACAGTGAAGGTGCGCAGTGCAAAAACTGCCATATGATCGAACGGGTCTACATGGGCGTCGATGGCCGTCGGGATCACAGTTTCCGTGTGCCCCGGCCTGATCTTGGTCTTCGAATTGGTTCACCGGACGCGTGTACGGATTGCCATGAGGACCGCGATCAGAACTGGGCGGCCGAACAAATTGAAGGTTGGTTCCCCGACTCAAATCACCGAGGCAGGCATTATGGGGCGGTTTTTTCGACGGCCATAGCAAACTCGGCAGAGTCTGCCCCTGATCTTGTGGCAATCTCGCATGACGAGGATTTGCCCGGCATTGTACGCGCAACGGCGTTGTATCTTTTGCAATCTTATGGGTCGCCTGACATCGCGGAGCAAACTGCGCCGCTGTTGTGGGATGAGGACCCGCTGATACGGGCCAACGTCGCACCTTTGCAACGTCACGCTCCGCCTGCGGAGCGGGTGGAACGCCTAGTGCTTTTGTTGCAGGACCCAATGCGAAACGTGCGAATTTCCGCAGCAAAGGAATTCCTGACGATTCCCTCGGCGGCACTTTCGCCCAGCCAACGGGCTCTTGCAGGGCAGGGGATGCGCGATTGGCAGAGGTCGTTGTCAAACCGTCTAGACTTTCCGGAAACACATCTGGTTCTGGGGGGTATGGCACTCACCCTGCGCAATCCCGAAGCCGCCGAGCGCGCTTTTCGTGAGGTCGTGAGTCTGGACCCGCAGAGGGCCGAAGCCTGGCCCATGCTGGTTCAACTGGCCCAGATAAACCGGGGTCCGCAAGCGGCGCGCGACGTGCTGCGCGAAGCGATGAATATTCTGCCGAATGATCCCGCACTGAAAGACCTGTCGACGCAACTTGGACGTTGAATCGGCACGGTCAGGTCTGTTTTGCGCCATTTTCCCCGCAAATTGCTGAGATAGACAGAGGTTAGGAGTGATGTCTGACCGGCCTTAGAGGTGCTGTATGTCCAGGATTCAGAAGAGTTCGCAAGGTTTTGCTTTGCCCGCTAAATCAAAGGCGGGGATTCAGAGAATTGAAGAATTGCGATCCAGAAAACCTACCGATGTCAGTCACGGGGATGCGTTACTGTTGCAGGGGTTGGCGGTCGCGTCGTTTCGCGAACAACGTCTGCCCGAGTTGAAGCCGGACCGTCGATAACGGCTTCAGCCGCGGAACCCGGTGGCCACGACGAATTTTTCGGAGCTATCCGACCGGGACGAGGGCGGCTTTACATTCGCGACCTTCTCAAACTTTTGTTTGAGCAGTTTCTGCAGATCGCCTTCGGCCCCTCCGGCCAGAACCTTGGCAACAAAGGTGCCGCCCTGTTCCAGAACGTCAAACGCGAAATAGGCCGCTGTTTCGCAAAGTGACATGATACGCAAATGGTCGGTCTGCTTATGCCCGGACGAGGCCGCAGCCATATCGGACATGACCACATCCGCCTTGCCCCCCAGCCATTCCTTGACCGCCTCATCCGCGCCGTCATCCATGAAATCAAGCTGATGAATTTCGGCGCCTGCAATCGGTTCAACTTCTTGCAGGTCGATGCCCAGAATCGTGCCGATTTTTTTCCCTGACTTTTCGCCCAGCGCATTCACGCGTTTGACGGCCACCTGACACCATCCACCCGGTGCACAACCCAGATCGACCACCCGTGCGCCGGGGACCAGAAATCGGAACTTGTCGTCCAATTCCATGATCTTGAATGCCGCGCGACCGCGGTAACCTTCGGCCTGTGCACGCTTTACGTACGGGTCGTTCAACTGGCGCTGCAGCCAGCGGGTAGAACTCAGCTTGCGTCCGCGGGCGGTTTTAACGTTGACTTTCAGGTCACGCTGTCCGCGACCCGACGTGTTTTTTCCGCTAGGTGTCTTAGCCATCAGAATGGTCCGTCTTCCAGTACGCCGTCCGCACTCATCTGCGCATAAAGCAGACCCTCGCGCAGCCCCCGGTCCGCCACGGAAAGGCGGTCGGTGGGCCAGAGCCGCAAAAGCGCCTGCAAAATGGCCGAGCCGGACATGATAAGGGCCTGCCGGTCCTCGCCAATGCGCGGGTCACGGCGGCGGCCCTGAGGGCCGAGTTCTAGATAGCCACGTATGACTTTGTCAATCTGATCGCTGGTCATGCGCAAGCCATCGACTTTGGTCCGGTCATAACGCTTGAGCCCCAGATGCGATGCGGCGACAGTCGTGACGGTGCCACTGGTTCCAACAATCTGGAATCCTTCGCGGGCCTGTTCGTCCTTGTAGGGGGCAAAGTCGGCAAGGTTCTCTTCGAAGAACCAGCTCATCAGGGCAAACCGGGCCGAGTCATCCTCGACATCGTGAAACTGATCTCGCAAAGTCGCCACACCCAAAGGTACGCTGATCCAGTCGACCACCTTGGCAGAAGGAAAGGGGCTTTCGACTGTGTGAAACCCGTTGTGCAGCCGCATGATTGCCGCAGGCCGGTCCCGGCGCGGGATCGAAGAAATATCGATCCAGACCAGTTCGGTCGAGCCACCGCCGATGTCCACAACCAACAGCTGTTCTGTCTTGGTCGACACTAAAGGCGCGCAGGAAATGACGGCAAGGCGGGCTTCTTCTTCGGGCTGGATGATCTCAAGCGTCAAACCGGTTTCGCGTCTGACCTGCCGGATAAAGTCGCGGGAGTTCTTGGCCCGCCGACAAGCCTCGGTCGCGACTAGGCGCATCCGCTTAACCTTGTTCCGCTTCAGCTTTTGCTGACAGATACGAAGTGCCTGAATGGTGCGCGCCATGGATGACCGCGACAGTCGTCCGGTCCGTTCAAGGCCCGCGCCAAGCTGAACGGATTTGGAAAAACTGTCCACCACATGAAAGCCGCTGCCCTTGGGTTGGGCAATCAGCATGCGACAACTATTTGTTCCCAGATCCAATGCGGCATACAGCGCATCGGGATCGGGTCTTGCTGGCACGGGGCTTTCGACCGCTTTTGGGAACGCGCCCGCACCTTTGGGACGCCTGGGCGCCATCTTCACGCCCTCCGATTTCGAGTTACCTCGACCATATGTCGCGGTGTCCGGTCACGCAAGCGGCTCATTAAAGTCATGAGAATTTTGATGTGCCGTGTTTTGACGACGGCAGGTAAACAGTTCGATATCATTGCGGGCAAAAACGTCGCTGAGAATGCGTTGTGTGTCGAAAATCGACTGACCCGAACAACCATAGCCGTCTAGATACTGTCCATCAGGCTAGGAGGAATCAAAGCGATGCCCGACGTCACAATTGTTTATTGGCGCGACATCCCTGCTCAGGTCATCGTCGGCAAAGGCCGTCGAGGTGCCAAACGGCAGCTGGAGGAGCGGTTCGAGCAAGCCATTGATCGAGCCGCGATGAAAGTTAACGCAAAGGATGCCGATGCCTATCTGGCTGAATGGCGGAAGGCAGAACCTTTCGAGGTCGAAGGTGATCCGGCAGAAATCGCCGAGGCGCAGGCCCTGCGTCTGGAAACGGAATACGATCAGGAACGTGTAAAATCCCTGATCGCCAATGACGGTTGGGCGTGAGCCCTTACATTAATGGGAGGCCGCAATGGCTTTGCTGAACTTCAAGAAACGTGATGTGGCCGAAAAGGCCCCGGTGAACCCGACCGTCGAAGCCTTTCTGAAAGGCTATTCGATCGAGGTGATGCCGCGCACCGCCGAAAAGGTCGAGGATTTCCGCGCGCTGCTGCCCGAGGGCACCCGCGTCTACATCGCTCATATCGAGGGCACCCCGATCGAGGACATGGTCAAGACCGCCAAGCGGATCGCGGCCGAAGGGTATCCGGTCATGCCGCACTTCCCGGCGCGCATCATCAAGGATGCGGCGACTCTGGAGAACTGGATCTCGATGTACCAGGGTGAAGCCGGTATCGATCAGGCACTACTGCTGGCGGGTGGCGTTGCAAAACCGCATGGTGATTTTGACAGCTCGATGCAACTGCTGGAAACCGGCCTGTTTGACAAGGCAGGGTTCAAGCGTCTGCACGTCGCCGGTCACCCCGAAGGCAACAAGGACATCGACCCGGACGGTTCGACCAAGAATGTCGATGACGCGCTGCGCTGGAAGCAGAAGTTCAGCGAAACAACGGATGCGGAGATGGCGCTGGCCACACAGTTCGCATTTGATGCCAAGCCGATCATCGAATGGGCTGACAACTTGAAGGCCGCAGGTATCGATCTGCCGGTTCATATCGGTATCGCCGGTCCGGCCAAACTGCAGACCCTGATCAAATTTGCCATTGCCTGTGGTGTTGGGCCGTCGCTCAAGGTATTGCAGAAGCGCGCGATGGACGTATCCAAGCTGCTGCTGCCCTATGAGCCCAATGATGTGATCACCGAACTGGCCGAGCACAAAGCGACCAACCCGGATTTCAACATCACCAACGTGCACTTCTTCCCGCTTGGTGGCATCAAGACCAATGCCAACTGGGCGATCAATAACGGCGGTGCTTCTGCAGCGCCCGTAAACTCCTAAGGATCGGACATGACCCGTACAGTCGTAGAATCAAAAACAAAAACTGCCGTCCTGGGCTTTGATGAACCGTTCTGCGTGATCGGTGAGCGGATCAACCCGACTGGCCGTAAGAAGTTGGCTGCGGAACTTGAGGCGGGCGATTTCTCGACCGTCGAGAAAGACGCGCTGGCTCAGGTTGCGGCAGGGGCGACCGTTCTGGATATCAACGCAGGCGTCGTTTACAACTCGAACCCCAACCCGAACGAGACCGAACCGCCGCTGATGACCAAGATCGTCGAGCTGGTACAGGGACTGGTCGACGTACCACTGTGCATCGACTCGTCGGTACCTGGCGCGTTGGAGGCCGGTCTTGAAGCGGCCGAAGGCCGTCCGCTGCTGAACTCGGTTACCGGCGAAGAAGAGCGCCTGGAACTGGTTCTGCCGCTGGTCAAAAAGTACAACGTTCCGGTTGTTGCAATTTCGAACGACGACACTGGTATCTCAGAAGACCCGGATGTGCGTTTCGAAGTGGCAAAGAAGATCGTTGAGCGCGCTGCCGACTTCGGCATTCCTGCGCATGACATCGTGGTTGATCCGCTGGTTATGCCGATCGGTGCGATGGCAACTGCCGGTCAGCAGGTGTTTGCTCTGGTCCGCCGCCTGCGCGAGGAACTGGGCGTGAACACGACATGCGGTGCGTCCAACATCTCGTTTGGTCTGCCTAACCGTCACGGCATCAACAATGCGTTCCTGCCGATGGCAATGGCTGCTGGCATGACCTCGGCGATCATGAACCCGGTCGCGCTGCCGGTCGGCCCCAAGAAATTGGCCGAGAAGAAAGCCGAAGTCGAAGCCAAAGGCATCGTCCTGCCTGCGGACATGGACGACGAAACCTTCTGTCAGCTGTTCAACATCGGTTCGACTTTGCCACGCGCTGGTAAAGAGATGGAGGCCATTCGCGCCGCCAACCTGCTGACCAACAACGACCCGCATGGCGGGGCGTGGATCAAGTTCAACAAGGCTCCCGAGGCCGCAGGTGCCGAAGGCGAAGGCGCCCGTGGCCGTCGCGGTGGCGGTCGTCGCCGTCGCGCCTGATCCGGGTTTCACAAACAATTGCAAAGGCCGGGCACGTTGCCCGGCCTTTTTTCTGTCCGAAGAGCTGTTGCCAAAGCCTGTTTGTCCCGGAAGACTGAAGTCGCGCGAGAGACATTGAGAAGGTGGCCAAATGAAACAGCATCGTCCCCCCAGATTGTCGGACGCGGACTTGTCTTTGCGTTTGGGTAAAAAGGACTATTTTGAAGCTTTGGCTGAGCTGCAGACGAAACTGTCCCGCATTCAGCAGGCGTTTCTGTTCCATGGCAACAAGGGCGTCATTGTCTTTGAGGGATGGGATGCTGCAGGCAAGGGCGGTACAATTCGCCGTATCAGTCAGGCACTCGACCCGCGAAGCTTCAAAGTCTGGCCCATCGGTGCTCCACGCAACTACTATCTCAATCGTCACTATTTGTTGCGGTTTTGGGAGAGGCTTCCGCCTGAGGGGGCAATATCGGCATTCGACCGAAGCTGGTACGGACGCGTGCTGGTCGAGCGGCTGGAGAAGTTTACACCAGAACATCGTTGGCGTGCCGCATATCGCGAGATCAATGAATTTGAGCGTATGCTGGTCGATGACGGCACGCGCATCGTCAAGCTGTTCTTCCATATTTCACCCCAAGAGCAGATGGACCGCTTTACAGAACGCCTGCGTAACCCGATGAAACGGTGGAAGCTGACATATGAGGATTTCCGAAATCGCGAAAAATGGAGCGAAACCGAAATCGCTGTGGATGAAATGCTGGCCCGCACTTCAACAGATTTAGCGCCCTGGACCGTAATACCGGCCAACAACAAAAAGTACGCCCGTATCAAGGCCATGGAAACTATTGTTAATGTGTTTTCGCAGGATCTGGATCTGTCTGAACAGCAATTGGACATGCGAACATTGGATGAAGCCAGCAGGGTTCTGGACGTGGACAAGAACCTGATAGAAAGCCTGCGATCCCGTACCGAGTGAATGTGTGTGCGGGATCGATACTCGCTTGAACCTGCCTAGGGTGCGATGCTATCCAATCTCTCGCGGCGGGTATGATGTAATGGTAGCCTGTCAGCTTCCCAAGCTGAACGCGCGGGTTCGATTCCCGCTACCCGCTCCAGACTTTCTCAGTGGTGCTTTAATCGGGCCGACTGGCCTGAAACAGGTTAATCGTCGCTGGAATACGAACGCCCTTTTCCGTATTGAACTGTTCAAATTCCCTCGCGACCTCGGCTTGAATGGCCGCGGCATCCGCTTCGGTCCCTTCAAAATGCGATATCACCCGCGCGGCAGGGCCGACGCGAGCACACAGCGTGGCTGCATCTTGGACTGTCCCTTTTGGTGTCAGCGAAAGACCAACCTTTTCCGCATGAATTTGAACCAATCCGGCGTCTGACAACAGGTTAGCGACACTGTCAAGGTCCTGAAACGCCAATGGACCCGGGGCATTGGGGTCAACCTTGGGTGGGTTTCCAAGTCGCCTGGCAGCGGCGACAAAAGGCGTTTTGAACCAAAGATTGTCTGCCAGAGGTGCCCACGCGGCGAAGGTCATTTTTGCCTGCGGTTTTAGCGCCTTCGCAATGTTGGCAAAGGCGGCAACCGTGTCTTCAAAGAACATGACGCCAAAACGCGAAATCGCTGCGTCTCTGTCATTGGGTGGAAACGGTTCCACCTGCGCATCGGTGACCTCGAAACTTAGATTTTTCAATCCCTTGGCCCGAGCCCGATTTCGTGCACGTTCCAAAAAGCCGTTTGAGATGTCGATACCCAAGGCGTGGCCATCCGGGCCGACATGGTGCGCTGCTGCAATCGTGCTGGCACCGGTTCCGCAACCGATGTCCAGCACACGCATGCCCTGGGTCAAGCCCGACCGGCTCAGAACAAGGTCGAGAACTGGCTGCATCAGATGATCAAGCTGATCTTCGTATGTCAGCCAGCTTGTGCCCGACGCAGAATTTCCCCAGTACTCGGCCTGCTCTTTGTTTGCGAAATCCACGGGCACCTCTTTCAATTAATGGAACTATGCCTTCCGCCTGCGGCGGCGACCTGTTTTTTCCTCGTCTCCGCCAGTATTGAAGGAAGGCGCGGGCAGGGTGACAACGCTGGACAATTCCGGGAACGGGTCCGTTTTATGCGGAATTGCGTTGGCCGCAACAAAATGATCCTGAAACTTTGGCTCGATCGCGGTTTCCACCTTGGTGATTTCGCGAACGACACGTTCGATTTCGGCCCGCGACGAAATATTGCACAAAGCGATCCGCGCGCCTGTACCGGCTGCGTTGCCTGCGCTCATGACTTTGTCCAGCGGTGCATCCGGGATCATGCCCAACACCATAGCGTGTTTGGTCGAGATGTGGGCGCCGAAGGCACCTGCCAAAACTACGCGGTCGACTTTGTCGACGTTCATTTCATCCATCAGCAGGCGGGCACCCGCGTAGAGGGCGGATTTCGCAAGCTGAATGGCCCGAATATCGCCCTGAGTTACCGTCACCCGCGGTCCGCCTTCAGCGCTGGCGTCATGAATGAGATAAGAGTGTGTCCGCCCCTCGGGTATGCAACGCGCAGTGCCCGTTTGTTCGGCTGAACCGATCAAACCGCTTTCATCAAGCAAGCCGGCCATTCGCATTTCAGCAACGGCCTCGATAATGCCCGAACCGCAGATGCCAGTGATGCCGGTGGTTGCGATATCGGCGTCAAAACCTTCGTCATCCGACCATTTGTCCGAGCCTATGACGCGGAACCGTGGTTCCTTGGTCACAGGATCAATTTCGATCCGCTCAATCGCGCCGGGGGCGGCACGCTGGCCCGAGCTGATCTGAGCCCCTTCAAATGCCGGACCAGTCGGGGACGAGCAAGCCAGAACCCGGTTCGTGTTTCCAAGCAGAATTTCGGCGTTGGTCCCGACGTCGACGATCAAGACTAGATCCTCGGATTTTCCGGGCTCTTCCGACAGGGCGACCGCAGCGCAGTCGGCACCCACATGGCCTGCGATGCAGGGCAGGATGTATACCTGCGCACGCGGGTTCATCGCGGTCAATTCCATGTCTCGGGCGGGCAGGGACATACTCTCTGACGTCGCTAGAGCAAACGGTGCTTGACCAAGTTCCACCGGATCAAGACCCAGCAGCAGGTGGTGCATCACCGGGTTGCAGACAAACACCGTTTCGACGATCAGGTTTGCATCGATCCCGGCCTCTTCCGCGATGGACGTTGTCAGATCATTGATCGCCTCGCGGACGGCGCGGGTCATTTCCAGATCTCCGCCGGGATTCATCATTGCGTATGACACGCGGCTCATCAAATCCTCGCCAAAGCGGATTTGCGGGTTCATCAGGCCGGATGACGCCTTGACCTCGCCGGTTTCAAGATCGGTGAGATGCGCCGCGATCGTGGTCGAGCCGAGGTCAATGGCCAGTCCGAAAAGGCCACTTTCGTGCAGGCCGGGCCATATTTCCACGATTCGGGCCACGTCATCCTTATGGCTTTTGTGGACGGCCACAGTGACCTCCCACTTGCCCTTTCGCAGGGTCGGCTGAAGCTTGTTCATCAGCGACAAATCTGCCGTGACTGCCTCGATATTCCATTGCTGGCGCAGGGCGCGTTCCAACCTCTCCAGATCTCCGGTTGGCGAGTGCATATCGGGTTCTTCGACCACCACGAAATACAGCCTTGTTGCCGGATCCATCACGATGGCACGCGCGGCGGCGGCTTTGCGGACAACCTGACGGTGGACCTGGCTTTCTGGGGGGACATCAATAACCACATCACCCTGCACGGCAGCCTGGCACCCCAGGCGGCGGCCCGGCTTCAGGCCACGCTTGTCGTCATATCGCTGTTCGACCGCGTTCCATTCCGACAGCGCGCCATCACTTACAGTCACGCCATGTTTCGGAAATTCACCATAGGATGGTGTGATCTGGCACTTGGAACAGATCCCACGCCCACCACAGACAGAATCCAGATCGACGCCCAGCTGGCGTGCGGCTGTCAGAATCGGTGTGCCCACTGGAAAGTGGCCGCGTTTGCCGGACGGTGTAAAGACGACAAGAGGATCGGTGGTCATGAGAGGCCTGCCTTTGGTGTTCGCGCGTATTCCGCGCAGGATATGGCTTTGAGCGAAAAGAGAAAGGGCATTCAGCGGCACGTTTTGTGCGTCTAGCGTCGTTTTATAGCCCGCATCAGCATGCACAAAGCGACTAGTTGCGACGGGGGGCTTTCCCTTGGGTGAAATCCATGTAATAGGGTCACCGCCAAACGGGCTTTTGCATGGGGTTAGCAGATGCAGATTCGTGAGGCACTTACCTTTGACGACGTATTATTGGTTCCGGGCAGTTCGTCCGTCCTGCCATCTATGGCAAATACGTCCACGCGCGTGACACGCGAGATCACCATGAATATTCCGCTTCTGAGTTCGGCCATGGATACCGTGACCGAGGCTCGCATGGCTATCGCAATGGCGCAGGCTGGTGGAATTGGCGTCATTCACAAGAACCTGTCCGTCGAGGAACAGGCCCGTGAGGTCCGGCGGGTCAAGCGTTTCGAATCGGGTATCGTTTATAACCCTGTGACACTGCGCGCTGATCAGACTTTGGCGGACGCCAAGGCTTTGGTGCAGCGCTATAACTTCACTGGTTTTCCCGTCGTGGATGATGCCGGACGCGTTGTCGGCATCGTGACTAATCGGGACATGCGGTTTGCAACGTCCGATGACACTCCGATCCGGGTGATGATGACATCCGACAATCTGGCGATGCTGCAAGAGCCTGCGGACCTTGAAGAAGCGAAAAGCCTGATGAAGGCACGCCGGATCGAAAAACTTCTGGTCGTCGATGGCGGGGGCAAGCTGACCGGATTGCTGACCCTAAAAGACACGGAACAGGCCGTTCTGAACCCCACAGCCTGCAAGGATAGCCTGGGTCGGTTGCGTGTGGCTGCTGCGACGTCGGTTGGCGACTCGGGATTTGAGCGTTCCGAGCAACTGGTTGACTCCGGCGTGGACATCATTGTGGTCGATACCGCGCACGGGCATTCGCAGGGCGTTCTGGACGCTGTGAAGCGGGCCAAGACTTTGTCGAACGAAGTTCAGATCATTGCGGGCAATGTCGCCACGTCTGAGGCGACCAAGGCCCTGATCGATGCAGGCGCGGACGCAATAAAGGTTGGCATCGGCCCCGGATCGATCTGTACAACACGCATGGTCGCGGGCGTTGGTGTTCCGCAACTGACTGCGGTTCTGGACTGTGCATCCGCCGCCGGAGACGTGCCTGTGATTGCAGACGGCGGGATCAAGTTTTCAGGCGATTTCGCCAAGGCAATTGCTGCCGGGGCATCCTGTGCGATGGTGGGGTCCATGATTGCTGGTACGGACGAATCTCCGGGTGAGGTAATTCTCTATCAGGGGCGATCCTTTAAATCGTATCGCGGTATGGGAAGCCTGGGCGCCATGGCGCGCGGTTCGGCCGACCGCTATTTCCAGAAGGACGCAGCAAGCGACAAACTGGTTCCCGAAGGGATTGAAGGCCAGGTGCCTTACAAGGGATCGGCAAGCGCTGTGATCCATCAACTCGTGGGCGGACTGCGCGCAGCGATGGGCTACACCGGCTGCGCCACCGTCGAAGAAATGCGCAGAAACTGCCAGTTCGTGAAAATCACCGGGGCTGGATTGAAGGAAAGCCACGTGCATGACGTTCAGATCACGAGGGAGAGCCCGAACTATAGGCTTGCATAAACAATGACTTATGCTTGATAATTAACAAGATTGCATCAGTGAAACGTTTCATCGTGCCACGATATTCTCAGTTTCACTGATGCAAACCGAGGCATATAGGTTGGCTCGCTGTTTCGCTTAAACTTGCTTGCGCTCTGTATGCGGTTCGAAAAAGGCGCTTACCTTTTTTGAGGTGTGCTTCTTTCCTGCCTAAGTGGCCGTTTCGGAATGTATGATATTCCGGACTGGATTCCGGGATTTAAGTATCCCCAAGGGCGAGCCGTAGAATCCTTTGCACGGGTGGTATCAACATGAAGATGGACGTTTGACATTGGATATTGAGACACGATGACCCCGGCAGCACGAATAAGCGCCGCGATTGGCCTGATGGATCGCATTTTGGGCGGAGAACTTGCAGATCGTGCGCTGGCTGATTGGGGGCGCAAAAATCGGTATGCCGGGTCCAAGGACAGGGCCGCAATCGCAGATCTAGTCTATGATGTTCTCAGACGCAAGCGCAGCCTCGCATCGCGGGGTGGCGGTGATACCGGCAGGGCCCTTTTGCTTGGCTACGTCAGAGAAGCTGAACAGGATCCTGAAACGATTTTTGGTGTTGGTCCTTATGCTCCTTCCTCATTGACAGAGGCAGAACGTTTACCTGGTCGCCCACCGCGACCGGATGGTGGCGAAAGCGCGGATTTCCCCGAGTGGCTCTGGCCTCATCTTCAGGATTCACTTGGGGACAAGGCCCAAGCGGTCGCCGATGCGATGCGAAACAGGGCGCCGGTCTACCTTCGGGTCAATCTGTCCAAACTGAGCCGCGAGAGGGCAACGGCTGAACTTGCCGACGAGGGAATAACGGTCCAGCCACATGTGCTGTCTCCCTCGGCTCTCGAAGTCACGGACGGGGCAAGGAAAGTAAGGAATTCGCAGGCTTATTTGCAGGGAAAGATCGAACTGCAGGATGTCTCGTCGCAGGCTGTCGCCGACTTGGTGCCGCTTGAAGCAGGTGGGACACTACTGGATTTTTGTGCCGGCGGGGGCGGTAAGGTTTTGGCCGTTGCCGGGCGTGTGGACGGTGAATTCTATGCCCATGATGCAGATCCGGGCAGGTTGAAAGATTTGCCAAAACGCGCGTCTCGTGCAGGCGTTGCCGTGTCTCTGGTTTCGTTGCCGGAGTTGGAGAAACAACCATCGTTCGATTCAGTTCTCATTGACGTGCCTTGCTCGGGTACCGGCTCGTGGCGTCGGGACCCGCAGGGAAAATGGTTGCTGACCCCGGACAAGCTACGTCAGACATTGAACACTCAGAAAGAAATTCTTAGTCAGGCAAGTCACTTTGTTAAGCCATTGGGGCATCTGATTTATGCGACCTGTTCCTTGCTGGAGTGTGAGAATGGCCAACAGATCAGTGAATTTGTGAAGTCAAACTCCAATTTCTCCCTTGTGAGCGAAAGGCGATTTAGCCCGCTTGATGGCGGGGATGGATTCTACTGCGCTGTCCTTCGCAAAGATTAATTGCTGGTGGGCCATACGGGGAAATGATGATTTTTTAGCTCGCAAAGCATGAATTGTGATGTGCGAACACAACTTAGGGTGGCGTGTAACTGACCTGAGGCGTTAATAGTGGGTTAACTGTTGGCGGGCGAACAATCGGTCGCCAGAATAATTCGAGTCGCCCATGCCCGCTCCAACCGCGTTTTCGCACCAAGAATTTCGATACCTGTTAACCGGCAGTTTTCGCGGTGTCTTGTTGTCGCTTCTCGGTATAGCCTTAGTAGCCGTTTTGTTGTTTGGCGAATTGCCTGAATCCGTTGACCAATTGCTGGTGGTTTTGGGATTGTCATCCCTTTTTACCGCTACGTTGATGTTTTGCAAAAAGCAGATCTCGAAAATGGCACGCGCCAACACTTTGGACGTACTGAAATCTCTTTCAGAACAAGACACTACTCCGACCTTTGTTACGAACCCCCAAGGCTGTGTTCAATTCGCGAATGCACAGGCCCGGCAATGCAATGGTGTTGTTGCGGGGAAAAGCCTGGACGATTGCCTGCAATCGGTTTTTGCGAATCCCTCAGCCATTTTGTTTCGGCTACAGTCGACCGCACTCATGCAGGGCCGCGCGCAGGAAGATGTTGTGACCAAGGCCGGAACCGTACCGGTGACCGCGCACGTGGTTGGCAGGGGGCTAATCCTCTGGCGTGTGGCGACAGGTACAGAAAATCGAAATGAAAGCAGTTTGCTGCCCATTCTGACCATTGGTCGTGACGATGTCATTTTGGGTGTAAACGCGGCTGCCCGGGATTTGATTGACTGCGGCGTTGGGCCACTGGATCAAGTGTTTACCGAACTTCCGGTCCGTCATGGTGAAATCACTCGCATCAGAACCCCGCAAGGGACCGTTCCTGTCGTGGCTTCGGATATTCGCGTATCGGGAGTGTGCCGCGAGATGGTATTGCTTCCGCTGAAGCAGTTGAAGGATGATCAGGACAGCGCCACGTTTGCAGAACTCCCGATTCCGGTCATGCGGCTTTCGCCGGATGGTGACATTCTCGAAGCGAACCGGCTTGCCAGGCAGTTGATTGGTGGCACTATTCCAAGCAACGCCAACATCCAACAAATCATGCAGGGTCTAGGACGCCCGCTTCGAAGCTGGCTCAGAGAGACGGCAGAGAAGAATACCGTGCCACATTCCGAATTTCTTCGGCTGACACGCAAGGATAAGGAACTGTTCCTGCAAGTGACGCTGACGCGGATTGTTCGGAACGGGGACGTGAACCTGATTGCGGTTCTAAATGACGCAACCGAGCTAAAATCACTTGAGGCACAGTTTGTTCAAAGCCAGAAGATGCAGGCTGTCGGGCAACTGGCAGGCGGAGTCGCGCATGATTTCAACAATCTTCTGACTGCGATTTCCGGCCATTGCGATCTTCTCTTGCTGCGTCACGATCAGAATGATCCGAACTATGCCGATTTGATTCAAATAAACCAGAACGCGAACCGTGCAGCGGCGCTTGTCGGTCAGCTCTTGGCGTTTTCGCGGAAACAGACACTTCAGCCCGAGGTGCTGGATCTGCGGGATACGATTTCTGATCTGGTTCACTTACTCAATCGTCTGGTCGGAGAGAAAATCACCCTGACACTGAGCCACGATCCGGTTCTCAGGCCGGTTCGCGCTGACAAGCGGCAGCTGGAGCAGGTATTGATGAATTTGGTCGTGAATGCACGTGATGCAATGCCTCAGGGCGGTGAGATTCGTATTGAATCCGATGTCGTGCGACTGGAACAGCCGATGCAGCGTGACCGTGCTACGTTGCCCGTGGGTGAGTACGTCACGGTCAAAGTGACGGATGAAGGTATCGGAATCCCGCCGGGGAAGCTGCAGAAGGTTTTTGAGCCATTCTATACCACCAAGCGAACAGGAGAGGGGACCGGCCTGGGATTGTCCACAGCGTACGGGATCGTCAAACAGACCGGTGGTTTTATCTTTGTCGACAGTATCGAGGGCAAGGGGTCAGTATTTACGCTTTTCCTGCCTGCCTGTGTGGAGAAACTGAATTTGCCCGAAGCCCCTCAATCCACTCAACCGAGCCCGGGAATGGTGCAGGGAGAAGGAGTTGTTTTGCTGGTCGAAGATGAAGCTCCGGTAAGGGCATTTGCATCACGTGCCCTCCGGCTGCGGGGGTACACGGTGCTTGAGGCTGACTCGGGAGAAGAAGCCCTTCGCCTTCTGGACGACAAGGACCTGTCTGTGGATGTTTTCGTAACCGATGTCGTAATGCCCGGGATGGATGGTCCAAGCTGGGTAAGAAAAGCCTTGGATGATCGCCCGCATGTTCGCGTGGTATTTATGTCAGGGTATACCGAAGGGGCTTTTGGCGACACTGGCCCGGATGTTCTGAATTCGGTATTCCTACCGAAACCGTTTTCCCTCAACCAGTTAACCGAAACTGTTTATCAACAGCTTCAATAGGGCGGGTGCGCGCAATCTATTACTGCCAACTATTACTGCCAAGTTTTTTGAATTGAACCTGGTGCCTTTATTGGGCGGACCGGTGTAACTCGAAATCATCCTCAAACTTTGTACGAAAACGCCCTTCCGTTTCCGAAGATAAAGACAGAGGCATTTTCGGAGAGACGTTTTCTCGCTTCAGGGAGATCTTTGTGTCCAACCGTGATTCCAAAAATGCAAGGATCTTGTCCTGATGCTCGTACTTGAAAACGTGTGTAGCACCTGCACCGTTGCTACGGGTCAGAAAGAATCGGCTTTGGCTGCCCACGTCTGCAAAGGCCGGACGATTGGAGTTCATGTAGGCACAGACAAATTCCTCAAAGCTTAGATGCTCTGTCGAGGTTGGGCTGCCTGAAAGGGAGGCGCGGCGACGATACCTATACCAACTTCCCAGCCAATCTATGGGTTCGCGGACGACGGCCATGATTTCCATTTCCGCGTCGAACAGCTTTTGAAACATGTTCTGAAAAAACCTGTCGTATCGGCGAACGGGTGCGTGTTTTAGCTCCGGAGGCCCTGATACCACAATATCGGCCCGGTTTCTCAGCGCCATTTGGTAGGCAGTGCTTCCCGTCTTGGGTACCGATAGAAGGGCTAGTCGTTCCTTATAGAAAACAAGCATTTATGCAAATCTCTCAGGGGAATTCCATAAATCCAGATTGCCGTAAACTTCTCCTTAATACAATTGGCAAACAGTTGAATCTGAAAGTTTGAGTTGAAATGTTCTCTTTTTGATCCCATAAGGAACAAGGGGTGAACAAAGCAGCGATTGCCGCCCGGACGAGGGTGTGACAAAAGGAAAGCAACAGGACAATGGCGGATCTTCTGACGATGAGCGACAAGAAAAACGCAGACAAGCAAAAGGCGCTCGACAGCGCGTTGGCCCAAATTGAGCGGCAGTTTGGCAAGGGCTCAATCATGAAGCTGGGCGGTGATAATGTCCTGGCCGAGATTGAGGCCAGTTCGACGGGTTCGCTTGGACTGGATATTGCACTTGGGATCGGCGGTTTGCCGATGGGGCGCATCGTGGAAATCTATGGTCCGGAAAGCTCGGGCAAAACCACCTTGACCCTGCATTGCATCGCGGAACAGCAAAAGCGCGGGGGCGTTTGCGCATTTGTAGACGCAGAACATGCGCTTGATCCGCAGTATGCCCGAAAGCTGGGCGTTGATCTTGATGAGCTTTTGATTTCACAGCCTGACACCGGAGAGCAGGCACTTGAAATCACGGACACGCTGGTGCGTTCCGGTGCTGTGAATATGGTTGTGGTCGACTCGGTTGCGGCCCTGACGCCCAAATCCGAGTTGGAAGGCGACATGGGCGACAGCAATGTCGGCGTGCAGGCCCGCCTGATGAGCCAGGCAATGCGGAAACTGACCGGTTCGATCAGCCGGTCCAATTGCATGGTGATCTTCATCAACCAGATTCGTATGAAAATCGGCGTGATGTTCGGCAGTCCGGAAACAACGACCGGCGGCAATGCTCTGAAGTTCTACAGCTCGGTTCGCCTGGATATCCGCCGTATCGGTGCGATCAAGGACCGGGATGAAGTTGTGGGCAACCAGACCCGTGTAAAGGTGGTCAAGAACAAAGTGGCCCCGCCTTTCAAGCAGGTAGAATTCGACATCATGTATGGAGAAGGCATCTCGAAGATGGGAGAGTTGCTGGATCTGGGCGTCAAGGCCGGTGTGGTCGAGAAATCGGGTTCCTGGTTCAGCTATGGCGACGAGAGGATCGGGCAGGGGCGCGAGAATGCCAAGCAGTACCTGCGTGACAACAGCCGCATCGCACTGGATATCGAAGATAAGATACGCGCCGCACACGGGTTGGATTTCGACATGCCACCGGGCGCGGAAGAGGATGATATCCTCGAAGCCTGAAGAGTGCTGATGGCAACAGAAGAAGTTCAACGGCCCTTTAATGGGGGCTAGAATACTCGTAACAGGGCGGTCCATCGGGCCGCCTTGTTTCGTTCTGCTGCTGCAATCCTGTGGACTATCTGCAGGGACAGGGATAAACCTTCGCGGAACAAATTGATTGCGCGCTGAGAGAACCTTATGCCCACGCTGAACGACATCCGATCAACCTTTCTGAACTATTTTGCGAAACAGGGTCACGAAGTGGTCGCGTCGAGCCCGCTGGTTCCGCGCAACGATCCGACCCTGATGTTTGTCAACTCAGGCATGGTGCAGTTCAAGAACCTCTTCACCGGGGTCGAAACCCGCGACTACAACCGCGCAACCACATCCCAGAAATGCGTTCGCGCAGGCGGCAAGCATAACGATCTGGATAATGTGGGTTATACTGCCCGACACCATACGTTCTTTGAAATGCTGGGAAATTTCTCGTTTGGCGATTACTTCAAACCCGAAGCGATCCCATTTGCCTGGGAACTGATCACCAAAGAATTCGGGATTGATAAGAACCGGTTGCTGACAACTGTTTATCACACCGATGATGAGGCGTTCGAAATCTGGAAAAAGGTCGGTGTTCCTGAAGACCGGATTATCCGTATCGCTACGAATGACAATTTCTGGCAAATGGGGCCGACGGGCCCCTGCGGACCCTGCACTGAAATTTTTTATGACCACGGTGATCATATCTGGGGCGGCCCTCCGGGATCGGCAGAAGAAGACGGCGATCGTTTCATCGAAATCTGGAACATCGTTTTTATGCAAAACGAGCAGTTCGAAGACGGTTCGATGGTCGAACTCGACATGCAATCCATCGACACTGGAATGGGGCTCGAGCGGATTGGTGCGTTGTTGCAGGGCAGTCACGACAACTACGACACAGACCTGTTCAAGACATTGATAGAGGCATCTGCGGACGCAACGAATGTCGATCCCTACGGAGATCAGAACGTGCATCACCGCGTGATCGCCGACCACCTGCGATCAACATCCTTTTTGATTGCTGACGGTGTCATGCCTTCGAATGACGGTCGCGGATACGTTCTGCGGCGGATCATGCGCCGGGCCATGCGGCATGCGCACCTTTTGGGCGCAAGAGATCCGGTCATGCACCGGCTTGTACCGACCTTGGTTCAGCTCATGGGGGCGCAGTACGCGGAACTTGGTCAGGCGCAGGCGTTGATTGAAGAGACCTTGTTGCTCGAGGAAACGCGGTTCAAACAGACTCTGGACCGCGGTCTCAAGCTGCTGGACGATGAAGTAACGAACCTGGCAGAAGGTGAGCCTTTGCCAGGTGAGGCCGCGTTCAAACTATACGACACTTATGGGTTTCCTCTGGACCTGACGCAGGATGCATTGCGTGAAAAAGGGCTCAGCGTAGATACCGACGGCTTTGATGCTGCAATGGCAGAACAGAAAGCCAAGGCGCGGGCCGCTTGGGCCGGTTCAGGAGAGGCCGCTGATCTGGCGGTTTGGTTCGACGTACTGGACACGGTCGGCGCCACCGATTTTCTTGGCTACGACACCGAAACGGCCGAAGGTCAGGTCGGTGCACTGGTTGTTGATGGCGCAATGGTCGATGTAATTGAACAGGGCGGAACGGGTTGGGTCATCGTTAATCAGACCCCGTTTTACGGCGAGGCCGGTGGTCAGGTCGGTGACACCGGTGAAATGCGCCGGTTGGATAACCGTGATGATGTTGCCAAAATCGAGGACACCAGAAAGTTCGCTGACGGAAAGGTCTATGCGCACAGAGTGTCAGTTGCGCATGGGACAATTGCAAAAGGTGACGCCGTAGAGCTTGCGGTTGATCACGGACGTCGGACTGCCATTCGCGCAAACCACTCAGCAACTCATCTGCTGCACGAGGCGCTTCGCGAAACATTGGGCGATCACGTCGCTCAGCGTGGATCATTGAACGACTCCGACCGTCTCCGTTTCGATTTCAGCCACGCTAAGGCGCTGACCGCCGAGGAACTGACGCGCGTCGCCTCGGACGTGAACCAGTTTATCAGGCAGAATTCCACGGTTGAAACTCGGATCATGACACCGGACGACGCGCGCGCCATGGGGGCGCAGGCGCTGTTTGGTGAAAAGTATGGGGACGAGGTGCGGGTCGTTTCGATGGGCCATGCGGAAACGGGCAAAGGCCAGGACGGCATGACGTACTCGATCGAACTTTGCGGCGGTACTCATGTGAAACAGACCGGAGATATTGGCACCTTCGTTTTGCTGAGCGACAGCGCATCCTCGGCCGGTGTCAGACGGATCGAGGCTTTGACCGGTGCTGCCGCATTCGACCACCTTTCGCAGGAAGCTTCGCGGATGGCTGAGGTGACCGGGATGCTGAAGGCTCAGCCAACCGACGTTGTGGATCGCATCAAGTCTTTGATGGATGAGCGCCGTGCGCTTCAAAATGAGGTGGCCCAATTGCGGCGTGACCTTGCCATGGGCGGAGGAAATGGATCTTCGGCGGTGGAAGCGCGCGAGGTGAACGGCGTTCCATTCCTAGCACAATCCCTGAGCGGTGTGTCCGGCAAGGATCTGCCCGCATTGATCGATGAACATAAGGAACGTCTTGGTTCCGGTGCGGTTTTGTTGATTGCGGACACCGGGGGCAAAGCTGCAGTCGCGGCCGGTGTTACCAAGGATCTGACTGAAAAAGTTTCAGCGGTGGATCTGGTACGCGCCGCAGTGGCCGAACTGGGCGGGAAGGGCGGTGGAGGTCGCCCGGACATGGCCCAAGGTGGGGGTAAAGACGCTGCAAATGCAGATGCTGCGGTCAAAGCGGCAGAGCAGGTTTTGGGAGGATAAAATGGGCGCACTCTGGATCGCACATGTGACGGTCACTGATGCCGACGCTTACGGAAAATACGCCGAACTGGCTGGTCCGGCGATTGCCAAGCATGGCGGCGAATTCATCGCGCGCGGCGGACGTTTCGTTCAGTTGGAAGGAAAAGAGCGGCCACGAAATGTTGTGGCACGTTTTCCATCGGTAGAAGCGGCGGTCGAATGCTACAATTCCACCGAATATCAAGAGGCGTTGAGCCACGCCCGCAATGCCTCTGAGCGCGAGTTAATGGTTGTAGAAACGACCGAGTGACG
Source organism: Ruegeria sp. BJ6 (assembly GCF_056537885.1). Classification (NCBI taxonomy): domain Bacteria; kingdom Pseudomonadati; phylum Pseudomonadota; class Alphaproteobacteria; order Rhodobacterales; family Roseobacteraceae; genus Ruegeria; species Ruegeria sp. BJ6. The sequence goes on along the minus strand of NZ_JBQFSG010000011.1, from coordinate 104,043 downwards.
ACAAGGAACCCGAATGCGGCGCGTAAACCGGGCCGCTGGGGATCCCTTGGTGTCAACAAGCTTGCCCGGTCGCTATACCCGATGCCCTCACAGGCGGCAAAGGTTACGATCAGGACTTCTGTTCGAATGCCGGGCAGGCATATCTTGGAAATCTGATCGTCGCTGAAGGCGGCATGTCACGCTGTCTTGGACGACACGGAGCGCAAAATGAGCCTCTGCGTCACCGGACAGCGGGTCGTCTTTTGGACGACCCTAATGAGAACATCAGTCCACTCTGGATGCAAAAACTGATAAAAAGTCATTCCTTGCTATCAGTTTGCACCCAGTTCTTAATGCTGGTTAAGTGTCTAGGATACTTTTGACATCCGCTTTCTCTCATGCGGATCAAGGTATCTTTTGCGAAGCCGGATTGAGTTCGGTGTCACCTCAACCAGTTCATCGTCGTCCACATAGGCGATCGCTTCTTCCAGTGAAAACTGAACATGCGGGGTAAGCCGAACTGCGTCATCGGAACCCGAAGCGCGAACGTTAGTCAGTTTCTTGCCTTTGAGCGGGTTAACTTCCAGATCATTGTCGCGGGAATGCTCGCCGATGATCATGCCCTGATAGACGTCTGCCTGCGGACCAAGGAACATGCGCCCACGCTCTTCAAGGTTCCAAAGGGCGTATGCAACTGCCTGACCATTTTCCATCGAAATCAGCACACCTGCGCGTCGTCCGGGGATGGCGCCCTTGTGGGGTGCCCAATCATGGAAAACACGGTTCAGAACGCCTGTACCGCGTGTATCGGTCAGAAATTCACCGTGGTAACCAATCAGTCCGCGTGACGGAACATGTGCGATGATCCGGGTTTTGCCCGCACCGGCTGGACGCATCTCGGCCAGTTCGCCCTTGCGGGCACCTGTGATTTTTTCAATCACCGCGCCCGAATATTCGTCGTCAACGTCGATTGTCACTTCTTCGACCGGTTCAAGGCGTTGGCCGTTTTCCTCGCGGAACAGCACCTGTGGACGCGAAATGCTGAGTTCGAAACCCTCGCGCCGCATGTTCTCGATCAGGACGCCCATCTGGAGCTCGCCGCGACCGGCGACTTCGAATGCTTCACCGCTTGGCGTGTCGGTGATCCGGATGGCGACATTCGACTCGGCTTCTTTCATCAGACGGTCGCGGATCACACGGGACTGAACCTTTTTGCCGTCACGGCCCGCCAGAGGTGAATCGTTGATGCCGAATGTCACGGTGATGGTCGGCGGGTCAATCGGTTGAGCGTGAAGAGCTTCATCAACCTGCGGATCAACGAGAGAATCGGCGACTGTTGCCTTACTCATACCGGCGATGGTGACGATGTCACCGGCTTCGGCCACCTCGATCGGTTGTTGGCTGAGACCGCGGAACGCCAGAATCTTGGTGGCCCGGAAATTCTCGATGACTGTGCCATCCCGTGACAGGGCCTTGAGATTGGCGCCAGCCTTCAGGGTGCCGCTTTCCACCCGACCAGTCAGAATGCGACCGATGAAAGGATCACTGCCCAGCGTGGTTGCGAGCATACGGAAGGGTTCATCCTTGCGTTCAATCTGTTTTGGGGCGGGGACGTGATCGACAATCAGATCAAACAAAGCGGTCAAATCCTGACGAGGACCGTCCAGCTCCATGTCAGCCCAGCCGGATCGACCTGACGCATACATTGCCGGGAAATCAAGCTGATCGTCATCGGCACCCAGATTGGCAAACAGATCAAAGCACTCGTCCAGTGCGCGATCCGGTTCGGCATCCGGTTTGTCCACTTTGTTCAGAACCACGATCGGGCGCAGCCCCAGAGCAAGCGCCTTGGATGTGACGAACTTGGTCTGCGGCATCGGGCCTTCGGCAGCATCGACCAGAAGAACCACACCGTCGACCATGTTCAGAATGCGCTCAACCTCACCGCCGAAATCGGCGTGGCCGGGTGTGTCAACGATATTGATCCGCGTGCCTTTCCATTCGACCGACGTAGCCTTGGCCAGAATGGTAATGCCGCGTTCGCGCTCCAGATCGTTGCTGTCCATGGCACGCTCGGCCACGGCCTGGTTTTCCCGGAACGCACCGGATTGTTTGAGCAGCTCATCCACCAGGGTCGTCTTGCCGTGGTCCACGTGAGCAATGATTGCGATGTTGCGCAGGTCCATGAGAGGTCAGCCTTTGAACGGGAAGTTGACGCGCGCATAACGCGGCGCGACAAAAGATACCAGCCCTAACGCGAGATCAGTGGCCAGCAGTCTCGGAAAAAAGGTGAATGACCAATATACCGATCAAAATCAAACTGAGGCCAAAAATTGCGGGCCAGTCCAGCCGCTGGCCAAAAACGACAAATCCGATGATTGCGATCAGAAAGATTCCCAGACCCGACCAGATCGCATAGACGATGCCAACAGGCATGACCTTGAGCGTGAGTGCCATCAGGTAAAACGCTAAGCCGTATCCAACCACGACCAGAACCGATGGCCAGAACCGGGTGAACTGCTGACTTGCCTGGAGGGCGCTCGTACCGATTGTTTCGGCGACAACTGCAAATAGGAGGATCAGATAAGCCTTTGGCACAGGTGCAAGTCCTAACGTGGGAGAATTCGCGGAAACCTTGAGCACGAATTCCCGTCTGCGGGCAAGTCAAAACCTACTTGATCAGGTGCGTTCGACGCTACACCGGGCACGCTCTTTGGCTGGCTGAAGGTCAGGGAAACCCGACTATGATAATGACCCGAAGGCGTGATAATGTACGCATGTACTTGATGTTATTTTTAGTGAGTTCTCTTTCATGACGCGTTTTGCGATAACTATTATTGTAGCTTCGGTACTTATCGTGGCGCTCGGGTGGCTTGCAGACGGGGGGTCCGTCGACATAGATGCAGCACAAAGTGTTGAGCGGTTTGAAGTTAATTTGGTTTGAGCGCCAACCGATAATGAAAAAGGGGTCTTCGGACCCCTTTTTCTTTGCAACTTGCAGAACCGGCGCCGAGGCAAACAGGTTTATTGCTTTTCGATGGATTTTGTCTTGGCGCGATGATCGGATAATTTTTTAATCAGAAATTGACGGGCTGTGCGTTCGGCCAGCCGTACACGTATCTCCGTCAGGAACGCTTCTTCCAGAGATTGAGAGGCCGCCGCAAGAACATCCCCGATCTCTACGAAAAGCCGATCATTCCCTGTCTCGTCCATGACCTTCATCGTGTCCTCGGCCAGTTTCCCGGCCAAGGTGTTGATGGTGTCAGACATCAGCGCGTGTTCTCCGTCAGTCGACGTTTTACATAGTCGGTAACGTCGGTGACCAAAGTGTCCATGTGTGGCTCCTGAAAGAAGTGATCGGCGCCCTCGACTTCGGTATGAGTGATCGTGATTCCCTTTTGCTCATGCAATTTGCTGACCAAAGAGGTCGTATCGGCCGGCGGAGCAACCCGGTCGGCCGAACCGTTGATGACCAAACCGGACGAAGGGCAGGGGGCCAGGAACGAAAAATCGTACATATTCGCCGGAGGGGACACGCTGATGAAGCCGGTGATTTCCGGACGGCGCATCAACAACTGCATTCCGATCCAGGCACCGAACGAAAATCCGGCAACCCAACAATGTTTGGAGTTATTGTTCATCGACTGCAGATAATCCAGCGCCGACGCTGCATCGCTCAGTTCGCCAACACCCTGATCGTACTCGCCCTGGCTGCGTCCAACACCGCGGAAATTAAACCGCAAGACCGTGAAGCCCATGTTGTAAAAGGCGTAGTGCAGGTTATAGACGACCTTGTTGTTCATTGTTCCGCCAAATTGCGGATGAGGATGCAGCACGATGGCGATCGGTGCGTCTTTTTCCTTTTGCGGGTGGTAACGGCCTTCCAGGCGGCCTTCGGGTCCGGGAAAAATCACCTCGGGCATGTGTGCTTTTGTCCTGTCTTATTTCGCTGGGTACCGGGATATTCTTGACGCTATCCGTCAGGCACCTTAGAACGGTTCTAATTATGTATGCATTGCGCAAGGGCGCTGTCAGTCGGAGATACGCACTGGTGGCGACGTCGTCAATGTTTTCGCGCAGTCAGGTTTGGGAGAATCGAAAATGAAGCTTTCGACCAAAGGTCGTTACGCGATGGTGGCGTTGGCCGATATTGCGCTTCAATCCAACGACGCCTTGGTTACACTTGGGGAAATTTCCGAAAGACAGGATGTTTCCCTTCCCTACCTTGAACAGCTTTTCGTCAAGCTGCGGCGGGCAGAATTGGTTACGTCTGTTCGGGGTCCTGGCGGTGGGTATCGCCTTGCGCGCCCCGCGTCCGAAATCCGCGTGGTCGAAATTCTGGCCGCTGTTGATGAAACTGTTGATGCAATGCACAAGGGTGCTGGCGCATCGGGCGCTTCCTCGGGCAGTCGCGCGCAGTCACTGACTAACCGTCTTTGGGAGAGCCTTAGCGCCCATGTCTACGTATTTCTGCACCAGACGCGACTGTCGGATGTAATCAAGAATGACCTGGCGCCATGTCCTGCCGTACCCAGTTTGTTTTCCGTAGTGGATGATTAAATTCCGCTAACGTGACTTTGGTCAATGCAACGAAATCAGACCCGCAAGAAAAGATGCATCCATGAAACGCGTTTATCTTGACTACAACGCCACCGCCCCTTTGCGGCCCGAGGCTCGGGAGGCAATGATCGCGGCGATGGACGTTGTCGGAAACCCTTCTTCAGTTCATGCGGAAGGTCGGGTCGCCAAGTCATTGGTCGAGAAAGCGCGGGCACAAGTGGCCGAAGCTGTCGGGTGCAAACCCCAAGAGGTCATCTTTACATCCGGCGCGACCGAGGCGGCCCGCGTACTGATGAACAGGCCCGATACCAGTGATGTGTTTGTAGACAGCACGGCGCATGACGCGCTTTGGTCGCATCTGGATCTTTCGAACGTAGCTGAGCGCCCGGTCGGTCCGGGTCACACTCTGGCAATGGGACTGGCGAATTCAGAAACAGGAATTGTGAGTTTGCCGCCTGAAAAGGTGGATGGTCAGTGGCCATACGGTCAAAGACTGGCTGATTGGCTATTACTGGATGTAACTCAGGCCATTGGTCGAATTCCGTTCTCGTTCGCGTGGAGCGGCGCCGATATGGCAATTCTGTCTGCCCACAAAATTGGCGGACCCAAGGGTGTGGGGGCATTGATCCTCCGGCAAGGGTTGGATATCGAACCGCTGGCAACCGGGGGCGGTCAGGAAATGGGGCGCCGCTCGGGAACGGAAAACATCGTTGGAATTGCCGGGTTTGGAGCGGCGATTGAGGCGGCTGTGCGTGAACTGTCGGATGGTTCGTGGAATAGGGTCGAAAAACTTAGAAACATTCTAGAATCATGTCTTGTGGAATCCGCAAAAGAAACTATTTTTGTCGGGAACAAAGAACGTCGGCTTCCAAATACGTCATGCATGATCACGCCTGGTTGGAAGGGTGAAACCCAGGTGATGGCAATGGATTTGGCGGGCTTCGCCATTTCAGCCGGATCTGCCTGTTCCAGCGGCAAGGTGAAATCCAGCAGGGTCCTGGCGGCGATGGGGTTTGACGAATCCGAAGCGGCGAGTGCCATCCGTGTCTCGCTTGGGCCGGAAACGACGGAAGATGAAATCATGCGCTTCGCCGATGGCTGGCTGAAGCAGCGGGAAAAATACCGCGCCCGGACGGCGTGAGATTACGAGGAGAAGGCCATGGCGGCTTTGGACCAGACACAGGTCAAAGAAGGTGTCGATCAGGAAACCGTTGATGCGGTGCGCGAGGTCGGAACCTACAAGTATGGCTGGGAAACCGACATTGAGATGGAATATGCGCCCAAAGGCGTAAATCCGGACATCGTGCGGCTGATCTCGGAAAAGAATGACGAGCCCGAATGGATGACCGAATGGCGTCTGGCGGCGTTCGACCGCTGGTCCCAGATCGAAGAGCCGAACTGGGCTATGGTCAGCTACCCCAAGATCGATTTTCAGGACCAGTATTATTATGCCCGTCCCAAATCGATGGAGGAAAAGCCGAAATCTCTGGATGAGGTTGATCCAAAGCTGCTTGCTACATACGAAAAGCTTGGTATCCCCTTGAAAGAGCAGATGATTCTGGCTGGTGTCGAAGGCGCTGAAGACGCTCCCGCTGAGGGCCGCAAGGTTGCCGTAGACGCGGTGTTTGACTCGGTCTCGGTCGGAACGACGTTCCAGGCCGAACTGAAAAAGGCCGGCGTGATCTTCTGTTCGATTTCCGAGGCCATCCGTGAGCATCCGGAGCTGGTGAAGAAATACCTCGGTTCGGTCGTGCCGGTTTCCGACAACTTCTACGCCACGCTGAATAGCGCCGTGTTCTCGGACGGATCCTTTGTGTATGTGCCGCCGGGCGTTCGCTGCCCGATGGAGTTGAGCACGTATTTCCGCATCAACGCAGAAAATACTGGTCAGTTCGAGCGCACTTTAATCATCGCCGACAAAGGCTCGTATGTGTCGTACCTTGAAGGCTGCACCGCACCTCAGCGCGATACGGCTCAACTACATGCTGCGGTAGTTGAGATCATTATCGAGGAAGATGCCGAGGTCAAATATTCGACCGTTCAGAACTGGTACCCGGGTGATGAAAACGGCAGGGGCGGAATTTATAACTTCGTCACCAAACGCGCGGATTGCCGTGGCGATCGGTCCAAAGTGATGTGGACTCAGGTTGAAACGGGGTCAGCAGTCACATGGAAGTACCCTTCCTGCATCTTGCGCGGTGACGACAGCCAGGGCGAATTCTATTCGATCGCGATCACCAACAATTACCAACAGGCCGATACCGGAACCAAGATGGTGCATTTGGGTAAAAACACCAAATCGCGCATCGTTTCTAAGGGCATCAGTGCTGGTAAGGCACAGAATACCTATCGCGGGTTGGTCGCAATGCACCCAAAGGCAAAAAACTCGCGCAACTATACCCAATGTGACTCGTTGCTGATTGGCGACAAGTGTGGCGCCCATACGGTGCCGTATATTGAGGTTCGCAATAACTCCTCACGTTGCGAGCATGAGGCGACGACCTCTAAGGTGGATGAAGATCAGCTTTTCTATTGCCGCCAACGCGGCATGGACGAGGAAGAAGCCGTTGCTCTGGTGGTGAACGGATTCTGCAAGGATGTATTGCAGGCTCTGCCCATGGAGTTTGCAATGGAGGCGCAGCAACTGGTTGCCATCTCGCTTGAAGGATCGGTTGGCTGATGACACGCAATTCCCGGAACCGGGTTCGACGGGATGATGTTTTGATCGCCCTCGGATATGCGTTGCCGGTTTTGGGCGGCCTGTTGGGGGTAGTGTACGTAAACATCAACCCAAAGGACTTCCTGAATCCCGTGTGGGCCGTGGGCGGCGGTGCAATCCTCGGCTGGGGTTGTTCTCTGATAATCCGAAAGCTTCTGAGGGAATGAATGAAATGCCCTGTGGCTTTGGGTGATGAACGTCAATCCGGGCCACAATTCTTTGGGCAAGAGCATGCTGATGGTTTGGGCCAGTTACCTGCGGTCAGCCTGAGATATGAACATGGCGGAGCTTTGCACTCCGAGCGAAATACGAAGGACGAAAAAATGCTGGAAATCAAAAACCTGCACGTCAAACTTGAAGAAGAAGAAAAAGAAATCCTCAAGGGTGTTGATCTGACGGTCGAGGCTGGCAAAGTTCATGCGATCATGGGGCCGAACGGGTCGGGAAAATCTACACTGAGCTACGTGTTGTCCGGCCGCGACGGTTACGAAGTGACTGCGGGATCGGCTGAGCTGGAAGGCCGGGACCTGCTGGAAATGGAGCCGGAAGAGCGCGCAGCCGCTGGTCTTTTCCTGGCTTTCCAGTACCCGGTGGAAATTCCCGGTGTCGGCAACATGACTTTTCTGCGCACTGCTGTGAATGCTCAGCGGAAAGCGCGAGGACAAGAAGAGCTGTCAGCAACGGATTTCCTGAAAGTTGTGCGTGCGAAGGCCAAAACTTTGAAAATCGACGCTGACATGTTGAAGCGCCCTGTCAACGTCGGATTCTCTGGCGGTGAAAAGAAGCGCAACGAAATCCTGCAAATGGCGATGCTGGAGCCCAGCATGTGTATTCTGGATGAAACGGATTCCGGTCTGGATGTGGACGCGATGAAACTGGTTGCCGAAGGCGTGAATGCGCTGCGGGACGAAGGTCGGGGCTTTCTGGTCATCACGCACTATCAGCGCTTGCTGGACCACATCAAGCCGGACGTGGTGCACATCATGGCAGACGGGCGCATCGTGAAAACGGGCGGACCCGATCTGGCGCTTGAAGTTGAAAACAACGGTTATGCCGACATTCTTGCCGAGGTAAACTGATGGCTTTGCCCGAAGTAAAACAATCAGCAACCGAGGCGCGCCTGTCGACGCTGCAACTGCCGGATGCAGGCTGTACAAAGGACGCGCGTCAGGCCGCCTTGGCCCGGGTTCGCGAGATGGGATTGCCCGGCCGCCGCGATGAATACTGGAAGTACACTCGGCCGGACACGCTGATTTCGCCGGAAGCACCTAGCGCAGCGGTGTTTCATTCAGATGAACCGGTAATGTTCGATGCAATCGATCGCCTTAGGATCGTGTTTGTCGATGGTGTATTCAGCGCCGAGGAATCAGACGATCTTGCCCTGGAGGGCATCAAGATCGATCGCCTGGAAGATATTTGCTGCAAAGATATCCATTGGGCCAAAGAGTTATATGGCGTTCTTGAAGCACGTGGACAGCACCCGGTACAGCGCCCACTGGCCGCACTAAACACGGCGTTTGCAACCGATGGTGTAGCAATCCACGTCACCGGTAAGCCGTCCAAGCCGATTAGCCTTTTTTATCGGCACGCGTCGGAATCTTCTGACGCCATCCTGCATCACGTAATTCGCGTTGAAAGCGGTGCCGAAGTTACCATTCTGGAAAACGGCCCGGCGGCTTCGCGTTTCAACAAGTGCATGGAAATCGATGTCGCGGATGGCGGTACATTGCACCACGTTCGCGCACAGGGCAGAGATCACCAGCGCCGCGCCGCGACGCACATGTTTACAAGATTGGGCAAGGAGTCCGTCTATAAGTCCTTCACGCTGACAGTGAACGGCGTGCTGACCCGAAACGAGCAGGTGGTTGAACTGACCGGCGACGATGCTGTGGCACATGTCGCGGGCGCCTGTGTCGGTGATGGTGACTTTCACCACGACGATACTGTGTTCGTCACCCATGATGCGGTAAATTGCGAAAGCCGTCAGGTTTTCAAGAAAGTGCTGCGTAACGGCGCGACCGGCGTGTTTCAGGGTAAGATTCTGGTCAAGGAAGGTGCCCAGAAAACAGATGGGTATCAGATCAGCCAATCCCTTTTGTTGGACGATGACAGTCAGTTTCTGGCCAAGCCCGAACTCGAGATCTATGCAGATGACGTTGCCTGTTCCCACGGGTCAACATCTGGCGCAATTGATGAAACGGCCTTGTTTTACCTGCGCTCGCGCGGTGTGCCATACAAGGACGCCACCAATATGCTGACACTGGCCTTTTTGGCAGAGGCGGTAGACGAGATCGAGAATGAAGACCTGATATCTGATATCGTCGGGCGTCTCGAAGGTTGGCTGGCACGGCGTAGCTGATGCCGGTTACTACCGATATCGTGGCCACATACAGGGGGCCGGGCCGTGTCATGCGGCGCCTTTTGGATATGGGTCAACGCGAAGATCGCGCGTTGGCCATCGTTATGGCCGCGTGCGTTCTGGTGTTCGTTGGCCAAACGCCGCGTCTGGCCAGAGAGGCACATCTGACCGGGCAGGAGCTGAACTCTCTGCTTGCAGGCGCGCTTTTCGCCTGGGTGCTAAGTGCGCCGCTGCTCCTCTATATCCTCGCAGGTATTAGTCATTTGGTGGCCCGACTTTTCGGCGGCAGCGGCGATTGGTTTGGTGCTCGCATGGCCTTGTTCTGGTCATTTCTCGCCTCAAGCCCTTTGCTGATGCTGTTCGGCCTGGTGGCCGGGTTCATCGGCCCTGGTGCCGCTCAGAATCTAGTTGGCGGCCTGTGGTTGGTGGTATTTGTCTGGTTCTGGATTTCCGGGCTTATTCAGGCAGAAGGTCGCGCCAGATGAATTCAACCAACTTGAAAAATCTGGCCATCCTGACGCTTACCGATCCGGCTGAGGCCGCGCGCCAGCTGATGGCGATGAATCTGGGACGAGAGGTGCTTTGGGTTGCGTTCGCGCTGGCCATAGTTCTCAACACACTGCTGCAAACCGCGTCCAACGTAGTTTTCCCGGTCATAGACAGCGAGTTTCAGGGCATTGCCAATTCGCTTGTGCTTTATGTCGCGATCGTCGGAGGCGGGCTGTTTCTGAGTATTCTTGCATTTTATCATGTTGGTCGAAGAATGGGCGGGACCGGGTCATTCAATGACATCATGGTTCTGATGGTCTGGCTTCAGTTTCTCAGGGTTGCCGTACAGGCAGCCGGGCTTATCTTTCTGATGACCATACCGGTTTTGTCTGCGCTGCTTGCCTTTGCTGCTTTTGTGGTTGGTCTTTACATTACCGTCCATTTCCTTGATCAGGCACACCGATTGGGTTCTTTGCCCAGGGCGGTTGGTGTTCTTTTCCTTTCGGTCTTGGCGATCGCCGCTCTTCTCATCCTCGTGCTGTCCCTTGTCGGGGCCCCAATGTTGGGATTTTCCGCCCATGTATGATATCCAGAAAATCCGCTCTGATTTTCCAATTCTGTCGCGTCAGGTGAATGGTAAACCATTGACCTACCTTGATAACGGCGCGTCGGCCCAGAAACCACAGGCGGTGATCGACGCCGTGACGCGGGCCTATGCCGAGGAATACTCGAACGTACACAGGGGTTTGCACTATCTGTCGAATCTGGCCACGGAAAAGTACGAGGCCGTGCGCGGAACTATTGCCCGGTTTCTTGGGGCTGGAAGCGAAGATGAAATCGTATTGAATTCTGGCACCACCGAAGGGATCAATCTGGTAGCATACGGTTGGGCGATGCCCAGACTTGAGGCTGGTGACGAGATCGTTCTGAGCGTGATGGAGCATCACGCCAATATCGTTCCCTGGCATTTCCTGCGGGAAAGACAGGGCGTTGTCCTGAAATGGGTTGATGTGGATGCGGATGGCGGTCTTGATCCTCAGGCCGTCATCGACGCGATTGGTCCGAAAACAAGACTTGTGGCGGTTACCCAATGTTCGAACGTTCTTGGAACGGTCGTTGATGTAAAGGCCATCACTCAGGGTGCACACGCAAAAGGCGTTCCGGTGCTTGTTGACGGCAGTCAGGGCGCAGTCCACATGCCTGTCAACGTGCAGGACATCGGCTGTGATTTCTATGCAATTACCGGCCACAAGCTGTATGGTCCTTCCGGTTCCGGGGCGATTTATATCAAATCGGAACGCATGTCCGAGATGCGCCCCTTCATCGGCGGTGGTGACATGATTAAGGAAGTTTCCAAAGATCAGGTGATCTACAACGATCCGCCAATGAAGTTCGAAGCGGGAACCCCGGGTATCGTGCAAACGATCGGGCTTGGGGTGGCATTGGACTACATGATGGATTTGGGGATGGACAACATCGCCGCACACGAAGGTGGTCTGCGCGACTATGCGCTGCAACGGCTGAACGGTCTTAATTGGTTGCAGGTTCAGGGAACGCGCCCAGATAAGGCGGCTATCTTCAGTTTTACGCTGGACGGGGCGGGGCACGCACATGATGTCTCAACCATCCTCGACAAAAAGGGAGTTGCGGTTCGGGCCGGGCATCACTGCGCCGGACCTCTGATGGACCACCTCGGTGTGACCGCAACCTGCCGGGCGAGCTTTGGCCTCTACAATACAAAGGAAGAGGTCGATACACTGATCGAGGCCCTTGAGTTGGCTCACGATCTCTTTGCGTGAAACGTATGGCTGGCGGCTTCAAATGCCGCCTTTGGGACTTCGATTTGCTGTTGCACCCGGATCGGATCAAGGTTAGCTAACGGCACAGGCACCTGTAGCTCAGCTGGATAGAGCGCTGCCCTCCGAAGGCAGAGGCCAGAGGTTCGAATCCTCTCAGGTGCGCCACTTCATATCACAGCAAAGTTTGTCGGCCAGATCTGACATATGCGGCTTGCCCAAGCCGAGCATTGCGATCAGCTTGGAATGCTAAAGCGGCTTCAGGTCTCAAGGATTTTCGCAAGTTTTACAGATCTCTATCGCGCCCGGCAGTTGCGCGCTCGAAATGGCAAACAGAAAAATCCCACATCGGCTCACCGATGCAGGCACGAGACTATTTCGGGTGCATAAGCGCAACCGGAGATTCGATTGTTGTCCGCCAAAAAGGGTGGCTTAACCACCCCAGGTCCGAACATCTCCGCAGTCCATATGGACAAAGTTTGAACGGTGGTACCGCCCAACTCCGCCGGCACGGCAGGAAATGGCGGCCTTCGCCATCTGCGAGACTGAGCGGGATGCCAACCGCAAATCCGCCGCTTGACCCTGCATGTGAAGCGAATTCCGCGCAACTCCACGAGAGCGAGAGCGGAGCATAGCGTTAGTTTTAGGGCTGCGATAGCCGGACAACAACATATAGGGTTCGTTTACGTCCAGCAGATTATGTGAGGCCGCCATGATGTCGATGGTGCGCAAATCCATTGATTTGGACTGGTCCGTGCGCCAATCACGCATGAAGTGATTGATTTCCTTGACTGCGTCCTTGATATATTTGCCGTCCACCCAATATATCATGTCAATCCGTTCGCCTGTGCGACCGGAATACATACGAATGCGGCGAACGTCACCGCCGCCGCGCAAAAACCCTGCTGCCTGGGAATAGGTGGGGGCCGCTGTTACGGCCGTAGCTGCAAATGCCCCAAGAAGGGCACGTCGGGTTATGCCCGAAGTACTGCTCTTTATCATTAGCGTTTAGTCCCGTACTGTTCCTGCCTGCGCTCGATGTTACGCGCGCCTTCTTACTTTTTTACTTCCATCCCCAGATGCGGGATTTATGGCACAGTCGGAATCACGAGCCAAGAAGTCTTTCGCATGTATGTTTTCAAGGGGGAACTTTCGGCAGTTTTTCGCGCAATTGAAAATGTGTACCGAAATTTCGCTGCAATTGGGCTAAGCAGCCTGGCGCTCCGATGCAAACACGCATCAGGCAATGGAAGATGCATCAGGATAGAGTATTTGTGAATGGACATTTGCACCTGAAAACACCCAAACTTGGCTGGCTGAAGGAAATCGGTGCAAGTTATTGAATAGTAAGGTCTAAAATATGAAAGTTGTCATTCGGCCCATCGCAGCAATCGCTATCGCGGCCTTTTTGGCGGGCTCCGGGGCCCATGCGCAGGGGGTATCGGATGGTGTCAGTATCTCGGCATTCCAGATCGCGGTGGCTGAAACTACCGCATCGGATTCCGGGCTGGCTGATTTTTATCGCACAAACAACTATCAGCCGGTCTGGACGGGAACCGGCCCTGACTATCAGGAACGTCGTCAGATTCTGATCGAATCCCTGTCACACGCCGACAATCACGGTTTGCCTCTTTCACGATACGATGTCCAAGGTCTGCTGAACAAAATGCAGACGGCGCGGAGCAATCGCGACCTTGGACAGGTCGAAGCTGAATTGAGCCGTGTGTTCGTAAAATATGCCCGGGACGTCCAATCTGGTGTTTTGTTGCCTTCCAGTATCGATGACGGCCTTGTGCGCGAGGTGACGCGCCGTTCTGCAGCTCAGCATTTGAACGATCTGGTGACCATGGATGCGGCGACATATTTCCGGTCTTTGCCTCCACAATCCCGCCAATACCGCTCTCTGATGAAAGAGAAGATTGCGCTGCAACACCTGATTCAGGCAGGTGGCTGGGGGGAAAACGTTCCGGTTGCCAAACTGGAGCAGGGCGATGCGGGCGCAGCAGTCATCAAGCTGCGTAACCGGCTGGTCGCGATGGGCTATCTGAAACCGACCGCCAGTCCGCGATACGATAGCAACGTGTTCAAGGCAGTTCAGGAGTTTCAGGCCGCACACGGCCTGGAAACGGACGGCGTAGCTGGCAATGGTACTATTACTGAACTTAACCGCCCTGTATCTGATCGTCTGAAATCCGTTATCGTCGCCCTTGAGCGCGAGCGTTGGCTGCCCCGTGAACGGGGCGGGCGCCATATCCTTGTGAACCAGACCGATTTTTCAGCAAAGATCGTTGACGATGGTCAGGTTACCTTTGAAACGCGCGCAGTGATCGGGAAAAACACCAGTGATCGCCGCAGCCCGGAATTCTCGGATCAGATGGAACACATGGTGATCAACCCCAGCTGGTATGTCCCACGTTCGATCATAACCAAAGAATACTTGCCGAAACTTCGCAGCAATCCCAATGCGGTAGGCCATATTCAGATCACGGATCGGAGTGGGCGCGCCATCAACCGGGGGGCAGTTGATTTCAATCAGTTTTCTGCCCGCAACTTCCCGTTCTCGATGCGCCAGCCTCCGGGCAAAAGCAACGCGCTGGGGCTGGTGAAGTTCATGTTCCCGAACAAGTACAACATTTACCTGCACGACACGCCGCAAAAAAGTTTGTTCGCGCGTGAAGTCAGGGCGTTTTCGCACGGGTGTATTCGGTTGGCTCAACCGTTCGAATTCGCCTATGCGTTGCTGGCCTTGCAGGAAGAAAGTCCGAAAAAATTCTTCCATCGCGTGTTGAACACCGGCAATGAAACCAAGGTGAAGCTGGAAAAACCAGTACCTGTGCATCTGATCTACCGAACAGCCTATATTGGTCCAAAGGGTGAGGTTCAGTACCGCCGTGACGTGTATGACCGGGACAAGAAGATCTGGAATGCGTTGAACAATGCGGGGGTGGCCCTACCGGCGGTTCAGGGTTAAGCACGGGGCAAATCCTTTGACAGGGAACCCCGACATGAAGTTCACAGTCCAACAGATTGCCGACGCCCTTGGTGCGGACACGCAGGGCAATACTGACCTGACCATTTTGCGCGCGGCTGAACCAGCCGATGCGGGGCCAACAGATTTGGCAATGGCAATGTCGCCGAAATATGCTGAGGCTCTGGGGCAGGGCGCAGCCCGAGCAGCTCTGTTATGGGAAGGCGCACCTTGGGAAGAACTTGGGCTGGAAGCTGCAATTTTCGTCCAGCGGCCGCGCATGGCGATGGCCGGTGTCACGGCGATGTTGGACCGGGGGCAGGGGATTGAGCCCGGCGTTCACCCTTCGGCAGTTGTAGACCCTACGGCCGAGATTGGTGCAGATGTTTCCATCGGGCCTTTGACGGTGATCGGCGCGCGAGCAAGAATCGGTGATGACTCGGTCATCGGGGCGCATTGTGTGATAGGCATGGATGCTCAACTGGGCAGAGATGCGCTATTGCGTGAAATGGTCAGTGTCGGCGCGCGTGCTGTTATTGGAGATCGATTCATTGCTCAGCCGGGCGCCCGGATCGGTGGGGACGGTTTCAGCTTTGTCACGCCAGAGGTTTCGGGTGTCGAGAACGTCCGCAAAACAATGGGTGATCAGGGCGAGGCGAAAGCCCAAAGCTGGCTTCGGATTCACTCTCTTGGCGCTGTCGAGATCGGGGATGACGTCGAAGTAGGCTCCAACTGCACCGTTGATAACGGCACAATTCGAAACACCCGAATTGGTGATGGCTCAAAGCTGGATAACCTTGTTCATGTGGGTCACAACACACGTGTTGGCAAGGACTGCCTGCTGTGCGGCCAAACCGGAGTGTCCGGCTCCGTTGAGATCGGCAACAACGTGGTTCTTGGCGGTCAGACCGGAGTGGTCGACAACATCTTTATCGGCGATGGCGTGATTTCCGGCGGCGGCACCAAGATTCTGTCCAACGTGCCCGCAGGCCGCGTCATTATGGGATATCCGGGCATCAAAATGGAAAGCCACACAGACATTTATAAGGCGCAGCGTCGCCTGCCGCGCTTGGCCCGTGACATAGAAGCGCTGAAAAAGGCTGTTTTCAAATAGTCCCCAAGCGATTAAATCAACCGTGAAGCGACAATCAGGGGATTGAAATGAGCATCAGCGACCGTGTCATCGCAATCATTGCAGAGCAGGCCGTGCTGGAGCCATCGGACGTCACGCCCGAAAGCACCCTGCAGGATCTTGGAATTGACAGCCTGGGGTTGGTCGAAAGCATCTTTGCGATTGAGGAAGAGTTCGACATTTCCATTCCGTTCAACGCAAACGAACCGACGGCTAGCGATTTTGACATCACCAACGTGGCGGCAATCATCGCGGGTATCGAAAAACTAGTGGCTGAAAAGGTCTGACGAGCGATCATGAAACGCGTCGTCATTACCGGAGCTGGCACAATCAACTCTCTGGGCCACTCTGTCCCCGATACACTCGAAGCGATGCGCGAAGGACGTTGTGGCATCGGCGAACTGGATTTTCGTGATGTCGAGCGTCTGGCCATCAAGATCGGCGGACAGGTGCGCGGGTTCGAGGCTGAAGGCCGTTTCAACCGGCAACAGATGACCCTGTATGACAGGTTTACCCAGTTCACGCTGACCGCCACCAAGGAAGCGATCGAACAATCCGGCATCGAGTTTCATGGCGAACTCGCTGCGCGCTCTGGTGTCGTTCTTGGGACGGCGGGCGGCGGCGTCTCAACCTGGGATGATAATTACCGCTCGGTTTACGAAGACGGCAAAAATCGGGTGCATCCATTTGTAGTGCCGAAGCTGATGAACAACGCTGCCGCCAGTCACGTTTCGATGGAGCACAATATCAAAGGCCCCAGCTTTACCGTCTCGACCGCCTGTGCCTCGTCCAACCACGCGATGGCTCTTGCGTTTCAGATGGTGCGCAGCGGGGCGGCGCCTGCGATGATTACCGGCGGCTCGGAATCCATGTTGTGCTTTGGCGGCGTGAAAGCGTGGGAGGGCCTGCGCGTCATGTCCAAAGACGCGTGCCGTCCTTTCAGTGCGAACCGGAACGGGATGGTTCAAGGTGAAGGTGCAGGCGTCTTCGTGTTTGAAGATTACGAAAACGCCCGTGCACGTGGGGCAGACATCCTGTGCGAGGTTGTCGGTTATGCCATGTCATCTGATGCCGCAGACATCGTCATGCCCAGCAAGCAGGGAGCGGCCCGGGCCATGTCCGGTGCGTTGGCAGATGCCGGGATAAATGCAAGCGAAGTCGGCTACATCAACGCGCATGGCACCGGTACTGCCGCCAATGATAAAACTGAGTGCGCAGCGGTTGCGGACGTGTTTGGGCCACATGCGGATGAGTTGATGATTTCGTCAACAAAGTCGATGCATGGGCATTTGATCGGTGGAACCGGCGCAGTGGAATTGTTGGCCTGCATCATGGCGCTGCGGGACGGGATAGTCGCGCCAACCATCGGGTACGAAGAGCCTGACCCGGAATGTGCCTTGGATGTGGTGCCGAACGTGGCGCGTGAAGCCAAGGTTGACGTGGCTCTTAGCAACGCCTTTGCATTTGGCGGGCTGAATGCTGTCCTGGCTCTGAAACGAATTTGACTGACAAAAAAGCCGCCAAGCTCATAGCTGGCGGCTTTTCGGTATATCGTGTCAGTTGCTTCGTGGAATAAGAGTTTCGAAGCCGGACGTGAATCCCTTTAGCGACATTTTCATTTGCAGAACCTGATTGGGTGCCTGAGCAGGCACAACCGAAACGATGGCTTCGGAACCGCCTTTCATTGCATCTACGTCAGATTGTGTCAGGCCAAGCTGAGAAAAGCACCCAACCGTGTTGCAGAAGCGATAGTTGTAGCGCTTTGACGGCGCACCATCGATAGAAAGCTCAAGTTGTGCCGGCAAAAAGGTTTCCAGCGGCACGATGACGGTGGCACCGGCTACTGCGACCCCACCATCCTGAAGACGAGATACTGTCACCTCGGCCATCGGGTTGCCGTCCTGACCCGTCAAAAGCTGTACCAATGCGCAAGGGTCGGCCTCTGTCTCGGTCTTGACGCACGCCAAGTCCCAATCGCCGAATTCTTCCTTAACATATTGCTCACCAATGCGTGGTCCGCTTTCACCCAGATCCAATCCGGTGCCGGTCGCCTGCGATGTCTCTGCCTGACTTTCACCGGCAGTAGTCGTGGTGTCCTGAGCATAAACCGCACCAGTCAGAATCGCGGTTGCCGCTACGCTCAGCGGAATCAGTTTCTTGATCATGAATGCCTCATTTCATCCGATAGAACTTTTTGCCCCGTCTACCATCGTTGCCGTACGGTGTCAGGTGCGAAGATCGCGGGGTGCAAGAATTTGATCGGATTTTTGCTCAAATTCGTGATTTTCGGTTGAACAACGAAAAAGGGAGCCGGAGGAACGGCTCCCTTTCATGAATATTTCTCCCCGTCGGACTGGCCGACTTAGTTATGTCCGAGACGTTACGAAAGGGGAGGACATCGGTCAACAGCTATCCGGGAATTTTAATGCTGAAATATCGCTATTTCCCGGTGCTTGACCAAAAAAGGCCGTGCCCGAAGGCACAGCCAGTCGACAGGGAGGAAGTCTGCCCCCAAATCCGGCAACGCCAGTAGGGGACAAAGGGACTATCGCAGGTAAAGGTTAAGTTTGTATGCTGGGAGTGGACTGTGAAATATTGAGGCATAACCGTAATGGGTGAAAAGATTTTTTTGGGCGGGGCCGGAGTAGAATATGACCAGCCGCAGGAATTGTCCCTTAAATACGCCAACCGTCATGGTTTGATCGCAGGTGCAACCGGGACCGGTAAAACCGTAACACTGCAAATTCTGGCTGAAGGGTTTTCCAAGGCCGGTGTGCCGGTTTTCCTTGCTGATGTGAAAGGCGATTTATCGGGGCTGGCCAAATCCGGGCGTGTTGATCACAAGCTTCACCAAGCCTTTCTTGATCGCGCCGAAACCATTGGACTTTCCGATTTCTCGTATCACAGCTGTCCCGTGACCTTTTGGGATCTGTTCGGGAAACAAGGCCACCCGGTGCGCATGACCGTGACCGAGATGGGGCCATTGCTTCTGTCTCGTTTGCTGGAACTCAGCGAAGCGCAGGAAGGTATTTTGAACATCGCGTTTCGCGTCGCGGATGAAGAGGGCATGCCGCTGCTTGACCTCAAAGACATTCAGGCGCTTTTGGTCTGGGTTGGAGAAAATCGTAGCCAGCTATCACTCCGGTACGGAAACATATCAACCGCATCGATCGGCGCGATTCAGCGACGCTTGCTGGTTCTGGAAAATCAGGGCGCGACGCAGTTGTTCGGCGAACCGGCACTGGATTTGTCGGATCTGATGCGCAATGACGAACATGGGCACGGAATGATCAACATTCTGGCGTCGGACAAGCTGATGGGCGCGCCTCGTCTTTATGCAACGTTTCTGTTGTGGCTTTTAAGCGAGTTGTTCGAAGAACTGCCCGAGGTAGGCGACCCTGAAAAACCAAGGCTGGTGTTCTTTTTTGACGAAGCGCATCTTCTGTTCGAAGACGCCCCAAAGGTACTTGTCGACAAGGTGGAACAAGTTGCCCGGCTGATCCGCTCAAAGGGTGTTGGGGTTTACTTTATTACACAAAGCCCGGCCGATATTCCCGAAGATATTCTGGGCCAGCTAGGCAACAGAATTCAGCACGCTCTGCGGGCATTTACGGCACGGGACAGGAAAAACCTGCGCATGGCGGCAGAAACGTATCGCGACAACCCGGCGTTCGAAACCGAAGAAGCAATACGGGAGGTCGGTGTCGGGGAAGCCGTGACCTCGATGCTCGAAAAAAAGGGGGTGCCGGGGATTGTGCAACGAACGTTGATCAGGCCTCCCAGTACGCAATTGGGTCCGATAACCGCCGACGACAGGAAGCAGGCGCTGGCAAATTCGGCAATGTCGGGCAAGTACGATCAACGTGTCGAAAGGAAGTCGGCATACGAAATCCTGACCGCCCGTGCCGAACAGGCCGCACGCGAGGCAGAACGCGCCGAATCTGACGATGTCGTAGAGCAGCAATCCGCCATGGAACGGGAGTTTTCTGCCGCCCGACGATTTAGTGGCAGCCGCGTTGGGCGGTCTTCTGCCCGGTACACACGTAAAAAGGACACGTTCGCATCTGCGATGTCAGAGGCCGTCATCAAGGAGCTTAAAGGCACAACAGGGCGACGCATCGTGCGCGGTATTTTAGGCGGTTTGTTCCGAAATCGGTAAGGCGGAACCAGCTGCAATACGCTGGTTCCAACCAGTCTTCATAAAGATTACTGAAGCAGGCGTTGGCCTTCCTGTTTGCAATACGCATCCGCTTCGGCAACAGACATTTTGGTCGCCGGGAAATCAATCGCGCGATCCCAGATTACCGTGTTCCGGGTGTACAACTGACAAGTCACAGCACCTTTGGGCGTCTGAACAGTAACCGGTTCAGATTCAAGTTTTTCCGGTGAAGGAACACATGCGGAAAGTCCAGCCAGAATTGACAGGAAAAGAGTGGTTTTGGTTGATCCAAGTTTCATTTTGGTTCGCAGTTCGTCTCTGAGGTTAAGATGATGATCGTTACAGACCGTATGAGAAGCGAGTGAGTGAGTGCGGACAATCTGCGCCGAAAAAGTTTCTCGGCGATGAACCTCTTTAATTAATTTTGGGCTATCCATCAAGAAACTGCGCCGAAATCCCGGCGCAGTTTCAACAATTTGAATGGTTTGCTCTTATCGTTCGGGGATCAGACCTCTGGGGCTGAACCTGAGCACAAGCAACAAAATGAGCCCCATAGTCAGCAAACGCATATGCGCCGCGCTGTCCAACAGGTGTTCTTTCAGCGGACTTCCATCCGCCATACCTGCGGTTATGATTTGCATCAGCCAAATGCCAATTGGTTCAACCTGAACCCAAAGGAACCAGATCAGCATAGCACCCAGAACCGCGCCAAAGTTGTTGCCCGATCCACCGACAATCACCATGACCCATACGAGGAAGGTAAAGCGGAGCGGCTGGTATGTGCCCGGCGTCAACTGTCCGTCCAGTGTTGTCATCATTGCTCCGGCAATGCCGCAGATCGCCGAGCCCAGAACAAATATCTGAAGGTGGCGGCGCGTAACATCCTTGCCCATGGCTTCGGCTGCGACCTCGTTGTCGCGAATGGCGCGCATCATACGGCCCCACGGGCTTTTGAGTGCCATTTGCGCCATCCAAAGCAAGACGAGCAAAACAATCATGAACAGGACTGAGTAGCCGAATTTGACGTAAAGCGTCGACGCGGTGACAGGATCAAGCCCCAGGCTGGCTGCGCGTTCGACAAAGTCTGGTGAGTTCTGCAGATCGATCTCATACGGCAAAGGACGGGGCAGGCCGATGACGTTCTTTACACCGCGGGCCAGCCAGTCTTCGTTCTTGAGAACCGCAATGATGATCTCGGCAATACCAAGGGTGGCGATTGCCAGATAGTCAGACCGAAGCCCGAGCGCGGTTTTACCGATCAGCCATGCGGCGCCCGCAGCCAGAAGACCCCCAGCGGGCCACGCCAACAAAACGGGCAGTCCAAGCCCACCGATATTGCCGGCCGCTGCGGGATTGATCGCCTCAACACCAGCGACGCTAGGGTCGAACACCTGACGGTATACGACAAAACCGACGACCAGAATCCCCAGTATCGAAATATTGCGAAGTCGCCCCTTGGGCATTTTTTTTGCCGTCAGAACAGCGGCGACCACGGTTGCGGCACCAAGCAGCAACGCTACGACGATACCGACGCCGCCAGATGACCACGCTCCCGGCGTCGGAGAAGCCGCGATCAGCACAACGGCCAACCCGCCCAACGCAACAAATCCCATGACGCCGACGTTGAACAGACCTGCAAAGCCCCATTGCAGGTTCACGCCGATCGCCATTATGGCCGAGATCAATCCCATATTCAGGATCAACACAGCCGAGTTCCAGCTTTGCATGAACCCGGTCAGCAGGATGAGTACGCCGACCAGTACGAACAGCAGGGTATTCTTGACTGTCTCGTTCATACCGCTTTTCCTTTAAAAAGCCCGGTGGGCTTGAACAAAAGTACAATCAGCAGGATCACGAAGCTGACCGCGAATTTGTAATCCGTTGACATGAGCTGCACGAGGCCGGACGGCGCAAGACTTTCAGGCGCAACGTATGTGATGACCTTTTTCCAGGCGTAGGTGATCGTGACTTCGGAGAAGGCGATTATGAACCCGCCCGCAATCGCGCCCAGCGGATTGCCCAGCCCGCCAACGATGGCTGACGCAAAGATAGGAAGCAGCAGCTGGAAATAGACAAACGGCTTGAAGCTTTTATCGAGACCATAGAGAACACCCGCCGTTGTCGCCAAGGCCGCCACGATGATCCAGGTGATCATCACGACACGCTCGGGATTGATGCCGGACAGTAGCGCCAGATCCTCGTTGTCGGAATAGGCCCGCATCGACTTTCCGGTCCGCGTCTTGTTCAGGAACCAGAACAGCAGAACCACGGCGATAACGGCCACGACCACTGTTAGGCCTTGTGTAGTTTTGATGGCCAGCCCTTCGCGAAGGCCAGTCATCTCTTTGAAATCCCGGGCGGAAATCAGAAATCTTTCACCGTCGGCAAACCGTTGATCGTTGGGTCCGATGACGAACCGGACCAATCCGTTCATGATGAACATGACACCCATCGAAACGATGACCAGGATTACCGGTTTGGCTTTCTGTTCTCGATAAAATCGATAGACCAGCCTGTCCGTGACAAGAACAAGGATGATGCAACCAAGAATTGCCATTGGCAGGGCCAGCAAAGCTGTGGGCAAAGGTCCAAAGCTGACGCCCATACTCTGCAGCCACCATGTCAGCAGTACGGCGATCATCGCGCCGAATGCCATCGTGTCGCCGTGGGCAAAATTGGAAAAGCGCAGGATGCCGTAGATCAGCGTCACCCCAAGTGCCCCAAGTGCCAGCTGGCTGCCATACGCAACAGCCGGCACGAGGACAAAATTCGCAAGCGCAACCAGCGCGTTCAATAGATCCATCAGTTCTTCTCACAGTCCGGGTGCGGCCTTATGGCACGGTGTGCGTACCGGACACAACATTTTGTGCCGGTTTTTTCATCATTACCGGACGGGTATTGAGGAACTGATCAATTGGCATTCAACTTACCGGATCACTGCAGGCACCGCGATCGTTTGTGGCGTTCGGCCCTTTGATCGTCAGATCATAGCTCAGGTCGTCAAAATCCACTACGAAAGTTATGACATCCTTTCCCATAATATGAAGGAAAGTCAGAGAGTTAATGCCGGAAAGTATTGTAGCCTCACCCTTGACGGATTCGGTTATGATGAATCCCTTGTCCGTCCCACCGGAGCGCGCCAGAGTAACCGAGGCACCATTCTGATCCGATACACAATTGACGACAAAATCTGCTCCATCCAGTGGACCGCCAGCGGCAAAACCAAGCGAAGGAATAAGCAGGGCAAAAAGTTGAGTTATCACGTTCTTCATCGTTCACTGTTCCGTTTATTGGCGAGTGCAAAGCCGAGAATTTCGACCTTGCAAGCGCCTGTCTATGGTCAGGTTAAGTGAAACCGAGGTGGGCCTTGAAAGCCCGACCGCGATTTCACTTTTCAACCTATGCCGGAACGGTTTTCAAAAAAGCGATTATGCCACACAATCACAGGCAGTTGAGAAGGCGTGTTAAATGTTAGACCCACCATCCATCACTTTGAATTTAAATAGATAGATGACACTCTAAAGGTTAGTGAGTTCGTCACACTTCCTTGCATTTACCGTTGTCATTTTTGGGTTGGGGTCGCTGAACGGACAGGTCGTAATTCAGATCGGGAAGTTTAACGACAAAAGTCATGACGTTGCTTTCATCCACATACATGAACGTCAGATTACCAAGCCCCGGAAAAACCTGGGCCGAGCCAGCGATATCGTTCACCGCGATGGATCCGGTACTGTCATCGCCGCTTTTCGTCAGGTGAAATTCCGTTCCGTCGATATCCGAGACGCACACAAAACTGCGTTCCGCCGCAACAGACGCGTTGGCAGAAAGGCAGAGAATGGCGGCAATTGTCAGTTTTTTCATTTTTGTTGGTCCGGAGTGTTGGGCAAGCCGGTCCCACGGGAGTCGGCTCGGTTTTGGGGAGAGCTCAGCCGACACTTTTTTCGTGCCAGCCCCGTAAGAGTTACCTTACGGCTCGCACCCGATAGGGGGGTATTGTGGCGCAATTTCAGCCAGTCATTGTCGAATTTCTGATACGGAAAAACGGATAGAAAAAAACATGCACGAAAAATGCGAATTAATATCAACGCCTTGGTCGCCCACACGTGTCGATATTAATTTGTGGCAACGAGGGTCGCCACAATTGTGACAATTTTCAGATGCTGCGCGTGGATTCTACCTGTCAGCCGCCAAGGAAGCTCTTTCGAACTTCCGGGTCGGCGAGCAGTTCCTTACCGGTTCCCGTATAGGCATTGCGACCCTGCACCAGAACATATCCCTTGTCAGCGATCTCAAGAGCTTGCCGCGCGTTTTGCTCAACCATGAGAATCGGAAGGCCTGTTCGGCTGACCTCGATGATCCGGTCGAACAGTTCGTCCATCACGATAGGTGACACACCTGCGGTAGGTTCATCCAGCATCAACACTTTGGGCTGTGTCATCAGTGCCCGGCCTACGGCCACCTGCTGACGCTGTCCGCCCGACAACTCACCCGCTGCCTGATTTCGTTTTTCCTTGAGGATCGGAAATAGATGAAAGACTTGTTCCATCGTGTCCGAGAAATCGTCGCGCCGTATGAACGCGCCCATTTCCAGATTTTCCTGAACTGTCATCGAGGTGAATATGTTCTGAGTCTGAGGCACGAAGCCCATCCCGCGAACCACACGGTCCTGTGGGCTCAGATTGGTAATGTCTTCCCCATCCAGCCGAACAGAGCCGGACCGAACATCAAGCATTCCAAATACAGCCTTCATGGCCGTGGATTTACCAGCACCATTGGGACCGACGATCACTGCGATTTCACCTTTGTCGACGGCAATCGTGCATTCGTGCAGGATATCCGGCCCCTTGCCGTAACCACCTGTCATGGTGTCGCCAATCAGGAACGGTCCGCCACCGACATAGCGCGTTTCACCGCTTTCACGATGGGCTGGCGTCATGGTTCCCTGTCCAGCGGTATTGGTGATTGTTGCATCCTTGTTGCCGTGGTCGTCCTGATAAGGATTGCCGCTCATGCCCCGGCCTCCAGCTTGTCTTTGTTTTTCAGTCCGGTTCCCAGGTAAGCTTCGATCACGTGCTCGTTGGCCTTGATTTCGTCCAACGTACCCTCGGCCAGAACCTTGCCTTCGGCCATGCAGATCACCGGATCACAGATCTTGCCGATGAAGTCCATGTCGTGTTCGATAACCACAAAGGTGTAGCCGCGTTCCTTGTTGAGACGCAGAATCGTGTCGGCGATGGTCATTAGCAGAGTGCGGTTCACACCGGCACCAACTTCGTCAAGAAACACGATCTTGGCGTCGACCATCATGGTGCGGCCAAGTTCCAGCAGTTTCTTTTGACCACCGGAAACCTGTCCGGCCTTGTGGTCGGCAAGATGCTCGATGGTCAGAAATTCCAGCACCTCGTCGGCCTTGGCACGAAGGGCGCGTTCTTCGTCAGCGATCCGCTTTCTGCCAAACCATGTATTCCACAGCGATTCCCCGGATTGGGCGCCTGGAACCATCATGAGGTTTTCCCGGCAGGACATCGACGAAAACTCATGGGCGATCTGGAACGTGCGCAGCAGCCCCTTGTGAAACAATTCGTGCGGGGGCAGTCCGGTGATGTCCTCACCATCCATCGTGACCTTGCCGCTGGTCGGCGGAAGAACCCCTGCGATCACGTTGAAAAGAGTTGTCTTTCCGGCCCCGTTCGGCCCGATCAAACCCGTGATCGAACCTTTCGCGATTTCCAGCGTAGCTCCATCCACCGCGTGAAAGCCACCAAAGTGCTTATGCACGTCTTCAACGACGATCATGTTATCCCCTGGCTGCATCATTTAGGGCAGCTCTGTTTTCGTGTTGCCAGACCTCTGAACCGAGGTGCGGTCTTTTGTCATTGAAACAGCCCGGACACAAGGTCCGGGCTGCCTGATATCATTTGGGTAGGTCGATCAACGGTACTGAACGGTTGTGATCTTGCCGTCTTCGATCTTGTACTCGCGATAGTTACCGGCGGATTCACCGGGGCCGATCAGTTCGACAGCAGTTGCGCCAACATAGTCGACTTCGCCACCATCCTTGAGGATCTGCAGAGCTTTGGCCAGTTCACCCGGATAGATCTTTTCACCCGGCGCGTTGGCCACATCCATAACCTTGCCAGCATAGTCAGCCGGAGCTTTCGAACCTGCGGCCTGCATGGCCAGCAAGATCAGCGCAGCTGAATCATAGGATTCGCCGACAAAGGACGATGTTCCGTCAAAGCCGTTCGCTTCGCCCATCGCCACCATGGTTTCTGCACCAGGGCTGTCGGTGCCCGGCAGCTGACCGGTCGAGCCGTCAATTTCAGAACCGAAATCGCTTTCCAGCTTGGCGCCGTACATACCATCAGGGAAATGGAAGCTGTCGAATGCGCCGGAATCCAGCGCCGCGCGCATAACGCCCGAGCCACCCTGATCGACATAACCAGCGATCACCAGCTTTTCGCCGCCCGCCGCAGCCAGCGCACCGACTTCAGCCGAATAGTCGGCTTTGCCGTCTTCGTGAGCTGCCGAGATGGTGACGGTTCCGCCTGCCGCTTCGAAGGCCTGCTGGAAGCTGTCGGCAATGCCCTTGCCGTAATCGTTGTTGGTGTATGTCAGAGCGACTTCTTTGACGCCTTGATCCATCAGCACTTCGGTCATGATCTGACCCTGACGGGCATCAGATGGCGCAGTGCGGAAAAACAGGCCGTTGTCTTCGGCTGTCGACAAAGCGGGTGAGGTCGCCGAAGGCGAAATCATCACCATGCCGTTCGGCAATGCAACGTTCGAAAGAACGGCACCGGTCACACCCGAGCAGTCCGCACCAACGATACCGTCAACCTTGTCCGATGTAATCAGACGTTCGGCTGCCGCGGTGGCCGCACCGGAATCGATGCAAGTCGAGTCTGCCCGGATAGCAGTAACTGACGCACCATCCAGCAGCAGACCGCTGTCGGCGACTTCTTTCATCGCCAGTTCCGCAGCTGCGGCCATCGGCGGGGTCAGAGATTCGATCGGGCCGGTGAAGCCAAAGATGATACCAAGTTTGACGTCTTCCGCAGATGCGGCGCCAGCCATCAATGCAATGGCCGCAGTGGCCGTAAGCAGCTTTTTCATATGGTTACTCCCGTATTGGAACGTATTCGTTCTGCCCCAGACCCTAGGCAAGCTGTTCGGAAAAGGAAAGTCCTAACGAAAAAGTGGTTTGTGCAAAGGAATTCATTTGATTTGATGGGCCTGATTTTGGTCCGCAGGGGCGTTTGATGCGACAAGGCGCGATGCGATGTTTAAGTATTTTGTGATTCTGCTAACGATCTTCTTCCCGGCGATTTCTGTCGCCGAACTCATCAATACCTCAGTCGGACAGGTTCGGCTTACAAAGCTATTGGGTGGTCTGGATACGCCCTGGGCCATCGGAATTCTGCCCGATGGCAGTTTTCTGGTGACCGAACGAGACGGCGATCTGCTGCGCGTGGCTGCGGGAAAAGCTGATCGCGTGACCGGCATTCCAAAGGTTTATGCTTCGGGGCAAGGCGGTTTGCTGGACGTAATGATTCCACGCGATTTTTCCCGAACACGTGAGGTTTTTCTTTCCTATTCGAAACGCCAGCAGGGCGGGGCCGGCACAGCGGTTGCCGTCGGTCGGCTCAGTGAAAATGGCAAACGGCTGACGAATGTACGAACAATTTTTGAAGCTGCGCCTGGCAGTTCCGGAGGGCGACATTTTGGGTCCCGCATTGTCGAAGCCACCGACGGCACGCTGTTTGTGACCATTGGCGAGCGTGGGGACCGCCCATCAGCGCAGGACCGTGCTAATCACAACGGTTCTGTAATTCGAATCAATCGAGATGGTTCCGTGCCCGCGGGTAATCCCTTTGTCGGACAGGCTGGTATCCGGCCCGAAATCTGGTCCTTTGGCCACCGAAACCCGCAGGGGGCGGGATTGGATCAGCAAGGCCGCCTCTGGGTGTCGGAACATGGCGCGAAAGGTGGGGATGAGGTCAATCTAATCCGGAAAGGCGCGAATTTCGGATGGCCGGTGATTTCTTATGGAAAACACTATTCGGGCGCGAAGATCGGGGAAGGGACCGCGAAACCCGGTATGGAGCAGCCTGAATTCTACTGGGACCCCTCAATCGCTCCGTCTGGGCTGCTGGTGTATTCCGGAAAGCTCTGGCCAAAATGGAAGGGGAGCATATTTGTAGGCTCTTTGAAATTTGACTACATCGCCCGGCTTTCCGGCTCGCCGCTCCGCGAAGTCGAGCAGATCAAAGCCCCCGAAACCGAACGCGTACGTGACATCGTCGAGGCGCCCGACGGTTCGATCTGGTTCATTTCTGTAGGGCAGGGAGCCGTCTACAAACTGTCGAAGTAGGCGCACCCCATATTCAGGACTGTCGGGCTACATCAAACCGACAGTCGGGCGCTGTGTGTTCCACGCTCGCGATACGGTGTTGTATTGTAATGCGCCCGGTAGCACTTGGAGAAATGCGAAGGGCTGGCAAAACCGCAGGCCAGTGCGACGTTGATGACGCTCATATCCGTTTGCATCAGCAGGTTACGCGCTTTTTGCAGGCGCAGCTCCATATAGTATCGTTTCGGCGACCGGTTCAGATAACGGCGGAAAAGTCGTTCAAGCTGTCGTGTGGACATTCCGACATCCTTGGCCAGAATCGAGGGCGAGATCGGTTCCTCGATGTTCTTTTCCATCATTTGGATGACCTGGCTGAGCTTCGGATGACGTACCCCGATCCGCGTCGGAGTCGACAGACGCTGAGTATCCTGATCCGTCCGGATCGAGGAATAGATCATCTGGTCGGCAACCGCATTGGCAAGTTCTTCGCCGTAATCATCCGCGATCAGTTTCAGCATCAGGTCAATTGAGGATGTACCACCAGCCGTCGACATCCGGTTGCCATCAATCAGGAACACCGATTTGGTGAGTTCGACATTCTCGAACTCTTCGGCAAAGCTGTCAGCATTTTCCCAGTGAATCGTTGCGCGTTTACCTTCCAGAAGGCCCGCCTTGGCCAACGTGTGCGCACCGGTACACAGACCACCGATGCGAATGCCCTTGCGTGCCTCTCGGCGCAGCCAGTTCAGCATCTTCTTCGTGGACGCTTTCAGAACGTCGACGCCACCACACACCAACACAACATCGTCACGTTGAAGTTCGGCCAGATCGTCATCCAGATTGAAAGATGTTCCTGCTGAGCAGCTCGCGGTTTCCCCACCCTCGCCAACAAGTTGCCAAGTATACAGTTCTTTTTCCGCCATGCGGTTGGCAATACGAAGACTGTCCAGAGCTGATGCAAAGGACAACATCGAAAATTTGTCCAGCAGGACAAAGATAAAGCGGCGTGGTTTGGCCGATGTGATTTCCACTTCGACAACTTGGCGTTGCTCTTGCATGGCTGATTGTCCTTATTACGGCGCTTCCGGCACGGAAACGACGGCAGAGTTGGCAAATACCATGCTCAAAGCTTGTTTCCGCCGTCAAGAGGCGCAATTCGGATATGGTCACTCTTCAATGCTTTTTGTATAGAGACCACCTGAAATACTTCAGCGGAGATCCAAGCTATGACCGAATGGCAAAAATCGAACTGGCGCAACAAGCCGCGGGTTCAGATGCCTGATTATACCGATGCGGCTGCACTGGCCAAAGTCGAGGCGCAGCTTTCCCAGTATCCGCCGCTGGTCTTTGCAGGCGAGGCGCGGCGCCTCAAGCAACATCTCGGTGCCGCCGGTCGCGGCGAGGCCTTCCTGCTTCAGGGCGGAGATTGCGCGGAAAGTTTCGAACAATTCAGCGCAGATGCGATCCGTGACACGTTCAAAGTAATGCTGCAGATGGCGATGGTCCTGACCTACGGCGCCAAGGTGCCGGTGGTAAAGGTGGGCCGTATGGCCGGACAATTTGCCAAGCCGCGCAGCGCGCCGACCGAGGTTGTGGACGGCGTGGAGCTGCCGAGCTATCGCGGCGACATAATCAACGAACTTGCGTTCACACCCGAAGCGCGCATTCCGAACCCCGGAAAGATGTTGCAGGCCTATACTCAGGCGGCCGCTACACTGAACCTGCTGCGTGCGTTTTCCACCGGTGGTTTCGCGGATATGAGCAGGGTGCACTCCTGGACGTTGGGCTTCACCGATGAGCAGGATGTTCAGAAATATTCGGAAATTGCCGATCGCATCCAGGACACCATCGACTTCATGGGTGCGGCGGGAATCACCGCTGATACCACTCACGAGTTTTCGACGGTCGAGTTCTACACAAGCCATGAAAGTCTGCTTCTGGAATACGAAGAGGCGCTGACACGGCTGGATTCAACCTCTGGCAAGTGGCTGGCGGGTTCGGGTCACATGATCTGGATTGGGGATCGCACACGTCAGCCCGATGGCGCGCATGTCGAGTTCTGCCGGGGCGTACAAAACCCAATCGGTTTGAAATGCGGCCCGACAACGACCGCTGAGGACCTCAAGGTTCTGATGTCCAAACTGAACCCGGAAAACGAAGAGGGGCGCCTGACCCTGATTGCGCGGTTCGGTGCAGGTAAGGCAGGTGAACATCTGCCGCGTCTGATCAAGGCCGTCAAAGAAGAGGGTGCCAATGTCACCTGGGTCTGCGATCCGATGCACGGCAACACGATCAAATCGGCCACGGGCTATAAAACCAGACCGTTCGAGTCGGTTCTGCGTGAGGTTCGCGACTTTTTCGGCGTTCACCAGGCCGAAGGAACTGTTCCGGGCGGTGTTCATTTTGAGATGACCGGCCTGGACGTTACCGAATGCACCGGTGGTGTACGTGCCGTAACCGAGGAAGATCTGTCTGACCGTTACCACACGGCCTGTGACCCGCGTCTGAACGCCACCCAATCGCTGGAACTTGCTTTCCTCGTGGCCGAAGAACTTACAAATCTGCGCCGGGACCGAAACAAGCGCGCAGCCGGCTGAACGCCGATCCATTTATAAACACCGACAACGGCGGGCCATTAGTCCCGCCGTTTTCATATCGCGCCCGTCGCCTAATCGGGTTCGTTCGATACAACCAGACGTAAATGTTGCGCCGGGTGGTCGAATTCTTGCTGATCTTCCGCAAATTCCATTGCGGGTTCCTTATCAGCGGTGTTGGGGCCCTGAATGCCTGCGACTTCCCGCAACCGATTGGCGCAGATTTCAAATTGACGGGGTGTCGTCCCGACGGGGTCGTCACTAACGAGTACACCAAGAATGCGGCTAACCTCCCCAAGATCACTTCTGAGGGGTAGCAGGATCATCCGACCTTCCAGCCGGGGGCATCCAAGCCCGCCCGACGCGGAAAGTTCGACCTCGGCAATGGCGGGTTCGCTGAAAACCCGTTCGATCGTCTGTGACACCTCTTTGCGGGCGGACGCCTCGAACATGGCTGACAGTGTCATCCCTCTCACTTCCATACCCGCCAGTGCGCTCAGATGGTGCCCTGCCAGACGAAACCGGGCAATGCCGGGGGCGATTCGTTCAAGGATGAATGTGTACTCGAGTATGTTCTCAAGACCACGGGGATCGACCCGGGACCTTTTGGGAACGCCATCCCCATCCAGCAGAGCTGTCCAATAGCCTTCCGCCTGACGAATTGGGGACAGGCTGCGCCCACTGCGGAAACGGTCCATTGCAACGACTTCCCCAACCCTCGATCCGGGGCTTTTCCCAAAAACAGACTTCATCCTCGTTACCTTCACGTCAAAGGCCCGCCGTTTTTTTGCAGGCCGCTATGCTGGAACGCAGTTTCGCAACACGTTCACTGTGACGGTCAGATTTGCACAGGTTTATTCAATTTTGGATCAATTCTTTAACGAATGGTTAACTTGCTGAGATCAAGGGCGGGCAACAGCAAACACTTGCCCTCTGTCGTTGGATGGCATTAGGTGCGTCAACCGTGCTGGACGCATCAGCCGACAGGAAAGGGCAGACATGATCAGATCCATGACCGGGTTCGCCTCAGACAAGGGTGAGTTTGGCCTGCACAGCTGGAGTTGGGAGTTGCGCAGCGTGAACGGCAAGGGGCTGGATATGCGCCTGCGCGTGCCCGATTGGCTAACCGGGTTGGAAACCGCTTTGCGGGCGGAACTGTCCAAGGCATTGAGTCGTGGAAACGTGACGCTTTCACTCCGCGTCACACGTCAGGAGGACACTGCAGACCTCAAACTGAACCCGACTGCCCTGTCTGCGGCACTGGATGCATTAGCTAAAACCGAGGAAATGGCCGCCGCGCGGGGAATCGCACTGGCGCCGTCAAAGGCCTCTGATCTGCTGGCGTTGCGGGGCATGATGGACGCAAGTGTTGAGGCTGACGACTCAGCCCCCCTTGTCGAATGCCTGAAACACGGCTTTGCGCCGCTGCTTGAGGCGTTTCTGGAGATGAGGGAAACCGAAGGCGCGGCGATGGCCAAAGTCATCACAGGTCAGCTGGATCAGGTTGAAAAACTGACGGGTCAAGCCGCGGATCTGGCCGAGCGGCGCAAGGGTAAGATGCACGAAACATTGCACGCAAATCTTGCACGGGTCATGGAAAATACCGACGGCGCCGACCCGGATCGCATCGCTCAGGAAATGGCCCTGATTGCGGTCAAGATGGACGTTACCGAAGAAGTCGACCGGTTGACTGCCCATATCGGCGCGGCCCGGGACCTAATGAAAGGTGACGGGCCTGTTGGCCGCAAACTGGATTTTCTGATGCAGGAGTTCAACCGCGAGGTAAATACGCTGTGTTCGAAATCGCAGAGTCCGGAACTGACATCAGTTGGGCTTGAACTGAAGGCGGTCATCGATCAGATGCGCGAACAAGTGCAAAACGTGGAATAAATACGGGAACAATTCGACATGGCTGATCGTCGAGGTCTACTGATCATTTTGTCTTCGCCCTCTGGCGCCGGCAAATCCACGCTTGCCAGGCGGCTCATGCGGTGGGACGACGGGCTGAAGTTTTCGGTATCCGCCACCACGCGCGCGCCACGGCCGGGTGAGGAGCACGGGCGCGAGTACTATTTTCTAACAGAGGACGAATTCAGGCAGCAAGTCACACAGGGCCAGATGCTTGAACATGCGCATGTTTTTGGCAATTTCTACGGCTCTCCGGCGGGGCCGGTGCGCGAAACCATCGTCAATGGCCAGGACGTTCTGTTTGACGTGGATTGGCAGGGCGAAGTTCAGATTCGAAATTCAGACCTTGGCAAGCACGCCCTGTCGATATTCATCCTGCCGCCATCAATCCGCGAGCTGCGCCGCAGGCTGGAAAACCGGGGGCAGGACAGCGAGGATGTGATTGCCAAGCGAATGCTCAAAAGCTGGGATGAGATCAGCCACTGGGGTTACTATGACTATGTTCTGATCAACGATGATCTGGATGAGACCGAAGAAAAGCTGAAAACCATTGTCAGCGCAGAACGTATGCGACGTATTCAGCAACCCAATCTGCAATCACACGTACGTACGCTGCAGTCCGAATTTGAGGAATTGCCATGACCCTTTATGCTTTGGGAGAATTCGCGCCACAGGTCCACAGCGACACCTGGGTTGCGCCCGATGCCAATCTGATCGGCAAGGTCGTGATGGAAGAAGGGTCTTCGGTCTGGTTCGGCTGCACGATCCGCGCCGATCACGAGGAAATTCGGATAGGTGCAGGCAGCAACGTTCAGGAGAACTGCGTCATGCATATCGACGCAGGATACCCCCTGACCATCGGCAGGAATTGCACCATTGGCCACAAGGTCATGCTGCACGGTTGCACAATCGGTGAGAACACGTTGATTGGCATGGGGGCCATTGTTCTGAACGGCGCCAAGATTGGAAAAAACTGCCTGATTGGTGCTGGCGCGCTGATTACGGAAAACAAGGAAATCCCGGACAATTCTCTGGTAATGGGGTCTCCGGGCAAAGTTGTGCGGCAGCTTGATGAAGCGGCCGCGCAAAAGATCACCTGGAGTGCGCTGCATTATCAAGAGAACATGCGTAAGTTTCGCGATACGCTTAAACCAGTTTCGTAAGCGATTTTGTGGCTTTGTTTTGCGGCGCTGCAACAAGAGTTTTGCAAAACAAGGCTACCCATCCGATAAATCCGGTTCCTTTCGAGGCACATCATGTCTGACGATCTGCTAAGTGAATTTCTTTCGGCGGTTCCGGCGGCCGCAGTGCTGGTGGATCAGTCCGAACGGATCATTGCGGCAAATGCAGACGCATTTTCATTGTTGGGCCCTCAGATCACGGGCCGCCACTTTGCCACGATCTTGCGGCAACCGCAGGTGATCGAGGCAATTGAACAAAGCTTGAAGACAAAGAGCCCGTCCAAAACCAATCACTTGTCCAACGACGGTGCTCAGGACACGACGTTCGAGGTTCAGTGCCGTTACATCAACGGTATCGGTGCTGTCGGGGGCGGGGCCGTCCTGACCAGTTTTGTGGATGTGACACATTTGGAGCAGGCCAGTCAGATGCGGCGGGATTTCGTCGCAAATGTCAGTCACGAACTCCGCACACCTCTGACCGCGCTGATGGGGTTCATCGAGACATTGCAGGGACCCGCCCGCGAGGACACCGAAGCGCGGGATCGGTTTTTGCAGATCATGACGGACGAGGCCAACAGAATGAACCGGCTGGTCGGCGATCTTCTGTCCCTCAACCGGGTCGAAAGCGAAGAACGAGTGCGCCCAACGGAACAGGTCAATCTGATTGGGCAACTCGAATCAACCTTGGATACACTTCGACCATTGGCTGACAGCGCTGGCGTCGAACTAACGCTTCAAGCGCCTGACGATCCCGTGTCCGTTACAGGTGACCGGGATCAGTTGCGGCAGGTTTTTACGAACCTGATTGAAAACGGAATTAAGTATGGTGGCAGCAAAGTCGACATTGACCTGACTTTGGAGGAACGGGACACAGCCGTGCGCGGGCCGTCCGTCAGGGTAAAAGTCTCGGATAATGGCCCCGGCATCGATGCAGTGCATCTGCCAAGGCTGACAGAGCGGTTTTACCGTGCAGACAGTCACCGATCACGCCAACTTGGCGGCACGGGATTGGGTCTTGCGATCGTGAAACATATCGTCAATCGCCACCGGGGACGTCTGAGGGTTCACAGTGAGTTGGGGCAGGGCTCGACGTTTACGGTTATTCTGCCCCACTGATCAGTGCGCTGCTGCTCGCCGATGTAGATGGCCAGCAATGCAGCAATGCTCCTTGCGCATAACAGCTTTGCGTCAGGTCATTCGAATTTCAGGCTCCTTGTCATAATACTGTTACACAGCTGTCACAAAAGGCTTACGTGCCGCTCGTAGGGGTTCGCGCAGGATCATCATGGGGGTGATCGTTGAAATTCATTGCCAAGGAGACTGAAATGTCCTTTGTAAAACTGTCGGCTTCGGCGCTTGCTATCGCGGCCGTATCGGCCACCACTGCTGCAGCCCGTGATCAGGTTCAGGTTGCCGGTTCTTCGACCGTACTGCCATACGCGTCGATCGTAGCTGAAGCCTTCGGTGAGAACTTTGACTTCCCCACACCGGTTGTTGAATCGGGTGGCTCCTCTGCAGGCCTCAAGCGTTTCTGTGAAGGTGTTGGCGAAAACACCATCGACGTGGCCAACGCGTCGCGCCAAATTCGCGAGAAGGAAATCAAAGCCTGTGCCGACAATGGTGTGACGGACATCATCGAAGTTCAGATTGGCTATGACGGCATTGTCTTCGCCAGCGACATCAACGGCAACTCGTTCGAATTCACGCCAGAGGACTGGTACAAGGCCCTGTCCGCTCAGGTCGTAGTTGACGGCGCGCTGGTCGACAACCCCTACAAGACCTGGGATCAGGTCAACGCGAACTTCCCGGCACAGCCGATTGCCGCCTTCATCCCGGGCACTAAGCACGGTACCCGTGAAGTTTTCGAAGACAAAGTGATCCTGGCAGGCTGTGAACACCTTGGCGACTTTGACGTCTATCTTGCCGCTGCCGAGGGCGATAGCGACAAGGCCAAGAAAAAAGCAGCTGAAAAAGCTTGTATTGCTCTGCGCACCGACGGCGTTTCTGTCGACATCGATGGTGACTACACCGAGACCCTGGCGCGCATCGACAGCAACAAGGACGGTATCGGCGTCTTTGGTCTGGCGTTCTACGAAAACAACACCGACAAGCTGCAGGTAGCGACCATGTCGGATGTGACCCCGTCGACCGAAACCATCGCCACGGGCGAATATCCGGTGTCCCGCCCGCTGTTCTTCTACGTGAAGAAAGCTCATATCGGCGTGATCCCTGGCCTGAAGGAATATGCCGAGTTCTTCGTCGCGGATGAGATTGCTGGTCCTGACGGCCCGCTGGCACAGTACGGACTGGTTTCCGATCCGGAACTGGCCAAGGTACAGGACGCAGTGGCAAACGAAACCGTCCTGGGCGGCGGTTCCTGATCCAGACCTCACACGAACCGGGGCGTTGAGAATGCCCCGGTTCACATTGACTCCAAACTTCTCCTCCCCACGGAGTTCTTATGCCTCTATCATGGCTGTTGATCGTCCTGATCGTAATTTCAGCGGTTGGCTTTTTGGCGGGCCGCACGCGTGCTTTGTCCAGTGCACAGGGTGACGCACGAGAGTTACACTCTCTGCCGTCCTATTACGGGTACAACGTGGCACTCAGCGCGCTGGTTCCTGCACTCGCCTTGTTGATCATTTGGTTGTTGGTTCAGCCACTTATCGTCAACAACACCGCATCTGGCATGATCCCCGACCAGGCCATCCCGGAAGGTTCCACCCGTGGGCTGATTATGAGTGAGGTTCGCCGTGTTGCCGACGGGTTGGACGGCGCAATAGCTTCAGGTGCCATAACCGAGGAATTCGCGCAAAACGCGCGCGCGGACATCACGGACGTGACTTCCCGCCTGAAAGAGGCCGGCCAGGTTATCACTCAAAACGTAACGACGCCTGTTTTGCGCGCTGCACAAGAATACCGCGTTATGAATGCATACGGTAAGACCGCGATGCAGATTGCGGTCATAGCGGTCGCCTTGCTGGGCTGGGCATATTCCTATGTGCGAACTCACAAGGAATTTCGGGCGCGCAACGTGGTTGAGCGGGGCATTCTCGCATTGCTTTTGTTGGCCGCTTCAATCGCGATCCTGACAACCATCGGCATCGTTTTGTCGATGCTGTTCGAAACGATGAACTTCTTTCAGCTGCATTCCTGGAAAGATTTCTTTTTCGGCAGCACCTGGGCTCCCAACTTTCGCGGAGGCAGTGAATTATCCATTCTGCCGCTGCTTTGGGGAACACTGTACATTTCTCTGATCGCGTTGTTCGTGGCGGTCCCAATCGGCTTGTTCGCTGCGATTTATCTGTCGGAATACGCCTCTGTCGCGACGCGTTCACTGGCAAAACCCCTGCTTGAAATTCTGGCGGGTATTCCGACCATTGTTTATGGTCTGTTTGCCCTGCTGACCGTCGGCCCGGCGCTAGTTGCGTTGTTTGGGGACGGTGGTGCAATTGGCGTTGGCTGGATGGCGAGTTCGAATGCGGTGCTGACAGCGGGTCTGGTCATGGGGATCATGCTTATCCCCTTTGTATCATCGCTGTCCGATGACATCATCAACGCGGTGCCTCAGTCGATGCGCGACGGCTCACTCGGGCTGGGAGCCACCCATTCCGAGACAGTACGACAGGTTGTTCTGCCCGCCGCGCTGCCGGGGATCGTAGGTGCCATCCTGTTGGCGGCGAGCCGTGCCATCGGTGAAACGATGATCGTTGTGATGGCTGCCGGTGCAATCGCGAAGTTTTCGCTGAACCCGTTTGAGGCGATGACGACGATCACCACAAGGATTGTCAGCCAGCTAACGGGTGACACGGATTTTGCCAGCGCCGAGACACTGGTGGCCTTTGCGCTGGGTTTGACCCTGTTTGTTATTACACTGGGGCTGAATATCTTTGCCCTCTACATCGTACGCAAATACCGGGAACAGTACGAATGACCGATATCTCTCAAACACCACCAAACGCTCCGGTGCCCGGTGCAAGCGGCAAAGGTGGGTCGCTGTTCGAAAAAGATGCGCGCACGAAACGGCGCAATGCCGCTGAAAGCCGGTTCAAAATGTACGGAATAGCCGCAATCGGCGTCGGCTTGCTGATGTTGGCTGTACTGGTTACCAACATCGTCACCGCAGGAGTGGGCGCGTTCCAGCAGACCTATCTGGAACTCGATGTCGATCTGTTGGCAAGCAAGCTGGATAAGAACGGCAAGCGCAACATCGAAGAAATCAAGAAGGTATCGACCTTTGGGTATGCCCCTCTGGTCTCAACCGCGTTGGAAAAGAAGGTCGCTGAACTGGGAATTCAGACAGATCTGCCGCCCAAGAAAATGGGTGGCATCCTGTCCAAATCTGCGCTGGCCAAGTTGAGAAACTATGTAATTGCGAACCCTGACGAAATTGGAAATACGGTCAGTTTCAAGTTCCTCGCGAACAGCCGTGTCGATGGGTATGTCAAAGGGCGCGTGACACGCGAATCCATTGCAAACGACAAAAGTATCTCGGTCGAGCAACTGGATTTCGTCGATCAGTTGATCAGTGCCGGCATCCTGTACAAGGCGTTCAATCCTGACTTTATTTTCGGCACGGATGCATCGGACCAGC
Source organism: Ruegeria sp. BJ6 (assembly GCF_056537885.1). Classification (NCBI taxonomy): domain Bacteria; kingdom Pseudomonadati; phylum Pseudomonadota; class Alphaproteobacteria; order Rhodobacterales; family Roseobacteraceae; genus Ruegeria; species Ruegeria sp. BJ6. The sequence goes on along the minus strand of NZ_JBQFSG010000011.1, from coordinate 65,252 downwards.
GCCCGGAAGCCGCCGGAATTGGCGTGTCGATGCTGGGCTCGCTGTTCATGATGCTGGTTGTTCTGGCACTGGCATTGCCGATTGGTGTGGCCGCTTCGATCTATCTTGAGGAATTTGCGCCGCAAAACCGACTGACGGACATCATCGAAGTTAACATTTCGAACCTTGCAGCCGTGCCGTCGATTGTCTTCGGTATTCTGGGTCTGGCCGTGTTCATCAACTACATGCATCTGCCGACTTCGGCGCCGCTGGTTGGCGGGCTTGTTCTGACGTTGATGACGCTGCCGACAATCATCATCTCGACGCGAGCCTCACTCAAGGCGGTTCCTCCCTCAATCCGGGACGCGGCGCTTGGGGTAGGGGCCTCGAAAATGCAGGCGGTGTTCCACCATGTTCTGCCACTTGCCGCACCCGGTATTTTGACAGGTACCATTATTGGTCTGGCGCAGGCTCTTGGAGAAACCGCACCGCTGTTGCTTATCGGGATGGTCGGCTTCATCGCGTCGAATCCGCCCGACAGCCTTGTCGCAGGGTTCTTGTCGCCAAACTCGGCCATGCCCGCGCAAATCTATGAGTGGTCAAAACGCGCCGATCCGGCCTTTTATGAACGCGCCTGGGGAGGCATCATCATCCTGCTGATCTTCCTCGTGACCATGAACACTGTGGCCGTGATCCTGCGCCGCCGCTTTGAACGCCGCTGGTAAGTGAGGCAAAAGAAATGAACGATATGTCTCGACTGGAGAGAACCGTGGAATCCCGTGATATCAAGATCGCCGCCAAAGACGTTCAGGTCTATTACGGCGACACACACGCCATCAAGGACGTGAATGTCGAAATTGAAGACAAGACCGTTACTGCCTTTATCGGACCGTCAGGTTGCGGCAAATCAACTTTCCTTCGGTGCCTGAACCGGATGAATGACACCATCGACATTTGCCGGGTCAAGGGCGATATCCTGTTGGACGGCGAAGACATCTATGACAAGCGTGTCGATCCGGTGCAATTGCGCGCCAAGGTAGGTATGGTGTTTCAAAAGCCAAACCCATTTCCCAAGTCGATCTACGACAATGTGGCCTATGGTCCGCGCATTCATGGCCTTGCTAAGAATAAGGCAGAACTGGATGAGATTGTTGAGAAATCCCTGCGTCGTGGGGCAATCTGGGACGAAGTGAAAGATCGCTTGGATGCGCCGGGAACCGGTCTGTCCGGGGGGCAGCAACAGCGCTTGTGCATCGCACGTGCCGTCGCGACCGCGCCCGAGGTTCTGTTGATGGACGAGCCTTGCTCGGCCCTTGATCCGATCGCGACTGCACAGGTCGAGGAACTGATCGACGACCTGCGCAAGCGGTATTCGGTGGTGATCGTGACCCACTCGATGCAGCAGGCCGCGCGGGTCAGTCAGAAAACGGCATTCTTTCATTTGGGCAATCTCGTGGAGTTCGGTGAGACCGGTCAGATCTTTACCAACCCCGAAGATCCCCGCACCGAAAGTTACATCACCGGCCGTATCGGCTGAGGACAGGTATTTACAAATGACCGAACAACATATCGCATCCGCATTCGATCGCGATCTCGAGGCGATCCAGGCTCATATCATGAAAATGGGCGGCATGGTCGAAGCAGCGATCATGGGCGCCGCCAGGTCGCTGGAAACCCGTGACGAGGAATTGGCCCAAACCGTTCGACAGGGCGACAAGGCCATCGACGCGCTGGAAGAACTGATCAACGAAGAAACCGCGCGTTTGATCGCTTTGCGTGCACCTACAGCCGGGGATTTGCGGCTGGTGCTTTCGGTGCTCAAGGTTTCGGCCAATCTGGAACGGATCGGTGACTACGCCAAGAACATCGCCAAGCGCACAACGGTTCTGGTCAATGCGCATGAAGTTAATGGCAGCGCCTCGGCCCTGCGGCGTATGGCGCGTGAAGTCGAAGTCATGCTGCGTGATGCATTGGATGCCTATATTCAGCGGGATGCCGAGCTGGCTTCTGACGTGATCGGCCGGGATGAGGATGTCGACCAGATGTATAACGGTCTGTTCCGTGAGTTTTTGACCTTTATGGCCGAAGACCCGCGCAACATTTCCTCATGCATGCATCTGCATTTCATCGCCAAGAATATCGAGCGTATGGGCGATCATGTAACGGCAATTGCCGAGCAGGTCGTATATCTTGTCACCGGCGAGCGCCCGACAGAGTCTCGGCCCAAGGCCGACACAACGTCGCAAACCATCTAGGAGGCTGCGTTCCATGTCCGCAGATCAGCCGACAGTTCTGGTTGTCGAGGATGAATTGGCCCAGCGAGAGGTGCTTGCCTACAACCTCGAAGCCGAGGGTTTTCAGGTATCCAAGGCAGAAAGCGGCGACGAGGCGCTGCTGCTGGTGGATGAGGACAGTCCGGACATCATCGTCCTCGACTGGATGATGCCCAACCTCAGCGGGATCGAAGTTTGCCGGCGGCTGAAGTCCCGCCCGGATACGCGTTCGATCCCGATCATCATGCTTTCGGCGCGCAGCGAAGAAGTGGACAAGGTTCGTGGTCTTGAGACCGGCGCAGATGATTATGTGGTGAAGCCATATTCAATTGTCGAACTGATGGCGCGGGTCCGGACACAATTGCGCCGCGTCCGCCCGGCGACTGTTGGACTTCGCCTTGAATTCGACGACATCGTTCTGGATTCAGAAACACACAAGGTCAGCCGAGGTGAAAAACCCTTGAAGCTTGGCCCGACCGAGTTTCGTTTGCTGAGCACCTTCATGGAAAAACCGGGACGTGTCTGGAGCAGGGAGCAACTGCTGGACCGTGTTTGGGGACGCGATATCTATGTCGATACGCGCACCGTGGACGTACATATCGGACGCCTGCGCAAGGCCCTGACACAGCACGGTGGCGCAGATCCGGTTCGTACAGTACGCGGTGCGGGGTACGCACTGGGTTAATCCTACCGCGGTAACGTGTCTTCGGATTGCGCATGCGACCCCAGCCAATGGCGAAACTCCCGCAAGGAAGGATCGTCGCCTTTGGTTTTGGGCCAGACCAGGTAGTAGGCGCCCACCGTCTCGACGGCATCAGGAAAGGCAGCGATCAGCTTGCCGGTGGCCAGTTCCTGTTCCACAAGGTAATTTGGTAAAAGAGCGGCGCCCAACCCATGAAGCGCAGCCTGACTGATCGTCGAAAACTGGTCATGAATCGTGCCGGGCAGGGGAGAGGGATGCGTAACCCCCATCTGCCGAAACCAATCCTGCCAGGCACTGGGGCGCGTCTGAATATGCAAAAGAGGAATCCTTAGCAGATCCTTCGGCGACTTGGGTGTCCCATTAGGCAAGAGAGACGGCGCGCAGACTGGCAGAACATGTTCGATCTTGAGGAGCAGGCGATCAGTTCCGGGCCAATCAGGTTCGCCAAAATGCAGTGCTGCATCAAATGGTTCTGACGCAAAGCTGAAGGGCCTGAGCCGCGTTGACATGTTGATTGTGATGTCGGGGTGCAGTCGCGCGAATTCGGGCAGCCGGGGCATTAGCCAGCGCATACCAAATGTCGGAAGTATTGCCAGGTTCAGAGTTCCGCCAACGGGCGCTACATGCAGCCTGAAAGAAGCCTGAGTTATCTGATTCAGGGCTTGCCGGATTTCACTGACATAATCCTGTGCTACCGGCGTCAATGACAGCCTTTTTCTGTCCCGGCTAATCAGCTCGACGTCAAGCTGCGATTCCAGCGTCTGCAATTGTCGGCTGATCGCGCTTTGTGTCAGTGACAGTTCGTCAGCGACTGCTGAAGCAGAACCAAGACGGTCAAGCGCTTCCAATGCGCGTAACGAGGAAAGTGACGGCAAAAGCCTGCGTGATGTTTTCATGTATGCGTTTTACTCATGAAACTGTGAAAAAGTCTCGCTGTATCTTGAGGCAATGGCAGAGTAGGGTGCCCCAAACAGATGAAGTGGAGTTGTGCCATGAATGCCCCGGATCCAAAACCAACCCTCCGCGCCAAGGATGCACCTGATCTCGGAAAATTCACTTGGGACGACCCGTTCCGGTTATCGGAACAGCTGACCGAAGATGAACGGATGGTTGCAGACAGCGCCTATGCCTATGCTCAGGAAAAGCTGCAGCCACGCGTTACCGAAGCGTTCCAGAACGAAGAAACCGATCCGGAGATTTTCCGCGAGATGGGTGAAATGGGATTGCTGGGAACAACGATCCCCGAAGAATATGGCGGCATTGGCGCGGGCTATGTCACTTACGGTCTGGTCGCTCGGGAAGTTGAGCGTGTGGATTCAGGCTATCGGTCCATGATGTCTGTCCAAAGCTCATTGGTCATGTACCCGATCTACGCCTACGGCAGCGAGGAACAGCGGCGGAAATATCTGCCCAAACTTGCCAGCGGCGAATGGATCGGTTGTTTCGGGCTGACCGAGGCTGATGCCGGTTCGGACCCCGCAGGAATGAAAACACGGGCTGAGAAAACTGAAGGCGGCTACCGACTGACTGGCAGCAAGATGTGGATTTCGAATTCACCTATCGCCGACGTTTTCGTGGTTTGGGCAAAGTCTGATGCGCATGACGGAAAAGTCCGCGGGTTTGTCCTTGAGAAGGGCGTCAAGGGTCTGAGTGCGCCCAAGATCAAAAACAAACTGAGCCTGCGCGCGTCGATCACTGGCGAAATCGTTCTGGATAACGTCGAGGTCGGCGAAGACGCTCTGCTACCTCACGTTCAAGGTTTGAAAGGTCCGTTCGGATGTTTGAACCGGGCAAGGTACGGGATCAGCTGGGGAGTTATGGGGGCCGCCGAATGTTGTTGGCACGCAGCCCGGCAATATGGTCTGGACCGCAAGCAGTTCAATCGACCGCTGGCGCAAACTCAACTGTTTCAACGAAAACTCGCTGATATGCAGACCGAGATAGCGTTGGGATTGCAATCCAGCCTTCGCGTCGGACGTCTTCTGGATGAAGCCAATGCAGCGCCTGAAATGGTTTCCATCGTCAAACGCAACAACTGTGGCAAAGCGCTGGATATCGCGCGGATGTCGCGGGACATGCACGGCGGAAACGGTATTTCTTTAGAATTCAATGTCGTACGGCACATGGTGAATCTTGAGACCGTTAATACCTATGAAGGAACACACGATGTTCACGCACTGATCTTGGGCCGCGCACAAACAGGGCTTCAGGCATTTTTCTAACGGCAGGGATTATGGCTGAGATGTTGGATGTGTGTGTCTGCATAGGTAGCTAGTATTATTCGCATAATCGGTATTATGGTAATAATAGGGTGACGCGACGTACCACGCGTCCACCCTTGGCCGTTTGTTATCCCATCACTACGATCCTCGGTTGAAACATAAGTTTGATGCCGGAAATTTGGATTGGGATATGGAACTGAAAGACAGGATTGTGGTCATTACCGGCGCAGCTGGTGGTATCGGCAAAGGATTGGCCGAGCGGTTTGCTAATGAAAACCCCAAGTGCGTCGTATGCGCTGATATCGATCTGGACGCTGCGCGGGTCGTGGCGGAAGAAATCGGTGGCGTTGCTTTCAAGTGCGATGTGTCCAGTGAAACCAACATCGAGTCGCTGATTACAACTGTCGAAAAAGATATCGGGCCAATTGATTTATTCTGCTCGAACGCGGGAATTCTGACGCTGGGTGGCCTCGACGTTCCGGACGAAGATTGGAACCGAATTTGGGACATTAATCTCATGTCCCATGTTTGGGCTGCGCGTCATGTAGTGCCACGCATGATTGCCCGTGGCGGTGGTTATCTATTGAACACAGCCTCGGCGGCCGGGCTTCTAAATCAACCGGGTGCAGCGCCTTATGGGGTTACCAAGCACGCAGCGGTTGGTCTGGCCGAGTGGCTGGCTTTGACATACGGCGATAAAGGAATTGGGGTTTCGGTGTTGTGCCCTCAGGCCGTTCGATCTGAAATGACCCGTGGGCACGAAGATTCCGTAGCAGCAATAGACGGAATGCTGGAACCTGAGCATGTGGCTGAGGCGTGTGTTGAGGCAATTCGCGACGAACGCTTCCTAATTTTGCCGCACCCGCAGGTATTGGACTATATGCGCCTTAAGACGTCAGACTATGACAGATGGATCGGCGGAATGCGTAAGCTAAACAGGCAGTTTAGCGGCGATAGTTAATCTTTTCTCAGAGGTCGGCGCATAAGTCCTTCCTGAGCGACCGACGCAACCAATACGCCATCTTCTGTGTAGATCGATCCTCGGTTGAAGCTACGCCCCTGCCCTGTCCAAGGGGCATCCATCGAATACAGGTGCCAGTTTTCGAATTGAATCGGCGCATGAAACCACATGGTGTGATCCAGGCTGGCGCCGTTCACTTCGCGTTTGAACCAGCTCAACCCGTGAGGGCGCATACCGGAACTCAGCAGTGCCATATCAGACGCGTAGGCCAGCAGAATATGTTGCGTTTGTGGGTCGGCGCCTGCGGCAGCACCCATGCGGAACCAAAGGTGATTCCGGTCGTCGGCCTTAACCGGATCAAAAAGATCCAGCGGGTCGACTTCCCGTACTTCGATCGGCCTCTCACGCATGAATTCCTTTCGGTAATTCTCTGGTACCCGATCAAGGTATTTCTGCCTCAATTCGTCTCGGGACGGATGGTGCTCGGCTTTCTCGACACTGGGCATGGGATGTTGATAATCCCAACCTTCATCCTGCACGTGGAACGATGCGGACATGTTCAGAATTTGCTTGCCGTGCTGGATCGCAACAACGCGCCGAGTGGTAAATGAACCTCCATCTCGCGCTCTATCTACCTGATAAACAACGGGTATACTTGGATCGCCAGGGCGGATGAAATAGGCGTGCAGAGAATGACAAAGCCGATCCTCGACGGTGCGATAGGCAGCAGCCAAAGCCTGGGCAACCACCTGCCCTCCGTATATTCGTGTTGGCGTTTCGCCCCCGGACCCGGTGCCGCGAAACAGATCGACCTCGAGCCTTTCCAGGTTCAGCAGGTCAAGAAGAATGCGTTCCGCTTCCGTCATTGTGTGTCCTTAGTTTCAGCCCTGCATTCAGGTATCAGCCCGCTCAAGGTCAATCAATGAGTGCGGCGTGAACAAGCGCTTTTAACTCGGACCGTGAAGGATATGAACTGGACGGGGAAAGCTGTGTAAAAAAGATCACTGTCAGATCGAGTACCGGATCAATCCAGAAAAAGGTCGAGGCCATTCCACCCCAACTGAAATCGCCAACAGATCCTGCTACACGTGCTTTGACCGGATCCAGCATAACGGCGCCACCAAGGCCAAATCCCATACCTTCCATTGGTTGTTCAGCGAAACTTTGCGGTCCCATTGATGCAATGTCGCCCGGTAAGTGATTGCGCATCATCAACTTTCTTGTATCAACCTCCAAAAGCCTGCCATTCACGCCCATACCGCCACTGCGAAGCATATCTGCAAACCGACAATAATCGTCGATGGTACTGACTAAGCCGCCACCACCGGAATACAGGACCGCATTTTCAAAAGGAGAATGCCCGGCCTGATCCACTAAACGCAAAGTCTCATCGCCTGATTTAGCTGCATTAAGGGCCATCGCATCGCCCTCGAGCGGTGTATAAAGGGACGCAAATCTGTCCCCTGCCCCTTTTGGCGCAGAAAACCCTGTTTCTGTCATTCCGAGAGGTTCGAAAATTTCATCCTGAAAAAAGCATTCAAGTGTTTTGCCAGAAACAATTTCAACAACACGCCCTATGACGTCGATACCAACAGAATACTCCCAACGCGAACCCGGCTGAAAAGCAAGTGGCAGAGCCGCCAGGGCATCAACCATCACCGACAATTCACCCTGATTGGGTTTGAACGTCAGGCCCTGTTCGTCCATCGCCTTTGGCAGGATACCCGGGTTGAAGGAATAGCTGAGCCCGCTTGTATGCGTCAGCAACTGGCGCAGCGTGGGCACCGATGACGGCTCGACCTGATCGGTTCCCACAGCTTCGGGGATCAGGGCGTACATATCGTCGAACGATGGAATAATCTCGGCGACTGGAGCATCAAGACGGAGAAGCCCACGTTCCACCAGCATCATCAATGCAACCGTAGTCACCGGCTTGGTCATTGAATAGATTCTCACCAGCGTTTCACGCTGGAACGGGAGGCTGTTTTCTACACTGCGCAATCCCGCCTCGTTGAAATAAACTTCGCTACCCGAGCGGCTTATCAGGACAGAGCTGCCGGCATATTTACGCTCGTCAACATATTGCTGCATCCAGGAAGAGATACGATTCAACCTGGATTGATCGAATCCATGATGTGTAGACGTATCCATTCCTTCAGGCTCTCCTTACATTGCATGAACTGAGTGTCCTTCGGAGTGGGCAGAGAAGGAAGTACGTAGGAATACGCATCCTGAACTGACCCGCTTCACAGCGCACTGCCTAAAATTTGAATTTGAGTTTTCTTTGAAGAAGATTGCGGCTTGTTACGGCTTCATTCCAAGAAACCTTGCTGCCTGCACCAGTTTCTCGGCGTAATCTTCCTCCAATTGGCGGGGTGAGACGTGAAAACTGGGCCCACCAACATTAAGCCCGAATATTCGACCATCCTCGAGAGAATGAACCGGAGCGGAAATCGCGTTAACGTCTTCGCGCCACAGTCCAAAACCGGTGCAGTACCCCTTGGCGCTGCATTCTTCCTCGGCGGAACGAATTATTGCCCAGAGTTCGTCCTGCGAACGACCAAGATCATCGAATGCCGCTGAAACGGCCGCTTCCTGCTCTGCTTCCGGCATACCGGCAAGGATCGAACGGCCCATGGATGAGTAAAACAATGGCAACCGTGACCCCACATGCATGGTCAAAGCGACGTTCTCGCGCGATCTGTTTACCGCCACGTAGATGACGTCGGAACGATGTGCCTCACCCAGAGCGGCGGTTATGTAGGAATTGGGTCCGTCGCGCAGATCTCTTAGGGCAACAGCAGACCTGTCGCATACATCGATTGAGGCCAAAGCAGAAAATCCAAGGCGCAAGACCCCTACCCCTAGGCGGTATGACCCTCCTTGTTGTTCCTGCACCAGATACCCCAATTGGCACAACGTGTGCGTCAGGCGCGATACAGTGGGCTTGGGCAATCCGGTTCGATCTGAAAAATCGAGGTTTGTTAGAGTTGTCTCTCCGGATCGAAAGCACCGCAGAATATCCAGGCCACGCGCCAGCGCCGTGACAAAATTTCGATCTTTTTCGTCTTGTGGTGTCAAACCTCGTTCCATCTTGTTCGCGCTGCTGGAGTTACTGTTTCAATGCATCAAGTCCGTTTTGGGCAAACACAGGTACATATTGACCTAACATCTTCGCCCTTTCCGGATTGGACGCGTTGCCATCCAGCGCGCGCTTGTAAACGCCCTGAATGATTGCCGCCATGCGAAAGAAATTGAAGGCGAGGTAAAAGCCGAAGTTCTCGATTTCTGGTAACCCTCGACGCTTACGATAGCTTGCAATGAACTCTTGGTCGGACGGCAAACCCAATGATTGCCTGTCAATGCCAGCCAGGCCGCGCCCGTCTTTTCCGGGGGGCATCTGCCACTGCATGATAACCGCCGCCAGATCTGCATAAGGGTGGCCAATTGTCGACAACTCCCAGTCCAGAATTCCCAAGCAGCGTGTGCCGTTTTTTTCGAACATCATGTTATCTATTCGATAGTCACCGTGAACCAGCGTTCTCTGCCCGTCGTCGGCGGGCATGTTGACCTCCAACGCGTGGATCAGTTCATCCATCTGTTGGATTTTTGCAGTCTCAGACGCGCGATACTGCTTGGTCCAGCGGCCTATCTGTCTTACAAAGTAGTTTCCCGGTGGCCCATATTCCGACAACCCCACCGCATCGATATTGACACTGTGCAATTCGGCCAGAACCCGGTTCATTTCGTCGATTACCGCGGCGCGGGTTTCGTTCGTTTCCCCCTTCATCGACGGTTCGTCAAAGTTGCGGCCGTCCAGATGCTCCATAACGTAGAAGGCTGACCCGATAACTTCGTCGTCTTCACATAATGTGTACATGCGCGGTACAGGCACCCGGCTATTGGCCAGCGCCTTTTGAACACGGAACTCACGATCCACAGCATGCGCGGATTTAAGGAGAACTCCCGGCGGTTTACGCCGCAGAACGTACTTTTTTGAGGGGGTTTCCAGCAGGAAAGTCGGGTTCGACTGGCCGACCGCAAACTTGGTCGCGCTAACTGGACCTTCATAATCCTCAAGATTCTCTCGAAGATACGTGTCCACTGCTTTCAGATCGAGGTGGTTTGAAACATCGTTCATTGGCAGCCCTTAACTATAGGTCAACATTCCGGCCACTTCCTGCGGCGCGAAATGCGGAGTTACATTGAATTCATGTAAAAAGAATGCCTTGGGCGTGAATATGAACCTTGTCATCGAGGTGTTTTTGACCTGCAGGTTCAAGGCAATCATCTGATCCGGCGGTGCCCCGAGAGTTGCCGCAACCAGTTGGCCAATAGCCCCGCCAGAGCTTACGACGAGCACGCGGTTTACGTTGGTATCCGTTGAAAAAGATCGCGCTTCTTCAATCCGGCGCTTGAAGGAAACCCAGCTTTCCTTGGCATTCTCAAGCCCCCCTGCCTGCCACTCGGCCAGGGTTTCGCGCAGGGTACGAAAATGGGTCTTTCGGTCATACTGAACCGAGTCCGGTATTTCCCCGCCAAACTTCACACGAAGGAGGTCGTGAAAATCGTATTCATTCCAACCGAAATGCTCGTGGGTTTCGACATCAAACCCCATGGAGGCCACAGTTTCCTTTTGACGAAACAATGTCCCAGTGACGACTCTGTCAGGTACCCAGCCCGAAGCCCTCAAGGCATCCCCTGCAAGTGCAGATTGTTTGTGGCCCAATTCGCTCAGACGATCATAGTCATCTGCGCCGAATGATGCCTGTGCATGCCGGATTACCAGAAGTTCCGCCATGGTTAGCTTGTAAACTCGGATGCCAGTTTCGTCCCGGCATTTCTGTACTCGCGATCGATACGATTGATCAGGTCTGCAGTGCTGACAACTTCGGTTACATCACCGATCCCCTGCCCCGACCCCCAAATCTCTTTCCATGCCTTGGGTTTGGCAGATCCCTGACTGAAGCTCATTGAACTCGCATCGGCTGAGGGCAGGTTTTCCGGATCCATACCCGCACGTTCTACGGATTTCTTCAGATAATTCCCGTGAACCCCAGTGAACAAAGACGAATACACGATGTCTTCTGCGCCACTTTCGACAATCAGGCGCTTGTAATCGTCGTGCGCGCTTGCCTCATGCGTTGCGATGAACGGCGAGCCGACATACCCGAAATCAGCCCCCATGGCCCGTGCCGCCAACAGCGCTTCTCCGCTTGCAATTGCTCCAGACAAGGCCAGAGGGCCGTCGAACCATTGCCGGATTTCCCGGATCAGAGCCAAAGGGGATTGCTGTCCTGCATGCCCCCCAGCCCCGGCTGCGACGGCGATCAATCCGTCGGCGCCTTTATCAATGGCTTTTCTGGCGAACGTATTATTGATCACATCATGCAGAACAACGCCACCACAGCTGTGAGCGGCCTCGTTGACCTCAACCCGTGCACCCAGTGACGTGATCCAGACCGGGACTTTCCATCGCGTACAAATCTCAAGATCTCTTTCCAACCTTTCATTCGAACGATGCACGATCTGGTTCACCGCAAAGGGCGCGGCGGGTTGGTCGGGGTTGTCCTGATTATGACGATCAAGTTCTTCGGTGATTTGCCTTAGCCAACTCTCCAGCAAAGGCGGCTCTCCGGCTGCTTCCCGCGCGTTCAGAGCTGGGAACGACCCAATGATACCAGCCTTGCACTGCGCGATAACCAGGTCGGGAACCGAGATGATAAACAGAGGCGACCCGATCATTGGCAATCGCAATCCGCGAAGTTGTTCCGGCAGGCGGGCTTCGTTACGGTTCCAGATCAAATCTTTCATTCTTCGTTCCCCAATTAGCATGCAACGGGATCTCCCGCATTGGCCATCCAGTTAAGATTTTGCTATTGCAGTGCTTTTTCAAATATGTTGTGGCCGGACATTACATTAATGCCCCCCGAGACCGGTATCACCGCCCCGGTAACATATGACCCGCCGCGTCCGCACAGAAACAGCATGCATCCGGCAATGTCCTCATCCCGGCCAACCCGTTTCAGTGGTACATCTTCACCGACCTTTTCCCGCTTTTCTTCGTCATGCGTCGCAAAGGCCGTCATTCTGGAAACGAAAGGTCCCGGAGCCAAAGCGTTTACGGTTACGAAGTAGGGTGACAGTTCCTTTGCCATGACCCGGCTCAGGTGGATTACAGCAGCCTTCGAGGCAGAATAGCTGTATGCGCCGTCCCCCATTGGAATTTCACCCATTACCGAACCTACATTCACGACGCGCGCCGGATCATCCACTGTCGCGGATTTCATGAGCAACGGCAAAAGTTTCTGGGTCAGATCGAATACACCTGCGACATTGACAGACATTACTTTTTCCCACGCCTCATAGGGAAACTGGCCCATAGGCGCACCCCAGGTAACTCCGGCGTTATTCATCAATATATCAATGCTATCCGTTCTGATCTTAACGTTCTCAACCAAGGCGTCTACGCCCTCTTTGCTGCCAACGTCGCCCGCAAATCCCTCTGCAGTTCCCGAGGCATCAAGCGCATTGAGCTCGGCAGCCACAGCTTCACATGCTTCACCCTTACGGGAAGCGATCAAAACGCGAGCACCTGCCCGAACCAGCGCTTCGGCCGCCATTCGGCCAATTCCGGTTGCTCCGCCTGTCACCAGTGCAGTTTTCCCTTTTAGAGAGAAAAGTTCGTCGATGGTCATGCTATAATCCTTCTGACTCTGTGCATTCGATTGAGGAATGCAGCGACTGGCAACCAGTCACACACCTGTTCGGCTTCAACTCGCTTCCTTTTCGGACAAAACCTGTTTGGCCCGGGCAATTCCGGCCGGAGACTTGTGCCGATGGTGCAATTTTCCAATATTTCCACTCCGGTGAATGCTAGCCTGCTTTTAGCGTTCTATCACTGGTTCCGCCTTGCGTTTCGCACAGCAGAATTGCATTTCGAAATCTCATTGACAACCAGTAGAACGGGCAGAAGACTTTACGTCATATCCGGCCACTTGACCGCTGAATTGGGAAGGAAAGAAATGAAAGCAATGCTCAGCACCGCTCCGGGCGGACCAGAAACACTTCAGCTAACTCAGTTGCCTGACCCAACCCCCAAACCGGGGGAACTGTTGGTGCGCGTTCATGCCGCCGGAGTGAACTTTCCAGATACCCTGATCATTCGCGACCTATATCAGATGAAACCCCCTCGCCCATTCGCGCCCGGTGGGGAAATCGCTGGGGAGGTCGTGGCCGTCGGTGAAGGTGTGTCAGGTTTTGCAACCGGGGATCGTGTGCTGGCGTTGACAGGATATGGTGGGTTTGCGACGCACCTGACACTCAAGGCGGCAAGTGCAGTCAAAATACCTGATGAAATGCCATACGACGCTGCCGCCTGTTTCATTTTCACATACGGAACGTCCCATCACGCCCTAAAGGACCGAGCCAGCTTAAAGCCCGGTGAATCCCTTTTGATACTCGGAGCTGCCGGAGGCGTCGGTGTCGCGGCAATCGAATTGGCAAAAGCCGCGGGTGCGAAGGTCATTGCAGCTGTTTCATCTAAAGAAAAGGCGGATTTCTGCAGGCAGGTGGGTGCAGATGAAACCCTGATCTATCCCAAGAAGTTGGATAAGGATTCCCAGAAGGCACTATCCAAGGAAATCAAGGCCTTGGCGGGCGGAGATGGTGTCGACGTAGTTTACGATGCGGTTGGCGGGGGTTATGCGGAACCCGCCTTGCGAGCGACCGCATGGCAAGGCCGCTATCTTGTTGTCGGTTTTCCTGCGGGGATTCCCAAAATTCCATTGAACCTGACATTGCTCAAAGGATGTCAGGTTGTTGGAGTATTCTGGGGTGCATCGGTGTTTCGGGATCCGAAAGGGCATTCCGAAAATATGGCAGACCTGTTTCAGCTTTATCTGGATGGAAAAATCAAACCACGTATCAGTCAGCGGTTTTCCCTGGAACATGCGCCCGAAGCATTGGAACTCATGCAGAATCGCCAGGCAATGGGAAAGATCGTGGTTACGATGGATCAGGATTAGCACGAATTATCCCTTATGGGATAAGGGGATTCAGACATATTTGCGGCCTCTTGAGGATGCGCCGACCAATCGGTGCGGCAGCGGATGAGGCGATGTTTCAATGTCAGACTTTCTGATCACGAAAATGTCAGATCACCCTAACTTGTGATGGAATAGGCCCCTCTCAGGATGCACTCGCGGCATTTGGGTCGCTTTTGCAGTGGCATGAAGCGCTGCCCTATGGACAGTTGCCCTACTTCATGACAATGAATCTTTAGATGGGACAAATTCTGACATGACAAAAGTGTTGGTTCTTAACGGCCCGAACCTCAATTTGCTCGGCATGAGGCAACCTGAGGTTTATGGCCATACGACATTGAAAATGATCGAAGAACTGTGCGTGTCGCACGGCTCTGCGCTTGGTCAGGACGTTACCTGCCTGCAATCAAATCACGAAGGTGTCCTGATTGATGCGATTCACTCATCTCGTGGTGTTCAGGACGGAATTGTGCTGAATGCAGGTGCCTTCACGCATACGTCGGTAGCTCTGATGGACGCGATCTCGTCCGCTGAGGTGCCTGTTGTTGAGGTTCATCTGTCAAATATCCATGCGCGCGAAGCGTTCAGACACAAGTCCTTTATTGCTCCGGTGGCGATCGGACAGATTTGCGGCTTCGGCGCCCAAGGCTATGTGATGGCGCTGGATGCGTTGAAACAGCATGTGACGAACGGGGGCGCTGCGTGAAACTCTGCGACTATCTTCATTTTCTGAGTTACACAAAAACTCTGGAAGAGTTGTGGGATGCGCATTGCCGTCAGATGGCAGAGTATGGCTTTGAAAGATTGCTGTACGGATACACACAGTTCAGAACGGCCACTTCGCTTGGCGATCCAGAAGACTTTGTCATACTGACCAACCACTGCGAAAAATACATCAACGGCTTCCTGCATTCCGGGCTGTATTTTCATGCGCCCATGCTCAAGTGGGCCTTGGAGAATGAAGGCGCAGCAAGCTGGCGTATGGTGCAGGAGATGATGTCTACCGGCACCATGACCTCACAGGAACGTCAGGTCTATGAGTTCAACCGCTCGATGGGTGTGACTGCAGGCTACACAATCAGTTTCAATTCAGTCTCCATGCGCTCCAAGGGTGCCATCTCGTTGGGGTACAACAAGGATCGGAGTCAGGAAGAAGCCGACGAGACATGGGCTGAACACGGTGACGATATCCTGCTGATGAACAATGTCGCTCATCTTAAAATCCTGACGCTGCCCTACACTGCACCCAATCGGGCGTTGACCAAGCGCCAGCGCGAGGCTCTGCAGTGGGTGGGCGACGGAAAGACAACTCAGGACATTGCTTTGTTGATGGGCCTGACGTCGGCCACTGTCGAAAAACACCTGCGTCTGGCGCGCGAAGCCCTTTCGGTTGAGACTACAGCGCAGGCTGTTCTCAAGGCCGCTCTTCACAACCAGATGTTTGTCATGGAATTTTAGCCCAAGGGCAGGATTCTAAGGCCGATATCTGCACTGAATTGCGGCCAGCTTACCTAGGGTAAGGAAAACATGACTTTTCGAATCTGCCCATAAAAGTGCAAAGTTGACTCGTTCCGTGAGTGGTGGCTTTAGCCAAGGAACATTCGGATCGGACCTTTGCAATTTCAGGGCTCTCCGGTCACTCTGGCAAGGGACGTCTTATTTGTCCGCGTTCCCAAGTTGGAAATCTTGAGGGGCCCCTCCATCCCCATCATGCGGGGCCCCTCATTTCATTTTAAAGATGACTGCAGACAATCCCTTGAAAGGGAGTTTTTTCTGTCCCAAAAGAAAACCGGCTGCGAACACGCAACCGGTTTCTAAGAGTGTCCCGGCCCTGAACAGGCCGGAAATTTTATAGATCAGCCCTGAGCGGCTTTGGCAACTTCGGCTGCGAAATCTTCTTTTTCGACAACGATGCCTTCGCCTACTTCCAGACGGATGAAGCCTGTGATGGTTGCACCCGCCTCTTTGGCCGCCGCTTCGACGGTCAGGTCGGGGTTCACAACGAACGACTGGTTCAGCAGCGTCGATTCAGCCACGAATTTCTTCATGCGGCCTTCGATCATTTTTTCGATCACCTGTTCCGGCTTGCCGGATTCACGGGCGATGTCCATCTGAACCTGCTTTTCTTTCTCGACAACCGCCGGATCCATGTCCGCTTCGGACAGGGCCGCCGGGTTTACCGCTGCGATGTGCATTGCAACCTGCTTGCCGATGGTTTCGTCGCCGCCGGACAGGGCAACCAGAACACCGATTTTGCCCATGCCGTTGGTGGCAGCGTTGTGTACGTAGGACACAACTGTGTCGCCTGACAGCTTGGACATGCGGCGCACCGACATGTTTTCACCGATGGTTGCGATCTTGTCGGTCAGGGTGTCTGCAACGGACTTGCCGCCCAGATCAGCCGCCAGCAGAGCTTCGACGTTGTCTACGCCTTCTGCAGCGTATGCGATCTTGCCGACCATTTCCTGGAACTCGGCATTTTTAGCAACGAAGTCGGTTTCCGAGTTCACTTCGACAGCAACACCGTTGCCACCGTCAACGTGGACTGCAACCAGACCTTCTGCTGCGGTACGGCCCGATTTCTTGGCCGCCTTGGCCAGACCTTTGGTGCGCAGCCAGTCAACGGCTTCATCCATGTTGCCGCCGGTCTCGGTCAGCGCTTTTTTTGCGTCCATCATGCCTGCGCCGGTCGAGTCGCGCAGTTCTTTTACCATTGCTGCTGTGATTGCCATCTTTTGGCTCTCCTCAATTCAAACGGAATTGGGGCAGGTCTACCCTGCCCCATATGTCATTTACGTGACGGGCAGCTTACGCTTCGGCAGGTGTTTCTGCTTCTGCGGGGGCTTCTTCTGCAACGGCTTCTTCAACCGGAGCTTCTTCGAATGCACCCAGATCAACACCTGCGGCACCCATCTGAGCGGTCATGCCGTCCAGAGCGGCACGCGCGGCCAGGTCACAGTACAGAGCAATTGCACGAGCTGCGTCATCGTTGCCGGGGATGATGTAGTCAACGCCATCGGGCGAGCAGTTGGTGTCGACAACAGCCACAACCGGGATGCCCAGTTTGTTGGCTTCTGCGATGGCCAGTGCTTCTTTTTTGACGTCGATGACGAACAGCAGGTCCGGAACGCCGCCCATCTCGCGGATACCGCCCAGCGAAGCCTGCAGCTTGGACTGGTCACGTTCCATGCCCAGACGCTCTTTCTTGGTCAGGCCTTCTGCGCCCGATTCCATGGCTTCGTCGATCTGGTTCAGTCGGTTGATCGACTGGGAAACGGTTTTCCAGTTGGTCAGCGTGCCGCCCAGCCAGCGGTGGTTCATGTAGTATTGAGCCGACTTTTCAGCCGCTTCAGCGATTGGCTGAGCAGCCTGACGCTTGGTACCAACGAACAGAACGCGGCCACCTTTAGCGACGGTGTCACGAACGGCCTGCAGAGCCTGATCCAGCATCGGAACGGTCTGAGTCAGATCCATGATGTGGATGCCATTGCGCGAGCCGTAGATGAACGGGCCCATGCGGGGATTCCAACGCTGTGTCTGGTGACCAAAGTGAACGCCAGCTTCCAGCAGCTGACGCATGGTGAACTCGGGAAGAGCCATGCTATGTTTTCCTTTTCCGGTTTACGCCTGAGCGGGGGTGAGAGAAGCGATTGCTCCAACCGGCGGTCTTGATGGGGATGTCTCCCCCAAAAAGGCCAAAACCCCGCCTGCGGGTTTGAATGGCGCGCGAATACTACACACGGGATCACCCTACAAGTGAAAAATCATCAAATATTATGATCGGGCGCATTATTTTATGATGCCCGCGCCAGCGCATGCGCGTGACGAACGGCTTCTTCGCAATGGGCTGCGAGTGCCTTGCGGTTCTCAAAATCGCTGACCTTTGCCGGAGAGTGATAGATCAACTCGACCGTCCCTTGCCGGCGCACGCCAAGTGTCTTCAACAAATGCGGCCCAAACTCCATATCGCCCCACCAGCCATAGAATCTGTCGGGCTGCCCTTTCGGCGCGTAGAAGATCACCGAGACCGGCTGGACATACATGAACTCGCGAAGTTCATCAGCGAAGAACGCGGCAAAGAGAGTTGTTTTAAAAGGTAAAACGCGCAAGTTGTCCGTCGATGTTCCCTCGGGAAAGAACAGCAGTTTATGCCCTACTGACAGGCGCTCTTCAAACAGCTTCGTCTGTTCACGCGCTTTCTTTCGGTCCCGCTCAATGAAAACCGTGCCGGTTGCACGGGCCAGCCAGCCAATACCGGGCCATTTGGCTACTTCGGCTTTCGAGACGAAATAGACCCTCTTGCGGGCGTTCAGCGCAAAAATATCCAGCCAGGACGAGTGGTTTGCCACCACGGCCCCATGCTGAACCATCAATTCCCCGGAAGAGCGAAACCCAATTCCCAGAACGCGAAAGGCATTGCGGCAAACAAACTGGCTGATGAACGGAGTGATCGGACGCCGCACGCCGAAAATTGGCCGTTCGATCAATCGCACGATCAGCAGGATGATCAGCCCGCCAAAGACCAGAATGGCCAATGGAAGACCACGCAACAGGACTAGGACCCAACCGAGAAAACCCAATTCGATCGGGTCGGGTTCGTCATCGCTGTGCCATGAGGGATCGCTCACCTGTTCAGGCTCCACCGTAAATGCGCCGCTGGCGGTCGTTCATGCGGGCTGTGTCCAGAACCAGACACACGTCGGTTGTGTTAAAGGCATGATCTATGAACGCGCCCTCTCCCACGAACCCTCCCAGCCGCAGATAGGCTTTGATCAATGCCGGCACTTCCAGCATGGCCTTGCGGCGGTCCAATTGGTCGGGTCTGACCAGATCCATGGATTGGAACACCTGGGGTTGCGCACGCACCCGCAGATCAGACGGCGCAAGGTGGTTGTGATGCAGCATTGAAAGAGGTTGGGCAAGCGCTTGAATATCTGTTCCATGAAAACTGGCGACACCAAAAAGCACTTCGATCTCGCGCTCGGCCACATATCCCGCAAGACCGTTCCACAGATGGTACATGGCGGTCCCGCCACGGTAATCGGGATGTACGCAGGATCGCCCCAGTTCAAGTAAATTGCGGCCGCTCTGTTTCAGTACCGAAAGGTCGTATTCATCTTCAGAATAGAATTGTCCGACGGATTTGGCCCTGTCCCCCGGTAATAACCGATAGACGCCGATCACCTCATTGCTGCCCTCGTCAAAGGCCAGCAAATGATCAAAATATGGATCAAAGCGGTCTTTTTCCAACCCGGCTTCGTGGTCAACCATTTCACCGCCGCCACCAAGCTCGCGCACAAAGACATCATAGCGCAGACGCTGCGCTGCCTTCAGCTCATCCTCGTTTTCGGCGAGTTTGACAGTAATTGACGGTCCCTGATCAGGCATTTGTAGTCCAGTGTTCAAAGCGGGAACTTTGAGGGCTGATTACAGCAGTTGCGTCGACGATGGCAACAAGATCGCCAAACGCAGACGCGTTAACATTTCCTCAACCAGTTTCATGGATCAAAGACCGGCGTCAGTGCAATCCGCGTCCCATCGATCACCACTTTTCCCTGATCCCGGAAATTAACGGTGATCTTGCCGGCAATGTTGGACTGGACCTGACCAATGCCCCAGTCGGGGAAATCGGGGTGGCGGACGAACATGCCCGGTGCAAGAATAGCATTGAGGTCTGTCATGCGGTGCTCTCGGTCGGGCAAATGGCGGATGCAACAGGAGGTATGCATGAGCGAAAGCGACGTCAACCTGGCAAGCCTGATCAGCTCCAGGATTTGCCATGACCTGATCAGCCCGATCGGCGCGATCACCAATGGGCTTGAACTGCTGGACATGGTGGGTGGTGTGCAGGGTCCCGAAATGGAACTGATTTCGGGCAGCGTCGGTAATGCAGGCGCGCGGATTCGGTTCTTCCGCATTGCCTTCGGCGCGTCTGGCGAGCAGCCATTGGGCCGGACTGAAATCGCCGGACTGTTGAAAGATATCGAACTTGCAAGCCGGGTTCGCGTTCAATGGGGACCGACCGAATCCAAACCGCGCAATCAGATCAAACTGGCGTTTCTGGCCATTCAATGCTGTGAAAGCGCAATGCCAATGGGCGGAGAAATCGAGGTAATCTGTAACGAAGATCAGTGGGAGGTCACTGGTGTCGCAGACAAGCTCAATATCGAAAGTGATGTTTGGCAGAGCCTGAATGCCATGCCCATTTCGAAACGGATAACCCCGGCCCTTGTTCAATTCGCCCTTCTGCCCGAGACAGCCAAAACCATGGGGCGACGGGTGCGGGCCGACACCACTTCGACCCGCGTTACAATCCGTTTTTGAATTGTTCCGGTTGAATCAGCTCCGTACGGAACCGTTTCCACGCACCAGATATTTAAAGCTGGTCAACTGTGCCGCACCAACAGGCCCTCGGGCATGCATCTTTCCGGTGGCGATTCCGATTTCGGCACCCATCCCAAATTCTCCGCCGTCCGCAAATTGAGTCGAGGCGTTGTGCATCAGGATTGCACTGTCCAATCTCTCAAAGAAGTGTGCGGCGGCGGTTTTGTCTTCGGAAATAATGCAATCAGTATGGCTCGATCCGTAGTGGCGGATATGACCAATGGCATCATCGATGCTGGCCACTGATTTGGCCGCGATGATGCTATCCAAAAATTCTTTGCCCCAATCTTCGTCGGTCGCCGGAACCGTTCCATCGGCAGACAGTTCAGGGTCTGCATGCACTTCGACACCGGCGGCAACCAATGCAGCGATAACCTCCCTCCCCAGAGTCTCAACAACGTCCTGATGCACCAGCAAACATTCAGCCGCGCCACAAATGCCCGTCCGGCGAGTTTTGGCGTTCAGAACAACATCAAGTGTCTTTTGGAGATCGGCGGATTTATCCACGTAAATGTGCACTATGCCTTCAAGATGTGCGAAAACGGGAACCCGGGCTTCACGCTGCACCAGCCCAACCAACCCTTTGCCACCACGCGGAACAATGACATCTACGAAATCGGTCATTGTCAGCAATTCCTGGACTGCGGCGCGGTCACGAGTCGGTACCAGTTGAATGGCGTTTTCAGGCAAATTTGCTGCCTTCAACCCTTTGACCAAACAGGCTTGAATCGCCCCAGATGAATGAAAGCTTTCCGAGCCACCGCGCAGGATCACGGCATTGCCGGACTTCAGACACAGAGCACCAGCGTCAGCCGTTACGTTCGGGCGGCTTTCGTATATCACGCCGATTACGCCAAGCGGTGTGCGAACACGTTGGATGTTCAACCCCGAAGGCATGTCCCATTCGGTCAGAACTTCGCCTACGGGATCAGCCTGTTCGGCCACGGTACGCAACCCGTCGACCATGCCCTGAATTCTGGCTTCATCCAGCATCAGACGATCCATCATCGCAGGGCTCAGCCCCTTGTCGCGACCAAACTCGAGATCCTTTTGATTGGCCTCGATTATCTTGCCTCTATTCTTCCAGACAGCGTCGGCTGCGGCGATCAAAGCGGCGTGTTTGCGCTCGGCACTGGCATAGGCCAGATCGCGCGAGGCCTCCTTGGCCCTTTTCCCCAGATCGGCCATCAAAGCGGGAATATTGTCGAGGTCCTTCATCGCATGCGCCTTTCGGGTCGTAGGTGTCGTCGGTTAGTTCTAAATTTCTTACAAGGCCAGGTCGTCTCGGTGCACCAGTGCGGCCCGTCCCGGATATCCAAGCGTGTTTTCGATCTCGGATGACTTGCGTCCCTTGATGGCGTCGGCCTCGTGCGCCGTGTAACGACTTAGCCCCTGCCCTAGTTTGCGCGCCTCGTGATCGAGAATCGAAACTGGGTCACCGCGGCCAAAGTCGCCGGTCACTTCGACGATGCCAGCAGGTAGCAGACTTTTTCCATTGGACAACGCGTTGGCAGCGCCTGCATCCACAATGATCTCTCCACGCGGTTTCATAGCCGAAATCCAGCGTTTACGGGCCGCGTGCGGGTCCAGTTTCGCGGTGAACCACGTGCAATTCGCGCCGTTTTCAAGCGTTTTCAAAGGGTTCAAGGGCGATCCTTCAGTAATCGCCATATCGCATCCGGCTGCAGTTGCCATTTTTGCCGCCAGTAGTTTAGTTTTCATCCCCCCCTTTGAAAGACCCGACCCGGCATCGCCTGCCATCGCCTCAATCTCTGGGGTAATTCGCTCAATGACTTCAAAGCGTTCCGCAGACGCATCATCGTGCGGGTTGCCCGAATAAAATCCGTCTACATCCGACAACAGTATCAACTGATCAGCACCAACAGTCACTGCGACCTGCGCGGCCAGCCGATCATTGTCACCATAACGGATTTCATCTGTCGCAACTGTATCGTTTTCGTTGACGATCGGCACGACACCCAGACCAAGAAGTGTTTCTAGCGTCGCCCGCGAGTTTAGGTACCGACGCCGATCTTCGCTGTCTTCCAGAGTGACCAGAACCTGGGCAGTGGTGATATCATGGGGCGCCAACGCCTCTTCGTAAGCACGGGCCAACCGTATCTGACCAACCGCTGCTGCGGCCTGAGATTTTTCCAACGGCAGCGCGGCCGCAGGCAGCCCGAGAACACCCCGACCCAATGCGATGGACCCAGAGGACACAAGGATCACATCCGTTCCCTGACCTTTCAGCCAGGCAACATCCTGAGCTAGCGAAATCAACCAGTCCGACCGTAACTGGCCGGTATTCCGGTCAACCAGCAAAGCCGAACCGATTTTGACCACCAAGCGTTGGGATGCGGTCAGGGTTGCCAAGGCTGTGTCTCCTCAACGGGTTTCTGGCGCAATCTGTCTTCGTCGATCCGGGCACGAAGTGCGCGAAGAACGTCGGTCACGCCCAGATGCGCAACGCCTGACATCGTCATAACCGGGCCGCCGACAGAATCTTCCAGTTCAGCTTTGGTCAGCTCAACCTCATCTTCATCCAGGGCATCGACTTTATTCAGAACAGTGATCCTGGGCTTTTCCGCCAGTTCCCCACCGTAGGCTTCAAGCTCATGGATGATCGTTCGGTAGTCTTCGGCCACCGTCTCCGACGTTCCGTCGACCAGATGTAAAAGAACTGCACACCGTTCCACGTGGCCAAGAAAACGGTCACCGATTCCACGCCCTTCGTGTGCGCCTTCTATCAGGCCCGGAATATCCGCCACGACGAATTCAACATTATCCACACCAACAACACCAAGGTTCGGGTGAAGGGTGGTAAACGGGTAATCGGCGATCTTGGGCCGGGCATTGGAGGTCGCCGCCAGAAAAGTGGATTTTCCCGCATTGGGCATCCCCAACAGGCCCACATCGGCGATCAGTTTGAGCCGCAACCAAATTGTCCGGTCGACACCCGCCTGACCCGGATTGGCCCGGCGCGGCGCCTGATTGGTTGCGGATTTGAAGTGCAGGTTTCCGAAACCGCCATTGCCGCCCCGTGCAAGTAGGACACGCTGACCGACCTCGGTCAGATCGGCGATTACGGTTTCTTCATCCTCGTCCAGTATTTCAGTACCCACCGGTACACGCAGAACGATGTCGTCACCGTCTTTTCCAGTGCGTTGCTGTCCCCTGCCCGGCTGACCGTTTTTGGCAAAGAAATGTTGCTGATAGCGGAAATCGATCAGAGTGTTCAGACTGTCAACAACTTCGGCCCAGACGGAACCGCCTTTGCCGCCGTCACCACCATCCGGACCGCCATACTCGATGTACTTTTCGCGCCGAAAGCTGACGCACCCTCCACCTCCGGCACCGGACCGGATGTAGACCTTTGCAAGATCAAGAAATTTCATGAGGCATCCCCTACTGCAAAGGCCACATCAGCCACAAGTCAGAGTTTTCGACTATACGTCCAGGTGGGTACGTTCGAGTCGCGCGCAACCGAGTAACTTTCGGCATCACCAAGATATTGGAACCCGCAATGGGTCAACACGCGGGCCGACGCCGGATTGTCCTGAAAGACACTCGCGAACATTGTCGAGTTTTTCAGCGGGTTCGCATTGACCATAGCCTCGACCGCCATCGAAGCGATCCCCGTGTTCCAGTAAAGCGGAGCAACCCAGTATCCGACTTCGGATTGATTCCGATCCAGTTTCTTCAACGAAATCAGCCCGATCAGCTCGGGGCCGCCATCCTTCGTAGCGTCCATTGCCCAAACATCCTCGTCGCGCTCGTCGGCCATAGCGCGACCAACGAAGGCTTCGATGGAACCGGGCGGCAACGGGTGAGGGATCGCCGTCGTCATACGGGCAACTCTCTCATCCCCTGCGTAATGCTCGATCAGTCCCATATCCGACCGACGCAAGGGGCGCAGATCGAACCGCACGGCTTCAATTACCGGCTGATTTATTATTGTTTCAAGTTTCATTAGTGCGTTCCTCCTCCGAACAACACGAAAAGTACGGACGCAACAGTCAGACTCGCTAACGTCCACATCAGATATTTTTCGGCACCCCGCCCTTCAACCACATGGGCAATTCTATCTCCGGCAAAAGTCCAGATTGGATGCAGAATCAACTGGCAAATCAACAAACAGAGAGCGATCGTGAGTGTCGCATCAAAGCTGGAAGTTCCTGATGCGACAAAGCCTGTGAACCCCGCAATGATCATTGCCCATGCCTTTGGATTCAAAGGATGTACGATCAAGCCTGCCCAAAACCCCGGAGCGTCGCCTTCAAGTTTGTCGGAAGACAAACGAAGGTTGGCAATTTTCCATGCAAGCCAGATAATGTATGCGGCTGACGCGTATTTAAGGATGGCAAAGATCGCCGGCGCCTGTTCAGCCAACTGCAACAGGCCAAAACCCACAGGCCAGATGATCAACTGTTTGCCCAAGATCACGCCCGCCACAAACGGTAACGCTGCACGAAAGCCAAAGCGCGCACCTGTTCCCAACAGGACCATGTTGGCCGGTCCCGGCGTGCCGACCTGACTGGCGGCAAAGATCAGGAAACTGGTGGTTGCGACTGTCATCTGAGCGTTGGATCAAGGTTGCGTTAAAAACGAGAAAGGGGACCGGCACTTTCTGCCGGTCCCCCATGAATTTTTCTTAAACCTTCTGGGTTTCGGCTTACTCTGCGGCCTCCGCCACTGGCAGGACCGAAATAAAGGTGCGGTTTTTGAGTCCCTTGTGGAACTTCACAGCGCCATCAACAGTTGCAAAGATAGTGTGATCTTTGCCAATGCCTACGCCTTCGCCCGGCCAGAACTTGGTGCCGCGCTGACGCACGATGATGTTACCTGCGATAGCCGCCTGGCCACCGTACAGTTTCACGCCAAGGCGACGACCAGCTGAGTCGCGACCGTTACGGGAGGAACCGCCAGCTTTTTTATGTGCCATTCTCTCTCTCCTTAGCCTTTGGCCAGCTCTTTGGCCTGCTCAACCCATTCGGGTTTCACTTTGACCGTTTCGATAGCAGCAATCTGCTCATCCGACAAGGCGGCCAGAGCGGCAAAGCTCTCGATACCGGCCTCGACCAGCTTTTTGGCAGCGGCGGGGCCGACACCGTTCAGCTTGGTCAGATCATCAGCAGCAGCGGCAGGTGCTTCTGCCTTGGCTTCTGCTTTCTTGGCAGGCTTTGCTGCAGGAGCAGCCGCGCCAGCCGGTGCCGAACCGGTTGCAGCTTTGATGCCCGACTTGTCAGCGCCCGACGACAGAATGTCGGTGATTTTGACCAGAGTCAGTTTCTGACGGTGGCCAACGGTACGCTTCGAGCTGTGCTTACGACGGCGTTTGACGAACTTGATGACCTTGTCACCTTTGATCTGTTCGATCACTTCGGCCTGTACGCCTGCGCCTTCGACGAAAGGTGCACCAACAACCGGAGCGTCACCGCCCAGCATCAGAACGTCGTTGAATTGAACAGTTTCACCTGCGTCGGCAGCCAGCTTTTCAACGCGGAGCACATCGCCCGCCTGAACCTTGTACTGCTTGCCGCCAGTCTTGAGGACCGCAAACATGCGTCTTTCCTTTTCATTACCGCGTTCTGTGGTCCCCTATCGGGTGTTGACGGCTTTCGCCACCTCGAACAGCGCGCCCGTGGTGTGGGCGGGTTGGCGACCCCCAAGCGTTTACTTGCGGGTCAAATAAAAACTATACCCGGCACAGATAATCCGGCCGGGATGCGGGCTTATCCAAGTATTGGCCGGAAAAGTCAACAGGGTTTCAGACTAGAGGTCCGATGCAGACAGCGCCTGAGCGATCGCAAGTCCTAAATCGTAGGAGATACCGTCATACAATTGATCGAACCCCTCGAAAAGAGCTGCATTTAATGCCCTCCCCGTCTCGGTTCGGGAAAAGGCGATATTTTCGCGCATCTCCGCATCATTCAACGGTTGGTATGCCAACAACAGAAAGGAATACAGCCAGATAGTGGTTTCTTCTTCTGTCAGTTCCTTCTGTGAAAGAAGTTCCGATAGCAGTGCCCGATCATCCGTAGACACATTTTGCCCGTCTGCCAGACCCCGGAAAAAGCTGAAATCAGCGCTCAGCGAGCCGCTGACATTCTGTTCGACCAGATCGTTGGCACGTATGTATTCGTCAACCAGCAGAAAAAACGACGAAGAACGGTCGATTGCCTCATAGTTGGACCTTGCAAGTTCTTCGACGGCTTCATCCGAATAGGCCCGTCGCGCCGAGTTTTCTAATGATATAATTCTCTGACCTACATCGCTTTCGAAAAACAACGCGGCCTGTTCCAACTGGCTTTCAGATAAGGTTTGCTCAAGTGACGTGCTCAGCGCCTCGTACATTCTGTCAGCGGCATATATCTGGTCGACTTGCGATCTGAAATACGTGGTGCCGCCTCCATCCAGCATCTCAGCGGCAAGGTCAGCGCTATTTGCCAGACCCTCATCCCGTAGAATGGTGACCACCTCGTCCATTTGCATTGCGTTGGCCAAACGCTTTACCGACTCAGCGGCAGTGGCAGGTACTGCCAAGATCAGTAGAGTGGAAAGGAATAGTGCAGTCAGTCGCATCAAATATCCTGAGCCGGATGCAGATCGGCCATACGGGTGGCCAGTATCTCGAACCGCCCTGCCATTATTTCGTACTGGATCGCATTCAACAACTCATAGACTTCCTGCATCAGCGGCTCTTCCAATGCGTCCGCATAGGCATCCACATCATCGTCGGAAAAATCTCGGTATGTGTATGCCGCTCCGGCCAGCGCCGACAACTGCAACGCGCGGCGCATATCTGCCTCATTCGCTCGGATCATCTGGCGCAATTGTTCACCATCAAGCTGAAGGTCAATCACGCCAGACGCGCTGGCTGCCATGAGGAACCGGATCTGTATCTCCTGCAGAGCCCTGACCGCTGTACCGGATGAGTCGATCGCCCGGTTCATCCTTTTCAAGCTTTCAACCCGGGTGGAGCCGTCTTTAACCAGGTCGGCAACAATGGACCTTCCCTCCAATTGCTTGGCGTCATCATCCTGGATCATATGAGATGCATTTTCCGCCTCGACCAGGCGCTGGCCAAGATCCGAGGCATAAAATTCGACAGCGTGATTCAGCGCCTCGTCACTCAGTGTCTGCTCAAGAATCGAGACGGCGATTTCGTGCATAACTTCGGTGTCGAAAACATCTTCGGTCAAGCGTTTCCAATCCGACCCGAATCCATCCGGGTCAATACCCAGCATGTCAGGTGCCGAGGCCGAGGCAAAAGCGATACTGTCCAACGCGACGTCAAACCCGGTAGTGGTCAAAAACGCCTCAATTCTGTCCCGGTCTGCGGCCACGGCGGTCGCCGCGCCCAAAACAAGGGCAAAAATAGGTATCAAAGCCAGCGAAGCGGCACGTATTGCTATCTGTTTCATAGCTAACAGCCTAGGAGATTTCCGCCCGCAGGCAATTGAAATCTCCCACGGGCAGCGTTTCTGAAAATTTCCACTTGCACCGCCGGGCGATCCTCACTAAATCCCCCCCTCACAGACCCCCGCGGAGAGGTGCCGGAGTGGTCGAACGGGGCGGTCTCGAAAACCGTTGTGGGTGCAAGCCCACCCAGGGTTCGAATCCCTGTCTCTCCGCCACTTTACTGAGACAACCAAATGCCTTGTTCATCGGCGCGAAGCATCACTCACTATCGGTGCACTTTCCGTTAGACAACAGATGAGTCCGTATCCAGATATTCCAGAATAGTTTTTTAGATTTAGCTAAAATGTCTGCATAGGTCCGCGCACCTCTTCCAACAGCATCCATTTGGCCCATTCCTGCCTTTCAACTGATCGGTTCGCTGTCGCATCGAATCCCTTCAATCCTGCCATTCGTTGCAACCACACTTTCCCCGGCTCATCAAATGTGGAAACTGAGCGACAAATTCGTCATTTGTTTTCAGAGATCAAATGACCGTTGACATAGAATTGTTCAAATGCTGATGGCAGCGTTTAACTGAGACACGCTGTGATACTGACGAAAGCGGCATTGTCCCCATCTCCATCTTTCGTCATTTACAAATTAAAACATTCATTTTATTGATTACGTATGAATGAAAATACATTTTCGCGGCGTAGTTTCTTGTACGGTGCCGCGTGTATCACAGCGCTTGGAGCGCAATCCAAAACCGCTTGGGCCGAGTTACAACTCGGTTCTTCGGCTCGGATTGGAACCATGTCAGACGGGTACCTGTCTTTGCCTCCGAAAATGGTCTTCGGCGCTATGCCAAAGGAAGAACTCAGGCAGCTTCTGGACAGTTACAAGGTGGACGCGACAAAGTACGAGCCAGAGTGCAACGTCGCGCTTTATCGAGATGATCAAAACACGGTGCTGTTCGATGTTGGAGCTGGATCCGATTTCATGCCAACATCCGGCAAGCTTCTGGAAACTCTTGAAACTATCCACCTGTCGCCCGAAGACATCTCGCACGTGATCTTCACCCATGCGCATCCGGATCACATCTGGGGCGTTTTGGATGATTTCGGCGACCTTCTGTTCCCCAACGCAACGCATCACTTTGGCCGAAATGAGTGGGACTATTGGTGGAACCCTTCAACTGTGGATTCGATAGGGGAAGACCGCGCTGCGTTCGCTGTAGGCGCTAAGCGGCGTATGGCAGCAATTGAGGATCAGGTCGCGTTCTTTGACGATGGGCAAGAGATCCTTCCCGGTATTGCCGCACGCGCAAGCTTTGGGCACACACCCGGCCACATGGCGTTCGAAATTCGCGGCGGCAGTGAATCCGTAATGGTTGTCGGCGACGCGTTGGGAAATCCACACGTAGCTTTTGAACGCCCAGACTGGCATAGCGGCATGGATCAGGATCCACAGGCGGCTGCAGCAGCTCGGAATTCGCTGCTGGATCAGATTTCCCACGAGCAAATGAAAATAATTGGCTTCCACCTGCCGAATGGTGGAATCGGCCGGGTCGAGAAGACTGGGTCTGCTTATAAGTTCATTGGAGAACCATAATGATGCGATCGCTGGCGATTTTCTTGGCCCTGGCCACACCAGCTTGGGCAAGCGAGGATATTGCTGACCAATACCCGCAAAACGTGCTGTATTCTAAACCGGTCGAGTACATCCCTGGCGTCTATTCCGCGATTGGCGCAACCGCTCCACCGACCTACGAAAACTCTGGTCACAACAATAATCTCAGCTTCATCGTAACCGGAGAGGGCGTGATCGTCATAAACGGCGGCGCGGCTTATGTGCTTGCCGAAGCGCTTCACCAGGAAATTCAGGCAATCACGGATCAACCGGTTAAGCTTGTCTTCAACGAGAATGGTCAGGGGCACGCGATGCTTGGCAACGCTTACTGGTCTGACCTCGGCGTTCCAATCATCGCACATTCGGACGCAGCTGCTGAATTCGAGGAATATGGCCCTCAAATTCTGGAGGGAATGCAGCGATACAACCAGGACAAGGCAGAAAAAACCTTCCTGGCTGGCCCAACCGAGACATTCGATGATGAATACATTGTTGAGATGGGTGAATTCCGGATTGAGGCAAAATACCTTGGGCCCGCCCATAGCCCCGGAGATATCTCGATCTGGTTGCCGAATCAAAGCCTTGTCATCGCGGGTGACATGGCGTTTCACGAGCGCATGCTGCCAATCTTTCAGGAGACTTATACTGCGGATTGGCTTGATACTTGGGACAACGAGTTCGAAGCTTTGGGAGCCACGTATGTCATCCCCGGACACGGTCATCCGACGAACATGGATCAGGTGCGACGTTATACACGCGACTACCTGGTCTATCTGCGCCGCAAGATTCAAGAGCATATGGATGCCGGCGGCGATCTCGCAGAGGCTTACTATGTCGATCAGTCAGCGTATGCCCATTTGGACACATTTGAGGAACTGGCGACAAAAAACGCCGGGCGCGTTTTTGAGCAGATGGAATTCGAGTAACTCAGAAAGTTTGAGGAACAGGTATTCGCCTCAATAACCTGTGCGTGCTGATCGCTCCAACCCACATGAAGAAAACGGCAAGCCATGCCGTCAATGAAAGGGCGGACCCTCCCGAAAGCCCTGCGCCGACGGCGCAGCCTCCGGCCAGCATGGCTCCAAACCCCATGAGAACAGCTCCAACGAGGTAGCGTTCCATCGGAGTATCAGGGCCAAACCGTTCTATCTTCCACTGCCCTGCAGTTAAGGCTGAGACTGCGGCACCAATTGCTACGCCTGGAACAAGGCCGATACCAAAAGACAACACGACGTTTCGCTTCGCAACCAACGCCATTAGTGTATCCGTAGCCGGTCCGGTAAATGTGACTGACGACACAGGCACGACTTCAAAAGATGCTTGTGCGATGGCAAATGTCATCAACCAGCCGAGCGCCACCGCCAGGCCAACTCCTGCGGCTGTTATGATCCTGATAGGAGTGACTCTCCGGTGGAATGCAAACACAATTGCCGACAACAAACCCAACGCTGCAACGGCTGTATAAGCCGTTGGCGAAAATCCAAGTATTTCCGAAAGATCTCTCGAGGCGCCTCCTGGAACAGTCCATATCCCGGAAAGCAACTCGCGGGCGGGACTAAGAACGCCCGTGTAAGCCGCCTGAGCCACTAAGGTTAAAACCAATCCTGCAATCAAGGCGCGCAGATTACCGCAGGAGGCCAATACCAACAGGCGAGATGCACACCCACGCGCCAGAACCATGCCGACGCCGAACATCGCTCCGCCAATTATTGCGCCGCTAATGCTTCCCGTCGACGCGATCGCGCGTGTCTCGGAAAGGTTTAACCACTCAAACGAGACAAACGACTGTACTAAGGTGAGCGCTGCCGTGAAGGCGATCAGCCAAACCGCCAGACGGGGACCAAGCTCGCCTTCGGCGACTTCGATAGTCGAAGCTCGCAAACAAAAGTGAGACTTTTGCGCCGTCACGCCGAACAAGATACCGACGAGCGCACCTGCAAATGCCAAAGCGCCAGGGTCTCCCAACAAATCGATGAGCCTTTCCATCAACAGAAACTCTCACTTCGTTGCTTGCGCGTCCTTGTCTTCGGTCAAGTTGTCATATTCATTGCGCGGCCATTGGCCTGCGCGCCAATTGGCATTGCGTCCATAACTCACCCAAGGCAGATACCAGTCGATCCACGTCTTCTGTGGAATGCACTGGGGAAGGTGTAATCCGCAGTCGTTCCGCTCCCTTGGGGACGGTCGGATAGTTGATTGGCTGGATGTAAATTCCATAGTCACGCATCAGCACATCAGAGATGAAGCGACACTTGACCGGATCGCCGACCATGACCGGAATGATGTGACTTGGGTTCGGTTTATGTGGAATGCCCAGATCGTCCAGCCTGTTTCTCACCTCGCGCACACGCTGCTGGTGTAGTTGACGTTCCGAATTGCTTTGCTTCAGGTGCCGAACTGAAGCGGCAGCTCCTGCGGCCACGGTGGGAGGCAATGCAGTGGTAAAGATAAAGCCGCTGGCGAAGGATCGGACAAAGTCAACAAGCTCTTTCGACGCCGCGATGTATCCACCGACTACGCCGAATGCTTTACCCAATGTTCCCTCGATGACGGTTAGCCGATCCATCAGGCCTTCGCGCTCAGCTATGCCACCGCCGCGCGGTCCATATAGCCCTACCGCGTGAACCTCATCCAAATAGGTCATCGCTCCATAGCGATCGGCCAGATCACAGATCTCAGCAATTGGTGCGATATCGCCATCCATGGAATAGACGCTTTCGAACGCAATGAGCTTTGGGGCATTGGCAGGCAGTTCAGCAAGGTGCCGCTCAAGGTCGGCTAAATCATTGTGTTTCCAGATACGCTTTTGACAACGACTGTGACGAATTCCCTCGATCATCGAGGCGTGGTTCAACTCGTCAGACAGGACTGTGATGCCAGGTATTCGGGCCGCCAAAGTTCCCAAGGCAGCCCAGTTCGACACGTAACCGGACGTAAACAGCAGCGCAGCGTCCTTGCCGTGCAAGTCAGCAAGCTCCTGCTCCAGTAAAACATGCTGGTGGGTGGTTCCAGAAATGTTCCGCGTTCCGCCCGCCCCGGCACCACACTCATCGATCACCTTGTGCATTGCTGCAATAACACTGGGGTGCTGACCCATCCCCAGATAATCATTTGAGCACCACACAGTGACTTTCTCGGGGCCATTTTTCGCGTAGCTACGCGCTGTCGGGAACGCCCCACACTGCCTTTCGAGATCCGCAAAGACCCGGTAGTTCCCTTCTTCTTGAAGCCGGTCGAGTTGACCACGAAAAAACTGCTGATAGTTCATTTCAGTTCCCAACGGCTTCTTCTACGATCCCGGACAACAGGGTCTGAACCTTTTGCATTGGTCCATCAGGATAGCTTCGGTATCCAACCATCACGCCATTGTCGTCTTCGGCTACAAAAATCCCATAGGGGCAGAAGCCAATATTCATCGGGTCGGCTTCCATCACTTCACGCGAGATTTTTGCCGAGCAGAAGATGAAGATGTCTGCGGCTGCAAATATCTGCTTGTCGCTGCCGACATCAGCGCCTGTTCGACTCAACATGTCGCCGACGTGGCTTACATAGTCGATGACCAGTCCCTGTCCCACAATCGCGGACTCGACGGCGAACGTTGCATCATCAAAACTGCCGTCGAAGGGGGTCGTGATGATCTCTTGTGCAAGCCCTTGGCTCGCCAGAACAGTCGAAAACGCGGCTACGGCGATAACGTGTTTCATGTTTTTTAGTCCTCCTCCTGAACCGCATTTTCTCAGATTGATCATCGGGGTCTTTGACACCGGTCAAAGCCCCCAAATGCCTCAACCAAACATGTCCGACGTGATACCGGCGTACCAACCCAGAGACTCTTCGTAAGTCGCTTTTCTCAAATCGGCATCTTCACCGGTTTGGCTGATAAAGCCATCAACTTTCGCGATCTTTTCTGGCGTCGCCTCATAAGTTGCTCCAACCTTAACGCCATCATCGGTATCGATCAGCGACCAGCATGTGTTCGAGAACTTGGCCGGGAATACTTTAGACCCAGTCAACGCACCTCTTACTGCGTTCGCACAAACTTTTGCCTGACTGTTTGCCGAAAAACCGGATTTCGGCATGTCACCCTGCTGGCTGGCATCACCAAGAACATATATGTCCGGATCGGCTTTGGAGGACATGTCCGCTGCGTTCACCGGTGCCCAATTGCCATCGGTTACTCCCGCCATTTCCGCAATGCGACCTGCTTTCATCGCTGGGATTACATTGCAGACATCGACCTTTGTCTCTTCGCCGTCGATGGTCACCGTCATTGCATCCGGGTTTACGGATACATTGCCACCGCCGAAATCTTCGCCGATCCAGTCAACCATTCCTTCATAGTTGTTTCCCCAGCCTTCTTGGAACAAAGCCATTTTCGAGAATTTCGGCTTCGGATCGGCCACAATGATCTTTGCTGTTGGGTTGTTTGCCTTCAGCACATGAGCGACCATCGAAACCCGTTCATACGGCCCGGGCGGGCAACGGTACGGGTTAGGAGGCGCGACCATCGCGAAGGTACCACCTTCGGGCATCGCCATGATCTGGGCTTTTAGCAGCTCGGTCTGGGAACCAGCCTTGTACGCATGCGGCATCTTGTTTTGCGCCAAGACGTCCCAGCCCTCAACCGCGCCATCAACAAAGTCGATACCCGGGCTAAGGATCAGCTTGTCATACGGAACTGACCCGCCGCCGGCCAAAGAAACAGTCTTGGCATCGCGATCAACCCCTGTGGCCCAATCATGCACGACGTTGATGCCGTAGTTCGCAGCAAGCGTGCCATAGCTGTGGGCGATGTCCGAAAGCTCCTGAAAACCTCCCAGATACAGGTTTGAGAAGAAACAGGTGTAGTAGGTCCGCGACGGTTCAATCAGCGTCACGTCGATCTCCCCTTTGCTGTCCTTGGCGATGTACCGCGCGGCAGTTGCACCGCCTGCCCCGCCGCCGACGACAACGACCCGTGGCTTGCCTTGAGCCAGCACCATCGGAGCAGATAGCCCGGCTGCCGCCACCCCGGCGGCTCCAAGAAATACTCGTCTATTAAGTGTCATCGCGTTTCCTCCCGTTAAGCTTTGTCACTCCGGATTCTTGAAGTAAGCGGCCAATGCCGCGATCTCGTCATCGCTCAGCCGTCCGGCGATCATTTGCATGACCGGATGTTGCCGCTGTTTGTCTTTGTAAGCGTGCATGGCGACCACGAAGTCTTCGTCAGGCCAATACACAATCGAAGGAATGCCCTCATCGCCTCCTTCAATCTGGTGGCATGTTGTACATTCGCTGCTAAGGTATGCGCCGTACTCAGGATCTCCTTGAATCGCCAGGATCGCGGGATCAATCGAGTGATCCGTGCCTTTCGCCGTTGGATCCGCTTCCGGGATATCCCGAGGATTGTCGGAAAACTCCCGCAAATAGGCGATCACGTTGGCGCGGTCTTGAGGGTCTTCCAAACCGCGAAAACTCATCCTGGTGCCTGACGCAAATGCACGGGGGTTTTCGATGTAGGCGGACAGAGTGTCAGCGTGCCATTCCAGACCCGAGTTACCCGCGCGCACAAGGCTCTTGGAGTATTTGAATCCGTCGAGGCCTGCTGCTTTCCGACCAAAAACACCGTTCAGATGCGGCCCGATTTTATTTTCGGCTCCTTCTCCAACCTGATGACAACCTTTGCATTTGGCAAACACCACTTTCCCTGCGTCAGCGTCGCCGAGGTCTTCTGTTGCTTGGGTTGACGGTGCAATCGAAATCAAAACCGTTGCGCAGGTTAGAATGATCGACCGCCGCATGATCAGCTTCCGAACGACTTTAGGTAGACGATCACAGATTTAATATCGTCTGGTTTCTTAAGCCCCGCGAAAGACATGCGCGTGCCTTTCATGTAGTCTTTGGGTTTTGTCAGGAAGGCCGCCATTTCTTCATCAGTCCAGACAAGACCTGCCTCGGCAGCGGCTTTCATAGCCTTGGAGTATTTGAACCCTTCGACCGACCCTGCGTTGGACCCAATAATACCGTTCAAAGCTGGTCCTGTGCTATGCTTTGCACCTTCACCGACCTGATGGCAGGACTTACACTTCTTGAAGACCTTTGCTCCGGCGGCGGCAAGGTCCGCTGATTGATCAGTCTCTTCGAT
Source organism: Ruegeria sp. BJ6 (assembly GCF_056537885.1). Lineage (NCBI taxonomy): Bacteria > Pseudomonadati > Pseudomonadota > Alphaproteobacteria > Rhodobacterales > Roseobacteraceae > Ruegeria > Ruegeria sp. BJ6. The sequence continues at coordinate 29,531 of NZ_JBQFSG010000011.1, read as the reverse complement.
TTCTTGAACAGCCGGTGTTGCAGCGGCCTCTTCCTCGGGCTTTGGCGCTACGGTTGGAATGAACGAGGGCCCTTCCGACGAAAACGTCGGCAACTCGTCCGGGCTGGCTTCATTCATGACCGAATTCGAACCGCCCTCTGGTGGCGTCTCAACCAGAAAGACAGAACGCATAGTAACTGCGACCTCTGATTTGCAATTCTCCATGCAAGGCTCTTCTCGCCATTCCGCGTACTCAGTCTCGGGTCGAACATCGACGACAAAGCCGTCCATATTGTACATCTCGAAATCGGCGAAGTTTTCGTTGTTAAGAACGAAATCGTCATCCACCAGATCATTTGAATAAAGGATATAGGCGACAATTGCGTAGGTCTCATCCGCAGCAAGCGTACCCGCTTCACCAAATGGCATTGAGCGGGAAATGTAATCCCAAGCGGTCGACAAATGAGGCCAATATGACCCAACAGTTTTCACAGGATCTTCGTCGGCAAGCGTGTCGAAACCGCCGGCCAGAACAGGCCAATTGTCGGCGCCTTCGGCAAACTCGCCGTGGCAGGACGCACACCGTTCGACAAACACTTCTTCTCCAGTCCAGACATCGCCTGATCCAACCGGCAAGCCACGCCCGTCAGGCAAGACGTCAACGTCCCAGGCCGCGATCTCTTCTTCCATTGCAGGACGTCCAAGCCCAAAAGTACCGTCGCGACTGGGCGCCGGTGCAGTTAGGTTCGTACCATTTGCAACCCGTTCCGCAGCCGCCGCTTGAATTTCTTCGACTTTGATCTCGAGTTCAGCTGCTCGGCTGGCCTCCGCTTGCGCATTTTCCAGGGCTGATGCTGCATGTGCTTCAACCTGCCCTATCCGGGTTTCCAAAGTGTCTATCTTCGACTGGCCATAATTCCGATTGGCAAATGCCAACGCTGCCGCAAGCACCAAGGCTGTGCCACCAAACACGGGCAGTAAAACATGACTAAGAGACTTCGACATTCTCAGCGATCCCTTCTGCGCTCACGTACCAAGTCTGGATACAGTTGTTGTGGTAGACCGCATTTTCTCCGCGCTTTTCGCGTAGCTGGTCTTTGGTTGGCTGCACATAGCCGATCTCGTCTATCGCCCGGGCCTGTAACAACATTGGTGCTCCGTCCCAGTTCGTATCGAGATAGAAACGCGTCAAAGCCTTGCTGTCGCCCTGCTTGCCCAGACGCGCTGTCTCCCAGGTGATCCCACCGTCCTTGGACACATCGACCCGCGTAATTTGTCCGTGGCCTGACCAGGCAAGCCCGGAAATGACCAAGGGCCCCGGTCCGTGTTTGATTGGCATTTGCGGGCTGGGTGAGGTAATGACGGATTTTGCATCCATCACCCACGTCCATTTCTGGGCTGTGCCATCGGCGTAGACATCGGTGTATTTTGATGTTTCTTCGCGGCTTTCGACCGCCATATCGACGACCTCGATGCGGCGTAGCCACTTGACCCACATGTTTCCTTCCCAGCCCGGAACAACCAGTCGCACGGGATATCCATGCTCCATGCGCAGCGCTTCACCATTTGCCTTGAAAGCCACCAACACGTCATCCAGTGCTTTTTCCATAGGGATGGAGCGGCCATTGGATGACGCGTCTGCGCCTTCAACATAGACCCATTTGTCAGGTGAGATATCGGCGCCTGCTTCCTGCAACAGCAACCGCAGCGGAACGCCGGTGTATTCCATGTTGTGAATCATGCCGTGCGTAAATTGGACACCGTTGAGTTGCGCACCAGCCCACTCCATACCGGTGTTCGCTGCACATTCGCAGAAATACACATGATTTTCGCGCGGGAACCGTTCGATATCCTCGTAGGTAAAGACCAGCGGGCGATCGACCAGGCCATTGATCATCAGGCGATAGTCTTCCTTACGCAGTTCAATCGCGCCCGAGTGATGGCGTTCGAAGGCGCATCCTTGCGGAGTGATCGTGCCATCAAGCGCGTGTATCGGTGTGAAGTTGATCGACGAAATCGGAGAGGCGGTCAGCCATTCCACGTTGCGGCGAACGACATGGGATTCGAAGCTGATTGGCATGCCATAAGGTGTCTCATCGACACCGGCACCAGTGTAAGATGCCCAATCCTGAAGCTCCGTTATAAGTGGGTCGGGCGTGCTTGCCGCTGCTGCACCGGCAACTGACCCCGCAGCGACCGCAGCGCTGCCTTTCAGGAAGGCCCGACGGGACGGTTTGAACGCGTCATCCATATCTCTTAGGTCTCCTTTAGTTTCTTAAGCGCCGACAACATCGACACTGGTGTTCTCTTGCACCGTGACGGTGCCGAGGTTGCGAATATGGTTTTCGACGACATCCCAGATCGGCGGACCCTCAGTACCTTCGTTGACGCTGGCCCAACCAGCCACGACGTAGGTTTTCGATGGCTCAATCGCTTCACCCGTTTTAAGCAAAGTCATTTCGCTGATCCGTTGCCCTTGTGGTTTGGTCACATCGATGCGGTAGCCAATCCCACCGACGCGGACCATGTCGCCGCCTTGCTGGTAGTAGGGATCGGGATTGAACAGGTTGTCACCGACATCCTCGAGGATCACATGGATGAATTCGCCGGTCATTTCTGTGCGATAAGCATTGGGATACGACATCGATGTGACGTTCCAAATGTCCTCACGCGTAATTTCTTGTCCCGGCAGGATTGAGGGTCCCCAACGGACGCCAGGCGACATCGCGATGTCTGCCTCACGCTCATTGATCAGGGCATCGCAGATCAGGTCATCCCAAGTGCCGTTAAAGTTGCCGCGGCGGTAGAGCAACGAGTCCGTTTTTCCGATCACTTCACTTAGCGCCGCCTCATAAGGTGCGCGCTGATCGTTTATCAGGCCAGTGATCGCTGGATCTGGAGCGATAACGTCAGAGAAGATTGGGATCAGCTTGTGCTTCAGCCCCAACATCTGACCATCCCGCACGTCCAGATCCACGCGGCTGACGAATTTGCCGTTCGAGCCAGACGCGATGATATGCGTTTTACCCACCAGAACGGGCTCGGGCAGCGCGTCATGAGTGTGCCCGCTAAGGATCACGTCAATCCCCTGAACCCGACCTGCCATCTTCTTATCCACGTCAAAGCCGTTATGGCTTAGGACGACAACGACATCGGCGCCGGCATCACGAACCTCATCAACCATTGCCTGCATGTTTTCATCCCGAATACCGAATGAATATTCTGGGAACATCCAGCCAGGGTTCGCGATAGGCATGTAAGGAAACGCTTGCCCGATAACAGCGACCTTTGCACCGCCCCGTTCAAAGAACTTATAGGGTTGGAACAATTCTGCAGGTTCGTCCCACTCGGCATCAAAGATGTTTTGACCCAAGGCCGCAAAGGGCAATCCTTCGACGATTTCGTTAACTCTGTCGCTGCCCAACGTGAACTCCCAATGAAAGGTCATAGCATCGGGTTTCAGCGCATTCATGACATTGACCATGTCCTGACCGGCCGTCTGATAGCAGGTGTAGGAACCGTGCCAGGTATCGCCACCGTCCAACAGAAGGGCATCGGGGCGGTCAGCACGTATGGCGTTGATGACGGTTGAGACTCGGTCCAATCCACCGACCCGACCGTAGGTCTTGGCCAGCGAAGAGAAATCACTGTAGGTCAGAGCATAGGCCGACGGGCTTCCATCTTCGATCCCGTAGGCCTTGCGGAACACCGCCCCTGTGACATGCGGCATCTGTCCTCGCGCATCGCCAATGCCCAGATTTATTTCTGGTTCACGGAAATAGATCGGTTTGAGTTGCGCGTGAATATCGGTGACATGGATCAAGCTGATATTGCCGAAGGTCTCGAACTCCAGCAATTGATCCTGCGTTAGGCTTTGCTGCGCAGCAAGCCTGGCCCAGTTGCCGAACCCGGACGCCCCGTAAATAGCCGAGGCAGCCATTGAAACCTGCAAGAAGTCACGTCGAGAAATCATCTATCAGCTTTCCTGTTTCACATATAAATGTGTGAATGTTAAGTGCATGAAAAACCCGCGCAGGACATTGCCCACGCGGGTCGTCCGTTATTGACGTACTGCAGGAGTTTCGACTGAAAGCCCGTTGCCGCGAGACGCAACGTAGAGCTCAAGCGCGCGAAACTCATCCGATCCTTCGGCAAAAGTTTCCGCCCGCGTATCGCGAATACAACCGCGGAAACGATTGTGGCGCGAGATCAGCTTGGCCTGTTTCAGACGATATGTCGGGAACCCGTTGATCATACCTTGGCTAAGGTGGTCCGCTCGGATCATATTGCCCCAGTTTTCTTCATGACAATTGGCACAGCTCAGCTCCAGCTGGCCATATCGAGTGTAGTACATTTCTTTACCCTGTTCCCAGAACGGGGCGGCATCGCCATCAATAGCGACGTTCATTGCCAAACCGCGTGACTGCAGACCGATTAAGGCGACCATGCCCTGCATATCGCCCCCGGACCATTTCCAGGCATCGGCTTCCATGTGGTCCGTACGGCACTTGTTGATCAGATCTTCCATGACGACCAGCTTACCAGTTTCGGCATCCACCTTCGGCATGGACGCCTGCAATCCCTTGAAGCTTTCCACCCCATCGTGGCATGAGGCACAGCTCTCGCCAGCGGCACCATCAACGGTCTCGAAGAGATCGGCGGCCTGATCGACGAAGATCATTGCAGGATTGTCGAAGTCATCAATTTGAAGCGCTTGCGTTTCATCCGTGCGAAAATGCCAACCCGAATAGATCGTGTCCAAATTTTCCAGATGTGCCGGAGCTTCAGTGACCGAGGTCATGTCCAGCTCATCATTGATCACAAGATTCTCTTCGTCAGGACCGGCCATTACCGCCACTGGGAAAACCAGAACTGCCGCGATCGCCGTTAGTGCCTTGGTATTCATTGCGTTCCTCCCTTAGTGGACCAGCGCCAGAATTTGCAACCAGCGCTGACCTTCCTTTGTGGTCGAGCCGTTAGGCAATCTCGATCGTTTTCTTCTCGTCGTAGACAGAGCCATCGTCATCGTACCAGGTGAAAACAAACTCACCGGCTTCTGGCACGGTTGCTTCAAACTGGAAGTACGGATTGGTCGAAATGGCAGGCTCCATAGTTACATCAACCACCGTTTCTCCATTGAACTCGCAGGTGAACCGATTGATGATCGAACGCGGGATGACGTTGCCTTCTTTATCCTTACGCTGGCCGCTTTCCATCTTGTGGCTGATCAGTGTCTTGATCGTTATGGTTTCACCAGCAGCGGCTGTTTTTGGAACCTTGACGCGGGGTTTTACACCGGATGCCATTGGTTAATCTCCTGTTCTTCAGGGCGCGCGGCGATCAGCCGCCGCAGCCGCCGATTGTCACTTTCACGGTCGCGGACGCTTTGGCAAAGCTGCCATCTGCCATCTTCGCCACAGCAATGACATCCTGCGTTCCGGCAAGACGGATGCGGGTTGAAGCGGCTTGTTCAGCTGCCAGAGGGCCGAAATTGAATGTCGCGACACCCGGTTCGGGATTGCCTGCAGCCACGATCAGAATTGCAGCGGCGCCCGGGGCACTCACTTCGATAGGTACAGTATTTCCGTTTTCTGCGATTTCCGGAGCAGTCAACGTAACACCGCCATCAGCAATATCTGCCCCGCCTGTAAATGCCGCGATGGCATCTTCAGCAGCTGCATTTGCCTGAAGCGGCATAATTGTCAGGAACGCGGCGCCCAGCCCAAGGGCCAGTGTCTCGCGGCGAGAGAGTTCCATTTTCAATCTCCTTTGATTCTTCGAAATACCCGCGCCAGAAAGCGCAGTTATTCTTCTTTCAGGGTCGCAAGAAACGCGACCACGTCCTCGATTTCTTGTGCTGTCAGGATCGACGTCAAAGGCGCGGTTGGGGCTTTTCCGGTATAGGCGTCGCCCGGGCGGATATAGCCATCATCCTTGTAGAACGCAGGCATCACCGTGCCTTCAAATGTCATCTTTGCATTTGCGACCAATCCGCGAAGTTCTGCTTCGGTCCAACGATCACCGGCGCCATCCAGCATCGGGCCAACTTCGCCATGGAACGGGATGTCGGCCAAAGCCGAAACCGCGTGGCATGCCACGCAATTGCCTTTTGACTTGTCGCCAACGATCAGCGCGCCATTTTCCGCATCACCATTAGCGCCAGTCAAAGAGACTTCGATAGCACCATAGTCGTCATAGGTTACGTCTTTCGGGTCTGTATCTGCCGCAAATGCAGCAACACCCGTCATTGCGCAGACCAATGTTAAGAGTCTCAGCTTCATGATCCCTCCCATTTGCTAACACGCCGGCGGCGCCGTGCGACCCAAAGCATTTGTGTACCGTAGTCGACGAGTACCGCCTGTCGCAACATTAAATTCATCATAATGAATTTTTTTATTTGTAACGATGGCGCTCAATCTTGAGAAACATTGTTTCGCTCCTGAATTCGCCGGGCATGATACCGTTGGAAATCTTCACCATTATCAAGTTCGTATCGTTTCTCGTCGATCCAGGTGAATAGATCTAAGGTTGTTCCCTTGGAGAAAGCTCCCGGCATCACAGCGACCGCAGCGTCAATGGCTGAGGCATTCTCGGGCACCTCTTCCGGCAGAAAAACAAGTGTCGGGGTAAACAGAATCCCCCATTTGCGCATCAGCGCTCGTTGCTCATTCTCTTCCCCGTCAAAGTCGGTGGCCGCGGTGCTGCCATGCAAATCCAATTGGACGACAAAGAAATTCTCTTCGATAAATGCCGCGAGGTCAGGCTGGGGGAACACCTCCTCATGCATCTTTTTGCAGTAGATGCAGCCCTGTTGTTCAATAAATAACACCAGCCGTTTGCCCTCGCTTGAGGCCTCTTCAAGATCCTCTCGGAGGTCTTTGAATGTGTCGCGCATCCACGGCGTTTTATGCAAACCGTCGTCGCCAAGTTCAGCGGCGATAAGTGTCCCGCCTACAAGGCATGCGATCAATACCGACAAAACTCGTTTCATGTCTTCCTCCCGAATTAACCAATGGCTGCGAGCCAAGGCATATGGTCGAGCATCCATTGTGCGATGTGGTTAATGGAGTTTGTTGCGATGAGGGCACCAAAGAGCACCAGAAAACCACCCATGGCTTTTTCGATGAGGGCCAAGTGCTTTCTGAATTGCGCCATCCATTGCATGAAGGGGCGAACCAGAATGGCCGCCAGAACAAATGGTGCGGTCATTCCAACCCCATAGACGAACAGCAGCACCGCTCCACGCCAAGCCGTTTCGGTCCCGGCCGCTGTAAACAAAATCGCAGCGAGGACCGGCCCGACGCAGGGCGTCCAACCAAAAGCAAATGCCAAGCCCAGAACATAGGCCCCAATCAGGCTAACGCTTGAAGTCTCGCCGACGTCCGCACGAAATTGTCGATACAGGAACCCGATGCGAATAAACCCCAAGAAATGCAGGCCCATCGCAATGATGATTGCCGCGGCGATCCAACGCAGGATGTCGAAATACTCCCGTACCAGTTGCCCGAAAATCGACGCAGTCGCTCCAAGTGCCATGAAGATCGTAATGATCCCAGCCGCAAATGCCATTGCAGAAAGCGTTGCCTTGCGACGAACGCCAGCGGAAAGTGTTGACCCCGAAGAGATCTGATCAATCCCGACGCCCGCGAGATAACTGAGGTAAAACGGAACAATAGGTAGGATGCAGGGCGACAGGAACGACAACAGCCCTGCGACTAAAGCTCCCGCAAATGTAATGTCGAGCATGGTCAAACCCGTCCTGGCGCGCTATCATTCACACATTCAAAATAATAAAGATATATCACTGCGGTCAATCGGAGCTTGAGATGCGCCACCTACTTCTGCTTTTGCTTGCGATCACGTTGCTTGTTTCTCCCGTGGTTTCACGAGCAGAAATGACGCTTCTGATGGCCGAAGAAGATGGGTGTATGTGGTGCGCACGTTGGGATGCCGAAATCTCGGAGACCTACCCCAAAACACCAGAAGGACATGCCGCTCCACTTCAGCGCATCGATATCCACGCAGCTATGCCTGATGGCATCGCCTTAGAGCGGCCTCTCTATTACACGCCCACCTTTGTTCTGCTGGACAATGGCCAAGAGGTCGGCCGGATCGAAGGTTATCCCGGCGAAGATTTTTTCTGGGGGTTGCTGGGCGTTTTGCTGCGTGACGCGGGGGTACCGATTGAGACCTCTGGATAAACTGTGGCGCATTACATAAACTGTTATGAATGCGTGAAGCTATGAAAGCGAGGCGATCTTATTGGACAAATCTTCGAAACTGCCTGTGTTCTCTAAGGACATGTGCGCCGAAGACATGGACAGAATGATGGAAAATGCTCAGACGGCGTCAAGTTTCCTCAAGGCAATTAGCCATGAAGGGCGCTTGATGATCTTGTGCTATCTGTCCTCGGGTGAAAAATCTGTCACGCAGATGGAAGAAATGCTCTCGGCACGTCAGGCTGCCGTGTCTCAGCAACTATCCCGCTTGCGCTTTGAGGGCTTGGTCAAGACGCGACGCGAGGGGAAAACGATCTACTACAGATTGGCGGATGATCGATCGACACAGATCCTGGAAGTCGTCTACGATCTATTCTGCAGGGAGAAGTAGAAGCCGCCAAAAATAACCGCCAGCTTTGGGAGGAGACTGGCAATGTTCGAAGCATTGGGAGACGCCAACACCGTTGCACTGATTGGTTTGATCGGTGGCATTGTGTTGGGCTTGGCCGCACGCATTGGCCGTTTTTGCACGTTGGGTGCAATCGAAGATTACCTTTACGCAGATGATGACCGGCGTCTGCGGATGTGGGCAATTGCGATCGGCGTTGCAATTGTCGGTAGCCACTCAGCCATGGCTTTAGGGTGGTTGGACCCTGTTGGAACAAGGTATCTTGCACAGACCTGGAACCCACTTGGGTCGATCGTGGGTGGCCTCATGTTCGGTTACGGAATGGCCATCAGCGGAAACTGCGGCTATGGCGCGCTGGCAAGGCTTGGGGGCGGCGACCTTCGATCATTCGTCATCGTTTTGATTATGGGTCTATCTGCTTACGTTGTCATGTCCGGGCCCCTGGCGTATTTCCGTGTTTGGGTCTTTCCCGAGGAATTTGATCTTAGTGGCCCCCAGAGCATTAGCTTCCTTGCCGAACAACTGACCTCTATACCAGCTTGGCTCATTGGCTCCGTTATTGGCGTTGCGTTGGTGATTTTCGCCTTGGCAAACCAGCGCTTCCGCCGCACTCCCGCACAGGTGTTTTGGGGATCTGTAGTTGGACTGGCGATCGTATCAGGATGGCTCGGCACGAATTGGGTTGCGACGCACGGTTTCGATGGTGAGCCAGTTCAAACCCATACCTTCGCTGCACCCCTTGGCGACACAATATTCTACCTTATGACGGCCTCTGGAAACACTTTGTCCTTTGCCGTCGGATCAGTCTCCGGCGTTCTCATTGGCGCCTTTTTGGGATCTTGGTCTAAAGGCCATTTCCGATGGGAAGCATGCGAAGATCCACGTGAACTTAAGCGGCAAATGCTGGGCGCGGCAATTATGGGTCCGGGAGCGATCATCGCGGTTGGTTGCAGCGTCGGACAAGGCATATCTGCCTTCTCACTTTTGGCCTACAGCGCGCCCGTTACATTTGTTGCCATCTTCGCCGGTGCGGCGCTTGGGTTGAGACAACTCGTTTCTGGACTGTCCTTTATAACTGAGCGTTGAGTTCACAGTTCAAATCAGTATGGATCCGGATTCGCACCGGCGCTGCTTACGGGCTGCGCCGAAACTGAAAGAAACCCGGTTAGTTTGCTATGGCGCTGGCGGCCCTGCCATCACAATAGCAGGCCAAAGTGTTCTCTTTCTGACTTCGCCCTCGATCTCGCCGCAAAGGACATACCAAACCTTACCGTGCCCTTCCGTCAGCTCCGCCAGCTTCTGTAGCCGGAAAAAAGAGCTTTTGTTTTAGGAAGGACGAAGCTTAAGAATGGAATGTCTGCTTTTCGCCGTTTGTTGGCTTCTTTCGCATTGGCCGCGAATGGCCGTTTCCCGTCCATCGGAACTTCAATGCGCTTTCAGTAACCATTGAGGAAGATCACTCGTCACAAATCACCATGACGCCTTCCTATAACACCCCTACCCGCTTTCTGTGCCGAAACTGCTTATCTTGCTGCCATAAAGCCGTTGTTTTATTGATGTGACGACTTCCGATTTGGTGTCAAAAACGGTCTCGAAAACCGTTGTGGGTGCAAGCCCACCGAGGTTCGAATACCTGTCTCTCCGCCACTATAATAATTTAGATTGCTGTTTTTAATAATTTAATTCGAAATGTGGTTGAGTTATCCCCCACCCCCCGAAGGTGGCAAGCTTCACTTGAGCAGTTTTGGTTGGTGACAGTTTTTGTCCCGCTCTCGCGTCAGAGCGCGTGACTTTTGAGTTTCGGCCCAAAGCAGCCATTTGCGTCAGCCGCATCGAAGGTCTGGTTCGAGCCCAGACTGACATCATTCTGCTTCGCAGCGACGATTTGAGCGCAAGCATGGAAAACAGGATATTGGTCACTGCCTATGGTTAGCAAAGTCGATATTAGCTTACTTTGCCGAAGCATTCGTCACAGAGTCATTGTTTTCTTGCTCGTTGCGTTCATGCTTCCTGCGCTTGTAATTGTTCTTCAATATCAACTTGAAACGGGCCTAGCACCGGTTCCAGTCGCGGCTGCGTGGTTTGTTGTGAGCTTTGTTGCAGCGCTACGAGTTGCGATATCGATGCGGAGGATGCGTGACGCATTATTATTGAACAAACAGTCTGGTGAATAACTTCAATTGCACATCTAACGTCTTCGACCAACGGCAACTAAGTCCGCACAGCAGTCATTGACTTGATGAACTTCCAATGACTGCTTTGCGCAAGTAAGCGGAACTTCGGTAAATCTAACGGGCCTATGAAAACGACCTACATATTGGTCAGAAAATGTTTCAGTTACAGGCCTCCCTGTGCCTCCCGCCACCGATCACGCCCGATACTTGGCAAGTTCATTCCAAACCAATTCAACCGCGGCAGACGTGTTCTGCGACTTGCGCGCTGCGCAAATGTTCCATCTAAGGTTCTGTTCCATCGACACGGGTTTTGCGGTCTTTGCACGGATCAGCTCTGCGAATGTGTCCGGCATCCCTCCAACGATAAATTCAGGCTCTGCCAGCAGTCCAGTCAGGACGTTGTAGTCGTCGCATTCGATATGCGGCTGCGCATTGACCTTTTCGACGGCCTCGGCACCGCCACCAAGTGCTTTTGTCAAAGCGGCTTTCCAATGCTTGTGGAGATGGGGTGATGCAAAGGGAAAATCGAAAATGCCTGCCATAGTTTGCGGGCCGCGCTGGTGAATCTCATGATCTCGATGAGCAACGAACTGGATGGGTTGTTTCTCCATCACCATGATCTCGACATCGTCGGCTTCGGGCGTATAGGTCAGATCACCGAGGAACACGTCGAATTCACCCGCCTGCAATAAGTCGAGTGGACGAGCGTAGGCGCTCACCAGAATTCGGAAGCGCAGGTCAGGCATTGTTCTTCGGACGGCCCGTAAGACGGGCAGGATCAGGGTCCTCGTGGTGAGCGGCCCGCAACCGATCAGCAAAGTGCCCGGCCCGGTTTCGCGCAATCCAGAAACACGGGTCGCATAGCGGTCCAGGTCTTCACGCAGCGCTTGGGCGATTGGCAAAAACTCCTGCCCCGCACGTGTCAACGTGCTGCTATTTCGGCTGCGATGGAACAAAACAAGTCCCGTGTGGTCTTCAGCCTGCCCTACATAGCGGGACAACGACGCGTTGGAGACACCCATCGCACGAGCGGCGTTTTGGAAACTGCCGGTTTCAGCCAATGCGAGAAAGGCGGTCAAAGCGTTTTCGTTCATCATACGGTCTAATTGTTTCAGGTTTTGTGTTTTAGTTTTCATAATATGAAATCATGGTAAAGCTCTGTTGCGACAAGAAACTCTCAATCGCTATCCCTGATGGACCCTTCGGTATTTCCACCATCGATATCGTCTTACACGTCCACAGAGGTAACCATGTTCATTCTTCGATCTATTGCGGTTTCCGCCACGCTGGCCACGGCGACGGTCTCTGCCTTGCCGGTTTTGGCCGAAACCGACCAGCCCAATATCCTTGTCATCATGGCCGACGATGTCGGCTGGGCCAGCCTTGGCAGCTATCATCAGGGTGTGAAAAGCATCAAAACACCCAACCTTGATCAGCTGGCCGCCGACGGTATGCGTTTGACGGATTATTATGCTCAGCCAAGCTGCACTGCTGGACGGTCAGCCTTTATCACCGGACAATTGCCAGTTCGTACCGGAATGCACACAGTCGGCCTGCCCGGAGACCCTGAAAAAGGTCTGAGCGAGGATGATCCCACTTTGGCCAATATGCTGAAATCTCTGGGCTACACGACCGGTCAATTCGGCAAGAACCATCTGGGGGATATGAACAAATTCCTGCCGACGGTGAAGGGGTTTGATGAATATTGGGGTTGGCTCTATCATCTGAACGCGATGGAATACACATCCGACCCGGACTGGCCGAAAGATCAGAAATTCAACGACACATTTGGCCCTCGGAACATCATTCACGCGTATGCCACGGATACAGTCGATGAAACTGTGGACCCACGCTGGGGTCTGGTTGGCAAACAACGCATCATCGACGATGGCCCGGCCCCGCCCGAACGGCAAAAGACGCTGGACGACGAGGTGACAGCCCACACGCTGGACTTCATCAACCGCGCAGTCGACAGCGATACGCCGTTCTTTGTCTGGATGGCACCGGCGCGCGCGCATGTCTGGACCCATCTAAGCCCCGAATACGAGGCCATGCTGGGTGACGGGCGCGGTTTGCAGGATGTCGTGATGAAAGAGCTGGACGACAATGTGGGTAAAGTCATGGCGCGGCTGGACGAACTGGGCATCTCGGACAACACGATTGTTGTCTTTACGTCCGATAACGGCCCCGAAACCATGACCTGGCCCGATGGTGGAACAACCCCGTTCCATGGCGAAAAGGGCACGACATGGGAAGGCGGCTTCCGCGTCCCTGCCATTATTCGCTGGCCCGGCAAAGTCCCCGCCGGAACCGTGAGCAACGGTATTTTTGCGGGTCTTGACTGGATGCCCACCCTTGTTGCCGCTGCTGGCGGGCCTGACGATCTGACCGGATCATTGCTGGAGGGCTACGAAGGCTATCAGGTGCATCTGGATGGATACAATCAACTGTCGTTCCTGACTGGTAAGGGCGAGAGCAACCGGGACGAGATCATCTACTACGAAGGCCCGGACTTACAGGCAGTACGCCACGGAGACTGGAAAGCGCATTTCACGATCCAAACCGAAGGGTGGGCTGGCCCCAAAGAGGAACTGAACGCGCCCCTGCTGTTCAACCTGCGTCGCGATCCTTACGAAAAAGCGGCCGAGGAATCCGGGATGTACACCCGCTGGATGGGCAACAAGATGTGGGCATTTGGGCCGGCGGCCAAAATCGTTCAAAACCACCTGTCTACGTTCAAGGACTATCCTCCACGGGGTTCGGACGTCACCAACCAAGGTCATGTTGAAGAACAAATCTCGACCGAAGGCGGGATGTCACAGTAGAAATCAATTCACGGGAGGCACCAACCCTTGCCTCCCGATCCTTACAAGAACTCGTGGGTAACACCTGCTAACGAAGGTCCGCTTATGCACCAAGATTGTCATTTGGACCCAGCGCAGCATCGGTCAAAGGGGCTCGAACCAGACCTTCGATGCGGCTGACGCAAATGGCCGCTTTGGGCCGCCCGTGAAGGCGACCCATTGGCACTATATCTCAATGGCTTCGGCGATAGCCAAGGCATCTTCGAGTTCGACGCCGAGATACCGGACTGTACTGTCCATCTTGGTATGGCCTAGCAAAAGCTGGACCGCTCTGAGGTTGCCAGTTTTCTTGTAGATTTGGGTGACTTTCGTGCGCCTCATTGAATGGGTTCCATATGCGCTTGCTTCAAGGCCGATAGATGTAACCCAGTCTCGAACAATTCGCGCATATTGACGCGTCGAGATGTGCAACCTTTCGTGGAATCTGCCAGGCCAAAGGTATTCTGAACCGACCATGAGTTCATCTTCCATCCATTTCTCAACAGAGGCACGAGTGCCCTCGGATATCTCGAAGCGCACAGGTTTCTGCGTCTTGCTCTGCAGTACTGAAGCGCGTTCCTTGATCTGACCCGATGACATGATATCGACAACCTTCATCTTCACCAGATCACAGCCGCGAAGCTTGCTGTCGATTGCCATGTTGAAAAGCGCAAGATCGCGATGGTTGTCGGCAAGCTCGAGGCGAACTCGGATCGCCCAAACATGTTTTGGTTTCAGCGGGCGTTTTTGACCCACGATACGGCCTTTGTTCCAGGCTGGGCGAGGCGCGCGAATGGCAGGTAAGTTTGGGGTTTCCATGACTGATCCTCCGATCCGCCATGCCCACCCACAACGACAACCCGACGTTGACGCGGTCCAATATCACAGGATGCTGCGCTGCCTCCGAGGTCGGCAGAGAGCCCAATCAACCAAATGCTGCGCCGCATTCGAATGTCAGCTTTAGGGCGACGTCCGGACGCTCCGTGGGTGCACGCTAAGTGAACTTCTGACCCTACTCGGAGATTCGACAGAACCTCCGGTAGGTCCGTTTAGCGCTATGACCGGTCATTGTCCGCGACTGCACTGAGGGTCCGGAGACGAGGGCAAAGGGGAATCCGCGGAACAACTCGGGATTCGCAAACGTGCCGGTTTGGACTTGCGACACGACAACGAACACATGCCAGGCAAACGCGTCGGAAAATAGTTAGAGGGTTTGGAATGACAGAGGTGGTGTCAGTTTCGCGTTTAAAGTGACAGCGCGTTTGTCTGCTCACACAAGTTTGCACATGCCGCGAACTATTCGAACTTCGGCTCTGTCTTAGACATGCTTTCCCTCGACTCCATGCTTTCCCACCATGTGTGCAATCCAGGTTTGTCCGAAAGAGTGGGTTCTGCATCTGGCGTTTGCACAAAGTACCAGAACACGGGGGCCAAGTGGAGATCGGCAAGGCTCAGATCGTCCCCAGCCAAATAGGGATTTCCATCTTGCAAGTCCTCAAGAGTGCCGAGGGCTTTTTGGATCTCGGGCATAAGGGCTTGGCAAGCAGCTTCGTCGGTTTCGCCACCCATCATCGGTGCAAAAATTCTTTGCTCGCACAAACCAATGACCGGGCCATATGTATAGTTGTCGACAATGCTTATCATCTGCGCCATGCGGGCGCGCTGTTTCAAGCTACCGGGTTGCAATGCTGTGCCATCGAACCCTTCGTCGATGTAACGCTCAATCGCGCCGGTCTCATAAAGGTGAAATCCATTGTGCTCAAATGCCGGTACTTTGCCGAACGGTTGCCTGGCAATCTGTTCAGCTGGCATACCTTCCATGAAATCAACCTCGACGTGGTCATAGTCGACCCCTTTTTCTTCCATCACGAGGCGTACCGAGCGAGTGTATGTGCTGTAACTTGGTCCATAAAGAGTCAGATTTGCCATTTGACGTTCCTCCCTGAGTTAGAAAGCTAGCACAGCTGCAACTGGCACGCATCGCTTCGGTGAAGCTTTCGGGCAAGAGTCCGGGGGGTAGTCGCTTCAGCACAGGAGCCGCCTCTTGGCTTACGGTGAGTTTTGGGGCTAAACCCGCTGCCGTCTGATGCCCGCTGGAGAGTCCGGAATCGGGCAAAAGCTGCCGTCAGGTCGCATCAGTTGTACGGGCAACTCTTGGCACGAGGCCGACATAGCGCCCAAGTCGGTAATTGAGGCCGAACCAGACATTGAGGCCCCGTGCGCCAACGGCAGGTTTGTCCGCAATGCGGTCATTGGCACCAAGCGCAGCGATTGTCTGTTTTCCGCCCCCCTATAAGAACAGGCCTGACAAAACCGACATAGCCGACAAAATCTTAGTGCCTGGAGGTTGTGTCGGTTTTGTCATGAGGTAATCAAGCGCCTTCCGAGAGTATTGTCGGGTTGACGATGTATAGGCGAGAGCGCCGCCCGCCTGCTGCTCCTGATGGTTGTTCTACCAGTCGAACAATATCGCCTTCTTCCAATGCCTTGAGGGCGGGGTTTAACTCACTTGCAGTCGCCAAACCCGACCGATCCAGACGCAAAACCTCGCGCGAGGTAAAGCGTTCCCAACCTTGCTCTCGGATCACGGCCACCAGCCGACGCGCTGACCGTTCGGTTTTGGACAGTGACGCGCCTGCATACGCACGCTGTGCCATTGGAAGCGCATAGGATGTTATGAAGTACGCCGCCCGGTCGAACTCCTCCGCGCTGACCTGGTGCACCTCGTCTTCAATGCCTTTTGCCCAGTCCAGGTAAGACAACACCAGGGCAAGCCGAATGGTCATGCCAGGGAGCTTACCTATATACGAGAGCAACAACCCGTCTGCTTTTGCCTCCAAATCCCTTACGTAGCTACGTATAGCATCGAACCGGTCGCAAGCCTCTTCCGTAAATGGGATGAGCCAAGGCCGCGTCACGTCGTATTCGTCCGTTACTATACGTAGGGACAGGAGCCTGCCTAGTGCGCGTTCGATGAACGCATCTTCGGGAATGGATTGCGGACGCGGTATCGGCACGGGGTCAGGCCAGATCGGCATGAACCGGGCCAGCAAGCCATCATCATCAGAGTTGATCAGCAACCCGTTCAATTTGTCTGGCTGGATACCACCAACCACGCCAATAGATAGCCGGTCTATGTATACGGGGTCACGCCCCATACGCTCGACCGTATAGGCGCGACCGCCATAGGCTTCGAGCCAGAAAGGCCGATCCGACCCGCCGCCGGAATACCGCGTCATGCCTTGCAGCCACCCGGCCAATTCATCCCGCGCCGCCAATGTTCCACGCGCCTGCTTTTCCAGGATCACAGCTAAACGCTCTAAGGTGCCGTCTGCAACGCACAGACGCGGCAAGAAAGGTTGCTGACCAGGATTGGCCGCGTCAGGTCGCTCCGGTGGCGTGGACCCGTCTTTGATCGCGGCCTTGGTTGCTTCTTTCCACGTGCTTTCCGCAATCTTGGCGATCTCTGCCGCCTCTCGCCATTGAGCGAGTTCGCTTTCGGATGTCTTGCGAAGTTCCCGTTCAGCCTTGCGCAACGGCGTCAGCACAGCATCCAAACCAGGTGATTTGCCGCTGGACGGCAAACCAATTGCCATCGTCCACAGGATTGGCGGTTCTGACCAGCCTGCCCAGGGAGACACCCAACGGGTGTTTCCTATCAGTGATCCAGCGACTGCCAATAAAGCCGACACGATGTAATCCGGTGGCGCTGACTTTGCCTCAGCGGCAACCGTGATCCGTCGAGCCCATTTGGATCCGAAGACCTCTTCCACGGGCAACTTGGGCGCAGCCGCGCGTTCATCTCGCAAGAACCGCGATTCCGGTTCCGGCCAGTCAGGCGCAAAACTCTCTTCCTTTGGATGGATTATCATTGTGCTTTTACCTTTCCCGTCAGCACGTCGTTCCAGTCGTAGCCATCGGGGGCGGGCAGCAATGAGACACGCCATCCTAAGGCATAGGCGCGATGTGCCAGTACTTGTGCTGCTTCTCGACCAACGGCATCACCATCGGGCGCAATAACCAGTCCGTCAGGATGGTCAGGCAGGTGCAGGGATTTCATGCCGCTCGCGCTGAGCGCCGCCCAGACCTCCATGGGTCCGTCAATCAGACCGGAGAGCAGCGACAGCCCGGTTTCGATACCTTCTGTTACCACAAGCCTACCCGGGGTATGGGTAAGCCGAACCGCGCCGCCCTTTGTTGCGCCGAGCATGGCCTTACCCGGGGTATACTCGGATTTGCCTAAGCCATCGTGGTTTATGTAGGTCCGGTGAACAGCATCCGAGTCGCTACCCGTCACTTTGCCAACAAGCGCGGGGAGCCTTTTGGCTACCGGATGCCAGCATTCGCGGTGAAAGCGAAGGCTGTCAGGTAGAGGGCACGTGATACCCCGATTGCGTAGGTAGGTTTCAGCCAGGGTGCCATGAACAGGGTCAGAGTCCTGCCAGAGATCACGTGCAATGTGTGCACGGCGTTTATTGTGGCGGCGTTCGATTTCACGTTGCTTGTTCACAACATCACAGCCGATTAGCGAGTTATCGACGCTGCTGCCTGCCAACCCCATGCCTTTGAGCGCATCCAGAACGCTCACAAAGCTGCACCCAGCATGACAGGTCAGCAAAAGCTGACCTGAATACCCGTTTGCGATACTCAAGCTCGGCGAGCGGTCTTCATGCGCAGGGCAACAAGCCGTGCCTGAACGCCCGGTCCAGCGTCCACCCAAGGTGCGTGTAATGGTTTCAGCATCCATCAATTCCAGCCCCCCGCTTTGAAGGTTCCCGGGAGCGCGCCGATTTCTGGCGACGAGACGCCCAGAAACCTGTGCTGGAAACGCGAAAGGGCGTTTCGGGTGGTACAGTATCCCAAGTTTCGCCAGCGCGCCCCAGCACAGGTTTTAACCGTTACCCGCTGTTGAAAGAGCCATTGCAGATCATCTTTGCAAACCGCCACGCGATAGCGCCCAAAGGTAAACAATACGCGTTCGTAGTTTGCCGACGTTTCATGATGCTTTGTCATGGATCACACTGCCTCGCTTGAGCGGCTTTCCAGCCAGGTCAAAACATCAGACTGTCGCCAGCCCACAGCACGCTTCCCTAGCTTGATCGGCTTTGGGAACGTTCCGTCCGCAATCATGGCGTAGATGGTAGACCGGGAAAGACCCACCAGAGTTTCTACGTCTGGCCTACGATAGATTTTGTCTTGCATTTCAATGTGCCTCTTCGTGCGCCGCGCCATTTCTTTTGACGCGAACCGTTGTCGGCAGTATCGAGAAAGGCAGGGATTGCTCTAATTCCTAACTTCCCGTCGGTTCCGGTGTTGGCGCATCGGAGCCGACACGAAGCGCTAACTGCCAGTAAGCGCCGCGTAAGTCCGAATAAGCACAGCAAAATACACCTGCCAACACGCCCCCGGAGAGGTTGTAAAACCTATATATTACAGTAGCTTGTATTGCGATCTGGGGGACTGCGTAGGAAATTCATAGAAAATGCAGGTTTTTTGGACGGAAAGCCTAAGCCTCTGATTTTGTTTTATTCTTTTTTCAGGAATTTTTCCCAGGCAGCCATCATTTTGCGGCGGCGTTCCAAGGCATCGGTTCGGCGGTAGGCGCGCACGACCATGCTGTCCACATTATGCGCAAGTGCCAGTTCCGCCATGTGGTGATCATAACCCTCTTCTGCGGCCCAATCGCGGAAGGTAGAACGCAGCCCATGCGGGACGGCAGGTGATCCGCTTTTGACGTCAAAATAGCCGGGACCATCTTTCGCAAGGTCAGCTTTGTGCATCTTTCGCATGACGGAGGACAAAGCCATGTCTGAGAGCATGCCGCCCTTGGCTCCAAAGAACACATAGGGCGAGCCTTCGAGCCTTGGAAGTTCTTGCAATAGTGTAACCATGGATGGGGTCAGCGGAACGCGATGCTGTCGCCGTGCCTTCATGCGTGCTGCGGGGATCGTCCAATGGCGCTCGTCAAAATCCACTTCATCCCAAGTCATGCCCCGTATTTCCCCGGAGCGCGACGCGGTGAGAGCCGCAAATTGAAGCGCCTTGATCGAGATGCCGTCCCGGTTTGAAAGATCAGCCCACCAGCGTCCTGTGTCCTTCTGCGCCAAGGCGGGGTGGTGTTTGACGGTCGTAACTTTGCTGGGTTTGGGTAGAACTTCGGATAAGTTACCTTTCCACCGCGCCGGATTATCGCCAATGCGCAATTCATTCACCGTCGCCCAAGACAAGACCTTTTCAATGCGCCCACGCAAGCGGCTAGCGGTTTCGGTCTTCTCTTCCTAGATCGGTTTGAGAACCGAAACGATATCCGTAACATCGATGGTTTCCACAGGCATGTGACCGATCACTGGAATGGCGTAGGTGTCCAGCATCGCGCGCCATTGCTTCTTGTGCTTTTCGTTGCGGAACTCCGCAAGCTTGGCTTCCAGGTACTTTTCGACAACGCTGGCAAAATCCGTGTCCATTTTGGCTTTGCGTTTCTCTGCCAGGGGATCGCCACCCAGGTACGCTTTGCGCTTGTTCTCGACCGCCTGCTCCCTTGCCATCAACAACGTGACCAAGGGGAAGTTTCCCAAGCCGATCTCGCGCCGCTTACCGGAAATCACGATCCGCTGCACCCAATACTTGCGGCCATCTTTGTCAATTCTTAGAAACAAACCGTAGCGGCTGTTGTCGAAGTATTTCCCTGGCTTGGTGATGTTCTTTACAAAGGTTGCCGTCAGGGGTTTGCCTGCTGCCATTGTTCTGCTCATTCCGCATTTTAGTCCATCATTTTATCCCCCAATTGATGCTGGATTTCACCGGAACTCACAAAACCTCATTGGGTGCACAACGGAAAATAACTCTTTAATAATTGGGTATTATGAGATTTCTGCGGACCACATCGGATCTCCATATGGCTACCTGTCTCTCCGCCACTGATATCCTGACGAAGTTTAAGAACAGTAACATTGGGTGCGAAGCACAAGTGGCTCGCAATCGGTGTACTGTTGGTCAGAGCCTAGATCGGCTGACGAATTTGGGCTGAAAAAATTTCAATACCGCTCAAAATAATTCCCTAAAGCCTCCGACCTCTTTCGTGCAGTTTCTTCAATGCGTTTCCAGCTTGGAGGAATGAATGGGACAATCTAGACGAGTATTCACAATCGCCGCCGCCATTGCCGCCTTTTGCGCCAGCACTGGGGTCAGTTTTGCTGGTGATGCATTGGACCGTGTCACGTCGGATAAGCTGCTTAAAGTTGCGACCGATGCAAACTGGGCACCGCAGAGCTTTCTGAACGACAACAACGAAATGGATGGCTTTGACGTCGACGTTGCCCGTGAAATCGCGCAGCGCATGGGCGTCGAAGTGGAGTTCGTGACGCCTGCGTGGGACATCATCACAGCCGGAAATTGGAACGGGCGCTGGGATGTCTCGGTCGGGTCGATGACCCCGACAAAAGCGCGAGCCAAAGTACTGAGCTTTCCCGCCGTCTATTACTATACACCTGCCGCTGCCGCTGTTCATAACGACAGCTCAGCCTCGTCTGTTGCTGATCTGAATGACAAAACGATGGGGGCAACAACCTCCAGTGTCTTTGAGCTGTATCTGCAGCATGATCTGACAATTGATGCCGAGGGTGTGCCGGGCTTTGAATATCAGATCTCGCCCGGGGAATTGCGTTCCTACAAGGATTCCACGGCAGTAATGGACGATCTGCGATTGGGTGACGGGACGCGACTGGATGGAATGATCGGATCACTTCCGGCGATTCTGGAAGGCATCAAGAACAATTACCCGCTCAAAGTTGTCGGCGATCCGGTCTTCTATGAACCTCTGGCCATCGCCATCGACCGCGGTGATCAGGAATTCAATGACAAGCTTGCCGGAATCGTCGCCGACATGCGTGCCGATGGAACGCTGACGAAGCTCAGCGAAAAGTGGTACGGCGTCGACTACACCACCACAAAATAACAACAAAACAGGCCGGCTCGCCTCTGGCGAGCCGCTCCATTCAGGAGGCAGGTCATGCTTTATGCCGACACGGTGGTGAACGATCCACTGGTCCACAAACCCAAGATCGTTGGATTGATGTTGGTCGTCGCGACGGCATTCTTCATTCTGATCGACACAACCGGCTCAATTTTCGGAGAACTCATGAGACCGGTGATCGGAGAACCCGCAGAATCCGGGTTTTACGGGCGATTTGCCACCGGTCTGGTGTTGGGCATTCTGTTCGCGTTCAATATTGTCCTGATTGGATTTCTTAAATTCAGGCTTCAGGTTGTCATCGTCTGGTTGCAGTTGCTGGCGCTGTTTCTGGCCTTCTTCTATGGCTTCGATCTGGACTTTGCGTTTATACGCTCGAAAATCTGGTTCATGGTCAGCCAAGGCGTGTTTACGACGCTTTACGTCTCGGCCATATCGATAACGCTTGCCTCAATACTGGCGATCATCGGGGCTGTGGCCAAGCTGTCTTCCAATGGGTTCGCTTTTGCGATTGCCAGCTTTTATACCTCGTTCTTCCGGGGCCTGCCGCTGCTGATGCAGGTCTACCTGATCTATCTCGGCCTGCCTCAGCTTGGTTACGTGATCGACGCGGTTCCGGCCGGCATTCTGGCGCTGACCCTGTGCTACGGCGCCTACATGACCGAGATTTTCCGTGCTGGTATCCAGTCGATCGCGAAAGGCCAGTGGGAAGCGTCACGCTCGTTAGGCTTCAAGTTCGGCCTGACCATGCGTCGGATCATCCTGCCGCAATCGCTGCCACTGATCATACCGCCGACGGGCAACCAGTTCATCGCCATGCTCAAGGATAGCTCTCTGGTATCCGTGATCGGCGTGTGGGAATTGATGTTTCTGGCCCGTACGCTCGGGACTAAGTCGTTCCAGCATATGGAGATGCTGATCACCGCCGCCATCATCTACTGGATGCTGTCCATGTGCCTTGAACTGATCCAGGGCCGGATCGAGCGTCACTTCCGCACCAAGAGCCACTGAGGAGGTCGCGTCATGGCAGAACCGATTATCGAAATGCGCGGCGTCAACAAGTGGTATGGCCAATATCATGCGCTCCGTGACATCAACTTTGTCGTCAACAAGGGCGACAAGATCGTTGTGTGCGGTCCGTCCGGTTCCGGTAAATCCACGATGATCCGCACACTCAACTGGCTTGAGGCACATCAGGAAGGCGAGATCATCGTCGACGGGATGCATCTTCATCAGAAAATGAAAGATATCGACAAGGTTCGGATGGAAGTGGGTATGGTGTTCCAGCACTTTAATCTGTTCCCTCACCTGACTGTTCTGCAAAACCTGATGGCTGCTCCCATGTGGGTGCGCGGTGTGCCCGAGGCCGAGGCGCGCAAGACTGCGATGAAGTACCTCGAACGGGTCCGCATTCCGGAACAGGCTGAAAAGTACCCCGGGCAGCTATCGGGGGGGCAGCAACAGCGCGTGGCAATTGCGCGCTCACTTTGCATGAACCCGAAGGTGATGCTGTTTGACGAACCAACCTCGGCGCTGGATCCCGAAATGGTGTCTGAGGTTCTGGACACCATGGTCAGTCTGGCGCGCGATGGGATGACCATGGTGTGTGTGACCCACGAGATGGGGTTTGCCAAGGCCGTGGCGGACCGGGTGATCTTCATGGATGAAGGCCAGATTATCGAGGAAAATGATCCCGTCAGCTTCTTCGAAACTCCCCAAAGCGAGCGGACCAAACTGTTCCTTAGCCAGATTCTGCAACACTAAGCCAATGCCTGACTTCATCAAGATGCAGGGGCT
This sequence comes from Ruegeria sp. BJ6, assembly GCF_056537885.1. Lineage (NCBI taxonomy): Bacteria > Pseudomonadati > Pseudomonadota > Alphaproteobacteria > Rhodobacterales > Roseobacteraceae > Ruegeria > Ruegeria sp. BJ6. The sequence goes on along the minus strand of NZ_JBQFSG010000011.1, from coordinate 6,141 downwards.
TCGCAATCACTTCGTGATCGTGGATGCCCGCACTGCCCCATACTTTCCGACACCGGATGAGGTGATCTGGGTTTGCGATCCCAAGGTGGGAGTTGGCGCGGATGAACTGGTTGTTCTGGAGCCCTCGGGCCACCCGCACGCAGCAGCGTTCATGCGGATTTACAACATTGATGGAACCGAGGTGCAGGCCTGTGGGAACGCGACCCGCTGTGTGGCCTGGCTTTTGCTCGAACAGGCTGATGCGGACGCGATTGTTCTGGAAACGCGCGTCGGGCCATTGCGTGCGCGGCGATGCGGGGATCAACTGGTGCAGGTGGAAATGGGAGAGTTGACGCAGAACTGGCGGGCGATGTCCCTGTCGGGCCCGCAGGATATGATGGCCCTGCCTGTTGGGAACGGGTCGCTGCAATCTCCCGTGGGTCTGGCCGTTGGCAATCCGCACGCGGTGTTCTTCACAAACGATCTGGACTCCGTCGATCTGCCCAAGCTGGCCCCAGCAATCATGGCGAACCCTCTTTTTGCCCAGGGCGTGAATGTTGGCGTTGCCGAGATGTTGTCGCCCTCAGACATGCGATTATCGGTCTATGAGCGACCCGGCGTTTTGACCACCGCCTGCGGATCGGGGGCCTGCGCCGCAGTGCAGGCGGCACGTCTGTCGGGACGTACCCACCGGAATGAGATGCAGGTTCACATGCCAGCCGGGACCGTGGCGATCCGGATCCGTTCAGACAACGTGGCCGAGATGACCGGACCTGTGGCGCACTGTTTCAATGGACGGTATCGATTTCAGGGTGAATTCCCCTCAACCCCGGTGTGAAAAATTCAGTTTTAGTCTTTCGATCCGACTGGAAAATAAGAACTCTGACAGAGGAGTAATCGCGATGCGGACAGGCGGACAGGTTCTGATCGACATGTTGCGGGTGAACGGCGTCGATGCGATTTTTGGCGTCCCCGGTGAAAGCTATCTGGCGGCGCTTGATGCGCTGCATGATTGCTCGAACACAATGAAATACTACACCACCCGGCAGGAGGGTGGCGCCGCATTCATGGCGGCAGCCTATTCGGATGCCACCGGCAAACCGGGCGTGTGTTTCGTGACACGCGGACCCGGTGTGACAAACGCCTCAATCGGGGTGCATACGGCTCAGCAGGGCTCGACCCCGCTGATTCTGCTGATTGGACAGATTCCGCGCGCCCATCGCGACAAGGAAGCCTTTCAGGAGGTCGATTACCGCCGTTTCCTCGGTCACATGGTGAAATGGGTGGCCGAGATCGACGATCCCGCCCGCATACCGGAATATGTCAACCGCGCCTTCCGCACTGCCCTTTCGGGACGGCCTGGCCCGGTGGCGCTGGCCCTGCCCGAGGATATGCTGGCCGAACTGACCGACGCCGCCGATCTGCCACAGGTCAAGCTGACCCCTCCCGCGCCTACACCTGCCGATCTGGAACAGGTGGCCGGGCTTTTGGCAAATGCCGAGCGCCCGCTGTTGCTGCTGGGTGGAACCTGTTGGACCGAAGATGGGCAAGCCGCGGCCATACGTTTTGCCGAGGATCATGGCCTGCCGGTTGCCGTAGGGTTCCGTCGGCAAGGGTTGTTCCCGCATGACCATCCCAATTTCATCGGGAATCTGGGTTTTGGCGGCAATCCGATGCCCAATGAATACGCCAAATCCGCCGATCTGGTGATCGCGTTGGGCGCTCGCCTGAATGATGGAACCACATTGAAATTCAGCCTCATCCGATCTCCGCAGCCGGATTGCAGGCTTGTCCACATCCTGCCGGGGGCCGAGGATCTGGGGCGGCTATATCAGGCCGATCTTCCCATTCTGGCTGACCCGAACGAAGCTGCAAAATCGCTGGCGTTGCTGCCGGTCGCCAGGCGCCATTCACCCGCCAGCGCGCGTGCGGATTACGAGACAATGCAAGCACTGCCCGTCCAACGCGGACCGGTCGATATGGCTGAGGTGATGCGTGTGCTGAACACCACCCTGCCGCGTGAGACCACGATGACCACCGGTGCAGGCAACGCCGCCGACTGGCCCAATATCCACTTCGACTATCGCCAGTTTCTGGGCGCACTGGCCCCTATTTCGGGCGCGATGGGCATGGGGGTTCCGGCGGCGGTGGCTGCCAAAGTGGCGCGGCCCTATGCACCTGCCGTTTATGTTGCCGGGGATGGCGATTTTCTGATGAACGGGCAGGAGTTGGCGACAGCGGTTCAATACGGGCTCGACCCGATTTTCATTGTTATCGACAACGGTATGTACGGCACCATCCGCACCAATCAGGAACGCAAGCATCCCGGGCGCATCTCTGGGACGTCGCTGACAAATCCGGATTTTGCTGTGGTGGCGCAAGGCTATGGCGCGCACGGCGAACGGGTTGAAACCACCGCCGAATTCGCCCCAGCGCTGGAACGCGCAATGGCGTCTGGCAAAGCCGCGGTCATCCATGTGCTGGTCGGGCCGGACAGTCTTGGTCCCAATCTGACACTGAGTGATCTGGCGGAGGCGTCCTGATGCTGTCCCGTCTGATTGATGCCCTGCCCGCGTCGCCGATCATTGGTGTCTTCAATAAGGCCTTCGAGATGCGGCAAGCCGGGGCTGACCTGATCGACTTTTCCGTGGGCGAGCCGGATTTCGACACGCCTGCCCATATCTGCGAAGCCGGGATCACGGCCATCCGCGCGGGCGATACACGCTATACCCCGACTGACGGGAACGGAACCGTCAAGGCGGCCGTGATCGAAAAGTTCCGCCGCGATAACGGGCTGACCTTCTCGTCGTCGGAAATCATCGTCTGTTCTGGTGCCAAACCATTGCTGGCGACCGCAATTCAAGCGGTGCTGAATCCTGGGGACGAAATGATCCTGCCGGTGCCGCTCTGGGCGTCGCATCTGGGTATGGTGCAGGCGGTTGGCGGGGCACCTGTGCTGGTCGATACATCAAATGATGGCTTCAAACTGACACCGGATAAGCTGGAGGCCGCCATCACGCCGCGGACGCGGTTGCTGATGATCTGTTCACCGTCCAATCCAACCGGGGCGGTTTATTCAGCAGCTGAACTGCGGGCGCTGGCAGATGTGCTGCGGCAGCATCCCGGGGTCAACGTCATTTCGGACGATCTGTACGAGCATATCATTTTCGATGGTGCCGAATTTGCGACGCTGGCCGCCGTTGCCCCCGATTTGCAACCACGGATACTTACCGTGAACGGGGTGTCGAAATCCTATGCGATGACCGGCTGGCGCATAGGTTTTACAGGCGGGCCAGATTGGTGGACCAGCGGTATCCGCAGCCTGTTCAGCCAGACCAATGGCGGGCCATGCTCGATCAGTCAAGCGGCCACTGTGGCGGCACTTACCGGCCCGCAGGACTTTCTGAAGGATTGGTGCGCCACCTATCAGCGCCGCCGCGATCTTGCGCTGGAGGGGCTGGCCAAGATCAATGGGTTACGAACGCAATCCCCGGGTGGCGCGTTCTATCTGATGCCGGATTGCGGTGCCTTGCTTGGCCGCAAGACGCCTGAGGGCAAGGTATTGACAAGCTCGACCGACCTGGCGGCCTATTTCCTGGAACACGGGGCCGTTGTGGTGCCCGGACCCGGCTTTTCATGCGATCCGTTCTTTCGCATGTCCGTCGCGACGTCCGAGCAGAACATAACAGAAGGCCTGAACCGCATGAAATCCGCCGTGGAGATGTTGAACTGATGGTACAGAGATTTGATCGCTTCGCAGCAGACCTGACCTATGACGATCTGCCCGAGGCCGCCCTGTGGACCCTTCGCCGATCCTTCGTTGACACGATGGGCGTTGCCGCTGTCGGGGCCACCACAGAATTGTCAGGTATCGCCCGCCGGGTCGCGCCGATGGTGTTCGGAGCCGGAACAACCGGATCGGCGAAGATGCTAATGGATGGCCGTGCAGTCAGCCCTGTCGGCGCGGCCATGGCCGGAGCATTCACCGTAGACAGCATCGACGCCCATGACGGCACAACGCCCTGCAAGGGTCATGCTGGTTCGGCCATTTTCCCCGCCATGATCGCAATGGCGCAGGCCAGCGCAGATGGGTTGGACGGCAGGCGTTTTGCAGAAATCCTCGCCGCCGCCTACGAAATCTCGTATCGCGCCGGGCTGGTCCAACACGCAACCTGCGCCGACTATCACACATCCGGAGCCTGGACTGCCGTGGGTGTTGCCGCCGCAGGGGCAAAATTGCTGGGCGGTGATGCGGAAAAAATCCGGCAGGCTGCCGGGATCGGTGAGTATCATGGCCCCCGCAGCCAGATGATGCGCTGCATCGACCACCCCACCATGGTGCGTGACGGTGTCGGCTGGGGCGCTCCGTCCGGGGTGACGGCCGCCTATCTGGCAATCGAAGGGTTCACCGGTGCCCCGGCCCTGACATGTGAAGGGGAAGAAGGCACAGAATTCTGGTCCGATCTGGGCACTGGGTGGCGGCTGGTCGATCACACGCATTACAAGGCGTACCCCTGTTGCCGTTGGGCGCACCCGTCACTCGATTCCGTGCATGACATGATGCAGAAACATGGGTTCACCCACGAGCAGGTGGACAGCATCGAAATCCGCACCTTCCACTATGCAACCCGGCTTGCCGGGCACGAGCCGCAAAATCAGGACGAGTTCGCCTATGCCATCGCATTCCCCGTGGCGGCGATGATCGTGCGCGGCCAAGTTGGGGTCAACGAACTGAGCACCGAGGCGTTGCGAGATCCCGACATCCTGCGGGTAAGCCGTTCCATCAGGCTGATTGATGATCCGGAAATGACCCGCATCAGCACCGACAAACGCTGGGCGCAGGTGACGATCATCCTGAAGGACGGTCAGCGGATCGAAGATAAGCCCCGCACTCCCCGCGGAGACGCGGATATGGCACTGACCGACAGCCAGATCACCGAAAAGTTCCATATGCTGGCCGACCCCGTTTTGGGTTCCGCGCGGGCCAAGGAAATCGGTGACCTGTCGTCTGGCTTCGACCAGTTGAGCGCGTCCGAGTTACGGCACCTTTTCGATTTGTGTACGGCAAGCCCTTGAAAGGAAAGGTCTGGGACAGGCGGCAAGATTGCATTAATCTCTGCGCAATAACCGGCTCCGGAGAGACAGATGTCACGCAAAATTCCGCCATTTGCAGCTGTCCGCGCCTTCGAGGCCGTCGTTCGCTTGGGCCGCAACGTTGAGGCCGCGCAGGAGCTGAACATCACGGCTTCTGCCGTGAGTCACCAGATACGATCGCTTGAAGCATTTGTTGGTGCAACGCTTTTGCATCGGGGTGCCAATCATACAGCGGAATTGACCGAAGAAGGCAAAGCGATCTACGAACCCGTTCGTCAGGCGCTTGATACTCTTGACGCTGCTTTTGCCCGTCATACCGATGACAAGACCAAGCAAGTGGTATCGGTGCATATGTACCAGTCGCTGGCTAACATGTGGCTTATCCCAAAACTGCCGCAACTGCGAGAAGTTGCCCCCAACCTCACAGTCAAAATCGTCACCATGCCCGAAGAAATCTCGCTCAGCGGCAGTGATATCGACATGGCCATTGTTTTTTCAGATAAACCGCCACAAGAGCCGCGTTGCATCAAACTGTTCGATGAAGTGATTCAACCGGTCTGTGCATCAGAATATCTGGAAGCGCGCGGTTCGGTTCCGCAACCCGAGGAAATGCCGTCGGAACCCCTGATCCGAAGCCGCCATCACGTCAATGAGTGGGATCTCTGGTTTTCAGCCATCGGTCTGAGTGAATCCTCGTGGAAACCTGTCGCCGAGATGGATAATCGTTCCAACGCCTTACAAGCGGCCCAGATAGGTTTGGGCTGGGCGATGGATCGGCGCCCATTTGGCGAGGAAGGTCGGCGCAAAGGTCATCTTGTTGCGCCGCTTGAGTTTAGCTTGCCGACGGGCAACGCATATTACCTTTTGACATCCCACCGTGCCGACGGAACTCGCGCGGTTACACAGTTCCGAAATTGGCTTCTGCGTATCTGCACAAATGAGTTTCAGCTTAGCTGAAACTCTCCATCTCTTGCTTAACATCCCGCAATCTTTGGCCTTTTGGGTCGAACGGCGGTTTTTCGAGGATTTTGGCCTTGTGAGGTTTGCCGAGAATAAAGATCTCTACCT
>NZ_JBQFSG010000010.1:0-207666 GCF_056537885.1 Ruegeria sp. BJ6 | reverse complement strand
ATAACCTCAGATGCCCCCAGTCTATCCTGAGCGTCTCCGCCGCTTCCGCCGCGTCCCAAGCGCCTCAGCAGCGCCGGTGAAGGGGTATTTACGGATTAGGTCCGAGACCTGCAACCCCCATTTTGAAAAAACTTCACATTTCTCGGTGAAAACTTACCCACTTTAATGAAAACAATAACTTAGGTTAATAATGCACTTATTTTCCCTGGTCACACTCCCCCAAAACCATCCGCTATAAGACCCAGAAGACCGCCTGGGAACGGAATCGTACCTCCAACACGACTTTCACCAGAAACTCACCAATAGAAAACGCCGCCACGGTTTCCCGTGACGGCGCAGTTCACCAATATCCGGGTGAAGTTACTTCAGATCAAACCGATCAGCGTTCATCACCTTGTTCCATGCAGAGATGAAATCGCAGACAAATTTGCCTCCGGCATCAGCCTGACCGTACACTTCCGCAATCGCTCTCAGCTGGGAATTTGAGCCAAAGACCAGATCAACACGGGTTCCTGTCCATTTGACGTCGCCCGTGGTGCGATCGCGGCCTTCATACACGCCGCCTCCGTCTGCGGCCGGTTTCCACTCGGTCCCCATGTCCAGAAGGTTGACGAAGAAGTCCGTGCTAAGTGTCCCGACTCGGTCGGTGAAGACACCATGAGACGTCCCATCGGAATTTGCACCAAGAACGCGCATACCGCCGACAAGAGCTGTCATTTCGGGCGCGGACAAAGTGAGCAGTTGCGCTTTGTCGACCAGCAACTCCTCTGCTGAAACACTGTATTCCTTTCGCTGATAGTTGCGGAAACCATCTGCAATCGGTTCCAGCATCCCTACGGATGCAACATCCGTCTGGTCCTGGGACGCATCCGTGCGGCCCGGGTTGAACGGAACCTCAACATCATGACCCGCCGCTTTGGCGGCCTGCTCGATTGCAGCGCATCCGCCCAGTACGATTACATCGGCCAGCGACACTTTCTTGTTGCCCGATTGCGCATCGTTAAAGGCAGTCTGCACAGCCTCCAGCGCAGTCAGGACCTTGGACAGCTTCAGAGGTTCATTGACTTCCCAGTCCTTCTGCGGCGCCAGACGGATACGTGCGCCATTGGCACCGCCGCGCATGTCGGACCCCCGGAAAGTCGAAGCCGACGCCCAGGCCGTCGAAACCAGTTCGGATACCGATAGGCCAGAGGCCAGGATGCTTGCCTTCAGCCCGGAGATATCCCCGTCATCAACCAGATCATGATCGACGGCCGGAACATTGTCCTGCCACAGCAATTCCTCTTCCGGTGCCTCCTCACCCAGATAGCGGGAGCGCGGGCCCATGTCGCGATGGGTCAGCTTAAACCACGCGCGCGCAAAGGCATCCGCGAATTCATCAGGATTTTCATGGAACCGCTTTGAGATCGGGCCATAGATCGGGTCCATGCGCATCGCCATGTCGGCGGTGGTCATCATGGTCTTGACCTTTTTCGACGGATCACCCGCTGCCGGGGCCATATCCTCTTCCCGGACACCGACGGGTTCCCAGATCCACGCGCCCGCCGGGCTTTTGGTCAGGTTCCAGTCATATCCGAACAGCAGGTCGAAATAGCCGTTGTCCCATTTCGTCGGGTTTGCGGTCCAGGCGCCTTCGATGCCGCTGGTGGTGGTGTCGTCACCCTTGCCGCTGCCAAAGTCGTTGATCCACCCCAGGCCCATCGCCTCGATCGGGGCCGCTTCGGGCTCGGGGCCGACCAGTTCAGGATCACCCGCGCCATGCGCTTTGCCAAAGGTGTGGCCACCAGCGACAAGCGCAACGGTTTCTTCATCGTTCATCGCCATCCGGCCAAAAGTGTCACGGATATCACGGCCCGAGGCCAGAACGTTCGGCTCGCCATCCGGACCTTCCGGGTTCACATAGATCAGGCCCATCTGAACGGCGGCCAGCGGGTTTTCCAGATCACGCTCGCCACTGTAACGCTCATCCCCCAGCCACTCGGTCTCAGTCCCCCAATAGATGTCCTCTTCGGGTTGCCAGATATCCTCGCGGCCTCCGGCGAAGCCAAAGGTCTTGCCGCCCATGGACTCGATGGCGCAGTTCCCCGCCAGAATCATCAGATCGGCCCACGAAATCTGGTTTCCGTATTTCTGCTTGATCGGCCACAGCAGGCGGCGCGCCTTGTCCAGATTGCCGTTGTCCGGCCAGCTGTTGAGCGGCGCGAACCTTTGCGTACCGGTCGAACCGCCACCACGGCCGTCTGCCGTCCGGTAGGTGCCTGCACTGTGCCAGGCCATACGAATGAACAGACCGCCATAATGTCCGTAGTCCGCAGGCCACCAATCCTGCGAGTCGGTCATCAGCGCATAAAGGTCCTGCTTGAGCGCCTTCAGGTCCAACTTTTTGAACTCTTCGGCATAGTTGAACTCCCCGCCCATTGGATTGGACGCAGGCGCGTGCTGATGAAGAATGTTGAGGTTCAGCTGGTTGGGCCACCAGTCGCGGTTCGACCTGACCCCCGAGGTTGCGTGCATGACAGGGCATTTACCCATGCTGGCATTGTCGCTTCCGTCCATTTCAGTCTCCAATCATGGCTAAGGTTTTGGCAGATTTTAATTTAGAAACAGAGATATCGCCGAAGACGAAAGCACATCTTCCATCAAGCCACCAAACCTCGCCTCACGTTAATTCCTGCGAAACGCCAATGTCTGAGAAAGCTCGGTTCAGAAAATGTGACTCCCTGTCTCGTCGTGAACAGATCTAACACTTTTGATCCATTCTAATAAGTTTTGTTTTTCAATCAATTTCATAGATTATTCTTATGGGTTGGCCAAAGTCACTTTGATGGCCGCCAGGCCAACTTCGGTAAACCAAAGCTTAGATGCAGCCGCAGAGCGCGATATCCAAAAATCATAAGTACTTGATTTAAATTTATAAATTACTGTCGCCAATTCACCGCCTAGTATTGGAAGAAAGCCTCGTGGATCTTCTCAGTTGTGAAAACAAAGGAGCAATCACATGGCAAAACGAACTTCAATGACCTCTTCCGCAGTTAGCCGGATCAAAAGTGCCACGGCAAAATCTTCTGGCGGAAAAGTGCCCAAAGGTTCCTTCGCGGCAAGGGCGGAATCTGCAGCCGCCAAGCAGGCCAGTTCCAAAGTTTCAAGGCTCAAATAACCAAAACTCATTGTGGCGGACGCCAAGAGTGTCCGCCATTATCAAGGATACAAGTATGAAGTACTGCAACGACAAAGACATCCACAAAATGATTAAAACAGAAGTGAAGCTTGGGTCGGTTTTTTACCGCGGGGGCAAGCATGGAAAGCTTACTCTGCCCAATGGTGGCGTTCAAATCGTCCCCTCAAGCCCGAGCGATCGAAAAACGCTGTCGATATTGAAAGCACAAGTACAATTTTTGAAGTCTCAGGGAGTTTAAGGGCAATGGAGAAAAATGAACTTAGCCCGATCCCTCAGATTAGTGAAATTGTCGCGTTCTTTTTGCAGAATTTCACAGCGCAACCAGACGTAAAAACCAAAAAAGCGATGGATAAAGCCATCGAGAGACTTCGCGATGACACTCCTTTGAGCGTTGAAGATGCCGCGAAAATACTGAGAAGGTACGCTTCCAAAACAGTGAGTCTTTTAGATCCATCAAAGCAACTGATCAACGACCTGCGGATTGCCTTGCAAGGCTATATCGAACACGTGTCGGAAATTGATTGCGGGCCGCTTCCATCACACGAAGTGAGGCGTACCTTTGATCGATACGCGAGAAGCTATTGGTACATGGTTTTTTCCTTGTATTGCCCGCTTCTGGACGACCAACAAGTGCGGACGTTGATGAACGACCCGAATTCCGCGGTTCCTATTGCTTGGCGTGCATTTCGAGAGGGAAAATCTTGGAGCGAAGCGCTGGTTAAAATTTCCACTCTCAGGCGTTCAAAACGACAAGAAACTTGGGAAGAACAAGTAAAGGGCTGGGAAAACGGAACGGAAATGCGCGTTTCTACAATCTTGGAAATTGCCACCGTTGAGCGTGAGCAAGCTGTGGCGCTTCTTTTGGCGAGGGCTTACGCGCGCTACTGCCAACAAAACCTCGCTGCGAATTCCGCATACATGCCTACCTATATCATCACGATTGAGCAAATTCAGCCAGCGCTACAGTCTCTGCTAGCCGGACCATATGCGGACTTAGAAACATTCGATCCAGTTACAGAAAATTCCGTGCTCGAGCTGGTAAAGTTACTAGATCCAAACCGCCGCAAGGAATTGGGTGACCTAACCAAGGCAAGAGAGTGTATTAACGCCATTGAAGCGAGGCCAGAAAAACATCTAAGGCCGTCTGAGTTACACATTTTCAAAGGAATACTTGAAGTTCAGTGCGGAAACTTTGAACAGGCGATGCTTGAGTTCGAGCAATCTGCAACATGGTCTAAGTGGCGCTGCCCACATCAGTTCAGGACAGCACTATATCTCATCCTCATCGCGGCTCCCGCTCTCAAAAGAAAACAAAAGAGTATTTTCAAAAAATGGCGAGGTTGGGCTGAAGCCTATGGTTTAGCCACCGTTGAGTTTGAGCAAGCCGGAAAGCTCTTAGAAAACTTTCCTTATCCTTTCTTGGAGACAAAACAGCGGCAAACAAAACTCACTATGGAAACCAGTAAGAGTCTCGTGACGGTGCAAGACGTAATGCGCGCCATTATGGAAACAACAGGGGAAAATGCTGATCTCCCTGCGCGCACAATAGTAAACCAACAGGATAAAAGCGGACGAACGTGCTTGCAACTGGCGGTTTGCCTTTGCAAGCCAATTTGGGTGCAAAAACTGATCGATGCTGGCGCTGACGTTGAGGTGCAAGGCAAGTTTGGCCAGACACCGCTCTATGACGCTGTTTCTATGTTCCAAAAAAATTGGGCTGGAAGTTCGCAGTGTCCAAAGACGGAACTTCAAAACGCAGTGGGTCTATTGCCGACAAGATCACAAGTGAGCGTATCGCCGTTCTTGAGCGATGAGATTAAAGCACTGCTGTCGTCCCGTCCCGAACTTGCGCGATTGCTGAATGTACTTAACGAAGAGTTCACGCCCAAGTTTCCCAAGGGCGCCTCTAGGAGAATTGTGATGACATTGCTCCACGACGGAGGGGCCAACCCTAATACGCGCGTGGCAAATAAAGAGGATGGTCTGACGCCATTCTTGTGGGCAGCGGAGATCGGGGACCCTTGGTTGATCGAAACCTTACTGAACGAAGACGCCAACATATGCGATTCTAGCCAGGGGGCTAACGCTTATGATCGCCTTGTGAACTTCGGGCACGTCGATGTGGCGAAATGTTTCGAAGATCGACTAAGGGATACTGACCAGAATAACGACGCGCTGCCCGAACGCATGCATTGATAGTGCGCTGGCGTATCGAATGTTGCCGTGCGGTTCTTTTGTGTCTCTTCGATGATCCACGCTGACTGCAGGCGAATGGCCGCTGCGCCGGTCGCTTCCTGTGGTCCAGGATTGGTGGTCTGAGCACCAATTCAAGGCCTCTCCTCTGCCGTCCGCTAGGGTCCATTATGTTAGTTGTTTGCCCCTTACTGGGCAGCGTCTAGTCTGGTGGAGCTTAAAGGTCCAACCATTTCACCAGGCAAGCACAGCCATGGTAGTCTTTTTCGATTGTCTAATGCGCTCACAGAAATCCGGGTCTGAGCAATCCTGTGCCCGGATGCGAAAAGTACGCTACTGTTCGAGCGTCTCTAGATAGTAGTACGTCAATTTTGTTTCGTTCCTCTGCAGACACCGCAGATGTGCATTGTGATGCGGCTTTTTCGAGGGTTTGCCTCGCAATTTCATTTGCGAGCACCAGGTGAACATTTTCAAGTTGCTCGGTACCCAACTCTACGTCCAAGTGAATTGTCTTCCGCGGTCCGAGGCTACCTAAAAGCTCTCTTTGTAAGGTTACTTGACCTTCCATGAGCAGCGGTTGCAAGCGTTCGTACTTGTGCACCCACTTTTTCAACCCCCAATTATCTTTGTGACTGAGTGGCACCAAGCTGCTAGCTGCACCCTTTGTAGTACCGATGCTTAAAGTTCTCTGTGCTTCAATAGGTATGTCGAACAAAGAAACTAAGTCGGAAGCGGCAATAAGCTCCGGTCCGTTGGCGATCATTCCGCCGTCCGCATACCGCTGATCGCCTATCCTGTGCAATGGGAAGTAGCCGGGGGCTGCAGCCGATGCCAAAATGACGTCTACGAGTTTGATCTCTTCTTGGCTTCGATCGTAACTCCTAAAGATCTCAGGACATCCTTTGGTTTCATTTACGGCAGGAATCAGGAGGGCTTTATTCATATCTCCCAAGCGCTTATCTTTTAGTTTTTCCTCCAGAACTTCCCTCAGTTTACCCGAAGAGAAACGAGCTGACGTAATCCCAGGTTTGGTTTTCCAGTAGCGCCGTTCTGGAAAAATATCCTCCCCATTGTCTCGCATTAGTGAGAGGACTTCGTCTGTTGGGATTTCCGCGGCAACTGACGCGGCGAGGATTGAACCTACCGAAGTACCGCAGATGATGTCAAAACTGCTTGTTAGAGCACTGTTGTCTCCAAGCTTTTCTTTTCTCAACTTCAGCGCATTTGCCACTAGTGCTGAAAAGTAGCCCAGGAATCCTCCGCCGTGAAAGCTTAACACACTTGCTGTGGAGGGTGGCGAATATACAAGACCATCAGGTGCTAATGCGGGCATCAATCAGCCCACTGGATTCTTATGTCTATCCCGGCATTTTCTAGTAATTCAATGGTCTGAGAGTTTTCGTCTGACTTCACGAGAAGCAGAGTGGCGTCCTCTGCTCGGACGATGGAAATTGTCTGACAATCAAAGATATCTACTTGGTCAACCGGCGTCGCTTCGCGGATATGGCCAAATGCGTCGATGCTATCTCCGGAGAACGAAATGAGCTTGTATGCTGGGGGAGCGACCTCTAACCCCGGGCTACTGTTTTCCTCAGTCCCTTTCAGAATTCCATCCAGCCTGTTGCGAAGCTTTGTCTTCTCTGCTTCGTCATCCATTCCAAGAATAGCGTCTAGAGCTCCAGCGATTGCTGGAGCAGCTAGCGCAACGACTTGTGTTGTCTCCCTGAGCGCTCTCATGATCGGTAGTTCAATCGAACCATCCACAAGTTGGATCGTCTCTGTGACGCCGAGGATTATCATTTCTTTTTAGACCTTTCTCACCTTCCTGCCGAAAGAGCCTCTGACAATGATCGACGGTTCTGAAAAACCTTCTTCCGAGGTCTAGTAGAGATCTCATTGGCTGGAGACTCGTGAGCTAGGTCGCGAAAAAGATCCTGCCCAGTTGCATAACGCGGCTTGGACAGCTCCCTAAGTGCTTCCAGCATTGCATCCACCTCGCTTTCGAGCAAGAGAACAGCTCTCTCTTTGCCGGCTTCCTTTGCGTTCCCAATTAACTGAGGGCCAACCTCTTCAAGTTGCTTCAGGATGTCGGCGTACCTTTGCTTCAAGTCCGTTCTTTTCCATAGCCCTTGCTTTGTTGCGCCGTATTCTCGCCTCTTCCTGCTGGAGAGGAAAAAACGCAGCCTACTTTCGGCCCTCGACGTATTCTCGGTGTTCGACTCAACAACAGAAGCACCCCTTAGTACGTGGGCAATGATTGCAGCCTCGCGACTTTCGACTTCGTGATTTGTTATCGTCATTGGCTTGCCTCCTCGAAGTGGCAGGGTAGAGCTATGTATAGGTGCATTTATATGCCACATAGGTGCGGTTGGCAACATAAATGTACCTTTCAAACCTCAATATGCACCTTTGCATGCATGATTTCAAGGCTCTCCAAAGCAGTAAAATCTAATTAGAAACACCCCAACATATGGTGCTCGAACCTACACCGCTCACATGATAGTGGGTCGTGAGCGCGGGAAGGGGCCCATAAGCGCCCTTATGATATTTTGTGCCGATAAGCGCTTTTTGTGGGCCAACAGCGCTACGGCCAGCAGCCTTGACGAACTAGCCGACCGTAACGCGTTCCTTGCAGGCCTCGGTCTCACCGGTATTTGGTTTGAAACTAAGCGCTACGAGTGCGTCGAAAGTATCTTGAGGCTCGCTCGAAACGAACTCGCATACCGCGAGGCCCAATAGATATTTTCCATTAAGTATTTGATTTGTCTTGGTAAGTGGTGCCTCAAGAGGGACTCGAACCCCCGACCTTGTCCTTACGAAGGACCTGCTCTACCAGCTGAGCTATTGAGGCTTTCAGGCCCTACTATGGCCCTACTAGTTCTATGCTTTTTCCGCGAACCCTTTGGTTTTGCAAGTCATTCTCGCGGGGACCCGCTAATTACGAAGGACGTGCTCTACCAGCTGAGCTACAGCGGCACACCGGGGGTTCGTTTAAACGGTCGGCCGTAATCGTGCAAGGCGTAATCGGGTCGGGATGATGACTTCAGTTTCCAGCAAACCGAGCGCTCGAAGTTCCGAATTCCCGACACTTCACAGCCCCCGAAATATCGCGTGTCCGTTTCGGTAAACTCGTCTCACCAGCGCGTGACAAAAGATGTCATCGGATTGCTCACCTCTTATTCTGTTGGCAGCCTGCCTTCGAAGGAGACGCAGATGACCCCGATTGCAAAACACAAACCTCTTGCGCTTGCCGCAGTCTTCGCACTAACCGCATCGTTGACCCCCGCTGTCGCGCAAGCCGCTGAAACCCAGTCGCTGACAGTGGCTGGCGGATGTTTCTGGTGCGTTGAATCGGATTTCGAATCTGTTCCCGGCGTGATCGAGGCTGTATCCGGTTATACCGGCGGCAAGGTGGACAACCCCACATACGATCAAGTCTCACGCGGCGGAACCGGCCATTACGAGGCCGTCGAAATCACGTTCGATCCGGCAAAAGTGTCGCGGGAAACGCTGCTGAACATGTTCTTCCGATCGGTCGACCCGACCGATGCCGGGGGCCAGTTCTGCGACAGGGGGGAAAGCTATCGCACGGCGATATTCGTCTCTAATACAGGCGAAAAGGCGCAGGCTGAGCAGGCCAGGAAGGACGCTCAGAACGCGTTGGGGCAGGCGATCGTTACACCGATCCTGCAGCAATCGACCTTTTATCCGGCCGAAGCCTACCATCAAGACTACTACAAGGGTGACAAACTGATCTTCACCCGCTTTGGCCCCAAACGTCAGCGCAATGCGTATAAGGCGTATCGCAAGGCCTGCGGGCGTGATGCCCGCGTCCAGGAGCTTTGGGGCACTGCCGCACCATTTGCGGCCGGTCACTGATCCAGTCGGGCCGCTTGCACCTCTTTCAGGTCCGGGATCACATCGGCTGTTCCGCGCCGCGTCACCATAAGGGCTGCGGCGCGCATGGCCTGTGAAATCGCCTGCGCCATCGGCAAACCGCGATCCATTCCGGCCAGAACATATCCGGTAAAAGTATCGCCCGCGCCGGTGGTATCGACCGGGTCAACCTTGTGCGCTGGAAACTCCTGAGGTGCCTGACCGCGCCGGATATACCGCGCGCCCTGCGCTCCAAGCGTGACAATGACGTGTTCGACCGGCAAATCCGAAGCCGCAAGGCCCGTGCTCTGACGCAGTTGCTCGGCCTCGATCTCGTTCAGGATCAGAAAATCCAGATAAGGTTGAATGGCTTTGACCGCATCTGCGTCAAACGGAGCGGCGGCATAGCAAACCACCAGCCCCCTCTCACGTCCCAGTTTTGCGGCATCAACCTGTGCGCTTGTTTCGTTCTGCATCACCAGCAGATCGCCCGACTGCGCCCCGGTCAAGGCCTGCGCCACCTGCTTTTGCTGAATTTCCTGATTGGCACCCGGGAAAAGAACGATCTGGTTTTCACCATCGGCATCGACCGAGATGATGGCATGGCCCGTCGGCGCATCAACCTCGGAAATCTGGCGGGTATCCACTCCATATTCCGTCAGCCGATCCCGCGCCCAGCGCCCATCTGGCCCGATCGCGCCGATATGGCAGACATGCGATCCCGCCCGCGCCGCGGCAACAGACATATTCGCACCCTTGCCGCCCAGAAACTTGTCCAGCGCCGAGGCGGCAAGTGTCTCACCCGGGCCGGGCAGATGCGGAACGGCATAGACCATGTCCGCATTGATCGAGCCGAGGTTCCAGATCGTCATGGATCACCCGATATCGCAGGAGGCCAGAATGGCCATGTTTAGGATGTCATTCGCAGTCGAAACCGTCGAGCAGATCTGAATCGGCTTGTCGATCCCGGTCAGAATCGGGCCGATCACTGTCGCACCGCCCATCTCCTGCATCAGTTTGGTCGAAATACTGGCAGAATGGCGGGCCGGGACGATCAGGATGTTGGCCGGGCCGGTCAGGCGTGAGAACGGATAGGCCTCCTGTTGATGCGCGTTCAGCGCGACATCCACGGTCATTTCACCCTCATACTCGAAGTCGACGCGGCGCGCCTCAAGCACCTGTGGCGCTTTATAGAGCTTTTCTGTCCGTTCCGAGACCGGATAGCCAAAGGTTGAAAAGCTGACGAACGCCACACGCGGGTCCAGCCCCATATGCCGGGCAACAGCGGCGGCGCGTTCAGCAATCGTCGCCAGATCATTCTCATCCGGCCATTCATGCACCAGAGTGTCGCCGATCAGTACAATCCGCCCCTTGTGCAACAGTGCCGTAATCCCTGCCGCGCCATCCGCAGCACCTGCGTCAAACACATGGTTGATCTGGTCCAGAACATGCGCCGATTTACGCGTTGCGCCTGTTACGAGACCATCTCCGTGCCCATGTGCCAGCATCAGGGCCGAAAACACATGCCGGTCCCGTGCGGCAAGACGATGAACGTCCTTGCCGTCAAAACCCCTGCGTTGCAGGCGTTTGTACAGGAAATCCTTGTAGGTCTGCAGATGCTGGGTGTTGGCCGCATTGACGACCTCTATCTCGCGCACGGCATCCGCCAGACCGGCAGCTTCCAGTTTTTCCCTCACATCGTCGAGCCGACCCACAACCAGCGCTTTGCCGAACCCCGAGCGCTGATACATCACCGCAGCGCGCAGCACGCGGGGATCGTCACCTTCGGCAAAGATCATCCGGCTTTGCGCAGCACGCGCCCGGGCGTTCAGGCCGCGCAGGATACTGGCCGTCGGATCCATCCGCGATTTCAGGCTCAGCTCATAAGCCTCCATGTCAATGATCGGACGCCGCGCTGCCCCGGTGTCCATCCCGGCCTTTGCCACGGCTGGCGGAATGCGGTGAATCAGACGCGGGTCGAACGGCGTCGGGATGATGTAGTCGCGACCGAATGTCAGCGACTTGCCATAGGCCATCGCCACCTCGTCCGGTACATCCTCGCGCGCCAGACGTGCCAGCGCGTGCGCGCAGGCAATCTTCATCTCGTCGTTGATGGCGCGGGCATGAATGTCCAGCGCTCCCCGGAACAGATAGGGGAAACCCAACACGTTATTGACCTGGTTGGGATAATCGCTGCGCCCAGTAGCGACGATGGCATCGACACGCACCTCATGGGCCTCTTCCGGCGTAATCTCGGGATCCGGGTTGGCCATGGCAAAAATCACCGGATTGTCGGCCATGCTGGCAACCATCTCCTGCGTCACGGCACCTTTGACCGAAACGCCAAGGAACACATCGGCACCCTTCATCGCATCCTCAAGCGAGCGCAGGTCCGTCGCGATCGCATGGGCCGATTTCCACTGGTTCATGCCCTCGGTCCGGCCCTGATAGATCACACCTTTGGTGTCACAGACGATGCAATTCTCGTGCCGCGCGCCCATCGCCTTGAGAAGCTCGATACAGGCGATCCCCGCGGCACCTGCCCCATTCAGCACGATCTTCACATCCTCGATCTTTTTGCCCGAGATCTGAAGCGCGTTGATCAGCCCCGCCGCACAGATCACCGCTGTACCGTGTTGGTCATCGTGAAAGACGGGGATGTCCATCTCTTCCTTCAGGCGCTGTTCGATGATGAAACATTCGGGCGCCTTGATGTCTTCAAGGTTGATGCCGCCGAATGTCGGCCCCATCAGCCGCACTGCGCGACAAAACTCATCCGGGTCTTCGGTATCCAGTTCGATGTCGATCGAGTTCACATCCGCGAACCGCTTGAACAGGACCGATTTCCCCTCCATCACGGGTTTCGAGCCCAGCGCGCCCAGATTGCCTAATCCCAGAACTGCCGTCCCGTTGGAAATCACTGCAACAAGGTTGCCCTTGTTGGTATAGTCATACGCCGTTTCGGGGGCTTCAGCGATTGCTTCACATGGAACAGCCACGCCGGGGCTGTAGGCCAGCGACAAATCCCGCTGTGTGGTCATGGGAACGGTGGCCTGCACCTCCCACTTGCCGGGGGTTGGTTCGATGTGAAAGGCCAGCGCCTCTTCTTTGGTGATTTTCGCTTTGGGCATGTGATGGGTCGTTTCTCTGCATCTTCGGGGCTTCCGCCTCATAGCGCAGGCAATCGCCCGCCTCAACGGGAATACGTTTTCATCTTTCACAGCAGAAGGGGGATTTGTAAGGTCGCGTCCGGAATACGCCAGAAGGGGGCCGCCTTGTCCACAGTCACGCCGATGATGGCGCAGTATCTCGAAATCAAAGAGGCCCACGCCGATGCCCTGCTGTTTTATCGCATGGGCGATTTCTACGAGATGTTTTTTCAGGATGCCGTCAACGCGGCCGAGGCGCTGGATATCGCCCTGACCAAACGTGGCAAACACAATGGCGACGACATTCCAATGTGCGGCGTACCCGTCCATGCCGCCGAGGGTTACCTGCTGACGCTGATCCGCAAAGGGTTCCGCGTCGCCGTGTGCGAACAGATGGAAAGCCCCGCCGAGGCGAAAAAAAGAGGCTCTAAATCAGTCGTAAAGCGCGATGTCGTGCGTCTGGTGACGCCCGGCACCCTGACCGAAGACGCCCTGCTTGAGGCCCGCCGCCACAACTATCTGGCCGCTTACGCCGAGGTCCGGGATGAGGCCGCACTGGCCTGGGCCGATATCTCAACCGGCGCGTTTCACGTGATGCCGCTGACCTCGGTGCGGCTTAGCCCTGAACTGGCCCGGCTGGCTCCATCCGAGCTGATCGTGGCCGATGGGTCCGAACAGTTGCTGCAGGAACCCATCCGCGATCTGGGGATTTCATTGACGCCGATTGGACGCGCCAGTTTCGACAGCACCGCGGCGGAAAAACGCATCTGCGGCCTGTTTCACGTGGGCGCGCTGGATGCATTCGGCACATTCGGGCGCGCCGAGATTGCAGCGATGGGTGCGCTGATCGATTATCTGGAGATCACGCAAAAGGGTAAACTGCCCCTGCTGCAAACACCACTGAAAGAATCCGAAGATCGCGTCGTACAGATCGACGCCGCCACACGGCGCAATCTGGAACTAACCCGGTCCCTGTCAGGGGGTCGCGCCGGATCGCTTTTGTCCGTGGTCGACCGCACCGTCACACCGGGCGGTGCGCGGTTGCTGGAACAACGTCTCTCAAGCCCATCGCGCAATCTGGATGTGATCCACGCCCGTCTGGACGCGGTATCCTTTGCGGCCGAAGACGGGCTGACTGCATCAGACCTGCGCGAGGCGCTGCGCAAGACCCCCGATCTGGACCGCGCCCTGTCACGTTTGTCGTTGGAAAGGGGCGGCCCACGCGATCTGGCCGCCATCCGCAACGGGTTGGCGCAGGCCGCGACCATTGCTGAACTGTGCGAAAGCCGCGACTTGCCGGTCCTGCTGGCCACTGCCGTACAAAACCTGACCGGATTCGACGACCTGCTGTCCCTGCTGGACGAAGCCCTTGTTGCCGATCCCCCGCTGCTGGCCCGTGATGGTGGCTTCATCGCACCCGGTTACGACGAAGAGCTGGACGAAGCCCGCACCCTACGCGACGAAGGCCGCTCGGTCATCGCTGGTTTTCAACAGAAATACGCGGAACACACCGGCATTACGTCGCTGAAGATCAAGCACAACAACGTGCTGGGTTATTTCATCGAAACCACGGCCACCCATGCCGAGAAAATGCTGAATCCACCCTTCAGCGAAACCTACATTCACCGACAGACAACCGCCAATCAGGTCCGGTTCACCACCGTCGAACTGTCCGAGATCGAAACCCGCATCGTGAACGCGGGCAATCTGGCATTGGAGATTGAAAAGCGGCTCTATCAAAGGCTTTCTGGCGAAATACTGACCAAGGCCGCGCACTTGAATCAAACCGCTCGTGGGCTGGCCGAACTGGATCTGACCACAGCACTGGCCGATCTGGCACGCGGAGAAAACTGGTGCCGCCCGCAGGTCGACACGTCTCGCGCCTTCGACATACAGGGCGGTAGACATCCGGTCGTCGAACACGCGCTGCGCCAACAAGGGGGCGACGCTTTCATCGCCAATGACTGCGGTCTCAGCGCCGAAACAGGAGCAGCGATCTGGCTGCTGACCGGCCCCAACATGGCGGGTAAGTCGACCTTTCTGCGCCAGAATGCACTGATTGCCCTGCTGGCCCAGATGGGCAGCTATGTTCCGGCAGAACAGGCGCATATCGGCATTGTAAGCCAGCTGTTCAGTCGGGTCGGAGCCTCAGACGACCTTGCGCGCGGGCGTTCGACCTTCATGGTCGAAATGGTCGAAACCGCCGCCATTCTCAATCAGGCGGATGACCGCGCTCTGGTCATCCTCGATGAAATCGGGCGCGGCACGGCCACTTACGACGGCCTCTCCATCGCCTGGGCGACGCTTGAACACCTTCACGCCTCGAACAAATGCCGCGCCCTGTTTGCCACGCACTACCACGAACTCACCGCTTTGGCCGGAAAACTGAAAGGCGTCGACAACGCCACTGTCGCGGTCAAGGAGTGGGAGGGTGAGGTGATTTTCCTGCACGAAGTCCACAAAGGCGCCGCCGACCGATCCTACGGGGTGCAGGTCGCGCAACTTGCCGGCCTGCCGGCATCCGTCGTCGAACGCGCCCGCGTTGTATTGGACCAACTGGAGAAAACCGAACGAGAAGGCGGCAAGCAAAAGGCTCTGATCGACGAACTGCCCCTGTTCTCCGTCGCGCCTCCGTGGGCACCTGCGCCCAAAGCTTCACCCGTCACGGATATGCTCAATGACATCCTGCCGGATGAACTCACCCCGCGCGAGGCCCTCGACCTGATCTACAAACTGAAAGAGGCGGCCAACACCTGACCGCCCCTTCATCTTTTCAAAAATACTCTCGCCGAAGGCTTGGCCTCTACGAGGCCAATCAGCTCGCAGGCGTCGAAGACACACCAACCTGTGCTGGACGCAGCAACCGGTCGTGCAACATGAACCCCTCGGCCGAGACCTGAATGATGTCCCCTGCCCGGGTTCCCGGCACCGGCGCTTCGAACATCGCTTCATGGACCTTCGGGTCGAACCTGTCGCCAACCTCGGGCGTGATCACCTCGATCCCGTGTTTCTGGAACACGTCCTTCAGGGCACGCATGGTCAGCTCGACACCTTCGATCAGACCGGCAGCCACTTCTTTCTGCTCATCGGTCGCCGCCTCAAGCGCGCGCTTCATGTTGTCGTAAACCGGCAGCATGTCGCGTGCCAGTTTTGAACCACCGTACTGTTCCGCATCTCGGCGCGCCTTGTCGCCACGTTTGCGCGCGTTTTCCGCATCCGCCAGCGCGCGCATGAATTTGTCCTTGAACTCGTCACGTTCCGCGCGCAGCGCATCAATTTCCAGCGCCTCTTCGCTGATCTCCGCAAATTCCTCGGCCAGCTCTTCCGCTTCGGCGGTTGCGATATCGTCCAGAAAATCTTCGTTCTTGGGCTCTGCCATCTCTTACCCTCTAGCTCCGGTCGGATATCAGCTTGCCGACCAGTTGCGCCGTATAATCCACGATCGGCACGATCCGTCCATAATTCAGTCGTGTGGGTCCGATGACCCCGACCGCACCGATTATCTTTCGATCAGCGTTCATATATGGAGACACCACCAAAGAGGAACCCGAAAGTGAGAAAAGTTTGTTCTCAGAGCCGATAAAAATGCGCACACCTTCGCCTTCTTCGGTCAATTCCAGAAATTCCGCGATATCCCGCTTGCGTTCCAGATCGTCAAACAGCGTTCGGATCCGGTCCAGTTCCCCGGCTTCGCCCGGTTCACCCAACAGATTCGCCCGCCCCCGGACGATCAATCTGGCCGAGTCGGTCCCGTCGCCCTCCCACACGGCCATGCCGCTGTCGACCATCTCACGCGCCAGAACGTCGATTTCCTGCTTGCGCGATGCGATCTGACTTTGCATTTGACGGCGCACTTCGCTCAGCGTCCGTCCCTCGATCAGTGCGTTCAGAAAATTCGCCGCCTCGCGCATCGAACTTGGCGTCTGCCCCGGAGGAGGCGTGAACAGGCGGTTTTCGACCTGCCCGTCCGAAAAGACCAGAACCACAAGCGCGCGATCATGGGCCAGTGAGACGAACTCGATATGTTTGATTTCAGACTCGTGCTTGGGGGTCAGAACCAGCGACGCCCCATGTGTCACGTGTGACAATGCTGACCCGACCCGGTCCAGCATTCCACCCACATCCCCTGCGTTAGAGCCTAATGTCTCGTCCAGCTTCTGCCGGTCATCAGCCCCCAGATCACCCACTTCCAGCAAGCCATCCACGAACATCCGCAATCCCTGCTGCGTCGGAATCCGGCCGGCACTGACATGAGGGCTGTCTAGCAGACCCAGAAACTCCAGATCCTGCATCACATTGCGCACGGTCGCGGCACTGACCTTTTCCGACAGGGTGCGTGTCAGGGTCCGGCTGCCGACGGGTTCGCCGCTGTCCAGATAACTCTCGACGATCAGCCGGAACACCTCACGCGACCGATCATTCATCTCGTCCAGAATTTTACTTGCTTCGCTCATCGGCGTTCCCTTGCTGGACCGTCATTAAATCGCAGGCAATTGAAAGGTCAATCGGGGTTGCATCGTAACGCCGCGGGGCGTTATCCCCAACCCAGCAAACAAAGGATTTTCCATGCGACCCTCAGGACGAGATTTAAGCGAAATGCGCGCCGTTTCAATCGAAACGGGGTTCACCAAACATGCCGAAGGTTCCTGCCTGATCAAGATGGGCGACACCCATGTTCTGTGCACCGCCACGATCGAAGATCGCGTGCCCCCCTTTATCAAAGGGTCAGGTCTGGGTTGGGTCACCGCCGAATACGGCATGCTGCCCCGCGCCACCAACACCCGGATGCGGCGTGAGGCGGCGAGCGGCAAACAAGGCGGACGAACCGTCGAAATTCAACGCCTGATCGGTCGTGCCCTGCGCGCGGGCGTAGACCGGGTTGCACTGGGCGAACGTCAGATCACTGTGGACTGCGATGTGATTCAGGCCGATGGCGGCACCCGCTGCGCGTCGATCACCGGCGGTTGGGTTGCGCTGCGTCTTGCGGTGAACAAGCTGATGAAAGCCGGCGATGTAATTTCCGATCCGTTGGTCGATCCCGTGGCCGCCGTGTCCTGCGGTATCTACGCCGGTCAGCCGGTGCTGGATCTCGACTACCCCGAGGACAGCGAGGCGGGTGTCGACGGCAATTTCATCATGACTGGATCGGGCAAACTGATCGAGGTACAGATGTCCGCCGAAGGCTCGGTCTTTAGCCGCGCACAGATGGATCAGCTGATGGATCTGGCGGAAAAAGGCGTGGGCGAACTGGCCGCAGCCCAAAAGGCCGCCACCGCATGACACGCAAGTTCGACGGTGACAGGCTGCTGGTAGCCACCCACAACAAGGGCAAGCTAGAGGAGATGGTCCATCTCCTCGAACCCTTTGGCGTGACTGTTGTCGGCGCGGGAGAGATGGACCTGCCTGAACCGGAAGAAACCGAAGATACTTTCGTCGGCAACGCCCGGATCAAGGCCCACGCCGCCGCCAAGGCTACCGGCCTGCCTGCACTGTCGGACGATTCCGGCATCACCATCGACGCGCTGGACGGTGCACCGGGGGTGTACACCGCCGATTGGGCCGAAACTGGCAATGGTCGCGATTTCCTGATGGCGATGACCCGTGCGCATGATGAGCTGGAGGCGAAAAACGCCGCCCATCCGCGTACCGCACAATTCCGCTGTACGCTGGTTCTGGCCTGGCCCGACGGTCATGATGAAGTGTTCGAGGGCATCGCCCCCGGCCATCTGGTCTGGCCGATCCGCGGCAAGGACGGGTTCGGCTATGACCCGATGTTTGTCCCCGACGGCCATGACATTACCTTTGCTGAGATGGATCGCTGGGAAAAGAACAAGATCAGCCATCGCGGTCGCGCGGTGGAGATGTTCGTGAAAGGCTGCTTTGGCGGATGATTGGCGCAACGGGGGCTTTGGCCTATATGTGCATTGGCCTTTTTGCGAGGCCAAGTGCCCCTATTGCGACTTTAACAGCCATGTATCAAAAAATATTGATCAAAAACAATGGCTTGATGCATATCTAAGCGAATTGAAGCGGTCTGCGGCCGAAACGCCTAACCGCGTCCTGAACACGATCTTCTTTGGTGGTGGTACGCCTTCCCTGATGGCGCCCGAAACCGTCGCCGCCGTGATCGATGAGGCCCGTGCCCTCTGGCGACCCGCCAATAACATGGAGATCACACTTGAGGCCAATCCCGGCTCGGTCGAAGCGGGCCGGTTTGCCGCTTATCGAGACGCTGGTGTGAACCGCATCTCAATGGGTGTGCAAGCCCTGAACGACGTAGATTTGCGACGCCTTGGGCGCATTCACACCGTCACCGAGGCCCGATCAGCCTTCGATATCGCCAGAAACTGCTTTGACCGCGTCAGTTTCGATCTGATTTATGCGCGGCAACACCAAACCCTCGAAAACTGGCGCGCGGAACTGACCGAGGCGTTGTCCATGGCAGTTGACCATCTGTCACTTTACCAGCTGACCATTGAAGAAGGCACCGCCTTTGGTGATCGCTATGCCATCGGCAAACTGCGCGGCCTGCCCGAAGATGACAGCGCCGCAGACATGTATCTGGCCACGCAAGAGATTTGCGAGGCGTATGGCTTGCCCGCTTATGAGGTTTCGAACCATGCCCGCCCAGGGGCCGAGTCACAGCACAACCTGATCTATTGGCGATACGGGGATTATGTCGGCATCGGTCCCGGTGCGCATGGACGGATAACAGTTGGTAATCGGAAGCTGGCCACGGAAACCTATTTGTCCCCGAATACCTGGCTCAACGCGGCAAACAGCGGCAGCGGGGAAAAGCAGCGAGACGAGCTGTCGCGGCAAGATCAGGCGAGTGAATACCTCATGATGTGTATGCGGATCATTGAGGGGCTAAATATTGACAGATTTAATGCACTGTCAGACTATCCGCTACCGCAGGACAAGCTGAATGATCTTATCGAGTTTGGCATGGTAGACCAAACAGGCGGACGACTGATCGCCACCAAAGATGGGCGTGCCGTGCTGAATGCCGTGATTCGCGAATTATTGGGGTAGAGGATGCAGTACATTTGGGCCGCCTTAGGTCTGATCAGTGTTGGGCTTGCCGTGATTGGAATTGCCCTACCCCTATTGCCGACAGTGCCCTTTCTGCTTTTGGCGGCGTTCTTCTTTGCCCGTTCCTCATCGCGATTGCACAATTGGCTGATTTCTCACCGAACCTTTGGTCCCATGATTCTGGATTGGCAAAGTTCCGGAGCGATTCGACCGGCCGCAAAAAAGGCGGCCACCGTCTCGGTCGCCGCCGTGTTTGGCCTGTCTGTTCTACTGGCCTTGCCGTCGCACGTTCTGATCATTCAGGCCGTGGTTCTGTCCGCAGTGATGATCTTTATCTGGACGCGCCCTAACGGCTGAGCTTTGCGCACAGATCGTCCAGCTGATCCAGGTTTTCATAAGTCAGAACCACTTGCCCGGTTTCCGTTCCGGCCTTGTGATTGATTGAAACCTTCATCGCCAGAATGGCCGACAAATCCTTTTCCAAGGCACGCGTGTCTGCATCCTTATCTGCGCCTGCACTTTTAGCGCGCGTCGGAGATTTTTCTGCATCGCCCTGAAGCTGCTTTTTGACCAAAGCCTCGGTCGCCCGCACCGACAACCCATCCCGAACCACGATTTTGGCCAGTTCCGACGGGTTTTCAGCAGTAATCAATGCCCGTGCATGCCCGGCCGACAGCTTTCCTTCGATCACCAATGCCTGAACATCCATCGGCAGGGACAGCAAACGTAAAAGGTTGGCAATGTGGCTGCGGCTTTTTCCAAGGGCCTCGGCCAGCTTTTCCTGCGTGTGGCCAAACCGATCCATCAGCTGTTTGTACCCGGCAGCCTCCTCAACCGCATTCAGGTCTGCGCGCTGGATGTTCTCGATAATCGCAACTTCAAGAACCTCGGTATCATCAAACTCGCGCACGATAACCGGGATTTCGTGCAACTGCGCCATTTGCGCGGCCCGCCAGCGGCGCTCACCCGCAACGATTTCATACTCTCCAGCATTCAGCGGACGGACGATCAGGGGCTGGATGATCCCCTTTTCCTTGACCGACGCTGCCAGTTCGTCCAATTGCCCCTGCGAAAACGTCCGGCGTGGCTGATTTGGGTTGGCGCGCAGCTTTTCGATTGGCACTTCCATGTCCGGGCGGCGCGGCAAGGTCGCAACGGCACCCTCTACATCATGGGTGACATCCGCCATCAAGGCGGACAATCCGCGCCCCAGCCCTCTGGATTTTCCCTTTTTGACGTTCACTGTGCCCTCCTGACCGCCGTTCAAGCAGCAATTCTGTTGTGTTTTTGCATGACCTCGCGCGCCAGATGTCGATAGGCCATGGCCCCAAGCGAACCCGAGTCATACTGCAACACCGGAAGCGCAAATGACGGCGCTTCGCTGACCCTGACATTTCTTGGTATCTTGGTTTTAAACACCATCCCGCCCAGATTGTCACGCGCATCCTTTTCCACCTGACGGGACAAGTTGTTGCGGTTGTCGTACATGGTCAACACAACACCTTCGATTCTCAGGTTCGGATTCGCAGTCTGCCGAACCTCGCGAACAGTCAGCATAAGCTGGGACAATCCCTCCAACGCGAAGAACTCACTTTGAAGCGGAATAAGTACCGAATGTGCAGCCACCATTGCATTTACAGTCAGCAAATTCAGAGACGGAGGGCAATCGATCAGGACATAATCGAACTCATACCCGTCAATCGCGGTTTGTCGCAGTGCATCATGCAAAAGATAGCTGCGTTTTTCGTTTGAAATCAGTTCAATATCCGCAGAACTCAGATCGACGGTCGCGGGAACAATGTACAAACCACCGATCTCGGTTTCCTGAACGACCGCCTCCAACGGTGCATCGTCTAAAATCAGATCATAAGTGGTCCAATCCCGGTCCTCGACCCCCAATCCGGTCGATGCGTTGCCCTGAGGGTCCAGATCTACCACCAGAACCCTGCAGTTTGCCTCGGCGAGGCCCGCCGCTAGGTTGATCGCTGTCGTGGTTTTTCCAACTCCGCCCTTTTGATTGGCAACCGCTATGATCCGGGGCCCAACAGGACGAGACAAATCAACCACGTGTGACTCCTTTTATTTTCAGGATAACTGCCTGAGGTTCAGTCAAACTTGTAATCGGCTCAGCATCGAATTTCCATTCCTTGCGAGCCTCTGCCAGTTCTTTTTTCCACGTGGCGCCTTTTGGAAACAGCGCCGTGCCGCCTGCCCCCAAATGCCGATGACAAAAAGATAGCAAAACTGTCAGATCCGCCAGCGCCCGAGCTGACAAAATATCCGCATTCAACGGCTCAACTACCTCGATCCTTTTTGAAATCACCCGGGAAGACGCGCCGCATTCCCGTGCCGCATTGCGTAAAAACGCCGATTTACGCTGATCGCTTTCCACCAGCGTAAATTCCATCCCCGGCGCTTCCTCTGTTGCCAATATCGCGCAAATTATCCCGGGAAATCCACCCCCACTCCCCAGATCGACCCAGTTCTTTGAGGCAGAGATGCACCGAAAAACCTGCACGGAATCAACAATGTGCCGAGTCCATACATCCTTCAGACTGTTCTTCGAAACCAGATTGATCTTTGGGTTCCACCGCTGCAAGAGATCTACGAATACCGCCAGGCGCTCTTGTGTTTCACGTGAAACATTAAGATCAGCAAGCATCTGCCCGTGTTCAGGACTCATGCCTTCATAGCTTTCTGTTTACGGCGCAGCTTTGCCAAAACCAGCGTCAATGCGGCGGGTGTCACACCTTCTACGCGGCTGGCTTGCGCAATATTGGCAGGTTTCGCCTCTGACAGCTTCTGCTTCATTTCAGCGGATAGACCGTCCAAAGCAAAATAGTCAAAATCCCTTGGGATTTCATGCGCTTCATCGCGCTTCATTGCTTCTACATCGCGCTGCTGACGCGCTATATAGTTGGCGTACAAAGCATCCCTTTCGATCTGACGGCGAGTGTCGCCATCGACCTCTTTCAATCCGTCTACCAACGGCAGCAACTGTTCAAATGTCACATGAGGGAAGGCCAGAATGGCCATTCCGTTTCGCCGGTTTCCATCCTGATTAACCTCGATCCCTGCTGACAGAACCTCACGCGGTGTATAAGTTCGACTGGTCAGCGCCAACCTCACGGTTTCCAGCTTCTCCAGTTTCTTCTGAAATGCTGTCCGCCTAATGTCACCCACACATCCAACATCGATTCCTATCGGAGTAAGCCGCTGATCGGCATTGTCCGCCCTCAGCGAAAGCCTGAATTCTGCGCGTGATGTAAACATCCGATAGGGTTCTGCCACACCACGGGTAGTAAGATCGTCGATCATAACCCCAATATAGCTGTTTGAACGGGTGAAGTTCAGATGGTCCCTACCCAACACCTCCAACGCGGCATTAAGCCCGGCAACCAAACCTTGTGCGGCTGCCTCTTCGTATCCAGTTGTACCGTTGATCTGCCCTGCCAGGTACAGGCCGGACACTTCGGGCAAGGAAAGTTGGGCAGTCAGGACACGCGGATCGACGTAGTCATATTCGATAGCATAGCCCGGTTGCAGAATCGTGGCGTTCTCCAGCCCTTTGATGGAACGTACGTATTCCTCTTGAATATCTTCGGGCAAAGACGTGGAAATACCGTTTGGATAGATCGTATGATCTGAAACGCCTTCAGGCTCCAAAAAGATCTGATGCGAATCCTTATCTGCAAAGCGAACAATCTTGTCCTCGATCGAGGGGCAATACCTCGGACCGACCCCGTCGATGTGCCCCCCGTACATGGCAGAGCGGGACAGGTTTTTTTCAATGATTTCATGGGTCCGCGTATTTGTATGCGTGATACCGCAGGCAATCTGGGGGGCAACTACCTGTTTGGACAGAAAGGAGAATAAGGTTGGGTCCTCATCACCATCCTGCCGTTCCAGATCAGACCAGTCGATTGTACGCCCATCCAAACGCGGGGGCGTTCCAGTTTTCAATCTGGCCAAAGGCAGATCAAAACTAT
The DNA here is from genome assembly GCF_056537885.1 of Ruegeria sp. BJ6. Classification (NCBI taxonomy): domain Bacteria; kingdom Pseudomonadati; phylum Pseudomonadota; class Alphaproteobacteria; order Rhodobacterales; family Roseobacteraceae; genus Ruegeria; species Ruegeria sp. BJ6. Next base: position 184,246 of record NZ_JBQFSG010000010.1, on the reverse strand, counting down.
CCAGACGCTCAGCCAGCCGGACGGATGGCCGATCACCCATACGCCCACCGGGTCGCGAAACGTCTCCGATATGGATAACACCCCGTAGAAACGTCCCCGAAGTCAGGATCACCGTTTTGGTTGGGACAATCGAACCGTCTGCCAGTTCTACTCCGGTAATTCGATGGTTTTCGATAAGGAAATCGACAACTTCGCCTTCAACAACCGTCAGGTTTTCCCGCCCCACCGTTTCACGCTTCATGGCTGCGCGATACAAGGCACGATCAGCTTGCGCCCGTGGTCCCTGCACGGCCGGACCCTTTCGCTTGTTCAGCAGGCGAAACTGAATCCCTGCCTGATCCGCGACACGTCCCATGACACCGTCCAATGCATCGATCTCGCGAACAAGGTGCCCCTTTCCCAACCCACCAATTGCCGGATTGCAGGACATGACGCCGATATCATTTTCTGACAGCGTTGCCAAAGCCGTGTTCGCGCCCATGCGAGCAGCCGCATGGGCAGCTTCGGTTCCAGCATGGCCCGCACCAACAACGACAACATCGAATTGTGAATGTTTCACGTGAAACACTCCTTACTTACCAAGGCAGAAACTGGCGAAAATCTCGTCCAGTAGATTTTCAACATCTATTCTGCCGACCAGTGATTCTAAGGCGCGAATGGCGGTTCGCATCTCTTCAGCAGCGATATCATACAAATCGTCACCCGATTCCAGAACCTCCAAGGCAGCGCCAAGCGCAGAAAACGCCTTGTTCATAGCAACACGATGCCGTTCCCGCGTTGCAATACCAGAACTTGTAGCTCTGTCCGATAGAACACGCGATATCTGGGATATTAACCTATCAATCCCCTGACCTGTCTTCCCCGAAATTCCGGCATCACTAGTTCCGCGGGTATCGGATTTTGGCAGAACGTGAATATCACCAGGTTGCATCGGAATACCCAGATCATCGGGAGAGTCTGTCAGGAACACCCTCAAATCAGCTGATTCAGCCCGCCTGCGCGCCAAGGCAATTCCCAAGCCCTCGACATGATCATCGGTGTCCCGCAATCCAGCCGTATCCAGCAGGGTGACCGGCAGTCCGGCAAGATCCATTCTGACTTCGATAACATCCCGCGTCGTCCCGGCGTATTCCGAGGTTATGGCAGCTTCCCGCCCCGCCAGTGCATTCAGCAAGGTGGATTTTCCCGCATTTGGCGGACCGACGATCGCCACTTCGAACCCGGTCCGGATGCGTTCAGCGATTGTGACACCCTTTGCTTCCCGCTCCAGCTCTGCCATGACGTCGGTCACAAGGTCGCGCACTTCCGGGGTTACATCCGTAGGCACATCCTCATCGGCAAAGTCGATCACCGCCTCCAACAAGGATGCAGCCCGGATCAACTTGCGCCTCCATCCTTCGGCCAGTTGACCTAACTCCCCGGCCAGTATGGTCTGGGCCTGCCGGCGTTGCGCTTCGGTTTCGGCGTCGATTAGATCGGCCAGCCCTTCGACTTGCGCCAGATCCATTTTACCATTTTCCAATGCCCGCCTGGTAAACTCACCGGGTTCGGCCATACGCAGGCCTTCAACCTCAGACAAACATCGCAAAATTGCATTAATCGAGGCCGTGCTGCCATGAATCTGCAACTCGGCAACATCTTCGCCGGTGAAGCTGGCCGGGGCCTGAAAGGTCAGAACCAGCCCGTCATCCAGCCGCGCGCCATCGGACGCAAACAGGCTGCGCACACGCATCCCGCGCGCTGGAAGGCTGGCACCGGTCAATGCACTTGCTGCGGAAATTGCCTGAGGTCCAGAGAGGCGAATGACCGCCACCCCGGCTTTGCCTTGTGCGCTGGCCAAGGCGAATATCGTGTCCATTCGAAGGCCTCGCGTCGTTTAAGACCTGTGTCAGGTGTTCATAGAATCGAAGAACTCACCGTTTGTCTTGGTCTGTTTCAACTTCGACAACAGGAACTCGATCGCATCGGTTGTTCCCATCGGGTTCAGGATGCGGCGCAGGACAAAGGTCTTGGCCAGATCGCCCTTGTCAACCAACAGATCCTCTTTCCGCGTGCCGGACTTGAGAATGTCGATGGCCGGGAAGACGCGCTTGTCCGCGATCTTGCGATCCAGAACGATTTCCGAGTTACCGGTGCCTTTGAATTCTTCAAAGATCACTTCGTCCATCCGGCTGCCGGTATCGATCAATGCGGTGGCGATGATGGTCAGCGACCCGCCCTCTTCGATGTTCCGGGCAGCACCAAAGAACCGCTTTGGCCGCTGCAGCGCATTCGCGTCCACACCACCGGTCAGAACTTTACCCGAGGATGGCACCACGGTGTTAAACGCTCTACCAAGTCTTGTGATCGAGTCGAGAAGAATAACAACATCTCGTTTATGCTCGACCAAACGCTTGGCTTTTTCGATGACCATCTCGGACACAGCCACGTGACGGGTCGCCGGTTCGTCAAAGGTCGAGGATACAACCTCACCCTTCACCGAGCGCTGCATGTCGGTCACCTCTTCCGGGCGTTCGTCGATCAGCAGGACGATCAGATAACACTCAGGATGGTTCTGTTCGATCGAATGCGCGATGTTCTGCAGGATCACCGTCTTACCGGTCCGCGGCGGCGCGACGATCAGCGAACGCTGACCTTTACCGATGGGGGCCACCAGATCGATCACACGGGCCGACTTGTCCTTGATGGTGGGATCCTCGATCTCCATCTTCAGCCGCTCGTCGGGATATAGCGGCGTCAGGTTGTCGAACAGGATCTTGTGTTTGGCCTTTTCGGGGTTTTCAAAGTTGATCTTGGTGACTTTGGTCAGGGCAAAGTAACGCTCGTTATCGTCGGGCGCCTTGATTTCACCTTCGACCGTATCCCCGGTGCGCAGCGAATGCTGACGGATCATGTCAGGCGACACATAGATGTCGTCTGGACCCGGCAGGTAGTTCGCCTCAGGCGACCGTAGAAAGCCGAAACCGTCCTGCAGGACCTCCAGCACCCCGTCACCGCCAACGACCCATCCTTCGTCCGCACGTTCGCGCAGAATCTGGAACATCATTTCGCCCTTGCGCATGGTCGAGGCGTTTTCGATCTCCAGCTCTTCGGCCATCGCCAGAAGGTCTTTGGGGCTTTTTGCCTTGAGGTCGGCAAGATTCAGGGATTCAGTTGTCATGATGATACGGACCTTGGCCACATCAGTTGCAGCTCAGAGTTGGATTTCAAACAGGAAGAGACGCCACCCGGACGGGCGCGTTTTGACCTACATAGGCTGACTGCTGTCCGGAGTCAAACCTGCTTCAGAATTTCAGAACCACGGCAAGCACGATCACCACCATCAGAATGGTGGGAACCTCGTTCATCATGCGGTACTGGCGCCCTGTCAGGGTGTTTCGCCCTTCTGCGAAATCCCTGCGCCTGGCCAGCAGCCAGTGATGAAACCACGTCATGCCGATCACGGCTGCGCCCTTAGCCCAGGGCCAGGCCCAGTCCCAGCCGACAACACCGGGGGTAAAGACCATGATCAGCCCGCAGGCCCATGTCACGATCATCGCCGGGCGCATGATGACACGCAGCAGTTTGTCTTCCATCTCAAGGAAAATCTTTGATGCTCCGTCCACCTTCTGTGCTTGTTCGACGTGATAGACGAAAAGTCGGGGCAGGTAGAACAAGCCAGCCATCCAGGAAATGACAGCCATGATGTGAAACGATTTCACCCATGGGTACAGTGTGTAAAGCAGATCGGTCATTCCGGCTCCGGGCGTTGGACGGGTCATCCCTAATAAAAAAGAAAGAAAAGAAAAAGGATGATGGTTTTGTAGTGTGAACAAAAACCGTGGATTACTTTTTTACCCCTCAGTTTTCCCCAGGTGGAAAGGAAAGTTCCGGGGCAGATTGAATGGCTCCGATAAATCTGATTAATTATATAATATCAAATAGTTACATGAACACGCACGGGTATCAATCTGGGGATAACTACAGGATGGTTCTGGAATATCCCGTTTATCCGGATCAGGCCACTTATCCTTGTCCCGGCTGGACAGAGTTCGGGCGACTCAGGGAAGTTTCGGGCGAAATTCGCGGGGTTGCGTGTCAACCGGAAACCCATACAAACCGTTCAGGAACGTTCAACGATTTGCCCACGGGGTTTTCCACATGTCTGTCCCCCTTATCCTTGCATCAGGCTCAGCAATCCGCGCGCAGCTGCTGGAAAATGCGGGTGTTCCATTTGCTGTTCAGGTTCCGCGTGTCGACGAAGATACGGTAAAGCAGGCCCTTCTGGCCGAGGACGCCCCGCCCCGCCATATTGCCGATGCGCTGGCCGAGTTGAAGGCGCGCAGGATCAGCGACAAGAACCCCGGTGCAATGGTTTTGGGCTGCGATCAGGTTCTGGACTTTGACGGTCAGCTTCTGTCGAAGCCTCAATCGCCCGACGAGGCGCTGACGCAGCTGAAAAAGATGCGCGGCAAGCGGCATATGTTGTTGTCTGCGGCCGTGATCTATCAAAACGGCGAACCGGTGTGGCGACATGTCGGGCAGGTGCGGTTACGGATGCGCGCCAGTTCGGACGCTTATCTGAAATCTTATGTGGCGCGAAACTGGGACAGCATCCGCCACGCGGTTGGTGCCTACAAGCTTGAGGAAGAAGGCGTGCGCCTGTTCGCCACCATTGACGGCGACTACTTTAACGTTTTGGGTATGCCCCTGCTGGAGCTTCTCAATTTTCTGGCGTTGCGAGGTGTGATCGAACAATGACCGACAAGCGGATTCCACTGGCCGGGGTGATCGGGCATCCCATTGCGCATTCCAGATCGCCGAAGCTGCATGGTCACTGGCTCAGAACTTATGACCTGCCGGGGCACTATGTTCCGATGGACGTTGCGCCCGCCGATCTGGAACAGGTGTTGCGCGCATTGCCCAAGGCTGGTTTCGTGGGTGCCAATGTCACCGTTCCGCATAAAGAGGCTGCACTGTGTCTGGCCGATCATGTCTCGGACAGCGCATCGGTGATCGGGGCGGCAAACACCCTGACCTTCCGCCCGGACGGAACCATTCATGCGGACAATACGGATGGCTATGGTTTCATGGAAAACCTGCGCGCAGGCGCGCCCGACTGGAACCCGCAGGATGGGCCGGCCGTTTTGTTTGGCGCAGGCGGTGCGGCCCGCGCGGTGATTGCGGCCCTGTCCGATGCAGGTGTTCCCGAGATTCTGCTGACCAACCGCACCCGCAGCCGGGCCGATCATCTGAAAGAGGAATTCGGTCAGAGGATCACCGTGGTTGACTGGGTTCAGGCCGGAAATGTCATCGAAGGGTCCGAGCTGGTGGTAAACACCACTTCGCTTGGCATGACCGGTCAGCCCGAACTGCGTGTCCCCTTGGATGGTCTGCAGCCGGGCACGGTTGTGACCGATCTGGTCTATGCTCCTCTGCAAACCCACCTGCTGCATGTGGCGGAAAAGGCCGGATGTACCACCGTTGATGGTCTGGGCATGTTGCTACATCAGGCGGTTCCGGGTTTTGAGCGCTGGTTCGGACAGCGCCCCGAGGTGGATGAGGCAACCCGCACGGCGGCCCTGGCATGAGTTTTCTCCTTGGTCTGACCGGCTCGATCGGCATGGGCAAAAGCACCACGGCGCAGATGTTCGTCCAGGAAGGCTGCGCGCTGTGGGATGCGGATGCGGCCGTACATAGACTCTATTCAAGGGGTGGAGCGGCGGTTGAGCCAATGCGCTCGGTTTTTCCGCAAGCCATTGTTGACGGCGCCGTCAGCCGCGATGCGTTGAAACGGATCATCTCGGAAAACCCCGAAACCCTGAAACGTATCGAAGCCATTGTTCATCCGCTGGTGGCCATGGATCGTGCGCAATTCCGTCAGGATGCGGATGCCGACATTCTGGTTTTTGACATTCCGCTGCTGTTTGAAACCGGCGGTGACGCCGCGATGGACGCGGTTGCTTGCGTTTCCGTTCCGGCCGAGGTTCAGAAAGACCGCGTGATGGCGCGCGGAACCATGACGGCAGAGCAGTTCGATCAGATCCGCGCTAAACAGATGCCCAACGATGAAAAATGCGCCCGTTCGGATTTCGTGATTGTTACGGACACTCTGGACCATGCGCGCGCGCAGGTGCAGGATATCGTCAGGCAGATACGGGCAGGGCTGACACATGCGTGAGATCGTTCTCGACACCGAAACCACCGGCTTTGACCCGGAAAGCGGCGACCGGATCGTTGAAATCGGCGCGGTCGAGCTGTGGAATCACGTGGCCACGGGCGAAACCTATCACGTCTATATCAATCCCGAACGGTCGATGCCCGAAGAGGCGTTTGGCGTTCACGGCATCGGCCCTGACCTGTTGGATCCCCCGCGCCCGCCGGAATCGGGGCAGATCACGCTTAGGGACAAGCCGGTCTTTGCAAAGGTCGGGCAGGCATTCCGCGATTTCGTGGGCGACGCTAAGTTGGTGATCCACAACGCGTCATTCGACATGAAATTCCTGAACGCTGAACTGGGCTGGATGAATGTCCCCCTGATCCCGATGGATCAGGCTATCGATACGTTGGCCATCGCGCGCAAGAGGTTTCCGGGCTCGCCCGCATCGCTGGATGCTTTGTGCCGCCGTTTCGGCATCGACAACTCGAACCGTGTTTTGCACGGCGCGTTGCTCGACTCGGAAATTCTGGCCGAGGTCTATCTGGAACTGATCGGCGGGCGTCAGCCCGACTTTGGGTTGGCGACGTCCGCGGCCTCGATGGGTTCCGGCGGGGCTGGCGACTGGCGCCCCACCCCGCGCGCTACGCCGTTACCCTCGCGTATTACCGAGGATGAGCGCGCCGCGCATGAAAGTTTTGTCGGGAAACTGGGCGAAAACGCCCTGTGGAACCGCGCCTGACCGATATCAGGCGCGGATAATCTGATCAGGCTTCGGATTTCTGCGCCTGTTCGGCCTGACGGCGCATCAGCTCGTTACGGTACAGCGCAACAAAGTCGATGTTGTCCAGGTTGACCGGCGGATACCCACCATCGCGGGTCACGTCGCTGACGATGCGGCGCAGGAACGGGAACAGCATGCGCGGGCATTCGATCAGAAGGAACGGATGCATTTGATCCTCGGGCACACCCTCGACGTGGAACAGCCCGCAATAGTCGACCTCGAACAGGAACAGAACGTCTTCCATGCCTTTGGCCTTGGATTTGACGCTCAGCTTGATCGAAACTTCGTACTGATGCTCGGTTGGCCGTTTCTTGGCATCCAGATTTACCTGAACGGCGACCTCGGGCTGTATATCGCCCGATACACCTTTCTGCGCCATTACGTTTTCAAAGGACATGTCGCGGATGAACTGCCCCAGAACACGCATCTGAACCTGTGGTGCCTGTTCGGCCGCGGCGTTTCCTGCGGCGCTTTCTTCGGTCATGGAACTACTCCAAAAATGAAATTCGCCACTGCTTAGCAACTTGCGCGCGGCACCTCAATGCCGGTGCGGGCCTTCGACCCATTTCGAGGGTCCGGACGATTCTCTTTTGGGCTTTACCTCGGTGAATTCGCCGTCGATCGTGTCACCCTGACCAAACGGATCCTGCCCGGGTCTGAAATTGGCCTGGGTTCCCATCTGGAAATGGGAAACGGTAACTTTCGACTGAACGTACCGGAACACGCCCACCCGAACGGCAGGGATCAGCAAGGCAAACCCGATAGCGTCGGTGAAAAACCCCGGCGTCAGCAGCAGAACACCCGACAGCAGGATCATCGCTCCATGGGCCAACGGCTCGGTCGGGTCGTCCAGTTCGGCAAACGAACGCTGCAGTTGTCCAAGCGCCATGCGACCTTGTGTCCGGACCAGAACCGTGCCCATCACGGCCGTCAGAACGACGATGGCAAGGGTCGGCCACAGCCCGATCAGACCGCCAACCTGTATGAACAGGGCGATTTCGATGATCGGAACCAGCAAAAAAGCCAGAAAAAGGTACATCCGGGTTATCCTTTCATGCACGGCGGGCTGTGGACTTGCCCCCGACTGTCACCTACATAGTACCACGAGGCCATGTATACAAAGTCTCGGTTCTGAAAAGAGGACGAAATGAATTCACCCCTGATCCAGCTTCTCGTGCTGGCCGGCATTGCAGTTTTCCTGATCCTGCGTCTGAAGAACGTGTTGGGTACGCGCGAAGGGTTTGAAAAGCCGCCCCTGTCGCAGCAACCCGACAACAACAAGTCGCGCCGGGATTTCGAGGTGATCGAAGGTGGCCCTGATCACGACATCACAGATCATGTGCCCGAAGACAGCGAACAGGCGCAGACGCTGGCCGCAATGAAGCGGGTGGAGCCGACCTTTTCGGTCAGCGAATTCGTTCAAGGTTCGCGCGGCGCCTATGAAATGATCGTGATGGGGTTCGAACGCGGCAATCTGGACGAGATTCATCCGTTTCTGGCGGAAGATGTGTTTGACACCTTCGTCTCGGTTGTTGCCGCCCGCGAAGATCAGGGCCTGACCATCGAGGCCGAGTTCATCGGCGTTCGCGAAACGGTGCTGGCTGATGCACAGTTCGACAAGGATACCAACCGCGCCGAAATCACCATGCGGTTTGTAGGCGAACTGACCTCGGTCGTGCGTGACCGCGGCGGCGATATCATCGAAGGCAACCCGAACACCGTGAAACGCCAAAAGGACAGCTGGACCTTTGCCCGTGTTATGGGCACCGACGATCCGAACTGGCTGCTTGTTGCAACGGACGCATGATTGGTGCCCTCCGGTCGCTTGCTCTGGCGGGTGCGATGACTGCGGCAGGCGCGGCCGGAGCGGATGTGACGCGAACGATCCTGTCGTTTGACGAACTGGATGGCTGGGCCGCTGATGACCACGGGGCGGCCCTTTCCACTTTTCTGAACACCTGCGGGGATCTGAACGATCCGGACTGGCGCGCCCTGTGCGGTGTGGCGCGAACCTATTCCGGTGACGCCGCCAAGTCGTTTTTCGAGCTGTTCTTTCGCCCTGTGCTGGTCGAGGATGGCAATGATGCCCTGTTCACCGGCTATTTCGAACCGGAGCTGGACGGGTCCAAAACTCGCTCTGACCGATACAGATACCCGCTGTATCGCATCCCGCCAGAGGCGCGCGATGCATCACAGTGGCTCGACCGGCGCGAGTTGCTGAGCAGCGGTGTGATGGAAAATCGCGGTCTCGAAATCGCCTGGGTGGACGACCCGGTCGAGCTGTTCTTTCTGCAGATACAGGGTTCGGGCCGTATCCGTTTGCCAGATGGCAAGATGCTGCGGGTCGGGTATGGCGGCGCAAACGGCCATCCCTACCGTTCCATCGGGGCCGAGCTGGTCCGGCGTGGCTTGTTGGGGGCGCATCAGGTCAGCGCCCAGATGATCCGAAGCTGGGTCCGCAAAAACCCCGAGGCCGGGGCCGAGCTTTTGTTCCATAACCCGTCCTATGTGTTCTTTCGCGAGGTCACGCGCGTAGCGCCCGAACTTGGGCCGCTGGGTGCGATGAACCGGTCGGTCACAACCCTGCGCACGATTGCCGCCGATCCGGCTTTTACCCCGCTGGGTGCGCCGGTCTGGGTCGAAAAGGATGGCAAAACCCCCATGCGCCGCCTGATGGTCGCGCAGGATACCGGGTCGGCCATCAAGGGCGCCCAGCGCGCCGATATCTTTTTCGGTACCGGAGATGCGGCAGGTCAGGCGGCGGGCAGATTGAAAGACCCGGGCCGTATGGTGGTTTTATTGCCTATCCAGCGTGCCTATGCCCTTTTGCCGGATGAATTCTGATGTCGCGCCGCAAGCTGACGTCAGAAGAGATCGAGCTGTGGCGCAAGGTTTCGCGCCAGGCCGAGCGTCTGCACCCCGAAATCCCGCAATCGGTTCACCCGGTGAGCCTGCCCAAACCCAAGCCGAAGAAAACGCCGAAATCCCGTGTCGATGAATTCGAAGTCGGACAATCCGCCAAACCCAAAGCGGCTGCGGACCGGTTCAAACCTACCCTGACCGAAAGCCTGCGCGCTGCGCCGGTTCAGATGGATAAAAAGGCTTTTGGCCGGATGAAACGGGGTAAACTGAAACCCGAAGGCCGGATCGACCTGCACGGGATGCGGATGGACACTGCGCATCCGGCCCTGGTCCGGTTCATCCTGTCGGCACAGGCTTCGGGCAAGCGGCTGGTGCTGGTGATCACCGGCAAGGGCAAGGACCGGGATGAACCCGGCCCGATTCCCACACCCCGCGGCGTTCTGCGCAATCAGGTGCCGCAATGGCTGTCCCTGCCGCCGCTGACGCAGGCGGTGATGCAGGTCACGCCCGCGCATATCAGCCATGGCGGTGATGGGGCCTACTACGTCTATCTCCGCCGCACCCGCTAAAGGCTGCGCACAGCGCGGGCGATACCGACCCCCACCGACAGACAGGCCAGCAGGAAAAAGACGGCGATCCATCCGAACTGCGTTTCCAACCCGACCCCCTGATCGATCAGAACGCCCGTCAAGCCCGGCCCAATGGCCGACCCCAGAACCATGACCGCTGCTGCTGTTGCCTTGATCGCACCGATGTGCCGGGTGCCGTAGAACTCGGCCCAGAAGGCGCTGGGCAACGTACCGTTTGCACCCATGGTCACAGCAAGAAAAGACATGGCCACCAGTGCACCTCCGACCGACTGGATGGTGGACAGAATCCCGAAGCCGATCGCCATTGGCAGCAGGGAAAACGGCATCATCCGCGCGGTGCCCCATTTGTCCAGCGCCCAGCCCGAAGCGAACATGGAAATCATCGCAACTGCAGTAAAGGCGGGAAACAGCGCGACCAGCTCCACATGCTGCCAGCCTTTTATCTCGGCCAGATGAACCTGATGAAAGAAAAACGCGGTGATGAAGGCGGACGGGCCCAGCAAGGCCGGTGTCATGAACCAGAACAGGGGATGCAACAGCGCCTCGCGCCGTGTCCAGTGACGGCCTTCCATGCCGGTTGCCGAGTATGAGGTGGACAGGCTTTGCGGTGTACGCTCTCTGCGCAGCAACCGCATCAGCACGGGGATTCCCAGTAAGGCGACACAGGCGGACCCGACCCACAGCAGTCGCCAGTCGATCACGGCCATCGCTGAAACGAACAACAGCGGCAACAGTGCCTCACCGGCGGCAAAGCCAAGCGTGGCGATGGCCAGCGCCCTGCCCCGCGTCGCCGTAAACCAGCGCGCCATGGCCACCAGCGCCAGATGGTTACTCATGCCTTGTCCGAAAAACCGCAGCAGGAAAATCACCACTGGCAGCAACAACAGCCAGGTGTTGAATGCCATTGCCAGCGCTGCCAGCCCCAGCCCGCCCAGAACTGCCGGCCCCAGAACCCGGACCCGGAATATGTCGGTCAGACCGCCTGCCCAGATCATGACAACCGCCGACGCGGTGGTTCCCAGCGAATAGATGCCGCCCCATCCCCCGTGGCTCAGCCCGTACTCGGCCCGGATTTCTCCGGCAAAGACCGAGATAAGGAAGGTCTGACCGAAGCTGGACAGAAATGTCAGCAGAATTCCCGCACTCAACCAGGTTGCGTTCCCGGCAAGGTACCGGCGCAACCCGGCCATCATCATTCGGTTGCGACAGTCGCAGACCCGCTTTCGGTCAGTACGATTTCCGTAGCGCCCGAGTCGTGCCGGACATGCGGCGGAACCAGCAGATCAAACCCCGCCTCGGGGCCGAATGTGTTGCTGACCCTGCTTGCGGAATTGAGGATGGACAACATCGCAGGCGAGGTCGCGGCCACAAAATGCGACGACCCCGCATCGCTGCTGAAGGCTGTCGTGTTCACCACGTCGATCGGATACTCGGCCACCTTTTCGACCGAGTCGATGCTGCCCAACCGATCACTTCTGGATGTGCCGCGAATGCGTGCTGAAATGTTCAGTATCTTGTCCTTCTCGGACACCATCACGACGAAGGGCTGAGGCGGGTTCTTGATGCTGTCCATCTGTGATCGGAACACATCCACATCCAGATCGGGTGAGATCAGGATTACACCTTCGATGTTTTTTGCCGACCAACCCGGCTGGCGCAGCTCGGCCTGGCGCATCATCTCCATCGTCAGGGCCGATCCCATAGAATGGGCGACAATGACCACACGCTCCACCCCGAGGGCCTTGAGGTCGCGGATCGTCTGTTCCAGCCCGTCGCGCGCAAACAGCATACTGTCGATGTCATAGGCATAGCCACCTGCCTTGGCCCGGCTGGGCCAGGAATAGATCAGGATCGATCCGGGGATACCGATATCATGTGACAGCTGCGCCGCGCGAAACGCCGTCTCGGTCTGAGTGGCGTTATACCCGTGCACAAAGATCGTCACCTCGCGGGCTGGCCTGCCCTTTCTGTTCCGCAGTTGTCGGCCGAATTCCTGCACCGAATTGTATTCGGTCACACCGGCCAGCACGAACTGCTTGTTCGGATTAGGATTGCCGTATGAAAAATTCAGGTTGCCCGGCGTGTGTGTCGGTGGAACGGATACGGTCATTTTCATAAACCGAAGCCGATCGGCACGCTCAAACCCGTATGTTCCATCCGATTCCTTTGCGCGGGTCGTTGCGGCAAACACCGTTTCCGGTGTGCCAACCTCCAGCGCTTTGGGCACAGTGACCGAAACACTGCGATCCGTACACGCGGCCATCGCGAACACGACCAGAAAACCAAGAAGAATCCGCACCTGAGCCCAACTCCAATTCAGTCAGCGTCACGTTATATAAAAACGGGGACGCGTCCAGTGGGTTCGGGCATATGGTGGTTAATCCGCGAATGCCTGCCAGCCGCTACAGGACGTAGCGGCTCAGGTCGGTCGATTTCGTCAGTTCGCCAAGGTTGTCCTGCACGAATTTCGCGTCCACCGTGATCTGTGTGCCCGCCTTGTCGGGCGCCACAAAGGACAGTTCCTCGAACACGCGCTCCATAACCGTATAAAGCCGCCGCGCGCCGATGTTTTCGACGCTCTGGTTTACTTCGGCCGCGATCCGCGCAAGGGCTGCGATGCCATCCTCGCTGAAATCCACCGTGACCTCTTCGGTGCCCATCAGCGCGGTGTATTGCAGCGTCAGCGCGTTGTCGGTTTCGGTCAGGATACGCACGAAATCCCCTTCGGTCAGCGCCCGCAGCTCGACCCGGATGGGCAGACGGCCCTGTAGTTCGGGCAACAGGTCGGATGGCTTGGCGATGTGGAACGCGCCACTGGCGATGAACAGGATATGGTCGGTCTTGACCGGGCCGTGTTTCGTGGACACCGTGGTGCCTTCGATCAGCGGCAGCAGATCGCGCTGCACGCCTTCACGGCTGACATCGCCGCCACGCGCCTCGGTCCGGGCGCAGACCTTGTCGATCTCGTCCAGAAACACGATGCCGTTCTGTTCGACCGCTTCCAGCGCGGTTCGGGCGACGGTTTCGTCATCCAGCAGCTTGTCGGCCTCTTCGCCGATCAGCGCTTCATAACTGTCCGCGACGGTCATCTTGCGCTTGACCGTCCGGCCTCCGAAGGCCTTGCCGAATATGTCACCCAGATTCATCATCCCCATCTGGCTGCCGGGTTGGCCGGGGATGTCGAACATCGGCATCGGATTCGATGTGTCCGACAGTTCCAGCTCGATCACGGTGTCATCCAGCTCACCCGCTTTCAGCTTTTTGCGGAACATTTCGCGCGTGCCTTCGCGGGCGTCCTCACCAGCGATGGCGGCAATGACCCGATCCTCGGCGGCCTGGTGCGCCCGCGCCTTCACATCCTCACGCATGTACTCACGCGTTTGTAAGATCGCCGCATCTGCCAGGTCGCGCACAATCTGTTCCACGTCGCGCCCGACATAACCAACCTCGGTGAACTTGGTCGCCTCGACCTTGATGAAGGGCGCGCGCGCCAGTTTGGCCAGACGGCGGCTGATCTCGGTCTTGCCGACGCCGGTGGGGCCGATCATCAGGATATTCTTGGGATAGACCTCTTCGCGGATGTCATCGGGCAGCTGCTTGCGCCGCCAGCGATTGCGCAGGGCCACGGCAACCGCGCGTTTGGCATCCTTCTGGCCAATGATGAAACGGTCCAGTTCCGAGACGATCTCGCGCGGGGTCAGGTCGGTCATGTGTTTTCTATCCAGTTGTTCCGCCCCGGAACCTAATCATGGGGCGCAAAAACACAAGCCGATCACGAAAAGATCACGCGTGCACACGAAACGCGCACGCTTTCTCGTTGTGTTGTGAGTGGCTTACTCACCTCATCCTCCGACATAAAGAACGGCATCAGGCATGTCGCCTGTATCTATTCAATGGAGACCACCGAAATGCTGACTCGCCGTTCCCTTTTTCTTACCGCTGCTGCTTCGGGCGCGGCCCTGACCCTTGCCAGCGCCACCACCGCATTGGCCGGTGGCTACAAAAAAGGCAGCTTCGAAGGCCGTTCGAACCATGTAACCAGCGGCTCCGTCAAGCTGGTCAAAAACGGTGACCGCTATATCGTCGAACTCGGCGATAACTTCTCACTGGATGGCGGCCCGGATCCGCGCGTGGCGCTGGGCAAGGACGGAACATACGATCCCGACACCAAACTGGGCGCTCTGCTGAATCTGACCGGCAGCCAGTCTTACGCGGTGCCGCCGACGCTGGACACGTCGAAATACAACGAGGTTTACATCTGGTGCGAAGTCGCCGGCGTGCCATTGGGCGTTGCGACGCTGAACTAAGTCAGGTCGTAAAAGTCGATGTACAAGGGGCCGGATCCGCCGGCCCCACTTGCATTCCGAACCCAGCCATTCCGATCCGGTGGGAAAAAACGGAAATTCTGCTAAACTCCCGCCATTGGGGGAATTTTGCATGACAACCATTACCCGGATCACATTGCTTTTTGTTGTTTTTGTCGACCTGATCGGACAGGGATTGGTCTTTCCGATCATCAACTCGCTGATCATGGAGACGGATTCCGGGTTTCTCCCCAAATCGACGCCGATGGGCAGCCGCCATTTCTATTATGGCCTCGTCATCGGATCGTTTTTCCTGTCGTGGTTTCTGGGCGTTGTTTACGTTTCCAAGGTTTCGGATTCGATTGGACGCAAGAACGCCCTGCTGATCTGTCTGGGTGGCGCGTTGGCCGGGTATGCCATCACGATCGTGTCGCTATATCTCAACAGTCTGGCCCTGCTGATACTTGGACGGTGCATCACCGGATTTACCGCGGGAAACCAGCCCATAGCGCAGGCCGCCATGATCGATGGCAGCACAGATGCGGCGGATCGAGACCGCAACATGGGTTATATCGTGACAGGTGTCAGCTTTGGCCTTGTCGGCGGCCCGATCATCGGCGCGGTTCTGTCGGACAAAACCCTGCTGGGCAGCGCCGCAACACTCAAAACACCTTTCTACGGCGCCTTCATTCTTGTCTTCATCGCGATTTTGCTGGTGCTGTTCTTTTTCAAGAATACCCGGACCGAAAGGGTGCCGTTCGTATTTCGCCCGCGTGACATCACCGACAGCCTGATCGCAGTACGCGGACATCCGATGGTGCTGAAAATCCTGCCGGTCTATACCTTTTTCATGATCGCCAACGTCACGTTTTACGTCTTCGTTGATAACTTCCTGACCAGCGCTTTTGGTTACGGCGTCGTGGGCGGCAGCATGGCGATGGTGACCATCGGTTTTGCGCTGGCCTTTTCAAGTACGTTTCTGGTGAAACCTGCGCAGGAACGGTTCAGCAAGCACGCCATCATTCACACTTCACTTGTGACCATGGTCATCTGCGGCTTTGCCTTTGCCTTCAGCCCCAGCGGCGTGCTCAGCTATATCCCGGTGTTCTTATTCTATTTCCTGTTCGGGGTTGCCTATCCGACAATGCTGGGCCTGTTTTCCTCCAGCGTCAGCGAGGGGGATCAGGGCTGGGTCATGGGCGTCACGACCGCCGTGTTCTGCCTGGCAGGCGGCATCATGTCGCTGATTGGCGGCGGATTGATGAGCATCGACATCCGCGTGCCGTATTACATCGTGATCGCCTCGGCCATCATCGGCATCATCGGGATGTATCGCAGATGGCGCGGCAAAGAGATCGCCGCGCTGTTGGCCTGACCCGTCACTAGATGGTTTCAACCGTCAGGTTGCCGTTGGTATACACGCAGATATCGGCGGCAATCGCCATTGCCTCGCGCGCAACCTCTTCTGCGGTTTTGTCGCTGTCCATCATGGCCCGCGCGGCGGCCAGCGCGAAGTTACCACCCGATCCGATGGCGGCCACATCATGCTCGGGCTCCAGCACATCCCCTGCCCCGGTGATCACCAACAGCTCGGTGCCGTCGGTCACGATCAGCATCGCTTCAAGCTTTTGCAGGTACTTGTCGGTGCGCCAGTCCTTGGCCAGTTCTACCGAGGCCCGCGTCAGCTGACCCGGTGTCGCCTCCAACTTGGCCTCAAGCCGATCGAGCAGGGTGAAGGCATCCGCGGTCGAACCGGCAAAGCCCGCCACAACCTCGAACCCGCCCGGCGACAGGCGGCGCACCTTGCGTGCGGCCCCCTTGATCACGGTCTGCCCTAGGCTGACCTGACCGTCCCCGGCAATGACAACCTTGCCGCCCTTCTTGACGCCGATGATGGTCGTGCCGTGCCAACCGGGAAAATCGTTATCTGCCATGAAAGCCTCCGTTGGGTTCGCAGAACTATATGGGCCGACTGCGCGTGTGACGCAACCGGTTCTCAAACCACCTCAAAGATATGCATAAATTGCATTCCGGGGCTGTCGAACCGGCAATTGTGGGACTCAGTGAATGCACTTACATGAGCCTTACAACCGACGAGGGGTCGGCTGTTTGAGTTAAAAGGAACGCGCAAAATGGCAACTACCGCAAACATCCATGCGCCGCTCGGAGCAGCTACCGTTCTCCATGTAGTGGACGCTTTCATCTCGGCCAAAAACGCCATCATCGAATGGAACGAAGCCCGGGTGACCCGTAAAATTCTGTCGAAGCTGAGCAACGCCCAGCTTTCCGATATCGGCCTGAGCCGTAGCGACATCGAAAAAATCTGATCCTGACAACGGATCACCAAATTAAGACAGGCCGCTCATGTGAATGAGCGGCCTTTTTTGTCAGCTCTGCCTGTATTGACCGGAAAGATCCGGCAAAAATGCCTCGATCGCCGCCGTTGCCACAACGTGACGTGTGCCCGTGTCGGCATCCTCGACATCCAGTCCGCCCTTGACGGCCCGTACCTTCGCCTGCCCGCGCGGCAGATCGGCAGCAACCAGCACGCAATCCACCTTGTCAGGCTGCTGCACGGCAATGGTCACTTCGACCCGCATTTCACTGTGATCAATACCTAGGTTTGAAAACAGGGTGATCGACGAATGGTGCAGCGCGTCCTGAACCGCCCGGCGGGCGGCTTTAGTATAATCCTGACCATACAGGTCATTGCCGGTGCCCATTTCCAAAATGATGCGTTTGTCGGTCATGCGGTGCGCTCCATGTCAAACGAAACGGCAATGGCCGCGTTGGCAATGACGGTCCGGTCCTGGCCTTGTGGTTTATCGATGTCCAACCCGCCCTGCGTGACGGTGATCGACGGCTGACCATATGGAAACACGGCTTTCAGCGCCTCGGCATCCACCTTGTCGGGCTGCTGCACTCCGATCTCGGCATCTATGATCATCGCTTCCTTGGGAAAGCCGAACAGCTCGGCCATGTTGACCGAGTTGCGCCACAGCGCATCCCTGACCGCCCGCAGCGCGGCCTCGGTATAATCTTCCCGCCTGAGCGACGTGCCCATTCCGAATTCCACAAGTACGCGTGTTTTGGGCATGTGGCCTCCTTTTCATAATTCCATGGCCAGACCTGCACGACTTTGCGCAAATAGAAAGGACCAGAATGGCCGGGTACATCCGGCCACCTGACCCGTTAGCCGGTCAAGGGATTTAGTAGCGCCAGAGAAGTCGTTTAGCCAAATTTTCTAAACGTTTATTGTTCAGTTCAATAAAGGAAAGGATTCGAGTTATGAAATTTCTAGGACTTATACCTGCCTTCTTATTTCTCAGCTCAGTTTCAACATTGGCTATGGCTGAGGAAATTAAGGGAAAACAAGAGTTTATCGAACTGGTTTCCGATAAAAAGCTTGTTCTGGATAACAGTTGGGTAAGGATTCTCAGGAACGGGACGGTCGAAGGCAAAGGTCCTGATCAAGGTGACATCACCGGCAAATGGGAATGGAAGGGAAGGTACTATTGCCGCGATATTGTAATAGACGGAGAAACGCTGCCACATGACTGCCAGACAGTTACCGTTGAAGGAAACATTGTCACTTTCACACACAAAGAGGGCAGCGGGATTTCGGTAAGCTGGGCAATGGATTGAGCCACGGCCCTGTTCCAGGGGCATTCTTGCGAACAAAAAAAGGCGCCCGTTTCAAGGCGCCTTTTGAATTCTTCGTTGGGATCGCTCAGATCGACTCGTCGATCCAGCTTTGCAGCGCCGCCTTGGGTGCTGCGCCTGCCCGGTTCGAAATGACCTGACCATCCTTGAAGATGAACAGCGCAGGAATGCCACGCACGCCCATGGCAGCGGCGGCGTTCGGGTTGCTGTCAACATCAACCTTGGCGATCTTCACCTTGCCGCCATACTCGGCAGCCAGTTCTTCCAGAGCCGGGCCAATCTGCTTGCACGGTCCGCACCATTCGGCCCAGAAGTCCACGACAACGGGAACGTCCGAGTTCTTGACTTCTGCGTCAAAGGTTTCGTCAGTGACGGCTACGGTGGACATATTCTGTCTCCTGAATGAGATACGCTTGGGAACTGAAAGTATGTGCCGCGCTATGGGAGGTCAAGATATGTGGGCTCGCTCAAGTGCATCAGTCACAAGATCGTGCGGTAACCACATCAGGCTGGCGGTTCGAGTCCACAGGATGGCCGTGCGGATACCTCGATCCGGATAGATCTGGCGCAAGGCTTCGGCGTAGGCCCCCATCTGGCGCAGCAGTCCTTCGGGGCAGTCGTGCACATCCGCCGGAACGGTCATATTTGATTTGAAATCAATAATCTGAACCTCGGCATCCGTCACGATCAGCCTGTCGATCACCCCGTGAATCCGGTGCTCGCCCAGATTGGCGGTAACGGAAACTTCGGCCAGTGCATCCGGATGGAATACGACCTGTAGATGAGGCGCCGTAAGAACGCCCGTGGCCTCGTTCAGCAGGGCATCCCGTTCACCCTGCTGCATATCAGGCAGAAGCTTGCCGCAAACCTCGGCCCAATCAGATTCGGCACTTTGAGGCAGGTGCTCAAGAAGCAGGTGCATCCGTGTACCCCGCACCTTTGCCGCCTCTTCATCCAAACCCGCATCGCCGGCCAGAGCTTTGGCGCCGCCCAGATTTGACGGACTCAGAACCTCGGGTGTTTCCGGCGGAGCATCCGCCGGTTTATGGAACATGTCCGGTAGCGGTTCCGGATGTTCGACGACGACTTCGCTGTCCACGGCGGGTAAACCATCCCAGTCGCCATGCTCCAGCCTGCGGGTGTCCGTGCCCGTAACAAGTGCGGCCCCGGCCTGCGACATTGCGCCTTCGACCATCTGATACCAACTGTTGCCGTCCTTGCCGACATCCCCCGCCGCACAGACGATCAGCCACTTTTCCGCCCGTGTCAGAGCCACATATAACAGACGCAGACGCTCATTTTCTTCCCGGGTTCGCGCAGCTTCGCGGGCTTTGGCAATGATTGCCGGGGAAGCATCCGCCGGAACTTTCCACACCGGCGTTCCGTCGGCCATCATGATCTCCGCATCGCGCGGCGGTTGTCGTTTGCCGGTATCCGGCAGGATCACGATGGGCGCCTCCAACCCCTTGGAGCCATGCACGGTCATGACGCGGATCATGTCACCAACGCCACTCATCTGTCTTTTGATCTCAAGATCGTCGGTCTGCATCCAGACCAGAAACCCGGTAAGGCTTGGAATGTCGGTACGCTCATAGGCCAATGCCTGCGACAGCAGGGCGTTGATCCCGTCCTCAGCCTCGGCCCCCAACCGGCCCAGCAGTTTTCGCCGACCATCATGGCGGGTCAGAATCCGTTCAATCAGGTCATAGGGGCGCAGGAAATCCGTCTGCCCCCGAAGATCGTTCAAAACGGCAAGGGTTTCGGGAAACTCGCCTTCACGCTTGCGCAGCGCGGCCCACAGGAATTTTTCCTGCCGCCGGTGCGCCAGATCGAAAAGCTGCTGTTCCGTCCATCCGAACAAGGGCGAGCGGAGCACGGTGGCAAGCGAAAGACTGTCTTCGGGCGTGGCCAGAAAACTCAGCAGCGCCGCCAGATCCTTGACCGCCAGTTCCGCGCCCACCTTCAACCGATCCGCCCCCGCAATGGGCAGGCCGGCCGTCTTGCAGGCGCGGATGATCTCGGCAAACAAGTCCGACCGGCGCTGGACGAGGATCAGAAAGTCCCCCGGCCTGACCTTGCGGCGCACAAAGCTGCCCCGCGTTTCACCATCCTCGGGGATCGTGTCACCGTTGTCGATCATCGACTTGATCGATTGCGCCACCTGCTCTGCCAGAATGACGGTGTGGTGGCGCGCGCCGGGCCGGTCAACGGGATCGGTCCAGTCGCCATCCTGTGCTTCTTCGACCTTTTCCACGACCGGCCACAGATCGACACGGCCCGGCAGGTCTGACTTGAAGGCGCGATGAAGCGACTCCTTGTGAAACCCCGCATCAGTGCGGCCATCGAACACCAGATCAACCAGATTCAGGATTGCGCTGGACGAACGGAATGAAAATTCAAGCGTCAAATCCGTCAGGTTAGAGCCTGATTCCTGCAGTTTTCGCCCAAACTCGGCCTGCATCCGGTCGAATGCTTCGGGGTCGGCGCCCTGAAAGGAATAGATCGACTGTTTCTTGTCCCCGACGACGAAAATCGTGCGCTCAACTCCGGATCTTGCGCCCTCGCCGCTGGTGAATTCCTGTGCCAGTTTTTCGACCACATCCCACTGGTCGGGGCTGGTATCCTGCGCCTCATCCACAAGGATATGATCGATCCCGCCATCCAGCCGGTACAGCACCCATTCGGCAACTGCAGGGTCATTCAACAACTGCCGCGCCTTGAGGATCAGATCGTCGAAATCCAGCCATCCGCGCAGCTGCTTGCGCCGCTCATATTCCGGCAGGAACGCGGCGGCAAAGAGGTGCAACGCCAGTGATTTCTGTGCTGCAACATACGCAAGACGCCGCTCGCGGGCCGCTTCGACCCGAAGCATCAGCGCCTCAAGCTGTGGCATCTGGCCCGCCAAGGCCCCTTCCCGCAACGCCTTGGTCGGAAAGGAACCGATTTTGGCGGTAAAGGGTTCTTTTGCCGAGGCACCTGTCAGCAGAACGTTCTCCAACAGCGGCAGGCTTGTCAGGTCTGGCGCGGCAATGCTGGCCAGCTTGTCCGCAGCCTTTGCATTATTGCCGCCGCTTTCAGCGAGAGGTGTCAGTATTGATCGGATCAGCTCGATCTCACCACCAACAAAGACCCCACTCAGCAAGGCGCTGTCGTCAAATTCGCCGGGCAGGCCAAACAGCTCCAACAGCGCATCCCTGTCCAGCGACCGGCCAAATCCGTTTCGTTTATGAGTGATTGCACCCGCAAGGGTGTCAAAACCGGTATCGGTGACAAATCGGGCAATGCCGTCGATCAGGTGCGCCTGCGGGCCACCTGCAAAATCCTCGATGATCTCCTCGCGCAGCAAGGCGGCGGCGCGGTCTTCCATCTCCGAAAACTGCGGGCTGACACCTGCCTCAAGCGGGAAGCGGCGCAGCAAAGAGGCGCAGAACGAGTGAATGGTCTGAATCTTCAAACCGCCCGGTGTCTCGATCGCGCGGGCAAAAAGAGTTCGCGCATGCGACAGGCTCGAAAGGTCGATGTGACCTTCGGCACCCAGTTCCGTCAGCTGTTTCAGCAGATTTGCATCATCCAGCATCGCCCATTCGCCCAACCGCTTGAACAGCCGGTTCTGCATCTCGCTGGCGGCGGCCTTGGTATAGGTCAGGCACAGAATATGCTGCGGCTGGACGCCGCTCAGCAGCAATCGCGCAACGCGGTCGGTCAGAACGCGGGTCTTGCCGGACCCGGCATTTGCCGCCAGCCATGTGGACGCGTTGGGGCGCGCGGCCTGGACCTGACGCTCGGTTGCTTCATCGCGTGGGGTCACGTCAGCCTCTCGGGTTTGGGTTCGGCTGTTCGGTCCCATTCTCCGAACCGGGCGAGGTGATCATAATCTCCAATATCGCTGTCCTTGTGCAGCATCCGGCGCGATGAGAAGCCCTGATCAGGCTCTAAATAGGCTGATATCAGCTTTTTTAGTTCTGCCAGAACCTTGTCAGACGGTTCTTTCTGCAGCGGTGCGGGCACCTCTTTGTAGGTGCCGCCCATGCCAATGAATATGGCCTGCCCAACGGGTGTTGGGTCAAACCCGTCTATGCCACCCTCTTCGGCCATTGCGGCCTCGATCAGCAATTGCTTGTCGAACTTTGCCTGCTGCGATTCTGTCGGTGGTGCGCCGGTCTTGTAGTCAATGATCCGCAAAGCGCCGCGGTTGTTGAGGTCGATGCGATCAGCACGGCCCACAATGGAAAAGTTCAGCGGGTCAAGGCGCAGCTTCATATCAACCTCAAACGCGACCGGGCCACCATCTGCCCGGCGCGCAGCCTCGGCAGTCAGAAACGCGTCGGCAATCCTGTTCAGCCGCGCCAGCCACAGCTTGCGGGCCGTCGGCCAGGCGACATGTTCCATCAAGATTGCCTCGGCGCGTTTCAGGAAATTTTCACGGGTTAACAGCGCCGTATCCACGACACTGTCCTTGATGAAATGTTCCAGAACTTCGTGAATCACGATCCCGCGCAATAGGGCATCCGGTGCCTGAACCAACGGGTCCAGAGGTTTCAGGCGCAGGACATGTTTTGCGTAAACAGCATATGGGTCGCGGATCAGCCGCTTGATCTCGGTCACAGACAACCGATCCGGTCGCGCGCTGACCGGAGGTTGCGGCGACGGGCGTTCCGCCGGGTCGATATTCGGCGCCTTTTCAAGGGCTTCAGCCCAGTGCAGCCATTTCTGACCCCGGTCGCGCATTGCGCGCAGGCTGTGCCGCCCGCCCTGCTCTGCCAGACCCTGCAAAAGGTTCGAAAGCCGGTTCAGCCAGCGTGACGGCACGGTTTCCGCATCGTCGGATCGGGTTGCCCGGGTCAGCCAAACCTCGGGGGCACCGACGGCCTGCTGAAAATCATGGGCCGACAGGCCGATCCGCCTTTCCGGCAACAGTAATCCGGCCTTGTCGCGCATCTGCCGGTTCAACCACGGATCGGGCGATGGTGCTTCGGGCCAGCTTCCTTCGTTCAGGCCACCCAGAATCAGCAGGTCGGCCCCCTGAACACGCGCCTCCAACGTTCCCCAGATCATGATGTGCGGATGCGGCGCGTCCCGGTCTCTCACTTCTTCGCCCGCCAGCAAGGCGCCCAGCAGATCGGCAAAATCGCGGGCTGTCATCGGACCGCCGTGATCAGCCTCATCCTCAAGCTGTGAAATTACCGCCAGCGCCTTTTGACCGGCGTTCTTGTCCCAAATCGTACCACCCTCACCCGTATAGCCCGCCGAGATGGCCTCGGCGCTCAGGCGCAGTTTGGTAACCCAGTCCTTCAGTGGCAAAACCCCGTCCACTTGCTGATCGCAGAACCGTTCTGCGACCCAGTTGACCCAGTTTTGGTCCGCATCCTTGCGGGTGGCGAATAAGGTCAGGCTATTCCGGTCCGGAAAGGGCGGTCCGTTGCGGCGCAGGTCAAGCTCAAGATCACGGGTGTGCAGCAGATGTGCACCCCGTTCGCCGCCGTCATGGCAAAGCGGGTGCTTCAAAAGTGTCAGCAGCGCCTCACCATCCAGCCGCCGGGTGAACAGCCCCGCGACATGCCTCAGGAAACGGCCCGGCGGTGACAGTTGCAGGGGAAGCCCGGCGCTGTCATCAGGCAGGATGTTCCAGCGATCCAGCGCGGCGCTGACCTGACGGGTCAGCATGCGGTCGGGTGTGATCAGGGCGGCGGTTTGCCCAGTTTCGGCGGCTTGCCTCAGACGCAGCGCAATGGCCAGCGCTTCGGCACGCGGCGATTGCGCCTCGACCAGCGTTACATCGTCCGTGGCGTCTTGCAGGTTGGTAAGCTGTGGACCTTCGCTCATCCATGCGTCGGTGACGGGCGCTGGGCGCAATGCCAGAGAAATCAATCTATTACGGTCGGGCGAGGGGGCCTGTTCATCCGACCAGCGCTGAATCTGTCCCGGATTCAAACCCAGTTCCCGCATCAGCTTGCGGAACCGGTATTGAGGATGGTCTTCCGACAATAGCGCGTCATCAAGGCCGGACCAGACGTGATCCGGCTGATCGAAATCATATCCCGGAAGGATCAGAGCCCCTTGCGGCAGGCGTGCGATGGCCTGCATCAACATCATTGTTGTGCCGCGCGATCCGGTTGATCCGGCCAAAACGACCGGATGTTGCGGCGGTGCGGCCTGCCATCGGCTTATCAGGTTCTGAACAACCCGGCGCTGTCGCGCCTGAACGTCCAGCGTCATGTCATCGGTTCCGATGAACCGATCCGCGATCCCGATAAATGCCTGAGCACGCGCCCAGTGACCGGACAGGTCGCTGACATCCAGCTGGCGGATGGTCTCGGGCAGCACACCTTCGCCCTGCATCTCGTCGATCAGGGCGGCAAGACTGTCCGACAGGTCGAACAGCGAGGATCGCGCGGCAAGATCGGGTTGCTGCTCCAGTAGCTTTGAAATCAGCTGAGTCAGCTCCAGCCGTCGGCGCAACGGGGGTATCGCGGGGGGCAGGTCAGACAATTCAGCCGCTTCACCCAGATCCGTGACCAATGAGATTTGCGGCAAGAGACAAGGCGACCCCTGATCGAACAGGTCCCTGACCCGCCGCGCCATGCGCCGGGTGTTTACGACCAGCTGAACCCGTGCAAGCTCTTCTGGCGGTCGGTGTGCGCTGCGGTGCTGCAGCCCGTCCACCAGAACCTTTGGGAAATCCGCGCCGGGAGGTACGGCAAAAACACGCGGGGTGTCGCCCGTTTCAAACATCCGCAAGCAGACCTTCCGCCAAAGCGATGCCTTCGGGCCGACCGACATCGCACCATTTTCCTGGATATTCGACCGCGAACAGCCGCTGTTGATCGTGCATTCGATCCCAAAGCTGGTTGAGCGAAAAGGCCTTTTCCGGAAACTCGCCCAACCCATCGGTCTTGATGATCTGGGCACCGCCATAGATCAGGCCGGGGCCGCGTGTGATCCGGCCCTCGGCATCGGCGGTAAAATCACCGGACCCGGCATGGCCAATTGCGTTGGGTACCGGCACGCACATCAGCAGCGCATCCATGATGTCGGGGTTCCACGAGTCCCGCAAAAGGGTCAGGGGGTTCGGCCCGGCCCAAATGGCGTCTGTGTTCAGGGTGAAAACCGGCTCGGCCCCCAACAGGGGCAGTGCCGCGCGCAACCCGCCGCCCGTCTCGAGTATTTTAGGTTCTTCCCGCGACAGCAGAACTCCTTTGGGTTTCAGATGCGCTTCAAGCTGATCCGCGAGGTAGTGCAGGTTTGCAACCGTACGCAGGGGTCCGGCATCCTGAACCAGATCAAGCGTGTGATCGACCAGAGGGCGCCCACCCACTTCGATCAGAGGTTTGGGCCGGTTCCGGGTCAGCGCGCCCATGCGCGTTCCGAACCCGGCGGCAAACAGCATGATGGACTGCGGATGCCGGGTCATGATGCTTTCAGCCTCGCCAGATTTTCTGCGGTGGGTTTCGGCAGCGCTTCGCGAAGCATTCCGGCGACGGAAACAAGCGCTGGATTTTCCAGTCCGCGCATCAGTTGCGTCCAGGTCGCCGGGATCAGGTCCACGTAGTGATGCTTGCCCCGCTCCAAGGCCAGCCGGGCAAAAACACCAAGAATACGTAGGTTTCGTTGCACGCCCAGAACGGCATAGGCGGTTCGGAAATCGTGATCATTCACGCCGGTTGCGGTGATGTAGTGGTTGAGCATGCGCATCTCGATACCAATGGGAACATCGCGGCGCACGTCCTGCAAAAGCGAGACCAGATCATAGGCCGGATGCCCCAGCATGGCGCTTTGGAAATCCAGCAATCCGACGCGCGAAAGACCTTCGCGCTCGGGCAGCCAGATCAGATTTTCCGCGTGATAGTCCCTTAGGATCACGACCTTTGTTCCGTGCGTTTCCTGATGCAACAGATCGGCGAACCGGCGCTCGAACTGTTCGCGTGCGGTCGTATCGTGTTGCCCTAGAATGCCCTGTGCATATTTTGTAAACGCCAGCGCGGCCAAATCCGCCATCATCGATGGATCATAAGTGTTGAGCGGCAGAACGGGCGCCTGATGCAAGTGGACAAGGACATCTGTCGCGGCCTCGTAAAGCGGGCGTTCCAGTTTCGGCTGCTTTTTCAGTACGCGGGCAAACAGATCATCTCCAAAATCTTCCAGCAGCAGAAATCCGAACTCTGAGTCTTCGGCATAAATCTCAGGCGCGTTCAGTCCGACTGAACGCAGATATTCGGCAACCCTGACAAATGCGTGTACGTCTTCGCCTGTATCCGGAGGCGCATCCATCAACACCGCAGTCCGTCGCGTGTCCGGATCGGTCAGACGTTCATATCGTCGGTAAGACGCATCCCCGGCCAGCGGGGCGCTGGATGCATTGACCCATGGGGTCCGCGCAATCAGCGCCTTGGCCAGCACTGTCCGGTTGGTCATGAAATTTTCTCCATCAGCGTCGACCATTTCGGGTCCGACCAGATCATCGATAGCTGGCGGACCTCCTCATGGTCGGGATCGGTTGAAAAGGTCAGTGTCAGTGCCGAGTCCGGCCGTAACGGCCCAAGTTTTTCAGGCCATTCAATCAGGCAAATGGCCGAGTCGAACGCCTCGGTCAGGCCCAGTTCTTCAAGCTCTTCCACGGCGCTGAGGCGATACAGATCCGAGTGCCAGACCTCACCTTTTTGGGTGTCGTACACCTGAACCAGCGTGAATGTTGGTGAGGGGACGTCCTCGGGCACGGCCATCAGCGACTGAATCAGATTGCGCGCAAAATGGGTCTTGCCACTACCGATGGTTCCGCCCAGCAAAAGGCAGTCGCCCGGGGTCAGTTGAGCCCCAAGACGGGTGGCGAACGACGCCGTTTCATCGGGTGTTCGCAGCGTGATTGAATGCGGTGTTTGCATCATGGCGCCACAATGGCCTTGCCGCGACTCAGCCGCAACCCGGTTCAGGCGTGGATTTGTCTGAGATCGGGAATTTCGACCGGAACCGTGTCCCCGGTAAAACGAACGATGGTGGCCCCGTTCTGGACCGGGCTAACCGTACAGATCAGACCCTCGCCCGAGCGCAGGCGGATTTCGGCGGACCATTCCGCCCGATTTTCCCGCATCTCGACGAAATCGCGTATTTCGCCCCATATCGGCGTGGCCGCACATCGTTCCTGCCAGGTCCGGGTGGCCTCCAGCACCGTCATCGGGGCGAAGCCTTCTTCTGCGCTTTCGTCCCAAAGAATCTGGTGTGCATAGTTTGAGAATGCCAGCGTCCCATCATCCGAAAACACTGCAATGGCGTCGGCCAGCTTGTCGAATACCGACTGCATGAGGTCCATCTCGGACCGGAACCGGCGGGTCAGGGTGATTTCCGCCGTAATATCCTCGAACAGAAAGGCCACTGCGCCATCCGGGTGTGGTCGGCCGTTGACGGAATACACCGATCCGGAAGGCAAAGACCAGGTTTCCTGATAGTTGCCCCCCTCTGCCGCTTCCAGCAGATCATCCATCTGACTGCGCCAGCTGCGGTAGTTCTTTGGCTCGGGCATCATGTTCTGATCGCGCAGGCGGTCGAAAAAGCTGGGCAGGCTGGGACGGCAACTCAGGAAATCGGGCGGCAGTTTGGTCAGGTCGATGAGCGCCGGATTGAACAGGGCTAGTTGCCGGTTTCGATCGAAAATGGCCAGCCCGATAGAGAGCTGCGCAAAGGTCTTGGCCATTGTCTGCACAAATTTCCTCTGTGCAGTTTCCGCCTCGACAATCGGGTTTATGTCTGCCGCGTAGCAAAGCACGCCATCATTCCGGTTCACCGGCGTCAGATCGAACCACAGTTTTCGACCCGATGGGTCGGCATCAATCGAAACCCGAAGCCTGTTGTGGTGCTGAACAGAGTTGTCGAGCCCGGTAAAAAGCGGCTCTGTCAGATCGGCGTCCGGCCCCCGGACCCTGCGGACCAGCGCGATGTAAGCTGCGTTGCACCAGCTGACCTTAATCCGATGATCCTGAAACCAGACCGGATAGGGTGCTTTTTCCATAGCCAGCCGCATGGGATCGCTGGTTTCGGTGTGAACCGGGCCGGGTTTATCGGCGATGTCGTGCAGCCTGACGCGGACAACGCCATCGATCCATTCGCATGACACCACGCGCTGGACCGTGCAGTCGATGGCCGAGACCACCACGTCACCACGCGCACGAACGATATCGGGGGTTTCGGGAAAGGTGGGAAAATCCCGTTGCAGCAGTCGGCGCAGATCATCCCAGTCGGCGACGGTTTCATACCCCGCAAGGGCAATGTCCGAATGGCTGATCAGTTTGGGGCCGTCAAACAGGAATACGGTGTCAAAGATCGAGTTCGGTGACGACAGGCCAAACGTCGTGTCCCCATGGGTTTGCCTTGGGCGCAGCCATAACACCGCCAGACAGGCAGAGGTCAGGCTCACTGCGATCAGAATGATCCAATCAATCATCACGAAAATGCCCTTGCGGGGGAAACTGCGTGGACTATGCCGCCACAATGGTTAACGGCGTGTTAACTCACACCTGAATCTGCTGGTTCGCACCCGAGGGCACCGGGTTGTCGCCGGTTTGCGCGTCAACCAGTTTGCGTGGCCAGATGACCTTTACGATCGCGCCGCGCCGGTCCGGTTGATCCGTCAGGTTTTGGTAAGGATCGGATCCGTTGGCAAATTTCAGCTCGGCGCCGCTGCGTTCCAGTAGGGTTTTGGCGATGAACAGGCCAAGCCCCATGCCTTCGTATTCGGGGCGTCTTTTTTGCTCGGATTCGGCGCGCCTCCGTCGCATGAACGGGTCACCAATCCGGCCGATCATCTGCGGAGGAAACCCGCGTCCGTCATCCATGATGTCTATCGTGATCCAGTCTTCGGTCCATTCCGCTTCGACCCAGACATCCGAACGGGCAAAATCCACCGCATTCTGAATCAGGTTGCGCAGTCCGTGAATGATCTCGGGTTTACGCAGGATTGATGGTTGCTGAACATCACCCCCGTCACCGGGGCCTTCATCGAACAGAACGTTCTTGCCGCGGTTGATATGAGGCTCTGCCGCCTCGTGTATCACCGTCGAAAGCGGCGCCTGGCGCAGATGCAGGTCGTCCTTGCCTGCCCGCCCCATGTCCCGCAGAATATCGCGGCACCGGTCCGCTTGTTCCCGGATCAGGGCCGCGTCTTCTTTCAGGTCCGGCTGGTCATCCAGTTCTTCGATCAGTTCGGAACTTGTCAGCTTGATCGTGGCCAGAGGCGTGCCAAGTTCGTGCGCGGCGGCCGCGACGACACCACCCAGATCGGTCAGCTTCTGCTCGCGCGCCAAGGCCATATGGGTGGCTGACAACGCTTCGGACATGGACTGGATCTCGGAGCTGATGCGATAGGAATAGGCGCCAAGAAAGACAATGGCGATCACGATCGCGGCCCAGTTTCCGAACACCAGAATTTCGGGAATGTGTAGAACAAGGCCCAGCTCGGTCCTGAGCGGAAGGTGAAACTGGGCCAGCAGGCTTGTCAGTATGACGGCAACACCACCGATGATCAGGGTCGAACGCAGGCTCATGACATTTGCCGAAATCGTCACCGGCCCCAAAAGCAACAGGGCAAAGGGGTTGTTCAGCCCGCCGGTCAGATACAGCAGAAAGGCCAGCTGCAGTAGATCGAAAAGCACCATCAGAAAGTTTTCGAATTCCGACAGGCGCTTGTTTTCCGGAAACAGCAGGATCGCGGTCAGGTTGCCCATGACGGACACGCCGACCGCGAAATAACACAGACCCAGTTCCAGCTGCACGTGATAGGTGCGCTGGGCAACTGTGATCGCCGTGATCTGCCCGATGATTGCCACCCAGCGCAACAGGATCAGCGTGCGCAGGCGAATCCAGCTGCTGCGCTCATGCCCGCGCCATAGGCTTGTCTTGGAATCCGTCATGCGTCGATTATGTCCTGTTGCAACGGCTGTGCAACTTGATAGGTGTCCCGGCCGAAACGATCAACAAGCCCAAACGTCAGGTATTTTATCATGACCCGCCTTCTTGCCATTGCCGCAACCGTCGTTCTTGCCGTCGGACTGGGAGCTATGTGGCTGCTGACGCAGAGAAATGGCTCGGACGACAAATTCGCGCAATGCCGGTCCAGCCAGATTGCCGGTGGTGCAGGGGCTATTGGCGGCCCGTTCGAACTGGTCAATGCCAAGGGCGAGACGGTGACTGACAAGGATGTGATCACCGAACCGACGCTTCTTTATTTCGGCTATACCTTCTGTCCGGATGTTTGCCCTCTGGATGTGGCCCGCAACGCGGAAGTTATTGATGTTCTTGCCGAACGCGGTCAATCCGTCACACCTGTCTTCATCTCCGTCGACCCCGATCGCGACACGCCCGAGGTGGTCGGAGATTTCGCGTTTAACCTGCATGAAAGAATGATCGGGCTGACCGGATCGCCGGAACAGGTCAAGGCGGCCAAGAATTCATACAGGGCCTATTCCAAGGCCCATGACAAAAGCGACGAGTATTACCTGGTCGATCATTCGACCTTTTCCTATCTGGTGACGCCGCAGGACGGTTTTGTCGAATTCTTCAAACGCGAAGAGACGCCGGAGCAGATGGCCGACAAGATCGGTTGTTTTCTGGAAAAGATGTAACCGAAATAGGGCGTTTGATCTTTCTCAAGGCGCTGCTAATACTCTCTGTTAAGCCAAAGAACAGCAATAGCGGAAAGTATAGGCATGGCAGACACCCCTCAGCTGGAAATCGGTCCCGACAAGTCGTTGCTTCTGGTGGATGACGATGAGCCGTTTCTGAGACGTCTGGCCAAGGCCATGGAAAAACGCGGGTTCGAGATTGAAACCGCCGGTTCCGTCGCCGCAGGCAAGGCGATCGCCACCGCCCGCCCGCCCGCCTACGCCGTGGTCGACCTGCGGTTGGAAGACGGCAACGGGCTGGATGTGGTCGAGGTACTGCGTGAAAAACGCCCTGACAGCCGGGTGGTGGTGCTGACCGGGTACGGTGCGATTGCCACCGCCGTGGCAGCGGTCAAGATCGGCGCGACGGATTACCTGTCAAAACCCGCCGATGCGACCGACATCACCAATGCGCTGCTGGCCAAGGGCGACGAACTGCCCCCACCACCGGAAAACCCCATGAGCGCGGATCGCGTACGCTGGGAGCATATTCAGCGGGTCTATGAGCTGTGTGACCGGAACGTTTCCGAGACCGCACGGCGCCTGAACATGCACCGCCGGACGTTGCAGCGGATTCTGGCGAAGCGTAGTCCACGGTAAGGCACTGCCTATCGGGACCACTCAATATTCGGGCTCTGATCTCAAGAATTCCATTAAGTCTGTTAAGCGGGCAAATAATGAAGGTCTGCTTTGCAGAGTGTGCCCGCTTCATTCTGCATCGCCGGTAGGAAGGTTCCTATTTGTCATCGGAGTCTCGTCACTAGCGGTAAGAATTACGCCATCGAACCCTAACGATGCGGCTGGAACCTGATGTCCGTCGGTCACTTCAGGTACGCGTTGAAGCACGTAGTTAACAAACTCCGATACGGTAATTGCCCCGTTGCCGTCCTCATCACCATCACCTGCGAGGGCCTCCAGGAGAGCAAGAGTCAGTGCACCATGATTTTGGGAAGCAGTATCCAAACAAGCTTGACCAGGAAGTGAGGCAACAACCAAGGTTAGTCTTTCTTGAGGGAGCACATTCTCTAATGCGCGATAATTCCCACCCGGACATGCATCTATCGTGAGCACGACGAACGTAGTTTCGATTAGTTCTGACAGCAGCTCCCCAAGTTCAGAGATCGAAATGAATGACGCATTAATAGGTCCGGCCTCGCTATTAAATTCCGCGTCGAAAGGCACGATAAAGAACTCTTCGTCTACCTGATGGGCATGTCCTGAAAAGTGAATGAGTGCAACATCGCCACTAGCTGCAGAGGCTCTGTAATTGAGATCTTCAACGGCTCTTAGAATGTTGCTTCGGGTTGCCTCTGCGTCGGTAAGGAGAAATGATGAGACTTCACTATAGAGTCCTCCACGTTGTCGAATTGCGTTCGCAACAACAGCTTCAGCATCACCCACAGGCGCGCTAAGGGGAAAAATCGTAGAAGCCTGATAGTCCCCAACACCCACAGCCAGAACATGTAGCCTGCGAGAAGGAACATCACCCGGCGCAATCTGTTGAGGCAATCGAGGTATTCTCTCATCGGGCGTTGTTTTGAGATAAATCGCAAGGCGCCTGATCAGGTCTTCATTTTCGATGAGGCCGGCCTCGATCAAAAATTGCAAATTGTTGCGAACAGCTGTCGCATCCCCACTCTTGATCATTTCCAAGATACGAGCGGCTTCAGCTCGTTGATCTTCAAGCTTCAGCTGTGCTTGTGTTCTCTGAAACTCCAAAGCACGCTGCTGTCTTGCGTCAAGGAATGAGATCGCACCATTGCTAATCGCAGCCAATGCAGCCGCTGCAATTGCAACGACCAACGGGCTTCTCCACCCAGAGCGGGACATTTCGCGCTTTTTGAGTTCGTGTTCGTCACGGCGAAGTTGAATCTCGTCGCGCCATTTTTCGCGCTCAAACTGTAACCTATCGTCTGACATTTTCGATCTGAGGTCTGTCGTGATAGCGTCTAACCAACTGTAGACTACACGATAACACGCGCACCTGTCATAGTGTGATGCCTGTTTCGCACCTCTCATCGCAGTTCACGACAATTGGCGCTTACCCAGCTTTGTGCACACGTTCAGGGTAGGCATTGGCTCAAACCGGATTATTAAAGTAACTCCAATAATGCCCCATGCCTTGCGGTATACGCCTCCCGCACCTCAAGCGGCGGGCGTAACCGGATTTCCAGCCCCTCCATCACCGATTTGTCCGGGCGACCAAAGAACTTCGTCGCCTCGGCCTCGGAAAAGCCCGCGATTTGGGTGGCCTCCATCCATGCGCTGATCTTGTCGGCCTTCTTGATCTGCCGTTTCACCGCTTTGGGCACCGCCGCAGGCAGGCCGAACCGGATGTGGATGGCTGCCGCCAGCCGATCATCCAACGCGCCGTAGTCGGGACCGACGGCGGATTTTACGGGCGAGATCATGTCGCCGATCACATATTCCGGAGCGTCGTGTAACAGGGCCGCCAGCCGCCATTTTGCCGGTGCTTTGGGGGAAATGCGGCCAAAAAGCTCTTCGACCAGCAGGGAATGTTCGGCCACGGAATAGGCAAAATCCCCCGCCGTCTGCCCGTTCCAGCGCGCCACAAAGGCCAGTCCGTGGGCGATATCTTCGATCTCGATATCCACCGGCGTCGGGTCCAGCAGGTCCAGCCTGCGGCCCGACAGCATTCGCTGCCATGCTCTGGGTTGTGTTGCCATTATGCCATGCCTCGTCCGAACAGCCGCGATTAAGCCGCATTTTTATGGTATGCTTTACCTGTCAGGATCACATGCTGCCAACTTTTTCTTGAGCATTCGTGCTTTGAACCGGCACGTGGTGATCCCGACATAAAGACCTGAGGGGGGCGCATGCTTCTCCCGGTGTGCCCCTCTCGGAACGAAACCAGTTACGAAAGGAGCATGTCATGTTCAAACGTCTGTTGGGTGTTGCCCTTGCATTCGGCATGGCCGCCACTGCGCCGCCTGCCCTCGCCGCCAGCTGTGCGCAACGCGATGATGTCATCGCGAAACTGCAGAGTACCTATTCCGAGGAACTGACCTTTGGAGGGTTGCAGAAATCACGTGGTGCACAGTCGGTGATGGAGGTCTGGTCCTCGAAGGCTACGGGCACCTACACCGTGCTTTTGACCAATGCCAACGGCATAAGCTGCATTGTTGCCGCCGGCACAGATTTTTTTGAAGCGATACCAAAAATAAAGGCAGAAGGCACGCCGAGCTGATTTGCAGCCGCGCGGCCCATAGTCCTGCCATCTGCGTTGCCACCTGTTTCAGGGGATGTTAGGGGCTTTCCGGAACATTATTAACCGGAATGGAGCATCTGATGGCCGGGGACTATATCGTCAAAGACATTTCGCTGGCTGATTTTGGCCGCAAGGAACTGGATATTGCGGAAACCGAGATGCCGGGCCTGATGGCGTTGCGCACCGAATACGGGGACAGCAAGCCACTCAAAGGCGCGCGCATCGTCGGCTCGCTGCACATGACCATCCAGACCGCCGTTCTGATTGAAACACTGGTGGCGCTGGGCGCAGATGTGCGTTGGGCATCATGCAACATCTTTTCGACGCAGGACCACGCCGCGGCTGCAATCGCCAAGGCAGAAATTCCAGTATTTGCCATCAAGGGCCAGACCCTTGAAGAGCATTGGGATTACCTCGACAAATCCTTCCTGTTCGAAGATGGCCCGAACATGATCCTGGATGATGGTGGCGACGCAACGCTGTATATCCTGCTGGGCGCGCGCGCCGAAGCGGGTGAGGACATCATCCCCGTTCCGGGTTCGGACGAGGAAGAGGTGATCAAGGCGCAGATTTCCAAGCGCATGGCGGCCTCTCCGGGCTGGTTCACCAAGATGCGCGACCAGATCCAGGGCGTGTCCGAGGAAACCACCACCGGCGTGAACCGTCTGTATCAGCTGGTCAGGGACGGCCACCTGCCGTTCCCGGCGATCAACGTGAACGACAGCGTTACCAAGTCGAAGTTCGACAACAAGTATGGCTGCAAGGAATCGCTGGTCGACGGTATCCGCCGCGCCACCGACACCATGATGGCCGGTAAGGTTGCCGTGGTTTGCGGCTATGGCGATGTGGGCAAAGGCTCGGCCGCGTCGCTGCGTGGCGCGGGTGCCCGCGTGAAAGTCACCGAAGTTGATCCGATCTGCGCCCTGCAGGCTGCCATGGACGGTTTCGAGGTGGTGTTGCTGGAAGACGTCGTCGACAGCGCCGATATCTTTATCACCACCACCGGCAACAAGGATGTGATCCGCATCGAGCATATGCGCGAGATGAAGGACATGGCCATCGTCGGCAATATCGGTCACTTCGACAACGAAATTCAGGTGGCCAATCTGAAGAACCACAAGTGGACCAACATCAAGGATCAGGTGGACATGATCGAAATGCCCTCGGGCAACCGTATCATCCTGCTGTCCGAAGGTCGCCTGCTGAACCTTGGCAACGCCACCGGCCACCCGTCGTTCGTGATGTCCGCCTCGTTCACCAATCAGGTTCTGGCGCAGATCGAGCTGTTCACCAAGGGTGATGAGTACAACAATGACGTATACATCCTGCCCAAGCATCTGGATGAAAAGGTCGCCCGGCTGCATCTTGACCGTATCGGTGTCCGGTTGACCCAGCTGGATAACGAGCAGGCTGACTACATCGGTGTGAAACCCGAGGGTCCGTTCAAGCCGGAACATTACCGTTACTGATGATCAGGGCCTGCGCTTTTTGCGTGGCTTTATGGGCGGCCCCCGCGGCCGCCCAATACGCGGTAGAAGAAGAAACCGTATACTATTCGGTGTCGGGCAATTCGGTTCCTGAATTGCGCGCCGAAATGAAAGCGGGTGGCCCCTATGGATGGTGGGGTTACACCAGATGGTCTGTGGACTGGGGCGCTGATTGTAGCGTGAAGCTGCGCGTTTCCATAACCTTACCCCGCCATACAGATCCGAATTCATTGCCGTTGAACGCGCGGTCCAGATGGAATGTTATGCTGTCCGGATTGACCGCTCATGAAAAGCAACACGCTCGCCATGGACATCGCGCGGCCGAGCAGATTGCCCGGCAGGGGTGCAAAGGCGCATATTCAACGATCTTGAAATGGCGCTTTCAGGACCGGTTTTTTGATTGGAAAACCGACCACGGTGCGCTGGAGGGTGTTTCTTTTTAGCGCAGCGGCGGCATGAAATCTCCGCGTCCTTGCGGTGTCAGGTCAAGCAGGTTCCACAGTGGCCAGATCGTGTCGATATGGCGGGGGTGCCAGTTGCTGGGCTCAAAGAACAGCTCGGAACTCCAGAAATGACGGACGCCATCCGGATCTCGGACGAATATGTTCAGGATGGGCAGCTGGTCGCCTTTGTCGCTTTCAGCAAAATAGTCACGCTGATAGTTGGTCCCGAGTGCAGAATATAGCGGCAGGCTGTCCCAGTTCATGTGCGCCTTAAGCTCTTTCAGCTTGCGCGGTTCGTTCTGCGCCACCACAGCCACCGCCATTTTCTGCTTAATATGATCAACCTGACCGTTCAGCCCGTCCAGAAAGGCCGAGCACATAGGGCAGGGGGCCTTGGCGTTGGGGCCGTACATCAGGGAATAGACCGCCAGCGCGTCATGGTCACCAAACAGCGATGACAGATTGACTGGCTCACCACCCGGCTCGGTGAACGTGTAGTCCTGCGGGATCAATCCGCCCTTTGGAAGGGACCGGCGCAGGGCAGCCACTTCTTCGACTTGCGCGCGCAATGCCGTTTCGGCCGCCAGCAGTTTGTTTCTTGCGGTGCGGTATTCGGGGCTTTCGTTTGGCAGGGAAATGGGCATTACGAATCTCCGGCTATATTATTTAACAAAAATGTTAAATGATCGAGAATGAAATTTCAACCACGTCGTTGTGGCGACCAATGAGGTTAGGGGGAAAGGCCAGAATTTTTCCCTTTGATGATTTTTTCAATGCCGCTACCGTTTTCGGTGATTTTTACGGAAACCAACCCGATCAGGAGACAGCAATGGGAAAACGTGACGAGTTGATTGCGAAGTACGCAGATGATCTGAAAAATAAGTGCGGAATAGAGCCTGATATGGACTTGTTGACCAAGGTCACGATCGGTTGCGGCCCCGCCATTTATGACGCAGATGCAGCGACCGTTGCGGCCACCCAGGAAGGTGAGTTGGAAACCGTCAAGAACAACTTCCTCATCAAAAAGCTGGGCCTGTCCGATGGCCCCGAACTGATGGAGGCGATCAGCAAGGTCATGGAAACCTATGGTCAGTCCGAACGTAACAAGTACCGGGCCGTCGTCTACTACATGCTGACCAAGCAATTCGGCAAAGAATCCGCATATAGCTGAATTTTAGTGCGAATTTTTATTGGGCACCCGCATTTCATAATGCGGGTGCCTTTGTATTTGAGTCGAATTGTTCAAACTCGCCGATTGCAAGTCGTGCATGTTTCGCTAGTGTCAACTTGCGACCAGGATGGTCGGAACCAGAGTTTTGCAGATGCGTGTGGTGAGTAGGGAGCACGCGGGGCAGGGAAGGTTCTGATCAGTCAGGGCCTTCCCGAAATTCATCTGATTTCGTCAAGCAGGCGCGCAATGAACAGGTCGAAATCGGTCGGTTGCCGGTTAGAGTTACCCGTGTTGCCAGAACCGCCCCTTCCGGCCAGATAGACCTCGATCCGTCCGGGTTGGGTCTTGCTGCCGGCTTTCGTGAAATCCCGTGCAATTCCGCCAAGCGCTTCGGCGGCCAGCGTTGCATTGATGGCATCATCCGGGTGGTAATACCGAACGTGCGTTTCGCGGACCGAATAGGGCACCCGTGCGGTGGCGACCACAGTGGCCTTGCCGTTTGTCAAAGCCTCCAGCGCTTTGTTGCTGGCATCATCCGAAACCCTTCGGGGCACAAACAAACCGACCTCAATTCCGGTCGTTCGCGTCGGAATCGGAAGGGGTTTTACCTCGGAATACTGTGGTTCGATTGATGCTTTTGGCATTGGTGGTTCCGGATCGTATACCAATACGGCGTCCCCACCGGGGGCAGGCGCAAAATTCAGTTCTGGCGGACCGGTCGTCCGACCCGGAGAGTCGGTTGGCGAAACCGTCGTATTTGACAGGCTCGAATAACGGCTCAACATCTGGATATCCGAAGGCAATGTATCAATTCCCGCAGGCAACGAGCCATCAAAGGCAGCTTCGCTCGAAAGAGCCACGCCCAATGAAGGGGCGTCATTCCGGGTCACGATATTCTCGGGTTGCCGATCGTCCGTGACTTTGGCTGCCACCCACTGAAGTAAGGCACCGCCCAGCATTGCCGCCAACACGATCAGAACAATGCTATACCGGCGCTGGCGCTTTTTGGGTCGTGTCCGCTCGCGCGGGCGAATCCATTCCTCGGCATCGGCTACGGGCGCAGCCTCGACCGGCGCGGAATCCGGCACAGTCTCGGGCTTCTTCGGGGCTTCATCGGGGGTTGTATTTGCCGTCGGTTGCTGTCGTGCCTTGGCCAGCGCCTTGGCTCGCTGTTTTCGCGCCAATTCTAGGCGATCTTCCCACTTGCCGGAGTCCTTCGCCGCGACAAACTTTCTGGGTGTTCCCCTGCTGCCCTTAGCGTCAGACATGGGTTTAAACTCTCAAAAAATGACCGATCTCTATCAGAGCAACGCCAAACGATCTGGACCTGCGAAAACCGCCGCCAACAGCCCCCCGCATGGCGCAGCCAGAAAATAATAGCATTTTTTCATGTTTTTGAGAAGTTTCTCGTCTTTTCCGGCCCAAGCCGTCAATCGGTGCGGGTCTGTCCCAGATCGCAAATCACCGCCCATTCAGCGTCGCTTACGGGTTGAACCGACAGGCGCGAGTTTCTGACCAGCACCATTTCAGAGAGCCGCTCATCACCTTTGATCTGATCCAGTGTGACCGGAACCTCAAATGCCCGGACGGCCTTTATGTCCACGCATTCCCAACGCTCATCGTCCGTTGTGCTGTCAGGGTGGGATTCGGCGCAGACCTCGACGATCCCCACAATCGCCTTGTCCTTTTGCGAGTGATAGAAAAAACCGCGATCGCCCAGCTTCATCTCGCGCATGAAATTCCGCGCCTGATAGTTACGCACACCGTCCCATTCCTCACCAGCCGCGCCTTTGGCAACCTGCTGGTCCCAGCTCCAGGTGGACGGTTCGGATTTGAACAACCAATTCGCCATCAGCCGATAACCTTTTTCCATGGGATCAGTTCAACCGACTGAAACAGCCCGGCTTTGGCATAGGGGTCACCATCGGCCCAGGCCTGCGCTACCGCCAGATCCGCCACATCCAGAATGATCAGCGATCCGATCATCTGATCGCCATCCAGCAACGGCCCAGCCTGAGACACAACGCCAGTCTCCTCGATATAGGCCAGATGCGCCGCGCGATTATCAAGCCGGGTCTGCAGGGCGTTGTCCTTGTCGCGGGCAATCAGGGCGATCAGCATTTCATTCCTCCTTCAGGGGTCGGTTGAGCAGAGACTGGATGGCCTCGGCCACACTGTATTTTCCGCCGCTCAGTTCGGCCACAGCGGTACTGATGGGCATGTCCAGACCTTCGGCTACCGCAATTTCGGCCACTGCGCGCGCGGTGGCAACACCCTCGACCGTTGTCGTGCCATCAAAGGCCTCCTGCCTTCCAAGAGCAAGCCCAAAGCGAAAGTTCCGCGACAGGTCCGATGCGCAGGTCAATGCCAGATCCCCAAGCCCCGACAGCCCCATCAACGTTTCCGGTCTGGCACCGCGCAAGGCCGCAAAGCGCTGCATCTCGGCAAATCCCCGCGTCATCAGCGCTGCACGCGCGCTTTCGCCCATGCCTTCGCCGATACAGGCACCGCAGCCAATGGCCATGACGTTTTTCAGGGCGCCGCCAAGCTCGGCCCCGATTGTGTCCGTCGTACGGTAAAGGCGCAGATTGGCGGTCGTCAGTTCGACCTGTAACCGCTCACCCAGTTCTGCATCCGCGCAGGCCAGTGTCAGGGCCGTGGGCAGCCCGCGCGCAATGTCGTGGGCAAAACTCGGGCCGGTCAAAAGGGCGGATCGGGCCTGTGGCATCACTTCGGCAATCACCGAAAGCGGGCCCTGACCCGATTTCAGTTCGATCCCCTTGCAGCAGGCAACCAGAACCTTGCCGTCCAGTTGCTGGGCGTGTCCCGTCAAGGCATCGCGCAGTTTTTGCATCGGCACGGCCAGCAAAACCACATCACCCTCGGCCGCATCCTCGAATCCGGTGGTCACGCGCAACGTATCGGGCAGGGGGACACCGGGCAGGCGTTGGGTGTTTTCACGCTGATCCTGCATCCGTAGCGCCTGTTCCGCAGACCGGCAAAGCAATGTTACGCGTCCGTTCCCGGCAAGTGAAATGGCCAGCGCAGTGCCAAATGCCCCCGCGCCAAGAACCGAAACCGTCATGCCTTGGCCCCTTTCTTTCCGCCACCCAAAAGGGCGGGGCTGCTTTGATCCAATGGCCATCTGGGCCGGGCGGTCAGGTCCAGACCATCGCGTTCGCCTGCGCGAAACCGTTCCATTCCGGCAAAGGCGATCATTGCCGCGTTATCCGTGCACAGGGATAGGGGCGGGGCCGTGAAGCGCGCGCCATGCGTTTCACAAACAGACTCTAATTCAGCGCGAATGCTGGAATTTGCGGCCACACCGCCAGCCACCGTGACAACCGGTTCTCGGGGCTGTTCCTCCAGATACACCAATATCGCCCGGCGGGTTTTCTCGGCCAGCGTATCGACAATGGCCTGCTGGAACCCGGCGCACAGATCGGCGCGGTCCTGGCGTGTCAGGCCGCCCTTTTCGGCAACGATCTGATCCCGCATCCGCATCAGCGCGGTTTTCAGCCCGGAAAAGGACAGGTTGCAGTCGGGCCGGTCCAGCAGAGGGCGGGGAAAGCGAAATCGCTTTGGATCGCCATGTTGCGCCTCAGCCTCAACCGACGGACCGCCGGGCTGCGGCAGTCCAAGCAACCGGGCGGTTTTGTCAAAGGCTTCGCCGGGGGCGTCATCAATCGTGCCACCCAAACGGGTAAAGCGGTCGGGCCCGTGCGCAATCAGATATTGGCAATGCCCGCCCGAAACCAGAAGCATCAGATAGGGAAAGGCCACGCCATCCGTCAGACGGGGGGTCAGCGCATGACCCGCAAGGTGGTTCACACCAACCAGCGGCAGTCCCGTCGCGGCGCTCAGCCCTTTGGCGCACATCACACCCGACATCACGCCGCCGATCAAGCCGGGACCGGCAGTGACCGCAATGGCATCCATCTGCCTCAGCGACAGACCGGCTGCTTCCAACGCCTGTACCACGCAAACATCCAGCTTTTCCGCATGGGCGCGCGCGGCAATCTCGGGTACGACGCCGCCAAAAGCGCTGTGCAGTTCGGTCTGTCCAAAGACAATCGAAGACAGGATTTCGGCCGGTTTACCCGCAGTTTGGCGCACAACGGCGGCGGCCGTGTCATCACAGCTGCTTTCCAGTCCCAGAATCGTAAGTGTTTGCGCCATTGGCCTGAACCGTTGCATCATGATCCGACTGCGGGGTATCACTCCGCGCGGACGCAAACAATCCCGAGGCCGAAGGCGCCGACCCTTGTATTTGCTGATGACCCGCCCTCGCGCCGCCTCGGAAAGGTTTGTCGCGCAGCTGCCCGCCCGGCTTCAGGGCCGGGTTCAGATCGTGCATTCTCCGCTTCTCGACATACGGACAACTACTGGCGACGTCGAAACCGACGGTGTTCGCGGATTAATCTTTACGTCGGCCAATGGTGTGAACGCGGCCGCCAAATTGCACGTTGATCCGGATCTTCCCGCCTATTGCGTTGGTCCGGCAACGACACAGGCGGCTAACCAGGCCGGATGGTCCGCGGAAATGGCCGGCGAAACCGCCGAAGAGCTTGTCGCCGCCCTGTTGCGACAGCGCCCTCAGTCCCCGCTGCTGCACTTGCGCGGCGAACACAGCCGGGGAAATGTTGCCGAGCGGCTGACGCAAATGGGTCTGACCGTGCAGGAGAAGGTGATTTACCAGCAACGTCTGCTGTCATTTTCTGATGAGGCGCGCCGCATCATGGCCGGAAATGCCCCTGTGATCGCCCCGATCTTCTCACCTCGTACCGCGCGACAATTTGCCGACCTCTGGTTCGGACCGGCGCCGCTTTGGGTGGCATCAATCAGCGAAGCGACCGCAGAACCCCTTGAAACACTGGATATCGAACGTTTGCGCATTGCCAAACGGCCAACCCCGAAAAAGATGCGCAAGGCCGTAAAAAAGCTGGTGAAAGATGTGATGCGGGTTGAGAGAGCGATGGACGCGGATTAACCTTGTATCGGTCTGTTGTTCAGGTTT
Source organism: Ruegeria sp. BJ6 (assembly GCF_056537885.1). Taxonomy (NCBI): domain Bacteria; kingdom Pseudomonadati; phylum Pseudomonadota; class Alphaproteobacteria; order Rhodobacterales; family Roseobacteraceae; genus Ruegeria; species Ruegeria sp. BJ6. The sequence continues at coordinate 141,913 of NZ_JBQFSG010000010.1, read as the reverse complement.
TTTACAGAATCAATAAGGGGGTGTGACGGTGGCTGATAAGAAAGACGCGGATCAGGAACCGGGCACCGATCCCAAATCGGAAGGTGTGTCAGAGGATCAGACCGGCGAAACCGGTGCTGCCGCGGATGACGAATCTCTTGACGCCGGTAAGTCAAAAGATGAGCTGATTTCCGAAGCCGAAGCCGAAGCCGAAGCCGAAGCCGAAGCCGAAGCCGAAGCCGAAGCCGAAGCCGAAGCCGAAGCCGAAGCCGAAGCCCCTCCTGCGGTCGAAGAAAAGATCGTCGAGCGAACAGTGGAAAAACGCGGCGGCTTTGTTCCGGCGCTGATTGGCGGCATCATCGCGGCGGGCATCGGGTTTGCTGCCGGCCGTAGCGACATGATCTTTCCCGCCGATTCCGGACCATCCGATGCGATAGCCGCGCTTGAGGCAAAGCTGGCCGACCAGACCGATCAGATCGCAAAACTCTCGAAAGCGGTGACCGATGCGCCGGACCTGTCCGGCCTTTCCGACAAGGTAACCGCCCTGACCAGCCAGCTGGACCCGATCGAAAGTGATCTGAGGGCGGTGAAATCCAGTGTTGATACGCTGAGCAGCAAGGTCGATCCACTGGCCAACCGGCTGACGGAACTGGAAAAACGCCCGATCACCGAAGATGCCTCGCCCGAGGCCGTTGCCGCCTATGAGGCGGAGTTGAAGAAATTGCAGGACTCGCTGGCCACCCAGCGGGCAGAGGTTGAAAAGATGGTGTCCGACGCGCAGGCGCTTGAGGCCAAGGCATCGGCCGAGGCTCGGGCTGCGACAAATGCCGCCATCATTTCGCGCCTGCACGGTCAGCTGGATGCGGGTGTTCCGTATTCCGACCTGCTGGCCGAACTCAAGGCCGGTGGCGTGGATATCCCTGACGCGCTTTCCGACCCGGCTGACAAAGGTGTCGCGACCCTCTCGGCGCTGCGCGCCTCGTTTGCGCCTGCTGCCCGCACGGCACTGGCCGATGCGCGGGATACGCAGGCCGGAACCGGCATCGTTGCCTTCCTGCAGCGACAGACCGGCGCGCGCTCGGTCTCACCGCAAGAGGGCGATGACCCCGACGCGATCCTGTCCCGTGCCGAAGCGGCGCTGGTCAGTGGAGACCTTTCTGACGCGCTGACCGAGCTGAAGGCGCTTCCGGATGCCGCTCAGGCTGCCATGGCGGATTGGGAACAAACCGCGACGACCCGTTTGTCGGCTGTGCAAGCCGCCGATGCGCTTGCGCAAAGCGCGAACTCGAACTGAAGGACCTGCCATGCTGTGGTCATTGTTAAAGATATTGGTTTTTGTGGCGATTATCGGTCTGCTGGCACTGGGTGCTGGTTTTCTCATGGAAACAAGCGGTGGCGTGCAGGTCACCGTGGCGGGGACCGAATACACGCTTGGGCCGCTGCAATCCGTCATCGCGCTGGGTGTGCTTGTGGTCGGGGTCTGGCTGTTCTTCAAGCTGCTCAGCCTGCTGATCGCCACGCTGAAGTTCCTCAATGGCGATGAAACCGCGCTGTCGCGTTACTTTGACCGCAGCCGTGAACAGCGCGGCTATCAGGCGCTGGCGGATGGTTTGATGGCGCTGGCCTCGGGTGAGGGACGTGTGGCCATGACCAAGGCGGCCAAGGCCGAAAAGCTGCTGAACAAGCCCGAACTGACCAACCTGCTGGTGGCGCAGGCCGCGGAAATGACCGGGGATACCAAGAAAGCCTCGGATACCTACAAGCAATTGGTTTCCAACAATGCGACCCGGTTCGTCGGCGTTCGCGGCATCATGAAGCAGAAGCTGGCCGAAGGGGATGACGAAACCGCCCGGAAACTGGCCGAAAAGGCGCTGGAGATGAAACCCCGTCATGAAGAAACGCAGGATGTTCTGCTGAACCTGCAGACCAAGGCCCAGGATTGGGCTGGTGCGCGCTCGACCCTGACGGCCAAGCTGAAGTCAGGCGCCCTGCCGCGCGATGTCTACAAACGCCGCGATGCGGTTCTGGCCTTGTCCGAGGCCAAGGGCATTCTGGACGAAGATGCCAGCATTGATCAGCAGGAACGCGCGATCGAGGCGAACCGGCTTTCCCCCGATCTGGTGCCAGCCGCCGCAATGGCCGCCCGTGCTTATATCGCCAAGGGCAAGGCGCGTTACGCGACCAAGATCATCAAAAAAGCGTGGGAGGCACAGCCGCATCCCGATCTGGCCCATGTCTTTGCCGAGATCGAGCCCGAGGAATCACCTGATGCGCGCGTCAAACGGTTCACCGCCCTGACGCGGATTCACCCGGAAAACCCGGAAACCCGTTTAATTCTGGCCGAGCTGAACATCGTCGCCGAAGATTTCCCCGAAGCCCGCCGGGCGCTGGGCGATGTCGTCGAAAAACAGGCAGATGCCCGGGCCTATACCCTGATGGCCGCAATCGAACGAGGTGAAGGCGCGACGGACGCAGTTGTGCAGGGATGGCTTGCCAAGGCTCTGACTGCGCCGCGTGGTCCGCAATGGGTGTGCGACAATTGCCACGACATTCACGCCGAATGGGCACCGGTTTGTCAGAACTGCAACAGCTTTGACACCCTCAGCTGGCAGACGCCGCAAACGCCGGAAATCGCAACCGCCACAGGCGTTCACATGCTTCCGCTGATCGTGGGCGCGCTGGAGGACAAGGCCGCCGATGTCGATGAAGCTCCGGAAGCGGACTCGGCAGACCCGGATACTCCGGACACTCCGGACGCCGAAACCGTTGAGATTGAAGCAGAACCCGTCGAGGCCGAGGCCAAACCCTGACTGAATTCAGCCTGACTGCTGCGGCTTAACCGAGAAGCTGTCCCAGTTTCATTGCGACCCCCATGTCGCCCGATATCTTGAGCTTGCCCATCATCACGCCGGTCATGGGGTTCAGCTTGCCGGTCAGCAATTTGGTCAGGTTGTCGCGTGAGATGCGGATGGTGCAATCGGTTTCGCGGTCTTCTGTCGAGGCCGCGTTGTCGGCCAGAACGATGACACCGTCATCACCGCAATCGAATTTCAATGACCCGTCGAAAACCTTGCCATCCAGACCTTTCTGAATGCCGTCGGCGATATCCTGAAGCATAGTCCTGCCCTCCGCTCTTTACCTTCGGGTAAAGAATGAGCACAGCGAATGGCAAGGCTGACCCAACGATAACGGGTCAGAATTACGGGGTTTCAGGCGCGTCCAAGGGCCTGCAGGGTCAATGGGCAGGGAGTCCCGCCGTAAAACGCATCCAGAACGCCCTGAAACTCACCCGGCGCATCCGCAACATTGGTGAACAGCGTCATGCAGGACCGCAGCTTTTTGGCGTCTATACCGCCCAGAATATCTTCGGGCTTGGCACCGGTATGGGACAGCATCAACCGGCTGACTTCAATCAGGCGGCTGCGTAGTTCGGGATGTTCCAGATAGGCGGTTGCCTCTTCCAGATCCTCGATCCCGTAAAGCTGCGCCATGTGGGACCGACCGAGATCAGCAAGCTGAGGGAATACGAACCACATCCAGTGGCTGGTTTTCTTGCCATCGGCCAGTTCACGCAGGACATCGTTCCACACGGTGTCCTGCGCCTCGACGAACATTTCCAGTTCGTCGCCTATGCCGTCATCATCCATCATTTGCCGATACGCTTGTCGCGTGCCGCCAGCAGTTTCAGACGCAGCGCGTTCAGCTGGATAAAGCCCGCCGCATCCGTCTGATCATAGGCGCCGGCATCTTCCTCAAAGGTCACATGTGCCTCGGAATACAGCGAATGATCCGACCAGCGGCCCACGGTCGAGGCCAGACCTTTGTACAGTTTCACGCGGACGGTGCCGGTGACGTGTTCCTGGCTCTTGTCGATGGCGGCCTGCAGCATCTCACGCTCGGGGCTGTACCAGAAACCGTTATAGATCAGTTCCGCATATTGCGGCATCAGCTGGTCTTTTAGGTGCATCGCGCCGCGATCCATGGTGATGGATTCGATCCCGCGATGCGCTTCCAGCAGTATGGTGCCACCCGGTGTTTCATAGATGCCGCGCGACTTCATTCCAACAAACCGGCCCTCGACCAGATCGAGACGGCCAATGCCGTGCTTGCCGCCATATTCGTTCAGCTTGGTCAGGATGGTGGCCGGGCTCATCGCCTCGCCATTGATGCTGACCGCGTCGCCTTTTTCAAAGCCGATCTCGATGAATTCCGGCTCGTTCGGCGCGTCTTCGGGGTGGACAGTGCGCTGATAGACATAGTCGGGCGCCATATCGGCGGGGTCTTCCAGAACCTTGCCCTCGGACGAGGTGTGCAGCAGGTTCGCATCGACCGAGAAAGGCGCCTCGCCACGTTTGTCCTTGGCAATCGGGATCTGGTTGGCTTCGGCGAACTCCAGCAGCTTGGTGCGGCTGGTCAGGTCCCATTCGCGCCAGGGTGCAATCACCTTGATGTCGGGGTTCAGCGCGTAGGCCGCCAGTTCGAAACGGACCTGATCGTTGCCCTTGCCTGTCGCGCCATGTGCGACGGCATCGGCACCTGTTGCTTCGGCGATCTCAACCAGACGTTTCGAGATCAGCGGCCGCGCGATCGAGGTACCCAGCAGATACAGCCCCTCATACTGCGCATTGGCGCGGAACATCGGGAAGACGAAGTCGCGGACAAATTCCTCGCGGATGTCTTCGATATAGATGTTTTCGGGCTTGATCCCCAGCAGCTCGGCCTTTTTGCGGGCGGGTTCCAGTTCCTCACCCTGACCCAGATCGGCGGTAAAGGTCACGACCTCACAACCATACTCGGTCTGCAGCCATTTCAGGATGATCGAGGTATCAAGGCCACCGGAATAGGCCAGAACAACTTTCTTGGGCGCGGACATCTGACTTCCCCTAATTCAAACGACGATTGGCCCCTAGCGGGTTTTGGACGTGGGGGCAAGCGGTGCGGATTGACGCCGCCCGGGAATTGGGGTGAAACGGTTGCAAGTAATACAAAGAATGGTTGAGAGGGCGGGTTTGATGTTGGGACTCGAGATATTTGTACATTCGGTAAAGATGGTTCTGCGTAACCTAAAACAGGCATTGCAGATTTCGGTTGTTCCGGCACTGGTCGGAGGGGTTCTGATCACCGCCCTGCTCTATGTATTCGATATCCCGCTTGAGGCGCTGGACAGCTCCGAACCAGGATTGCCGCCGGGGACAAGTTCCGGCTCGATTATGGCGTTCATTCTTTGCATGCTGGCCGTTTTCGTTGGCACGGTGTTCTGGATCGTGGTGTCCTGGCACCGGTTTGTCCTGCTCGAGGAATATCCGCGCGGATTTCTGCCCCCGTTCCGATTTGACAGAATCCTGGCCTATTTCGGACGTGCTGTTTTGTTGGGCTTGCTTGGGCTCATTGCCCTCCTGCCCGCGTCCTTCATTTCCGGAGTGGCGGCGCAGGCGTCGCCTGCGATCAGCGTCGGGGTAATGTTGGTTTTCTTGCTGATGATTCTGATCGCGTTTTATCGGCTGTCGCCTATTCTACCCGCTGCGGCCATCGGAAATTCGCTAACTTTCTCCGAGGCATGGGCGGCAACAACAGGTGCAAGTGGTGCGATAGTTGTCCTGCTTGTCGTGGCCACTCTGTTTCAGCTTCTTATTCAGTTTCTGGGTGGATTGCTGATCTTCATCCCGGTGATCGGCCCGCTGATCCTTGTCTTTGTCGCGATGCTTGTTCTGCCACTGATCAACGTCAGTATCCTGACCACAATGTATGGCGTCTTCGTCGAAAAACGCGAACTCTCCTGACGCGCGTACACATATGTATTCCTTGCCCTTTCGGCGGTGATGCGGCACTGACACGGACATGAGCGATTTCATGACCCGCGCCCGCGCCGCCGAACAGGCGATGCGCACCGTTTTCCCGGCAACCCCGTTGCAGCGGAATGCCCATCTGTCCGACCGTTTTGGCGCCGATATCTGGCTCAAGCGCGAGGACCTCAGCCCGGTGCGGTCGTATAAAATCCGCGGTGCGTTCAACGCCATGCGCAAGCAACAGGGACAGGACCTGTTCGTTTGTGCCAGCGCCGGAAATCACGCCCAGGGTGTGGCCTTCATGTGCAGGCATCTGGACGTGAAAGGCGTGATCTTCATGCCGGTGACCACGCCGCAGCAGAAAATCCAGAAAACGCGCATGTTCGGCGGTGACAATGTCGAGATTCACCTGATCGGGGACTATTTCGATGACACGCTGGCAGCAGCGCAGCAGTGGTGTACGCGTCAGGGCGGGCATTTCCTGTCACCATTTGACGATGCGGATGTGATCGAAGGTCAGGCGTCGCTGGCGGTCGAGATCGAAGCGCAATTGGGCGGCGTGCCGGATCACGTGGTGCTGCCGGTGGGCGGAGGGGGCATGTCCTCGGGCGTAGCAACGTGGTTCGGGGATCGCACCCATTGCCTGTTTGTCGAACCGGCGGGCGGTGCCTGCCTGCGCGCGGCGCTGGCGGCCGGTCATCCGGTGGCACTGGACCGCGTGGATACTTTTGTCGATGGCGCCGCCGTGGGGCGGATTGGCGACAAGCCGTTTGAATTGCTCAAGAAACGCCACCTCTCGGACGTTCTGGTCATGCCTGAGGATCGGATCTGTACCACGATGATCGAAATGCTGAATGTCGAAGGCATCGTTCTGGAACCCGCAGGCGCGCTGGCGGTCGAAGCCGTTGCGGATGTGCAAAGCTTTATTCGCGGCAAGACCGTGGTTTGTGTCACCTCGGGCGGCAATTTCGACTTTGAACGCCTGCCGGAGGTCAAGGAACGCGCCCAGCGCTACTCCGGGGTTAAGAAATACTTCATCCTGCGCCTGCCGCAGCGGCCCGGTGCGCTGAAAGAGTTTCTGGGCATTCTTGGCCCGGACGATGACATCGCCCGCTTTGAATACCTGAAGAAATCGGCGCGAAACTTCGGCTCGGTCCTGATCGGGATCGAAACCAGCAGGCCCGAGAATTTCGTGCGCCTGTTCGCGCATCTGGACGACGCGGGGTTCACCTATACTGACATCACCGACGACGAAACTCTGGTTCAGTTCGTGATCTGAGTTTCATATCTGTCTGGCCAGTTCATTCTGAAAGACAGTTTTTGACTGTTCGAAACAGGTAATAATGGCGTCCAGGTCGATATCCATCCTGTTGCCGGCAGACGCATCACGTTCGCCATCCTGGCACAGTCGGGAAAACGTCGCGAACCCAAGGCTCATCCCGCTGCCTTTCAGGAAATGCAGGTTCTGTTCGATCTGCGCACGCCCCTTATCCGCCTGCAGCCGGCCAATCATCTCTGTGACCTCGTCCAGAAAAAGCGCGACGACTTCGTCAAATTCGCTCGCTCCGACCTCGTGGTGCAACTGCCTGACCCTGGGCCAGTCGATCATGTCCAAACCTCCCTGCTGATACGCCGGTGGTCTGTTGATATTCGTTTGCAAGTAAAGCCGCGGTTAAGAGGCTGAGTGAAAATCGCAAAAACCGGTTTCACCGGATGTTAAGGCGTGGCCCCTAGCTTGCGACTAACAGGTCTGTCGCGGACAACAGGAAATTCAATGTGTTACAAGGTGTAGAAGCGGATGTAGGTTGTGAGCAGGATTTTGGTGCCATCAAAAAGGTGATGGTTGTCGACGACAGCCGCCTGCAGCGCCGTATCCTTGTTGCTTCGCTCAGGAAATGGGGGTTCGACGTTGTCGAGGCCGACAACGGGCAGACTGCGATTGACATCTGTTGCGCCGATCCCCCCGATCTGGTGCTCAGCGACTGGGTCATGCCGGGGATGAGTGGGCTGGAATTCTGCAAGGCGTTCAGACGTCTGGAAAACGACCAGTATGCGTATTTCATCCTGCTGACCTCGAAAAGTGAAAAACAGGAAGTGGCGCAGGGGCTGGACGCCGGGGCCGACGATTTCCTGATCAAGCCGCTTGGGGCGGATGAGTTGCGCGCTCGCATCTCTGCCGGGGCTCGCATTCTGGGGATGCAGCGGGAATTGTCGGACAAGAACCGACTTATCGAAAAGGCGCTGGATGAGTTGAAGCTGGCGCATGAGGCCATCGACAAGGATCTGGTACAGGCCCGGAAAATTCAGGATTCGCTTGTTCCCGAACTGACGCGGCAATTCGGCAAATCCCGTGTCAGCCTGCTGCTGAAACCCTGCGGCCATATCGGCGGCGATCTGGTGGGCATGTTCTCGCCCGGCGTCAACCGGCTGGGGTTCTACAGCATCGATGTTTCAGGGCATGGCATCACCTCGGCAATGATGACCGCGCGTCTGGGGGGGTATCTATCCAGCGCGCATTTCGACCAGAACGTCGCGATGGAGAAACGGTTCGACAAATTTTATTCTCTGCTGCCGCCCGAGAAGGTTGCCGCAATCCTGAACGCCCGGCTCATGGCCGATACGGGGATCGAGGAATATTTTACCATGGCCTACGCCATCATCGATCTGCGCAATGGTCATCTGAAGATGGTGCAGGCAGGCCATCCGCATCCGCTATTGCTGCGCGCGGATGGCAGTGCGGAATTTCTTGGCGAGGGCGGCATGCCTATCGGTCTACTGCCGGATGTATCGTTTCAGCAGATCGACACCTACCTTCAGCCGGGCGACAAATTGTTGCTCTATTCCGATGGTTTTACCGAATGTCGGTTGGCGGATGGAAGTCACCTGGATGAATCCGGCCTGCTTGGCATGGCACTCAATTGCGCGGCTGATGCCGACGGGCCGGAATTTCTTGACGACATGTTCTGGCGGCTGACGCAGAACATCCCTGCCGGAAGCGGGATGGAAGACGACACCTCTGCCGTTTTCTTCGAATATAACGGGCCTTAAAGCCCCCGCATGTGACGCGCTGCAAAATGCCGGTCCCCGGCATTGCCCAGAAGGGTGACCGCATCGACGGCATCCATCCAGATCGCCTCGTGACAGGCTTCGGTCGGCGGCCCCATGCGGCGCACCGGTCGGGCGCGGTAGATGACACAGACCTTTTCGGCCCAAAGGTCGTATTCCGGCATATAGGTGAACCGCCTGAAGGCCCCCAGCCGACGGGGTGCCGCGATCAGCCATCCGGTCTCTTCAAATACCTCACGATGCAGTGCGGATACCGGTGATTCTCCGGGGTCGATCCCGCCTCCGGGCAGCTGCAGGTCCGGGCCGGGTTCGGTCTGGCAGGTCAGCAACAGGCGACCGCCCGCAGGTAACAGGGCATAAACGCCGATGCGCCGGGTATACCTTCGCCCGGCTTGTGGGGTTTCACCAAACCGTCTGATCATGTATGGCCCCTTTCAACCCAGTCTGTTGGACCTATATGGTGGCGGTATGCCAACCCGTGGCGTGTAAGGAAACCCCATGTCTATTGGAACGAAAATCGCGTGGGACGATACGGTCCTGCCCTTTCAACTCGACGTATCGGATATGCGGGGTCGTGTGGCCCGGCTGGACGGTGTGCTGGACGGCATTCTGAAACAGCACGACTATCCCGAACAGGTCGAGGCGCTGGTGGCCGAAATGGCCCTGCTGACCGCGCTGATCGGCCAGACCGTCGCATTGCGCTGGAAGCTTTCCCTGCAGGTGCAGTCCAAGGGCCCGGTGCGGATGATTGCCACCGATTACTACGCCCCACAGGAAGAAGGACAGCCCGCAAAGATTCGCGCCTATGCCAGCTTTGACCGCGAGCGTCTGACCAGCGGCGCACCCTTCGATCAGGTTGGCGAAGGGTATTTCGCCATTCTGATCGATCAGGGAAAGGGCACGCAGCCTTATCAGGGCATCACCCCTCTGGCCGGTGGGTCGCTGAGCGCCTGCGCCGAATCGTATTTCGCCCAGTCTGAACAGCTGCCCACCCGGTTTTCGCTAAGCTTCGGGAAATCCATCGAACCCGGCGTGGACGAGCATTGGCGCGCTGGCGGGATCATGTTGCAGCATATGCCCAAGGCATCCCCGTTCGCGGCCAAGGGTGAAGGCAGTGGCGAGGTTCTGAGTGCCGAAGATCTGGTCGACGGAGAAGCGGGTGAAAACTGGGGCCGGGTGAACATCCTGCTGGACACGGTCGATGATCTGGAACTGATCGGCCCTACAGTCCAGCCGACAGACCTGCTTGTCCGTCTGTTCCACGAAGAACAGCCTCGGGTCTATGATGCGCAGCAGGTTCAGTTCGGCTGCACATGCTCTGAGGAACGTGTGCGCCAAAGCCTGTCGATCTATTCGGCCAGAGATATTGAAAAGATGACCACGCCCGAGGGCACCGTGACGGCGGATTGCCAGTTCTGCAGCGCGCATTATGTCCTTGCTCCCGGTACGGTCGGTTTCGACGCCGAAAATCCGGACAGTGCGTGATCCTGCCGCTGAACTGACGGCGGCCCTGAACCGCCCGGGGAACGGGTCGAGCGATTTCGACCTGAACCCCGACACCGTATTGCCCGCCGGTCGCAGGCTGCGCCCGGCCGGCGTTCTGGTTCCGGTCTCGCTGGTCGGTGACGAACCACGGGTCATCCTGACCAAGCGGTCCTCGGCACTGAAACACCACCCCGGCCAGATCGCCTTTCCCGGCGGGAAACAGGACGAAGATGATGCGGACGTAACCGCAACCGCCCTGCGCGAAGCCCAGGAAGAGATCGGCCTGCCAACCACGTTGCCGCAGGTGCTGGGTCATTTGCCCGCGCACGAGACCGTCACGTCCTTTACCGTCACCCCGGTGCTTGCGGTTTTGACCGAACAGTTCTCTCCCGTTGCAGAACCCGGCGAGGTGGACGAGGTGTTTTCCGTCCCGCTCGATCACGTTCTGAACCCTGGCAACTATGTCATCGAGTCGCGTTTATGGCGCGGCCAGAGGCGGTATTATTTCGCCGTACCCTTTGGGCCTTATTACATCTGGGGGGCGACAGCACGAATCCTGAGGGGGCTGGCGGCCAGGGTGAATGAATGAACCGGATCACGGATGACTGGGTCTCGCAAACGGCGACGCAAGATGTTTGCGCGGCCCTGACCGATGCAGGCGCGCAGGCCCTGTTTGTCGGAGGTTGCGTCCGCAATGCGCTGTTGGGTGCGCCTGTGGCCGATATCGACATTGCAACCGATGCCCGGCCCGAACAGGTCATCGCCTATTCCGAAAAGGCCGGGATCAAGGCCATTCCCACTGGGATCGATCATGGCACTGTGACGCTTGTCAGCAAGGGCGTCCCGCACGAGGTCACGACCTTTCGCCGTGATATCGAAACCGATGGCAGGCGCGCGACGGTCGCCTTTTCGGATCGGGTCGAAGAAGACGCGGCGCGGCGCGATTTCACCATGAACGCGCTGTATGCCAGTCCGGATGGAACCATTCTGGACCCGCTCGGCGGATTGCCCGACTTGCAGGCCCGGCATGTTCGTTTCATCGGCAATGCCGGGGATCGCATTCGCGAGGATTACCTGCGCTCGCTGCGCTATTTTCGGTTTCACGCGTGGTACGGAGATGCCGACGCGGGCTTTGACCCCGACGCGCTGGCCGCGATCGCGGCCAATCTGGATGGCCTGTCAAAGCTCTCGCGCGAACGGGTAGGGGCTGAACTGCTCAAGCTATTGTCAGCCCCTGACCCGGCCCCGTCTGTGGCCGCGATGCGCAGCACCGGCGTTCTGACGCAACTTTTGCCGGGCGCTGATGATCGGTCTCTGGCACCGCTTGTGGCGCTTGAGAGCGATGCCGGCGCCGCACCCGATCCGATTCGCCGTCTGGCCGCGATCGCGGACCCGGAACAGGCATCTACCCTGCGCCTCAGCCGGGCCCAGATACAGCGCCTGACCAGAATGAGGGACGAAGCCTCCGGCCCGGCAGGGGTCGCGGAACTGGGCTATCGGTACGGTTCCGATGGCGGGCTGCATGAAACGCTTCTGAGATGTGCATTTCTGGAACAGCCGTGGTCGCACGACCTGACCGAGGCCCTTGAAAAAGGCGCTGCGGCCAGCTTTCCGATAAAGGCCAATGACCTAATTCCGGAATATACCGGCCCGGCGCTGGGCAAGAAACTGGCCGAGCTTGAGGCCCGCTGGATCGCGTCAGACTTTCGGCTGAACCGTCAGGAATTGCTGGCGGAATAGCCTGAAGTCTCAAAAGGGGATGACAAAGCGGATCATTTGTGGCTAGGGTGCGCCTGTCACATGGATGGAGGAATGCGAATGTATTACGGGATCTGGTTCTTCTAAACCCGGAACGCCTGACCCGTTGGGGTGGTGTTTCGGTGCCATCTTTCTTCGCATGTCCAATGTATCTGCTCAATCGGAGCACTTTCCATGTTTCGCTATTTCGAAAACCTCGTTGACCCCTTTGCCGACTATCAGGAAACCGACACACCGCCGACGCGGTTGTGGCCCTTTATGGTGGAATATACCCGCCCGTTCTTTCGTGTGTTCTTCTGGACGGCCCTTCTGTCGGTGATCGTGGCCGGGGTCGAGATCGGCCTGATCTATTACATGGGCCGGGTGGTTGATCTGTTGTCCGGCTCTCCGACCGAGGTCTGGCAGGTGCATGGCACGGAATTGATCCTGATGGCGATTTTTGTGCTGTTGCTGCGTCCGATGCTGCATATCGTGGACGTGCTGCTGCTGAACAATGCGATCTTGCCGAACATAGGCTCGATTTTCCGTTGGCGCGCGCACAAGCACGTGTTGCGGCAATCTGTTGGCTGGTTCGAAAATGACTTTGCCGGGCGCATTGCCAACCGGATCATGCAGACCCCGCCCGCTGCGGGCGAGGCCGTGTTTCAGGTCTTTGACGCGATTTCCTTTTCGCTGGCCTACCTGATCGGGGCCGCCATTCTGCTGATGGCTGCAGATGTCCGGCTGCTGGTCCCGCTTCTGGTCTGGTTCGCGCTTTATGCGCTGCTGGTGCGCTGGACGATCCGGCGCGTCGGGCCTGCCTCGCAGGCCGCGTCGGATGCGCGTTCGACTGTCACGGGTCGGGTCGTGGACAGCTATACCAACATCCATTCGGTCAAGATGTTCGCGCATGATGACCAAGAACTGGATTATGCCCGCGAAGCCATCGAGGAAACGCGCCGCACATTTCAGGCTGAGATGCGGATATTCACCATCATGGATGCCGTGCTGGTTACGCTCAACGGCCTGTTGATCGTAGGTGTGGTTGGCTGGGCGATCATGCTGTGGATGCAAGGCAGCGCTACCGTCGGCGTCGTCGCGGCGGCCACGGCCCTGACCCTGCGGCTGAACGCCATGACCGGCTGGATCATGTGGGCGCTGACCAGTTTCTTCCGCCAGCTGGGCGTTGTTGCCGAAGGGATGGAGACCATTGCCCAGCCCATCGACCTGCTGGACGCGCCGACTGCGGCCCCGCTGCAACTCGACAATGGCCGGATCGAGATTCGCGATCTGTCGCATCACTATGGTCGGGAAACCGGTGGTCTGGATCACATCAACCTGACCATTCAGCCGGGCGAAAAGATTGGCCTGATCGGTCGCTCGGGTGCCGGTAAATCGACTCTGGTAAAGCTGCTTTTGCGTTTTTACGACGTCGAACGCGGTGCCATCCTGATCGATGGTCAGGACATCTCGCGCGTGTCGCAGGACAGTTTGCGCAGCCATATCGGCATGGTTCAGCAGGACAGTGCGCTGCTGCATCGCTCCGTGCGCGACAATATCCTGTATGGCCGTCCCGAGGCCACAGAGGATGAGATGATCAGGGCCGCCAAACAGGCCGAGGCGCATGAGTTCATCCTGGATCTTCAGGACCCGCAGGGGCGGACGGGATATGACGCGCATGTGGGTGAGCGCGGCGTCAAGCTGAGCGGTGGCCAGCGTCAGCGCGTGACGCTTGCGCGTGTGATCCTGAAAGATGCGCCGATCCTGCTGTTGGACGAGGCCACATCGGCCCTTGATTCTGAGGTCGAGGCGTCAATTCAGGAAACGCTTTACGGCATGATGCAGGGCAAGACGGTGATCGCCATTGCTCACCGGCTGAGCACCATCGCCCAGATGGATCGCATTCTGGTCATGGATCAGGGCCGGATCGTGGAAGAAGGCGGACATGGCGAACTTCTGGCGCAGGGCGGGCTTTACGCGCAGTTCTGGGCACGGCAATCTGGTGGCTTCCTGAACCCGGAGGCCGCGGAATGAGGATTGCCGACCTTATCGACCCGTTTCGCACCACCGAAACGCCCCCACCGCAAACGCTGGGGGCGTTCATACGCTGGTGCCTGTCGGGTGCCTGGCCAATGTTGTTCGTGGCGGCATTCTTTTCGGCAGCAGCAGGCGTGATGGAGGCAGGCACGGCCTGGATATTGGGGCGCGTGATCGACCTTGCCTCATCAAGCGGGCCTGAAAATTTCCTGACCGCGCAGAACATGTGGATGATCGGCGGGGCGGTTCTGTTCTTCATGATCCTGCGGCCCGCACTGTTCGGCCTGTCCTCGGTGTCGAACAACTATATCGTCATGCCCAATATCTCTCCGCTGGTTCTGGCCCGTCTGAATCGCTGGACGCTGGGTCAGTCGGTGACCTATTTCGATGACGACTTTGCCGGTCGGATTGCGCAAAAGCAGATGCAGACCTCCAATGCGCTGACGTCGGTCGTCTCGGAAACCATCAGCGCCATTGTCTTTGCATTGGCGTCTCTGGCGGGGTCTTTAGCCTTGTTAGGGTCTATTCATCCTCTGGTGACGCTGCCCTTTGTGCTTTGGCTTGTGGTCTATTTTGCGCTGATCCGCTGGTATCTGCCGCGTATCCGCAAGCGGTCCGGTGCCCGGGCAGGCGCGCGGGCGATGGTGACGGGGCAGATCGTCGACACGATCACCAATATCAAAACGGTGAAACTGTTCGCCCATTCCGATCACGAGGATCAGGCCGCGCGCACAGCCATGGTCGAACTGCGCGAGAAATCGCTGGATTTCGGTCGCCTGTCCGCCAGTTTCCGGTTCATCCTGATGGTACTGGCCGGGGTTCTGCCCGTGCTGTTGCTGGGGGCGACGCTGCTGTTGTGGCAGGCAGGAAGTGCGACGCCGGGGGATATCGTGGCCGCAGGTGCCGTGTCGATCCGTATTGCCCAGATGACCGGTTGGGTCAGTTTCACGCTGATGGGTCTTTACGCCAATGTCGGCGAGGTTGAAAACGGCATGAAGACCCTTGCCGTGCGCAACCGGGTCGAGGACGGAAGCACCGCAACAGAGCTGTCGGTTCCCCAGGGCCAGATCGATTTTGACGATGTCAGTTTTGCCTATGGGCGCGACATTGGTGGCGTCGCGAACCTGACGCTTAGCGTGAAGCCCGGTGAAAAGCTGGGCATCGTGGGGGCGTCCGGCGCCGGGAAATCCACGCTGGTTTCACTGCTTTTGCGACTCTATGACAGCGAAGATGGCGCCATTCGCATTGATGATCAGAAGGTCTCAACTGTTACTCAGGACAGTTTGCGTCGCGCGATCGGCATGGTCACGCAGGAAACGGCGATGTTCAACCGCTCGGCGCGCGAGAACATCCTGTATGGCCGCCCAGACGCCTCCGAAGAGGACCTGATCGCGGCAGCACAGAAAGCCGAAGCACATGAATTCATCCTCGGGCTTCAGGACGGGCAGGGCCGTACCGGGTATCAGGCGCATCTGGGTGAACGCGGCGTCAAGCTAAGCGGCGGTCAGCGGCAGCGTATCGCTCTGGCGCGCGCCATCCTCAAGGATGCGCCTATTCTGGTTCTGGACGAAGCAACCTCAGCCCTCGATTCCGAGGTCGAGGCCGCGATCCAGACGGCACTGCATCGG
Source organism: Ruegeria sp. BJ6 (assembly GCF_056537885.1). Taxonomy (NCBI): domain Bacteria; kingdom Pseudomonadati; phylum Pseudomonadota; class Alphaproteobacteria; order Rhodobacterales; family Roseobacteraceae; genus Ruegeria; species Ruegeria sp. BJ6. Next base: position 126,195 of record NZ_JBQFSG010000010.1, on the reverse strand, counting down.
GTGATGGAGGGCAAGACGGTGCTTGCCATTGCCCACCGCCTGTCAACGCTCAGCGAAATGGACCGTATCATCGTTCTGGATCAGGGGCGCATCGTGGAAAGCGGTACGCATGCCACCCTGCTGGCCAAGGGCGGGCTTTATGCCCGGTTCTGGCATCGCCAGTCAGGTGGCTTCATTCAGACGGAAGCTGCCGAATAAGGGTTTTGTCGCGGGCCAAGCCCAGCTATCAGGCCCGTCATGATGCAGGAATTCACCATACTCCGCCTCGGCCATCAGGGTGACGGTATCGCCGATGGTCCCGTTTACGCACCACGCACCCTGCCCGGCGAAACCGTGCAAGGAACGCTGGACGGATCTCACCTGACCGACATCCGCGTCATCGAACCGTCGGACCAGAGGGTCAAGGCGCCTTGCAGACATTATAAATCCTGCGGCGGTTGCCAGTTGCAACATGCCTCCGACAGCTTTGTCGCGCAGTGGAAATCCGATGTGGTGCGCACTGCGTTGACCGGGCAGGGGCTGGACGCTGATTTGCGTCCGATCCACACATCTGCCGCGCGCTCGCGCCGCCGCGCCACGATTGCCGTGCGCCGCACCAAAAAGGGGGCACTGGCCGGATTTCACGGGCGCGCCTCAGACACCATCACCGAAATCCCGGATTGCCACCTGCTTGATCCGGCTTTGATCGACGCCATTCCCGTCGCCGAGGCGCTGGCACTTCTCGGCGGCAGCCGAAAGGGCGTTCTGGCGGTGACGCTCACCCTGTCCACGGCTGGGCTGGATGTTTCGGTTCAGGGGGGAAAGCCCCTCGATGGTCCGCTGGAACTGGCGCTGGCGCAGGCGACCGAACGGTACAATCTGGCGCGTCTGGCCTGGGATGGAGAGGTTGTCGCCATGCGGAACGCACCCGTTCAGACCTTTGGTCCGGCTGCGGTGGTCCCTCCGCCCGGAGCATTCCTGCAGGCGACAAAAGACGGTGAACAGACTCTGTTACAGGCCGTTCTTGAGGCTGTTGAGGGGGCAAAGACAATTGCCGACCTGTTTGCAGGTAGCGGAACATTCTCGCTGCCGCTGGCTCAAACGGCCGAGATTCACGCGGTCGAAGGCGAGGCCGAGATGATCCGCGCTCTGGATCAGGGCTGGCGCAAGGCGCAGGGGCTCAGACGTGTGACCGCAGAGGCCCGCGACCTGTTCCGCCGCCCCCTGACCCCGGATGAGCTGAAACCCTTTGATGCCGTTGTTCTGGATCCGCCCCGCGCCGGTGCCGAGGCGCAGGTGGCCGAGCTTGCCCAGGCGAAACCACCCGTGATCGCCTATGTCTCGTGCAACCCCGTCACCTTTGCCCGCGATGCAAAAAGGTTGGTTGATGCCGGATACACCCTTGATTGGGTGCAGGTCGTTGACCAATTTCGATGGTCGACACATGTGGAACTGGCAGCGTCATTCAGACTGGGGAAGAAAACAGCATGACCGATCAGCAGAGCATTCCCGGCGGGTTCAGGCAGCGGCTGCGGAACCTGACCGAGTCTCCTATTTTCGGGCGCTTCATCACCGGCGTCATCATATTCAACGCGATCCTTCTAGGCATGGAAACCGCCCCCGGCCTGATGGAGGATTTCGGGCCGGTCATCGTGTTTCTTGATGGGTTGTGCCTGACGATTTTCATCATTGAAATAGCGATGAAACTGGTCTCGCAGGGGGGCAGGTTCTTCAAAAACGGGTGGAACGTTTTTGACTTTACCATCGTCAGCATCGCACTGGTTCCCGGTGGTGCGGGCCTGTCGGTGCTGCGGGCGCTCAGAATTCTGCGGGTATTGCGCGTCATTTCGGTGGCTCCGCGTCTGCGGCGCGTGGTCGAAGGCTTTATTCAGGCCTTGCCCGGCATGGCCAGTGTGTTCCTGCTGATGGCGATCATCTTTTATATCGGCGCCGTGATAGCGACCAAGCTGTTTTCCCAATCGTTTCCCGACTGGTTCGGTGATCTGGGCCTCTCCGCCTATACTTTGTTTCAGATCATGACGCTGGAAAGCTGGTCCATGGGCATCGTGCGTCCGGTGATGGAGGTTTATCCCTACGCGTGGCTGTTCTTTGTGCCCTTCATCATGATCACGACCTTTGCGGTGGTAAACCTGCTGGTCGGTCTGATCGTGAACTCGATGCAGGATGCCCATCATGCCGAGGATGAGGTAAAAACCGACGCTTACCGGGATGAGGTGCTTGAGCGGCTGGAATCTATAGAAAACCGGCTGAGAGAGCAGCAGAACATCAAAAAGTGATTTTGAATTTCTGAATTTTTGGCATAATGGCAGGCAAAACAGGCAGCAGGCAGTGAAAAAAATGGACCGTCGAGCATTTGGAATGGGAGCGTTGGCGACTCTGAGCCTTTCGGCTTGCGCGTCGGCAAGTTCCCCAAGATTTCTTACCTATAACGGGCCCGAGGTGACATCATTGGTCATCAACAAGGGCGCGCGAAAAATGTACCTCCTTCATAACGAGAAAATCCTGAAGGAGTACGAAGTTGATCTGGGTTTTGCGCCCAACGGTACGAAAAAGGTCCGGGGCGACGGCAAGACGCCCGAGGGAACCTATCTGATCGACCGCCGCAACCCAAACAGCCGCTATCATCTGTCGCTGGGTATCTCTTATCCGAATTCACAGGATATTGCCGAGGCCAAGGCGGCGGGCATTGATCCGGGTGGCGACATCTTTATTCACGGGCAACCCAACCGGAAGAAAGAGCGCAAGCGCGCCAAGAAAACGCCGGATTGGACCGCCGGATGCATCGCGGTCAAAAACGATGAGATCGAAGAGATTTATTCGATGGTCAACGAAGGCACGCTGATCACATTGCGGCCCTGATCCGGTTCAGACCGGTCTCCAGCGTCCGAACCCAAGTTGCAGATAGTCGCGGCGGTAAATTTCCGCCGCCATCTTCTCAAGGTCCTCATCATAGATTTGGTCAAGTTCGAATGGCGTGTCCGATGTCGCCGCTGCGGGCGTAGGCGGGGCGGGATGCCCCAATTTCCGGGCTAGATCGGGTAGGTCAGACGCCATGTCCTCTTCCCGGATCACATGATCGGGCAGCGCGAATTCTGCAAAGCCTGACAGCGCCTGCGACTGACTGCACCAAAGGCCATCGACCCGCGCCGCCGTCTGACCGGCAAGGTTCAGGCGCAGGAATTCAAGAAACCCGGCAAACGCGTCGCGATGCTGTGACAGGGAATAGTCCTTTCCCGGATCTTCGGCGGGGATCGGCGCCTTGAACTGTTTTCTCAGCAGATTTCGGATTTTGCTGTAGCTGCCCGGTCCCTTGGGCAGAATGCGTTGGCAGAATGCCGAATGCGCCCGCGCCAACGGGTGGCGCAGTACGGTGAATTTGCGATGCTGCGGATGTGTCCGCATCCACTTGCGCACCTGTTTCTGATTGCGGTTCGTCACCAGAGCCTCGGTATCAACTCGGTCAAGATCGGCCAGCCATCTGCGCACCTCATCCTCGGGCCCGCCACGCATCGGCAGATACATCAGGGGCGTTTCCATCCCGGCGACGTAATTGGGAACCGCAGGCCCCCGTCTGGGTTCAAAATTCGGCGTTCGGCTCAGGTTGAGCGGATCAAGATCGGCCAGCGCCGCCTTCATGTCATCCGGATTTGTCACCTTGGACAGAACAGGTGCCGGATTTTGCCGGGTTAGACTCTGATTCAGGCGTTCTAGCCGGGACTCAACGCCCAGCCATTTTGCAAGGCCGTTTATGACGTCGATCTGATCGAGGTCTTCGTAAGACAAATAAAACGGTGTCTGCCCCGACCGCTGCAACCGGTTCAGCAGGACGATCTGAAATTCCTGCAGCTTGCCGACATAGTCGGTGAATTCCGTGGAATCGAAACGGGCCTGCGCTTCCCGGCGCCGTTTGATGTTGGTCAGTTTCCACTGTCCGGTTTCGCGCGCGATCTTCCACGACACGTAACTGTCCAGAGGGTTGCGCGTCAGTATGATCTTGGCGCATCGGGCGTCTTCAAGCGTCGGTTCCAGCACCCGGGGGTCGTGGTCGTGAAAGTATCGAAACCCGTTCAGCACGCCCGGACCATTCCTGATCGCGTCGATGAGGCAGGCCGGATCGTCGTCGCGTTCTGGCTGGCTTACCCCCAGAACATCGGTTCGATTGGGGTATCCGATAAAGTGGGGGTTGAACGCTTCTCCATGGCAGGTGACGCCATCAAGCGCGTTCAGATTAGATTCCAGAAAGTTGGACCCGGTGCGCATCTCCGCGAAAACAATGAAATAGTCGAAATTCGCACCCATGGCTGACTATTGCACCAGATAGGGTTTCCGCACAGGCCGCGGAGCCGGTTCAAAATCATCGTCGGCTGGAAAGTCGCCAACCAGATAGGGATGCATGCCCTGGTTCTTCAGGTTCTGAAGAAACTTTCCAAAGCCGGTCAGATCAACAAGGGTTGGCGCTTCGGACACGGGCCTCAGGGGGATTGGGCTGATTTCCTCAATTATTGTTTGCAGCGGTTCCATCGGTGCCTCGATGAATTCGGCCAACGACCAGATTCTGACCCGCGCCTTGGTGTCGGCACCTCGCAGAACCTCCAGTTGTTTCGTTTCGGTCTGCTGCATTTGCGCGGCCTGCTGGCGGATATCCGCGAAATTCAAGTTCGACCGGAACAACGGGACAGCCCATGCGCCTGTGATGACCGAGATTTGCAGGTTCTTGTCACGGGCAAAAAGCGCGTTGAGCTTCTGATTGTCGGCGGGGCCGTACTGGAAACACTGACGCTCCCCTCTGGTGTTCCAGATCAGGTTCTGAAGAAACGCCGTGGGATTATAGTCGCGCAAGGTGGCGGCGTCGCAAAGCGACCCGTTCATCATGGTTTCACCGTCAGAGAATTCCGCCCTGTCGGGTCCGAACAGATGCCCGTGAACCCGCGTGCCGGTTGCGTTGGCCAGCCATGGCTGGAAATCCTCGAACAGTTCGGAAAATCCCTGAAACACAGAGTAGGGGTGGGCTGAAACGCCCTTTTCGCAGCTTTTTCGCGGAAATCTGCTTTGCATGTACAACCCGTCACGTCCACGGGTTCGGCGCTCGACCGCCTTGGCAAACACCCGGTCGATCTTACCGGGATTGGGCTCGGCCGGTTTCATTGCCGTTGTCCGGTCGGTCAGAAATGCCTGATACAGGCGGTCGGCCTGCGGCCAGATCTTGCGGGCCACAAAACAATCCGACCGGCGCAGCAGTTGCAGGTGATCATCGTAAAAAATGTGCGGACGGCCCTGATAGTCAAACTTCGACAGGGTCAGGGACCGGCTTTCGATACAGGTCGAATACACCCGCGCCAGAGTCTGGAAATAACTTTCATCGGGAATCCACACATGCCTGAAATAGGCATCATAGGTCTTTCGCTGGGGATCCTGCAGGATGGCCGACAGCGTTTGCCGGGACAGACACCACCATTGGCTGCCCATATGCGGAACCAGCCCATCGGGTATCTTTCGCCTGACGTTCATGCGGCGCTGCAGCCTGACATAGGCGTCGAACAGTTTGCGGTGCTTGCGCCATGAAAACGGAAACCGCAACGTAAAGCGTTCGCGATCCAGCCCCCCAACCGTCCAGGTCACATCCGATGTGGTGGCGCTTTCGATGAAATCCGCGCGCGGGCGGTCGGCAAGGTAATCGGTCAGCTCCTGTACCGGCCGCAAGGGCAGGCAGGCGCCGGAGGTCAGGAAAACGTGGTGAACGTCCGGGAACGTTTCCAGCATCAGTTCCGATGCCGATTGCGAGGCCGCGACAATTCCCCAGGTGCCCCACTCGCACAGATGGCGTTGGGAAAACCGGATCAGATTGTCGTCGGAACAAGACTCTGCAAAGGCGGAAAAGGTGCTTTTGGGCACCTTGCGGTCCACATGGATCACAACCGGACAGCCCGCCGCGGTCCAGTGGCGCGCGACCTGCTCGGCCCGGTCCAGCGCGGTGTGCACCAGCATGACGACGCCCAGACGGCTCATGCCCAGTTGCCTTTCGACATGAGGCCGAGAATCTCAAGCTGCCGCCAGTTGATGTACTTCTCGGACCATTTGCACCAGAAATCCGGGCAATCCTTCAGGTGTCCGGCATAGGCCTTGTATTCTTCGGAGGATCGGTAATGTTGCCCGCGGCTCAACTCTTCGACCGCTTTCACACCCAAAGACCCGATCAGTTTGGCGTGCAACAGGGCACCGCTGGTTTTTTCACCGCCGGAATCGTCGTACACCTGGTTCAGCCCTCTGGGTAATAGCGAGTGGGTCGAGCTGACATATGTGTAACGCCGGTCCCACCGAACAAGGGGAATTTTGTTCAGGGCGGGTGCTTTTTTGGGGTTGTCCCGAAAGAACATCCGGCACCGGGGACCACCCTGAATCCAGAGGTTCCCATAGGCCGGGTTCTTGGTGATCGTGTAGTTTCCCGTGTCGAACCAAGGCGCAATGTCCAGCGGGTTCTGCCCTTCGTGATACTGCGCCGCGTCTATGGGGCCTTTGGGATAGATGTCGATCAGCATCGTCCCAAAGCTACGGATGCCGGTTCCGTCCAGCCAGTCGGTCAGGGCGCGGATGGGGCGCGTATCGCAAAACGGATAGACAAAGAACTCATCCGGATCGACCGTAAGCACCCAGTGCTTGTGGGCGTATTTGCGCAAAAGGTAATTCATCCAGTCCACGCCGTAGGTGGCGCGCTTGTAGCTGTGGCCCGTTTCCCAGACAGATGTGTCGGGCTGACTGGTCAGGTAGGCGCGGGTGCCGTCGTCGCTGTCATTGTCGACGAACAGAAAATGGTTCACGCCCAGTTTGCGGTAATATTCCAGAAAATAGGGAAGCCGGGTCTTTTCGTTCCGAACCACGCTCAGCAGCAGCACGTCTTCGGGTCGGATATCAGCCGTATTGTCGCTGACCGGCTCCAGCTCGCGCCCCTTGCGCAGACAGCGCAACACACGGCGCCTGCGCCGCAATCTCATCCGGTAAGAGTCCAACAGGCTCACGCGACTGCCCAACCTTTTTGATACGCGAGCATGCCCGGGGCTGGTTGAGGCCAGAGTGGTGCCGGGCAATTGACGCTTTATGACACTTTTGTATCTTGCAAGGCAATGAATTTAAATAATCTTAGCGACGGTGTGGCTGATTGGGCCCGTAGTCTGGCGCCTTATTCAAATCCTCCGGCCTGTATCAGTTTCAACTGATCCAGCTGCCGCCATCCCGTGTAGCGCACTGAATTTTCTGTCCAAAGATCGGGCTGGCCGATTATCCCGTCATAGTATGATCCGAACTGATCCGGGCTATGGAAATGCTGGCGGCGCATCTTTTCGATCCGGGATTTTTCGACAATCTCGGGCAGGAATTTGGTGTGCAGCAAAACGCCCGAGGGCGCCGAACCCCCCGGGCCGTCATAGCCGTAATTCAGGCGCGCGGGCAAAACCGAATGACAGGAGTTGACATAGGCATACCGGCGCGACCAGCGCATCAGTGGAATTTTGTTGAGCGTGGGTGAGCGTTCGGGGCGGTCGCTGAAAAACATGCGTTCCCGAACACCGCCCTGCACCCACAGATTACCCAGCGGGTTCTGCCTCTGTGTCCGGTATGGTCCGCTGTCGAACCATGGCAGAACCTCTGTCGGATCGGTGTCCGGTGAACAGGCCTGAGTGCCCAGCGGCCCCTTTGGATAAAGGTCCAGCAAATGCGCGCCGAACACCTTTTGCCCTGCGGCGTCCAGCCAGTTTGTCAGTTCGTGCAGGGACCGGGTGTCGTGATGGGCATAGATCAGCAGCTCGTCGGCATCCACCATCAGCGTCCAGTGCCCGTGGCCGTAACGCATCTGCAGCCATGTCAGCCAGTCCAGCCCGAACCGGGCCGCGCGATAAGTGCTGCCGGTCTGCCACAGGGATACGTCCGGCTGTTCCCGCAACACCTCTGCCGACCCGTCGTCGCTGTGGTTGTCCACCACCAGAAAATGGTTCACGCCCAACAGGCGATAATGGTTGAAAAACCAAGGCAATCGTCCGGCTTCGTTTCGCAGCGTGGTAAAGGCCAGAATGTCGCCGGGCGCGATCTGGTTGGTGCGGTCCGACAGGCAGGCCAACTGATGCCTGCTGCGAAAGGATCGCCACAAAAGCCGCCGCCGCTTCCATCGCAACCGGTAGGATTGTACCCAGCCGGGAGTTCGGGCGTTGGCTGCGCTCATCTCCGCTTCATTTCTCGTAATGCCCGTTCTGATGCCAGCGCCAGGCATCCGCGACCATAGTCTCTAACGTTGACCTTTTGGGCTGCCATCCCAGTTCACTTTCGGCGCGGGTCGAACCGGATACCAGCTTGGTGCAATCCCCGGCCCGGCGGGGGCCGATCGTGTAGGGGACCGTCTGATTTGTGACTGCTTTGGAGTGTTCGATCACTTCCATCACTGAAAAACCCGATCCCGTGCCCAGATTGAAGACGCGGCTGTCCTTGCCCTGTTCCAGCCACTTAAGGCCAAGAACATGGGCATCCACCAGATCACAGACATGCACATAATCGCGGATACAAGTGCCGTCCGGCGTGTCATAGTCCGTCCCGAATACGGTCAGGGCATCCCGCTTGCCATCGATGGCGTCCAGCATCAGCGGAACCAGATGCGTTTCGGGGCGGTGGAACTCGCCCACCTCACTGTCTGGGTCGGCGCCCGCGACGTTGAAATATCTGAAAATGACGTGGTTCAGATCATGCGCCGACTGGAAATCCCTCAGGATATCCTCGATCGCCCGTTTTGATGCGCCATAAGAGTTAAGCGGGTGTTGCGGCGTGTTCTCATCCAGAACAACGTTATCGTGCTCGCCATAGGTGGCGCAGGTCGAGGAAAAAACAAAGTTCAGGCAGTTTGCGGCCACCGCCGCTTCGATCAGATTCAACGAGCCGGTGACATTGTTTGACCAGTACCTGCCCGGCTGCGACATCGCCTCGCCCACCTGACTGAGGGCGGCGAAATGCATGACCGCCGCTGGCTCGTATTTGGCAAAAACCTCGTCCAGACGCTGCCGGTCCAGCAAATCACCCTGTTCGAACGGCCCGAACTTGACCGCGTCCTGCCAGCCGGTGACCAGATTGTCATAGGTCACCGGGGTATAGCCCGCCTTGCTCAGCGCCTTGCAGGCATGGGATCCGATGTATCCCGCTCCGCCGGTTACCAAGATATTCGTCATGATGAATCCCGATCTGAAATCTGTAGTTTTCTGAGGTACCTACGTGTCATCGAAGCTGCGCGCCACGGGGAAAACGGCTCAGTCCAACCCCATGGCGGTCATCATCTCTTCGATTTTCGGCACGTCCTGTGGGTTGTTCAGCTCCCAGAACTGGCGTCCTCTGGCCTCGACCTCGACGCACAATATCTTGCGGCCGTTTTCCATGAAGCGCAGCTGCTCCAGCCCTTCCAGATTTTCCAGCGGTCCCGCTGCCCAGGCCGGATAGGCGCTTAGCGCATCGGGACGGTAGGCATAGACACCAACATGGTGAAAAACCGGTGTGTCGTCGGTGCTGGCATAAGTGTCCGAGGTAAAGGGAATGACCTCTTTCGAAAAATACATCGCGCTGTGGTCTGCACCGAACACGGCGGTGGTGCCGCCTACTCGTCCGTTCCTGCGGTCGTTCAGCAAACTGTTGAGCGCATCGCCGTCGCAGCGCAGGACTGGCGTCGCTACACCGGCATCAGGTGCCGCGCGCAGCCCCTTAACCAGATCCTCGACAAACCAGTGCGGCGTCAGCGGGGCGTCACCCTGCAGGTTCACGACAATTTCGTAATCTCCGCCCAGCGCCGCATGCGCCTCGGCGCAGCGCTCGGTTCCGTTGACGCAGGATTCCGAGGTCATCACCACTTCGGCCCCGAACCCTTCGGCCACCTCGCGGATGCGGTCGTCATCCGTTGCAACCACGACACGGTCCACGCCCGACACGGCTTTGGCCGCGCGCCAAGACCGTTCGATCAGCGTCATCGAAGTTCCATTGGCGCCGGTCAGCGGCACCAGCGGTTTGCCGGGATACCGGGTCGAAGCGTAACGGGCGGGGATCGCGATCAGAACGGACATCAGGCCTCCTTCAGCTCAACACCCGGAGCATAGGCGATGAAGAACGGATTAGCATAGCCATCCTTGCCGTATCCCAGCGGTGAATGATCATCAAAGCGCACCACTTTACCCCCTGCGCCCGCCAACACGGCGTGGCCTGCGGCAGTGTCCCACTCCATCGTGCGGCCCACGCGGGGATAGAGATCCGCCTCGCCGGTCGCCACCAGACAGAACTTGAGCGACGAGCCCGCGCTTTTGCTGTCCTGCACCTGATACTTGTTGATGTAATCCTCGGTCGCCTGATCCCGATGCGATTTGGACGCTACGATCAAAAGCGCTGAATTGTCCGGTTTAGACACTGATATCGGCGCCAATTCCCCGGCCTGTGCCTTGTCCAGCGCGCCGGTTTCCTCGACCGACTGACCATCGGCTTGTGTGTAGAACATCCGTCCTTTGGCCGGGGCATAGACCACGCCGCGGGTCGGCACACCGTTTTCCACAAGCGCGATATTCACCGTGAAATCGCCCCGCCGGTTGATGAATTCCTTGGTGCCGTCCAATGGATCGACGATCAGAAACGTATCGCCCTTTTCCGAATGGGATGCGGCCTGTTCCTCGGTCACCAGCAGGATATCGGGAAAGGCATCGCGCAATCCGGCCGAGATCAACGCATCCGCCGCTTCATCCGCTTCAGTCACCGGGCTGGAATCGGATTTGACCTTCACGTCGAAATCGTCGGCGTTGTAAATCTCCATGATCTTGTCGCCTGCTTCCAGGGCCAGACGGCGGATGACGGGGATAAGGGTTTCGTAGGTCACAAAATTGCTCCGATCCTGTGATTTGTTGATCTGCAAACTTGTCGATCTTATGGTGCGATGCAAAGGGTTCGGCAAGATTTACATGGCATGATCCCGGAAATGACGCAGGTAAAATTCTTCGGTGTTTCAGTACAAGCGCAATAGAACCCTGATCGGTGCCGCCATTTCGACGGCTGAACTGGTGTTTCACGGCATCGTGCGCAATGTGCGTTCGAAGCATTCGAATGCCGTTCTGGCGATTGTGCTGAATATCATTCAGGTCGTCCTGATGGTCGCCGTCTTCTACCTGATCATGACCTTTGTGATGGGCGGGCGTGTCGCGCGAATTCGAGGCGAATTCATTCTGTACCTGCTGTCGGGCGTGTTTCTGTTTCAGGGCCATATCAAGGCTGTTGCTGCCATTTCAGGGGTGGGAACCGGCAACAATCCGATGATGCTGCATTCACCGATGAACATGATGGTGGTGCTTTTGGCGGCGGCGTTCCAGACACTCTATGTCCAGATAATGTCTCTGATCGCTATCCTGTTCATCTATCATGTCACGATCAACCCGTTGGAAATTCAGGATCCGGGCGGTGCATTTGCCATGCTTGTTCTGGCCTGGTTCACAGGCTGTGCTGTGGGGCTGGTATTTCTGGCGATCCAGCCGTGGTTTCCCACAGTTGCAAGTATCGGAAGCAGCGTTTACCGGCGCATGAACATGGTGTTTTCCGGCAAAATGGTCGTTGCCAACGCCTTGCCGCCCTTCATGCTGAAGGTTTTCGACTGGAATCCGCTGTTTCATGCCATCGACCAATGCCGTGGCTTCATCTTCCGAAACTATTTCCCTCGCGTGACCAGCTGGGAATACGCCCTTTGGGTCGGCATTGTTCTGGTGATGATCGGCCTGATGGCCGAATTCTATACCCGGCAGCAGGTGTCGAAAAGCTGGTTCGCCCGCCGCTGAGTGTCAGGTGGCGACGCGCAGCGTCAGGTTGAGCCGCCCGCCCTTGGGCAGCAGGCGGGACGAACCGAACCGAATTCGATCCACGCCATGATAGGTCAGGCGCGCAGGCCCGCCCATGACCACCACATCCCCCGAACTCAGCCACAGCGATTCGGTTTTGCCGCCCCGGCTGGTGTTGCCGATCCTGAACAGCGCGTCATCCCCCAACGAGATCGAGACAACCGGCCAGGAAAAATCCGCCTCGTCCTTGTCCTGATGCAATCCCATCCGGCTGCCCTCGCCATAATAGTTGATGAGACAACAATCCGGTGCGCGGTCAGCCCCGGTCAGGTGTCGCCAGATATCCAGAACCGATGCCGGAATGTCGGGCCATGTCACGCCCGTGGGGTGGGTGGGCTGATACCTGTAGCCGCTCTTGTCGGTGACCCATCCCAGCGCCCCCGCCGAGGTCATGCGAACCGACATCTGTTTTCCGGACGGGGTCGTTGGCCGGACCAGCGGGGCGGCCTTCAGAATCGGCCGCAACTCCTCGATAAGACCCGACTGAGCGGCCCCGTCCAGATAGCCTTTTCTGATGTCGAAACCGCGCAACAGCAGCTGAGTCATCCCGGAAACCCCAATCCTTTCCAAATCCTTGCCAAAAAAGGCCCGAAAATCGTGAAAACCTGCATTTCACGACGCTTGCAGGCCACGTTTCCGGCCCTTATATACGCCGGGACGCGCGATGGTGTAGTGCTGTCGCGCACATCAGATCGGGGCCGGGATGCCGTAACGGGTTCAGGCCTCGGGACATCGCCTTGAAGAGAAAGGGATCGAACCTATGGGAAAAGTAATTGGCATTGACCTCGGCACAACCAACTCGTGCGTGGCAATCATGGACGGCTCTCAGCCGAAGGTCATCGAAAATGCGGAAGGGGCGCGGACCACGCCCTCGATCGTCGCCTTCACCGAAGATGAGCGACTGGTCGGTCAGCCTGCAAAACGCCAGGCGGTCACCAACCCCGACAACACGATTTTCGGCGTCAAGCGTCTGATCGGTCGTCGCGTGGATGATGCAGAAGTCGAAAAAGACAAGAAAATGGTGCCCTATGCCATCGTCAATGGCGGCAACGGCGACGCGTGGGTTGAAGCCCGCGGTGAAAAGTACTCCCCAAGCCAGATCTCGGCTTTCACTCTGGGTAAGATGAAGGAAACCGCCGAGAGCTATCTGGGTGAGGAAGTCACGCAGGCGGTCATCACCGTTCCGGCATACTTCAACGACGCACAGCGTCAGGCTACCAAAGACGCTGGCAAGATCGCCGGTCTGGAAGTGCTGCGGATCATCAACGAACCGACAGCGGCTGCTCTGGCCTATGGTCTGGACAAGGAAGAAACCCAGACCATCGCGGTCTATGACCTTGGTGGTGGCACCTTCGACGTGACCATCCTGGAAATCGACGACGGCCTGTTCGAGGTCAAATCGACCAACGGTGACACCTTCCTGGGTGGTGAAGACTTTGACATGCGCATCGTCAACTACCTGGCGGATGAGTTCAAAAAGGAACACGGTGTCGATCTGTCTGCTGACAAGATGGCGCTGCAGCGTCTGAAAGAAGCCGCGGAAAAAGCCAAGATCGAGCTGTCCTCGACATCGCAGACTGAAATCAACCAGCCGTTCATCTCGATGGGTTCGAACGGTCAGCCGCTGCACATGGTCATGAAACTGACCCGTGCCAAGCTGGAATCGCTGGTTGGCGACCTGATCAAGAAATCGATGAAGCCGTGCCAGGCCGCTCTGAAAGACGCAGGTCTGTCGCCTTCGGACGTGGATGAGGTTGTTCTGGTCGGTGGTATGACCCGGATGCCGAAAGTGATCGAAGAGGTCACCAAATTCTTCGGTAAAGAGCCGCACAAGGGTGTGAACCCGGATGAAGTGGTTGCCATGGGCGCCGCCATTCAGGCCGGTGTTCTGCAGGGCGACGTCAAGGACGTGGTTCTGCTGGACGTGACCCCGCTGTCGCTAGGCATCGAAACGCTGGGTGGCGTGTTCACCCGCCTGATCGACCGCAACACCACGATCCCGACGAAAAAGTCTCAGGTCTTCTCGACCGCCGAGGACAACCAGAACGCCGTGACCATCCGCGTGTTCCAGGGTGAGCGTGAAATGGCCGCGGACAACAAGATCCTTGGTCAGTTCAATCTCGAAGACATCCCGCCCGCACCGCGCGGCATGCCTCAGATCGAGGTGACTTTTGACATCGACGCCAACGGCATTGTCTCGGTTTCGGCCAAGGACAAAGGCACCGGCAAAGAGCAGAAGATCACCATTCAGGCCTCTGGCGGTCTGTCCGAAGAGGACATCGACAAGATGGTCAAGGACGCCGAGGACAATGCCGAGGCAGACAAGGAACGTCGCGAGCTGATCGAGGCGAAGAACCAGGCCGAAAGCCTGATCCACTCGACCGAAAAGTCGATGGAAGAGCATTCGGACAAGGTCGATCCGACCACGATCGAAGCCATCGAGCTGGCGATTGCCGCGCTCAAGGACGAGATCGAGACGGACAATGCCGACAAGATCAAGTCCGGCATCCAGAACGTGACCGAAGCCGCCATGAAGCTGGGCGAAGCCATCTACAAGGCGCAGGCTGAAGAAGCGGATGACGAACCGGCAGCAGCGGACGCTGCGCCCGGCGATGATGACATCGTCGATGCCGAATTCGAAGATCTGGATGACGACAAGCGTAACTAACGGGTAACCGGGCCAATGCGGGCCGGTCCGGTTGCCGGGCCGGCCCGATTACGTTGAGGCAGAAGGAAAAACTGATGTCAAAACGCGACTACTATGATGTGCTCGGCGTGTCCAAGGGCGCATCAGCGGACGAGATCAAGAAGGGTTTTCGCAGGAAAGCCAAGGAATTGCATCCCGACCGCAACAAGGACAACCCGGATGCCGAGGCGCAGTTCAAGGAAGCGAACGAAGCCTATGACGTTCTGAAAGACGGTGAGAAAAAGGCCGCCTATGACCGCTTTGGCCACGCGGCCTTCGAAAACGGCATGGGTGGCGGTGGCCGCCCCGGTGGCGGTTTCGGTTCGGGCGATTTCTCCAGCGCGTTCTCGGACGTGTTCGACGACCTGTTCGGTGATTTCATGGGCGGTCAGCGCGGTGGCGGCGGCGGACGCCGGGCCGCGCGCGGGTCCGACCTGCGCTATAACCTTCGCGTAACGCTGGAAGAGGCGTTTGCGGGGATGCAAAAGACGATCAACGTCCCCACTGCGGTTGGTTGCTCGTCCTGTGATGGAACCGGCGCAGAAGGCGGTGCCGAACCCTCGACCTGTCCGACCTGTTCGGGCATGGGCAAAGTGCGGGCACAGCAAGGCTTTTTCACGGTTGAACGCACATGCCCCACCTGTTCCGGGCTGGGTCAGATCATCAACAATCCCTGTAAATCCTGTCAGGGCGCTGGCCGCGTTGAAAAAGAACGCGCGCTGTCCGTCAACATTCCCGCCGGTGTCGAAACCGGCACCCGCATCCGCCTGGCAGGCGAGGGCGAGGCCGGAATGCGCGGTGGCCCTCCGGGTGATCTTTACATCTTTGTCGAGGTTTCTCCGCATCAGCTGTTCGAACGCGACAGCGTGAACCTCTATTGCCGGGTTCCGGTCAGCATGGCCAAGGCTGCACTGGGCGGTTCGATCGAGGTTCCTACCATTGATGGCGGTCGCGGCCGCGTTCAGATCCCGGCCGGCAGCCAGTCCGGCCGCCAGATGCGCCTGCGCAGCAAGGGTATGCCAGCCCTGCGCGGCGGAGGTGTTGGCGACATGTTCATCGAACTTGCCGTCGAAACCCCGGTCAACCTGACCAGCCGCCAGAAAGAGCTGCTGCGCGAGTTCGAAGAGCTGGGCGAAGACAACCATCCTGAATCCAAAAGCTTCTTTTCCTCGGTGAAAACCTTTTGGGACGGAATGAAGGGCTAAGCCCGACTGCAACCCGAATTCAGGCCGGTCCAATCGGGTCGGCCTTTTTTTGGCCTGATCAATAAGTCCAGATTGGCCTCAATCCCTACAGGATTGGCCCTTGATTCCTGCGCCATCCCCTGAGATTGTCCGCGCCAACCGTTGGGGTGCCCGATTGCGGGCTGAGAGGCGTGGATGCGTTAACCCATCGAACCTGATCCGGGCAATTCCGGCGTAGGGAACGGTCTAAAGACAAGAGAACGTTTTTTATGCCCCTCGTTGCCCAAGTGAATTGGAGCAACCAAATGGCGCATATCGCGTTGACAATAGCGGGATCTGACAGCGGCGGCGGAGCGGGCATTCAGGCCGACCTCAAGGCCATGTCCGCGCTGGGCGTTTACGGCGCCAGCGTGATTACTGCGGTCACTGCCCAGAACACGCAGGCGGTTACTGCGGTACACGGGATTCCGCTGGACGTCATTGCGGCCCAGATCGACGCGGTTCTGAGCGATCTGGACGTCCGGGCGATCAAGATCGGGATGCTTGCGACACCCGAAATCATCCAGACGGTCGCCGATGGCCTTTCCGGCTTTGACGGCCCGGTGGTTCTTGATCCGGTGATGATCGCCAAATCCGGTGATGCGTTGCTGGCCCGCGAGGCGGTGCAATCCCTGCGCGACCTGCTCGTTCCCCGCGCCACGGTGCTGACCCCGAACTTGCCCGAGGCCGCCTGTCTGTTGAATGAAATGGTCGCCGAAACGGATGATGAGATGATCCGGCAGGGATATGCCCTGTCCGCCATGGGGGCCAAATCCGTCCTGATGAAAGGCGGGCACGGCAAGGGTGATCTGTGCCGCGACCTGTTGATCGACAGCACCGGAGTACTGGCGCAGTTCGAGGCCCCACGACAGGACACGAAAAACACCCATGGAACCGGCTGCACCCTGTCATCCTCAATCACAGCCGGACTGGCCAAGGGTTTGACGGTGCCCGAAGCGACGGCGCAGGCGCATGACTATCTGCAGGGTGCGATCTCGCAGGCGGACGGTCTTGCGGTTGGTCGTGGACATGGTCCGGTGCATCACTTCCATCGGGTCTGGGGCGCGTGACGGATTTCTCGGTCATAGGTGCCGGTGTCTCCGGCCTTGCGGTTGCGACCGAACTGGTCGCGCGCGGGGCAACGGTTCAGATCTTCGACCCCGGCGGAGTGCCGGGGCCGCATTGTTGTTCCTGGTGGGCAGGCGGCATGTTGGCGCCATGGTGCGAGTACGAAAATGCCGAGGAACCCGTGCTGCGGCTGGGTCAGAAAGCCATCGGCTGGTGGGCCGACAAAACCCACGTTACGCACCACGGAACCCTGGTCGTCGCCAGTGGCCGGGACATGCCCGATCTGCGCCGTTTTGCCCGCCGTACCGAAGGCTTTGCCGAGGTAGATCGAGCGAAAATAGCCGAGTTAGAGCCTGATTTAGACAAGTTCGGCAAAGGTCTTTTCTTTGCGGACGAGGCGCATCTTGACCCGCGCAAGGCGTTGCAGGACCTTGTGCGCGGATTGCAGGACAACGGCGTGGTGTTTCACCGCAAACTGGCTCCGGCGCGTCTTGAAAACGCGATCGACTGCCGGGGTCTGCACGCCCGCGACCTGCTTTATGACCTGCGCGGTGTTAAGGGTGAGATGCTGGTGATCCGCTGTCCGGATGTTACTCTGTCGCGCCCCGTGCGTCTGCTGCATCCGCGCATGCCGCTTTACATCGTACCGCGCGGAGACGGCGTTTACATGCTGGGCGCGACGATGATCGAATCCGAGGACAGCAGCCGGATCACCGCCCGCTCGATGTTGGAAATGCTCAGCGCCGCCTATGCCCTGAACCCTGCCTTTGGTGAGGCCGAGGTGCTGGAAATCGGCGTCGATCTGCGCCCCGCCTTCCCCGACAATCTGCCGCGTATCCGGCGGCTGGGGCGGACAATTTATGCCAACGGTCTCTATCGTCACGGCTACCTGCTGGCGCCCGCGCTGGCGCAGGGGGTGGTCGATCTGGCGCTGGAAAACAAACATTCGGAGATGGTCGATGAAGATCGTGCTTAACGGTGAACCGCGCGAGGTGCGCGCCGAAACCCTGTCTGAACTGCTGACCGAATGCGGGTTTTCCGGCCGCGTCGCCACTGCGGTGAACGAAGATTTCGTGCCCTCGGGCCTGCGCGTCGCCCACAAACTGACCGATGGCGACCGGGTCGAGGTCGTCGCGCCGATGCAGGGGGGCTGAGAATGAAACGCTTCTACGGCACTGAACTGCCAAACCCTCTGATGCTGGGCACGGCGCAATATCCCAGCCCGGCCATTCTGGAACAGGCGTTCCGTGACAGCGGGGCAGGGGTTGCCACCGTATCCCTGCGTCGTGAAGGCGCGGGCGGCGCCGGGCAAACATTCTGGCAGATGATCCGCGAACTGGGTGTGCTGGTCCTGCCCAACACTGCCGGATGCCACACGGTGAAAGAGGCCGTGACCACCGCCCATATGGCGCGCGAGGTGTTCGACACAAAATGGATCAAGCTAGAGCTGATCGGCCACACCGACAGCCTGCAGCCGGATGTGTTTCAACTGGTCGAGGCCGCGCGCATCCTGACCGAGGACGGGTTTCAGGTCTTTCCCTACACCACCGACGATCTGATCGTGGGCGAACGTCTGCTCGAAGCCGGTTGTGAGGTGCTGATGCCCTGGGGCGCGCCCATCGGCTCGGGTCGGGGGTTGAACAACGAATATGCCCTGCGTGCCATGCGCGCCGAATTTCCCGATGTGCCGCTGGTCATTGATGCCGGCATCGGCCTGCCCAGCCATGCGGCCCACGCGATGGAGCTTGGGTTCGATGCTGTTTTGCTGAACACGGCTGTGGCCCGCGCGGGCGATCCCGTGGCTATGGCGCGGGCCATGGCGCTGGCGATTCAGGCCGGGCAACTGGCCCATCAGGCCGACCCGATCGAGGCGCGCGACATGGCCGAAGCTTCGACCCCCGTTATTGGAAAGGCGTTCCTGTCATGACTCTCGACCGGTTTTACCCGATCTTCGACCACTCAGACTGGCTTCGCCGGATGCTGCCGCTTGGTGTCAAACTGGTGCAGTTGCGCATCAAGGACCAGCCGGACGATGTGGTGCGTCAGGAAATCGCCACCTCGCGGGCGTTGTGCGCTGAGCATGGTGCGGTTCTGGTGGTGAACGACTATTGGCAGGCCGCCATCGACGCCGGGTGCGACTGGATTCATCTGGGGCAGGAAGATCTTGACGACGCCGATCTGAAGGCAATCCGTAAAGCGGGTCTGAAACTGGGTGTTTCCACCCATGACGATGACGAGCTCGAGCGTGTCTTGTCGATGGGCCCCGACTATGTTGCGCTGGGTCCGGTCTATCCGACCATCCTGAAAAAGATGAAATGGGAGCAGCAGGGCCTGCCGCGCGTGACCGAATGGAAGGCGCGCGTGGGGGATATCCCGCTGGTCGGAATCGGCGGTATGAGTGTCGAACGCGCACCCGGCGTCTTTGCGGCGGGGGCCGATATCGTCTCAGCCGTCACCGACATCACGCTGAACGCCGACCCCGAGGCGCGCGTGCGCGCATGGATCGAGGTCAGCCGATGACACGCTATGCCCGCCAGATGATCCTGCCCGAGGTGGGTGAGCAAGGGCAAAGCCGCCTTGCCGCTGCGCGGGTTCTGGTCGTCGGCGCAGGCGGGCTTGCCGCCCCGGCGTTGCCGCTGCTGGCGGGCGCAGGCATCGGTCACCTGATGATCATCGACGCGGACACCGTCTCGCTGTCGAACCTGCATCGTCAGACGCTGTTCACCGAACAGGATTGTGGTCGTCCCAAGGCCGAGGCCGCCGCTGACCGCTGCCGCCGGATCAATTCCGATATCGAAATCATCGGTACAAACCGGAAGATCACCCCTGAAAATGCTGTAGGATTTGTACAAAACGCCGATCTGGTGCTGGATTGCGCCGACAGCTACGCCGCCAGCTACACGCTGTCCGACACCTGTCTTGCGCTGGGCAAACCTCTGATCAGCGCCTCGGTCCTCGGTCTGTCGGGATATGTCGGCGGGTTCTGTGGAGGGGCCCCATCCCTGCGCGCGGTCTTCCCCGATGCCCCTGACAGCGGCGCAAGCTGCGCCACCGCGGGCGTACTGGGACCAGTTGTTGCGATGCTGGGCGCAATGCAGGCGCAGATGGCGTTGAGTGTGATCCTCGGTCTGGAACCGTCCCCTTTGGGGCAGCTTGTCCAGTTCGACGCAACCGCCTGCCGCAGCACCGGTTTCCGATTTGATCGCGCCCCTGAGCCGGCGCAGTTCTTCCCCTTCGTCACCGCCAGCGCGTTGAACGAAACTGATCTGATCGTCGAGCTGCGGGATGTGGATGAGGCACCGACACCGATCCACCCGGATGCTCGTCGGATATCACCGGTAAGCCTGAAAATAGAGCCTAACAAAGGGCAAAGGCTGGCCCTTTGCTGTGCCACCGGTCTGCGCGCATGGCGCGCTGCCGAGCGTATTCAACCGGATTGGCCGGGCGAGATTGTCCTCGTCGCGGCTTCAACCTCGTGAACAGAAGGAAACGCGAGACATGAAAAAGCTGATCGCTGCAATCACCCTGCTGGCCGCTGCGCCAGCCTGGGCTGAAGACAAGATGACCGTGTTGTTGGACTGGTTCATCAACCCCGATCACGGGCCAATCATCGTGGCACAGGAAAACGGTTATTTTGCAGAACAGGGACTTGAGGTCGAAATCGTTCCGCCTGCGGACCCCTCGGCCCCGCCGCGCTTGGTCGCTGCTGGTCAGGCTGATCTGGCCGTGTCCTACCAGCCGCAACTGCACCTGCAAATCCACGAGGGTCTGCCCCTGAAACGCGTTGGAACGCTGGTCGCCACGCCGCTCAACTGCCTGCTGATCCTGAAGGACGGACCGATTAAATCACCTGCAGACCTGAAAGGTAAGAAGATCGGTTTCTCCGTCGCAGGTGTTGAAGAGGCAGTTCTTAGTACGGTTCTGGGTCAATATGATGTGACCTTGGCCGATGTCGAACTGATCAACGTCAACTTCTCGCTTTCGCCTTCGCTGATGTCCGGTCAGGTGGATGCCGTGATCGGCGCATATCGCAATTTCGAGCTGAATCAGATGGACATCGAAGGCCGTCCCGGCACCTGCTTTTACATCGAGGAAGAGGGCGTTCCGGCCTATGACGAACTGATCTATGTCGCCAATCCGGACACCATGGATCAGGACAAGGTCGCACGTTTTCTGGCCGCGACCGAAAAGGCAACTCAGTACATTGTCAACAACCCCGACAAAAGCTGGGAGATCTTCTCGTCCACCTCGCCCGAGCTTCAGGACGAGCTGAACGCCCGCGCCTGGGTCGATACGCTGCCCCGTTTCGCACTGCGCCCGGCGGGTCTTGAGGCGGGTCGGTATGCCCGGTTCGAGGCCTTCCTGAAGGACAGCGGCATGATCGACAGCATCAACCCGGTCAGCGACATTGCCATTGACGTGACCGCGCAATGAGCGGTCAGGACTATGGCCGCGCCTTCGCGCTGATGCGGGATGCGGCGCAGGAGCCGTGGCGGGATTACACCCGCCACGCCTTTGTCGAAGGGATGAAGGACGGCACGCTGCCGCGCCCGGCATTTCTGCATTATTTGCGACAGGACTATGTGTTCCTGATCCATTTCTCACGCGCTTGGGCGCTGGCGGTGGTAAAGTCGGAAACACATGAAGAGATGCTGGCCGCCGCGCGTACAGTAAACGGGCTGATCAGCGAAGAGATGAAGCTGCATATCGGTGTCTGCGAAGCAGCGGGCATTTCGCAGGACGAGTTATTCGCAACACCGGAACGTTCTGAGAATCTGGCCTATACGCGCTTTGTGCTCGAAGCGGGGTACAGCGGCGATTTGCTGGATCTTCTGGCTGCCCTTGCGCCCTGCGTCATGGGGTATGGCGAAATTGGCACGCGACTTAGTTCCGAGGTCTCTTCGGAAACCTATCGCGACTGGATCGATACCTATGCGGGTGATGAGTATCAAGACGCCTGCCGGGCAGTTGGCGAGCTGCTGGATTCGGCTCTAACCAGAAGGATTGGGCCGGATTTCGCCGCCTCGCCACGCTGGGAACGCCTGTGTCGAACCTTCCGTACAGCCACTGAACTGGAGGTTAACTTCTGGCAGATGGGTCTGACCCCGTGACACCTGCGCCCGAAATCACCATCAGTGGACAGGCCAGCATCGACGATGCGCCGCTGTTCGCACCGTTGTCCCTGACGCTTGCGGCGGGGCAATGGACCTGTCTTCTAGGTGGTTCGGGCGTCGGAAAAACGACAGTCCTGCGTCTGATCGCAGGACTGGCGACTGGCGCTGAGTTTGAAGGGGAAATTACCGCGACAGACAGCGTATCGGTGGCGGACCGGGTGGCCTATATGGCGCAGGATGACCTGTTGTTGCCTTGGGCTACGGTGGCGCAGAATGTCTCGTTGGGTGCGCGTCTGCGGGGCGAGAGGGTCGATCTGGATCGACGCGAGCGCCTGATCAAGCGGATGCGCCTGCAGGATCATATGTCAAAAAAGCCCGGCGAGCTTTCAGGTGGTCAGCGCCAGCGCGTCGCGCTGGCACGCACGTTGATGGAAGATCGTCCCATTGTCCTGTTGGATGAACCTTTTTCAGCCCTTGATGCGCGTACCCGCGCCGACATGCAGGACCTGGCCGCCGAAGCGCTGTTGGGGCGCACCGTCCTGCTGGTCACCCATGATCCCGGAGAGGCCGCACGACTGGGGCAAACCATTGTCGTCATGACGCAGCATGGCTTGACCCACTGTCAGCCGCCGCACGCACCCGCGCCGAGAAAGGTGGATGACCTGGAGACACTGGAGACTCAGGGGTCTTTGCTGCGTCTTTTGCGGGAGGGATCGGCATGAAATACCTGTCCGCCCTTGCCGCAACCGTGTTCGCGGTTGCTGTTTGGCAGGCCATCGTCACCCTGACGGGTCTGCCCAAGTTCATACTGCCGGGTCCAGCCCTGGTGGCCGAAACCTGGTGGCAAAACCGCTGGCTGATTGCGGAACATACATGGATCACCGCGGTTGAGGTGCTGATTGGCCTCGCTTGTGGGACGTTATTGGGCGTAATCACTGCCCTGCAACTTGCCAATTCGCGGGCCGCACGGGTATTGGTGCAGCCGATGCTTGTGTTCACACAGGCGTTGCCCGTTTTTGCGCTGGCACCTCTGTTGACCTTGTGGCTGGGCTATGGGCTCTGGTCCAAGGTGGCAATGGCTGTTCTGATCATCTATTTCCCGATTACATCGTCATTCTTTGACGGGTTGATGCGGACACCACCCGGATATTTGGATCTTGCACGCACCATGCAGGCCGGGCCGCGCGCGGTGTTGTGGCATATCCGCATTCCCGCCGCGCTGCCCTCACTTGCATCCGGTATGCGACTGGCTGCGGTTTACGCGCCAATTGGTGCGGTGATCGGTGAATGGGTAGGGTCATCGCAAGGGCTGGGCTATCTGATGCTGCTGGCAAATGGCCGCGCCAAGACTGATCTGATGTTTGCCGCGATGCTGACCTTGGGGGTGTTTTCGGTTGTGTTGCATATGGCTGTGCGGCGTGCGACCGCGCGCATGGCCGGTGAGTCGCATTAACCAATCGGAAACCAGTTCTGAGCCAGTCTGAGCATATGACTCAGGACACCTTTGCCGAAGCCCCGACGCTGTTTGAAACGGACGAAGCCCCGGTGCAGCCGTTGCCCGCAGGCCGGTTGCCGTCCTACATCAAGGATCACCGCAAGCGCCTGCGTGAACGGTTCATGTCGGGCGGTTCGGCGGCGATGCCGGATTACGAACTGCTGGAACTGGTATTGTTTCGTTCGATTTCTCGACAGGACGTGAAACCGCTAGCGCGGGCCTTGATGGATGCCTTTGGCGACTTCAACCGCGTGCTGACCGCGCCCGAAGAGCGGCTGCGCCAAATCAAGGGCGTTGGTGATACAGTGATCACCGATCTCAAAATTCTTGAGGCTTGCGCCCACAGGATGGCGCGTGCGCGGGTGATGCAACGGCACGTGATCTCAGGTTGGGACGCATTGCTGGACTATTGCCACACCACCATGGCGCATCGTGAGACAGAGCAGTTTCGGGTGTTCTATCTGGATCGGAAAAATGTCCTGATCGCAGACGAAGAGCAGGCCAAAGGCACCGTGGATCATGTTCCCGTATACCCGAGGGAGGTTGCAAAGCGAGCGTTGGAACTGAACGCATCCGCGCTGATTCTCGTGCACAATCACCCGTCAGGTGACCCGACGCCCTCGCAATCCGACATCGACATGACCAATCGAATTCAAGACGCCTGTACCGCACTTGGCCTAGTTTTGCATGACCATCTGATCATTGGAAAATCAACCGAGTTGAGTTTCCGGTCGCAGGGATATCTTTGATCGAAGGGTTGCCTGCCAACTGCAGGCTTGAATGAGCTGCATCCGGCCGTTGCCAGTGAAGGCAACCTACCGGATGCTGGCGTTCCGGTGCACCAACACCGGAACGGTCTGTCTGATCACCCGTGCAACGGTTTATTGTTTGCGGCCCGATATGCCTGAACGTATCCGCGGGCGACGGACCGGACGGCACGGCCAATTTGCGAATAGGCCTCATCTGGCAAGTTGGCAAAGGACACGCGGGCGGACCAACCGGGTGCGTCAAACCCGCTGCCGTTCAAAAGCACGATCCCGTAATCCTCGGCCAGCTTGAAGGCGATATCCAACGGATGAACGTTTTTCTTGATCCATTCGACCACATCCTCGCCCACGTATTTCCGCAGCCAGTATTCAAAGTCGATGATTCCGTAATAGGCGTCGTAATGCGCACCGGCATCCACCTCGATACCCATTGCCTCGGTCAGCAGTTTGAAACGGCGGTGGACTAGTTCCATGCACGCGGTCTGATACAGTTTCTTTGTGTCCACCAGTTCGCAAAGCGAGAACAGCGTCATCATCACCTGTTGCGGCAGGGACAATCCGGCAGTGTGGTTCAGAGCAACATCGCGACTGTCGGCCACCAGCCTGTCGATGAACCTGATATCGCGTGGTGTAAGGCTCAGCGTGCCGTAGCGGCGATCCAGCGCCTGTTTGATCTCTTCCGGCAGGTTCGCGAGTTTTTCGTCAAAGATATTGTCTTCGGCCACCGCGATCACGCCCAGCCGCCATCCCGTACAGCCGAAATACTTGGAATAGGAGTAAACCCCGATCGTATTGCGCGGCAGCTGCCCCATGACCGATGTAAAATCATGAACAAAGGTTCCGTAAACATCGTCGGTCAGCACGATCAGGTCGGGCCGGTGGTTTGTCACCAGATCATCCAGCTTGCGCAGCGATGCGTCATTCAGCGCGACCGAGGACGGATTACCGGGATTCACCAGAAAGAACGCTTTGACCTTTGGGTCTTTCAGCTTTTCAACGGCCGCATCGGTAAGTTGAAATCCGTCTTCCTCATCAGTCTCTACATGGACGGATTCCAGATTGTAGTCCTCAAGCTCGGGCATCTCGAGATAGGGCGTAAATATCGGTGTGCACAACGCAATCGTGTCGCCCGGATTCAGCAGTCGATTGGCTTTGAGAGATTTGAATATATAACACATCGCCGCTGTGCCGCCCTCGACCGCGAACAGATCGAATTTTGCGTCGGGTTGATGGCCCGAACACATGGACCACATCAGATATTCATGAGCGATGATCGCATTGTGCTTCAGGATACGATCCGGAACCGGGTAGTTGTCGCCGATGATCGAATCCGTCAGCTCGTGCACAAATTCGTCCGCATCAAAGTCAAAGGCTGAAATGGCGTGATCGACCACCTGGCGCAGGGTCTCCGATCCCGGCATGTCACCGTTTTCATCAAGCCAGCCCATCAGGCGGCCATGACTGCCAGCCATTTCCGGCATTCCACCCAGGCCTGCGGGATGGTTCATGACACGTTTGGATTCGGTTATTGCGAATTGCCCTAGCGCAAAGAAAGCCTCTCGCGGGCGGGTCGCGACCCAGTTGGGGTTTCCGCGCCCGGCGTTCAGAAAGACGCTGTTGGCTTTTTGGGCCTCGGCTGACGCCAGTTGAATAAGCTCATCCTTGATCTGGAACGGGCTGAGCGCCTCATAGTCGTGCAGTTTCAATCTATCCATTGCAATAGCCTCTCTGAATCAGCTGAGAACAAGTACGACGACCATTCCGAAAATGGTCAAAAGCGTGTTTCCGATGGCATAGGGCATGCCATATCCAAGCGCCGGGATGCGGCTTTGCGCGGCCTCTTGAATCATGCCCAGCGCAGCGGTTGTCGTTCGGGCGCCCGCGCAGGCGCCGAACAGGATTGCCGGGTGAAACTTGAAGACATAGTGGCCAACATAAACCGAAAAGATCATCGGCAGTGACGTCGCGACGATGCCCCAAAGCAGCAGCGCCAATCCCGCCTGCTGAAGGCCCGCGACGAAACCCGGCCCGGCTGAGATTCCGACCACCGCGATAAAGACGTTTAGACCGAGGGTATTCATCAGCCACAGCGATGGTCCGGGTATCCGGCCAAAGGTTGGATGAACGGTCCGCAGCCAGCCAAGGACGAGGCCAGCCAGCAACGCGCCACCGGTGGTCGACAGGCTGATCGGAAAGCCGCCCATCTTAATCGCGAATGTGCCGATCAGGCCGCCGATGAAGATCCCCCAGCCCACAAAGGCCAGATCGGTCGTATCAACGGGGCGGTCCGCATACCCCAGTTCGGCAATGGCGGCTTCGACATGGCGCTTGCTGCCCATGATTGTCAGGATGTCGCCGCGATGCAGGACCGTTCCCGGCAAAAGCGGCAGGTCGATCATGTTGCGCATCAGTTTGGTGGCATAGACACCACGGGCCTGATGCATCTCACTGAGGTCTTGCAGGGTTTTGCCATGGACCTCCTTGTTGGTGATCAGAACATCCAGCTTTTCAGATGGAATGCTCAGCAATTCCGGCGCATCGGCTTCTTTCAGGGTTGGTTCCAGCTGGCCGACCAGATCGGCCCGCCGCCCCGAGAACATGACCGTATCCCCGGCCTGTAGAATGGTATCATCGTCCACTTCAATGATCTTGCCGTCCCGTCGCAGCCGTTCCGCAAACACCCGCACGCCCGGCAGCAAGTCCTTGACAGGCTGCCCCAGAAGCGCACTGCCCTGAGGGATTTCAAAGGCGCGGGCCTCGATCGCGCGATAGGCCGAGACCATGCCGCCGCCTGTTTCTGCCGCAGCGCCACCACCCAGTTGGGCCTCATACTCTTTGCAGGCAGCAACCAGATCGACGCCGATCAATCGCGGCCCGATCTTGGCCAGAATGATGGCCGAACCGATGGTGCCGTAGATATAGGTGACGGCATAGGCGATCGGAATTTGATTTGCGTATTTCTGCGCGTCCTCCGAGGACAGCCCGAGTTGGTTGATCTGATCCGTCGCAACGCCAATCGCAGCCGAGATCGTCTGCGAGCCCGCATAAAACCCGGCGGCATAACCTAGCTCCAGACCAGCAACCTTGGCCGAGATCAGCGGCACAATCAGGCACAGCGCTAGGACGCTGAGCGCAAACAGAACCTCTCTTGCGCCATCGACTTTCAGGCCCCGGATAAATTGCGGCCCAACGCCATAACCGACGGCAAAAATGAACATTATGAAGAAGGTGGATTTGACGGCAGAATCGATGTCGATATGCGCCTGCCCGATGACCACGGCGGCCAGCAACGTGGCCGTGACCGTCCCCAGACTGAACCCCATGAATTTCCACGGGCCGACCAGAAAGCCGATTCCAATGGATAAAAATACGGCAAGCTCCGGATAGTTCCGAAGCACACCCACAAACCAGTCGATCATAGTCTTCCTCCCCTGACGGTGATCGAATTTTGCACTGCTTACGTTTCTGCCTGTTTCCGCTGGCCGTGCACCTTTTCCCGAAATTTCTGAGCCAAAACATAAAGTGACGGGATGATGAAAATCCCAACAAGCGAGGCCGCCAGCATACCGCCAAACACAGGTGTACCGACGCCGCGCCGCGCCAGTTCCGATGCGCCTTCTGCGACAACCAGCGGATAAAGCCCGGCGATAAAGGCAAAGCTGGTCATCATGACGGCCCGAAAACGTGCACGGGCGCCATCAATGGCGGCGTCAACGACATTCATCCCGTTATTGTACCGATCCATCGCAAATTCGACGATCAGGATCGCGTTCTTTGCAGCCAGTGCGATCAGGACGACCAGACCGATCTGGGCGTAAAGGTTGTTTTCAAGCCCCAGCAGCAAGAGCGCCCCCAATGCCCCGCACACGCCAAATGACACGGACAACAGAACCGCTAGCGGAATGCTCCAGCTTTCGTAAAGGGCGACGAGGAACAGATAGGCAAACAATACAGCCAGCCCCAGAACGATGGGAGTTTTACCGGCCGCCTCGATCTCTTGCTGGGCTGTACCGGTCCATTCATAGCTATAACCCTGCGGCAGTGTCTGGGTAGCTACCTGATCCATCGCCGTAAGCGACGCACCCGAAGACACGCCCGGCGCCGGAGCACCATTGATGGTCACGGATCGGAAGTTGTTGTAGCGAACCAGCAATTGCGGCCCAAGGATGAGGTCCGTTTCGGCCACTGCGCGGATCGGTACCATCTCGCCATCCTTGTTGCGCACATGAATACGCCCGATATCCGTGGCGCTTTTGCGATACTTCTCATCCGCCTGCAGATTGACTTGCCAGGTGCGTCCAAAGAGGTTCATGTCGTTTACATAATACCCGCCCAGCGTCACCTGCATGGCGCGGAACAACTCATCCACATCGACGCCAAGGGTCTGCAGCTTTTTCCGATCCAGCTTGAGGTCCAGTTTCGGGGTCTGCGCCGAAAAGGTCGTATAGACGCCCGCAAGCCGGTCATCCGCATTGGCCGACGTCACAAGACCCATCGCTGTTGCCCCCAGATCGACAACATCGCCGCCATGCAGATCCAGAAGCTGGAATTCAAATCCGGCACCCGTACCAAGCCCCATGATCGGCGGCAGGTTGAAAGGAAACGCGACCGCGGATTCCAGTCCAGCGAAACTCCGCCGCGCGTAGCGGATGGAGGCATTGACCGAAAGCGCTGGGTCGGTCCGTTCTTCAAAGGGTTTCATGATGACAATCGCGAAACCGCCGTTGGACTTCGAGATACCGTCGACAAAGCTGAAACCCGTGACGGTCATCACTTCCTCGACGCCCGGCCCGTCTTTTAGGATGTCATAGACATCGTCCAGCACGACGGCGGTCCGGTTGATCGAGGCCCCTTCGGGCAACGCTACCTCGACAAAATAGACACCCTGATCTTCGGTGGGCAGAAACCCCGACGGCGTAATCTTGAACAGCACACCGGCGCCGAACAGGGCGAACCCTAGAAACAGGATCGACAACAGCGCGCGCCGGGCCAATCGGGTGACCACAAAGGCATAGCCATCGCGCGCATCGTCGATCCGCCGGGATATCCACGCCAGCGGACCGCGCTTTGGTTCGTTGTCATGTTTCAGCAAAAGCGTGCACAGCGCAGGGCTGAGCGTCAGGGCATTCAATGCAGATATAAGCATCGAAAAGGACACGGCCACGGCAAACTGCTGGAACATCGATCCGGTGATGCCGGGAATGAACGCAACCGGGACAAACACCGACAGCAGCACGAAAGTGATGGCCAGAATTGGGGCGGTGATCTGGTTCATCGCCTCGCCGGTTGCCTCGGCCACCGACAGTTCCGGCCGCTCGCTCATCACCTTTTCGACGTTCTCGATGACAACAATGGCGTCATCCACAACAATGCCGATTGCCAGCACCAAGGCCAGCAGTGAAACCGTGTTGAGCGAAAAGCCAAGCGCGAGAATAAAACTAAGCGCCCCGATCAGCGAAACCGGAACCGCGATCAGGGGAATCAATGCCATTCGGAAACTGCCGAGGAACAGAAAGACAACAATCACCACCAGCACAAAGGCCTCAAGCAGCGTCTTGATGACCTCTTCGATACTGGCCTTAACGAATGTGACCGAGTTGTAAGGCACACTCCAGCTGACATCCTGCGGGAATGAGCTTTGCAGGGCGTCGATGGCGTTGTTCACCCCTTCGGATGTTGCAAGCGCATTGGCGCCGGGCGCCAGATAGACGCCGATCATCGCAGTGGGTTTGCCTTTGAACTTGGAAAAGGAATCCTGTGATTTGGCACCCAACTCAATCGAGCCGACATCGCCAAGCAATACAAACGACCCATCGGGCAGGGACCGGACAACGATCTGCTCGAACTCTTCAACGCTGCTCAGGCGGCCCTGCGTCTGGATGTTGAGCTGAAAGACCGGATCATCGGTCATCGGCTGCGCGCCTACCCGGCCCACCGCAGCCTGCACGTTCTGTCCGTTCACCGCATTGATCACGTCGTCAACCGACACCTGCAGGCTGGTCATCCGGTCCACGTCCAGCCACACCCGCATGGAATAATCCTGCGCGCCGAATATCTCTGCATCCCCCACACCGGGCGACCGCTTGATACTGTCCAGAACGTTGATCGTGGCGAAGTTCGACAAAAACAACGCGTCGTGTTTCGGATTGTCCGACGTTATCGCAATGACCTGCAACAGCGCCGAGCTTTTCTTCTTGGTGCTGACACCGGCCCGGACAACTTCATCCGGAAGACTGGACATGGCCAGACTAACCCGGTTCTGGACGTTCACCGCGTTGATATCGGGATCAGTTCCCGGTTCAAACGTTACCTGCAGGCTATAGCTTCCGTCCGAACCGCTGGTTGATTTCATATAGAGCATGTCGGATACACCGACGACCTGCTCTTCGATGATCTGCGCGACTGTGGATTCCACGACATCTGCGCCGGCACCTGGATAGGCGGTCGAAACCTGAACCTGTGGCGGTACGATATCGGGCAACTGTTCGACCGGCAGTTGGGTCAGCGAAATTAGACCGGCCAGCGTAATGACAATCGAAATGACCAGCGCAAATCGGGGACGGCGAATGAAGAGTTGAGAGATCACGGATCAATCCTCTTTTGCCGTTGCATTACCCCCGGTGGTGCCGGTTTGACCGTCCTGCCCGGATTTCGCAGATGTCTTTTGCACGGCATCCACTTCGATACCGGCATGGACGCGCTGCAACCCTTCGGTGATGACCTGATCACCTTCTTTCAAACCGCTGCCCACAACCGCTTCGGTCCCGGCAATGCGCGCAACGTCGATTTCCTGTTTTGCGACCTTTCCGCTGTCATCGACCGTCAGGACAAAGTATCCGGACTGATCCCGCTGCAGGGCAATCGCAGGTATGACCAAAGACTTGTCCTGCGGTTGATCGACAACCTTTACGCGAACCAGCTGATCGTTCAGAAGCGCCCCGTCCGGGTTAGGGAAGGTTGCCTTTATCATGATGGTGTCGGTTCCGGACTGAACGCTGGTATCAAGCAGCGAAACCTTTCCGCTATGCGCATAATCCGAGCCGTCAGCCAGAATCAGATCGATTTCCAGAGGCGGTCCGCCCTTGTTCTCCGACCGCTCAGCCCTGAACTTCAGAAGCTCGGTTTCGGATACGGGAAACGAGACATAGATCGGATCGATACTGGCGAGGTTCACAAGCACCCCGCTGCCCGGGTTCACATAGGCCCCTACCGACAGGCTGCTAAAGCTCATCCGCCCATCGAAAGGCGCTGCGATCTTGGTATAGGACAAGTTAAGCTGTGCATTCTGCAGGCTACCTTTCAGCTGCAACAACTCACCTTCGACCTGACCCTGCTGGGCCTGCGCTTTTTGTACGATGTTTTCGGCAACATCATCTTTTTCAAACAGCTTTTGCTGACGGTCCAGTTCGATATCTGCCAAAGTTTTCGCGGCCTGCGTGGATTTGATCTGGCCCTGTATCTGGGTGATCGCCGCCTCATAAGCGTCCGGTTCGATCTGAATCAGCAGGTCACCCTTTGATACGCGTCCGCCTTCCTCGAACCCGATGGATTCAACATAGCCCGGAACACGGGCAAGAATATCTACCTGGTTCACCGGTACGACCCTGCCCGAGAACACTTCGGCTTCCGAGACCTGCTTTGACTCGACCGGAACAACGGTCACTTTCGGTTTGGGCGGAGCCTGTTCGCCCGACTGCGCAAAAGCCGGAGCAGAAAGGCCGCCCGACGAGACAAAAACCAACGTGATAAGCGCAGCTAGGCGTTTCATATACGTTACTCAACTATGGATAATCTGGAATTCTCGTTTCACGATAGCGGTAATCGCGCTTGAGTCCAGTTTCAGAGACTTTGTGCTAACCGTTTTTTCGATCAGCCAGTGTTTCAATAGTTGGTACCGGTGTTCCCTGAAGCCTTCAGCGCTGCCCAGTACGGGCATAGACCTGCGCGGCATAATGAATAATGTGAACCCAGTACGCCAACATAAGACATATCGCGGATCGGGAACGCCAATGACGGTCATTTCAAAAGAAGACACCGAAAAGCTTGAAAGCCGCGCTCTGACTGCCGGAATGATCGGTAACCTGTTTATGGGTGTGGCGGGCGTGATAGCGGCCTATCTTTCGCATTCACAGGCCATTCTGGTTGATG
The DNA here is from genome assembly GCF_056537885.1 of Ruegeria sp. BJ6. NCBI lineage: Bacteria > Pseudomonadati > Pseudomonadota > Alphaproteobacteria > Rhodobacterales > Roseobacteraceae > Ruegeria > Ruegeria sp. BJ6. Next base: position 93,812 of record NZ_JBQFSG010000010.1, on the reverse strand, counting down.
GATTATTTTCGCTGATCGGCTTTTCCGCCGCCCTGCTGGGCAAACGCGTAGCGCGAAATGCGCGCCGTCAGCCGGACAAGTTCCGGCCATACGGCTATGCGGGTGACGAGGCGATTTTCACCACGTTTCGCGCGCTGTCCCTTCTTGGTCTGGTTCTGTTCGCCATAGCCAATGCTCTGATGAACATCCTTGGCTATGTGAACGGAGCACCTCAGGCGAAACTGATATTCGAACCAATGGCCATCTATTTTGTGGTCGTCGGGCTGACTTGTGTCTTGTTATGGGCCTTTCATCGCTGGTCATGGAAGAAAACCGGCAATCTCAGCGAGGTGCTGCGGCTGGAAAGCAAAGCCGCCGCTTTTGACGGCATAATCACCGGTGCCGCAGCCGTGGGCCTTTTGGGCATTCATTTTCTCAAGGACGGATTTCTTGCACCCATTGCTCCGGTAGGGGATTCGGTCATTGTTCTGGTTCTGTGTACGACTGTCGTCGCACAGTATTTCCGGGATTTCATACGCGGCCTTGGTGAATTGGCGGGGGTCACTGCCAGCCCCCGGCATGTCGCCGCAGCGCGCCGCGCAGCCAGGCACACGTTGACGCAAGATGGGGGTTTGCTTTGCGATCTGTCGGTCTCCAAGCTGGGGCGTCTTTTTACGGTCTTCGTTTACTACGATCCAAACCGTCCCGTGCTTGCCGAGCATATTGATGCCCTGACCTTGCAATTGCAGAGAGATATTGGAGCGGCCCTGCCAGATCCCGAAGTCTTTGTCGTGATCTCGAAACACGGCCGCGTTCTACCGACGGAGTAGGGATAGCCAAGGTGCAGAGCAGTGCAATCGGATAACCTGATCCACGAACTGATGTCAGAAACTTAATCCGAACCCGATAGCAACGCCGTTAAAATCCTGAGCGAATACACCATTTAACATAATTCGACCTGCCCTGATCGCCGACCTCCCGCCGGTACCTGTATCGACTTCCAACCCCAGACCGGTTGATACCATCCAGTCGGTATCCAATACAGTTGCACTATCCCCGTGAAAAAAGGCGACGCCGGTGTCGATCACCAGACGTGTAGGACGTTTGAACGGCCGGACCTTGGGCAAGGGGTATCTGTGTCGGGCAAACAAGGTGGTCTGGTTGGATCTTGCGGTCGCATCCCCAGCCAGCGGTTCGTCAATTGGGTAAAATTTGAGAAACGTCTGGCGAATTCGGTACTCACCTTCCAGCAGCCCAAACTTTTCCTCGCGGAGCAGGCTGAGCGACGCACCGACCCCGACGGCATCCAGATTTCCATCGGCATCATCGTTCGGGTTTGTTTCCATTCGCGACAGCGGAGAGCCGGACAAAATTGCGTCTGTGGAAACATGGCCAAATGACAAATGGCCGACAGGTCGGACTGTCCAATCGCGCCCCAGTGGAAATTCCCAGCCAACCCCCACCGTTCCGGCAATGCTCGCCCAGGTCACGTCCAATTCCCTTCCTGGAGCTATTTCGGGAAAAATGAGAACGGGGTTATAGTTTTGATAGGCCGCAAGCCATTCAATATAAAGATTGTTTTCCAACGGTTTGAATCCGCCCCTGATTTGCGTTGACCGAAAATCCCGGGTCGGGCCGGACGCGCTCAGGAAATTGAATGACGGCAGGATATCATTTGGTGTGGCAGCAACACTAAGCGCTGCCAATGCGGCTTTGGCGGCCACTTCTGATACATCCGGCTCAACACCCTGCGCCAAAACAGGAGGGGACAAAGCGCAGGAAACAAATGCAATCAAATACCGAACAGGTTTCACTGTCATCCTTCATTCTGGAGAGCTGAATACCCGCCATTGGCAAGAATTTGATAGAAACGCATCGAATAAAGCAACAACTTTAAACCGCAACTCAGCCAGATCATGCGGTTGAGGTGAGGGGCTACTTGTCATTTTTGGCCATGCCTCTTGCCACTTTCCGCAAGCCAAGGGGTTTTGTCCCCAAAAGCCGATGCCGGTAGGTTTGCAGAAGGTTACGTATCCGCCATCGGCAATTTCATGTGAAGTGTGGCGTTCACTCGATCCAAACTTCGACCCGCCGGTTAATTTTCCGGCCCCACTCGCTGTTGTCGCAGGCCATGGGCATCGCCTCGCCAAAGGCATCTACGGCGATTTCGACGTTTTCCGGCAATGTGGTTTCAATTGCCGCCAGAACCGCGTCGCGCACGGATTCAGCACGTTTTAGTGCGATGCGGGCGTTGCCGTTTGCTGGTCCGTCGCCATCGCTGAAGCCGATAAACATCAGCTTTCGCGTGTCGTATTCTCCGCTCTCCAGCGCTTGTGCCAACTGCAAAATGTTCGATCTTGATTGCGCGTCCGGGCGGGAGGAACCGGGCTCAAAACGAAATGACGTTGTCAGGCGCGCCATCGGCCTGAGCGTTTCAATCATGCGCCGCATTTCTTCAATCTGAATTTCATCCCCACTGGATGCGATGACATTGGCAAGACGATCACCTTGCAGTCCGATGCTGATGGTTTCGGTCGACTGATCCACAAAACCCGCCCGGCGGATGACAAGTTGAGCACCAGGGCCCTGGGCGTATGCCAGAAACTGCCGTGCAATCTTTGGCAGGCGGCGAGCAGGCAGATACAGAAACATGGGCGACGTCAAAGGATAGTCTTCGGTCTTTATGGTCCAGCGGGTTGCCGACAGGGAAAACCCGCAGGGACCCGCCAAAGTCAACGCGCGCGCCGTCGCTGTTTCGGCGTGGCTGGCAATACCGATTGAAAATGGATCGCTGGAAATAGTGCGACCCAGATCGCTGCTTCGCGTGTGCCGAACGATATCCGTCGCAAGGGTCAGATTGACCGGATTCAGCAGCTGGTCAACAACGGCCTGCGCCAGACCAGATCCCGCATCAGGCAGATGCAGTGTTACCGGAGCGTCCGGCCCGCCCAATTCGGACCAATTGGCGATTTTACCGGCAAAGATATCGGCAAGATCGGTGGCCGTGACCTGCCGGACCGGGTTTTCGGCGGACACCACGGGAACCATCGCGTCCAGCGCCAGAACGCGGGACCGGTTGGGTTGAGTCAGGTCGCCCAAACCGGCCTGTATCGCCTGATCCTTTTCCAGAGGGCGTATTTCCCTCTGTGCCATAACTATATCGGCTTCATCGCTCAGAAGATCGGCAAATCCCTGATCGGTGTGCGCAAGTCTGAAGGTCAGCCGCGCAAGCGGAGCTTGCCGTCCGGGCTGGTGCAGAGAATAGACAAAATGCGTATCTCCCTGCGATTTTCGTTGTGCAGTCAGCCCGTTTTGCAGCGCAAACCCCTCGACAAGGGCTGGCAACAGCGACTCTCCCATCACGGAAGAGCCTGAAAACACCACCTCGGCGACGAAGTCGGTCAGACGAGGGCAGGCGGGACCATCACAGGTGACGCCCGAACCATCCACCGTCAGTTCGCCAAACTGTGTTTCGATTCGATAGAATTCTCCGTCAAACCCCAACAGAGAACCGGTCACTTCAACCTTGCCGTCATGCGAAGTCAAAGTGATATCCTGCGCCGCGGCACCGGTTGCGATTGTCAGTAACGAAAGTGCGGCGATCGCCGCCGCACGGAGCCGGTTCATGTGATACCTGAGATTGCCTGCGAATTACTTTGAAGCGATTTTCAGGTCTTGGAGCAGATTATTCAACACCAGAAAATCACCTGCAGCCGTACAATCGGGGATAGTCAGCGTGAAATCGCGTGACCGTAGTTTACGATCCCGACGCAGCTCAAGGGATTGCGCGTGAATGTCACGACCACAATTGGCCTGCGTCACCTCAGCTTCGATCGACAGCGCAACAGACCCCGTTCTATCGGACTCACGGGATGGAAAAGTGTAAATCTCTGCAAACTGCGCTTTGGATGCTTTTCTGTTGCCAAGGTGAACGACGTGACCCACCCCTCGGGCAGAGTGGTCTGCCCAGACATGTCCGTCTTCGCCATAGCCCGCTCCGAATTCCAGTGCGTGGATCTGGAAACCGGCATCGGTGTCCCATTGCAGGGCGATCCGTTCGTATGCATCCAGATCACCCACATGCGTGCTGGCCACCGTTCCTTTCCCATTTTCGAATGAAACCAGGAAAACCGCATTCTCGGTAATGGCGGGCACCATCAGTTCCAGATCCCCGTCAGCATCGGTCATTTCAGTGAACACGAGCCCGCTGTGATGGATCGACACGCGTTCATTCGCGTTACAGGGCGCTGCTACGCTTAGCTTTGCGCTGGCCATCGGCCCTGCGACGGCCACGGCACCCAAATTGCAGGTCTTCTCAAACTTGGGTTCAGGTGCGTTTTCGATACTTGCCCGATGGTCCGATGCGCCAGGTGCCTGTTCCTGTGCCGGAGACGAAGCAGTGAGGACGATATCCTCCAGCCCGGCGATAACGGCAACTTCGGGCAAATTGTCGGTATTTGAGGCCAGCTGTTGTCCAGGTGAATCCGCGGGGGACATCCATGACAGGCCATGCTGCATGAAAAATCCGACACCAAGCGCGCACCCGACCGTGCCGCCCACGGTCAAGAAATTTCGAATATAACTCAAGACACCCTCCCCAGTTGAAGGAGCGATGGTCAATTTCGTTAAGAAACGCGGCCAATCTGTGGCCGCGCCGGGGAGTCATTGTGTCGCGATTCTGTCCGGGTCAGGACAAACGCCCATGGCAATGCTTGAACTTCTTGCCGGACCCGCAGGGGCATTTATCGTTCCGAGAGGGGTTACCCCAGGTGGAGGGGTCGTCTTCGACGAAACCCGGACGCGCGTCGCCCGAGGCATCTGCCTCGGCGATTGCTTCGGCCTGCTGGCCTGCCTTTTGCATCTGCGCCTGTTGCGCCGCCATCTGCGCCAGCATCTGACGCTGTTCCTCTTCGGTCAGGGGGCGGACACGGGCCAGTTGCTGCGTGACCGTTTCGCGAAGGGTGTCCAGCAGCGTTTCGAACAGCTGAAAGCTTTCGTTCTTGTATTCGTTCAGCGGATCGCGCTGGGCGTAGCCGCGGAAACCCACGACCGAGCGCAGATGTTCCAGCGTCACTAGATGTTCGCGCCATTTGCTGTCGATGGTCTGCAACAGAACCTGCTTTTCGATATTGCGCATGTTCTCGGGGCCGAAATCGACGGCTTTCTTCGCCATCATGTCATCCGCAGCTCTGGTCAGACGTTCGCGGATTTCGTCATCGTCCACGCCTTCCTCGGCCGCCCAATCCTGCACGGGTACGTCGATATTCAGCCCTTCGATCACAGCTGCATGAAGGCCATCCGTATCCCATTGATCGGCGTAGGTTTTCGGCGGCATATACTGGTCGATCAGGTCGTCGATCACCTGTTCGCGCATGTCTGACACGATCTCGGACAGGTCATCGGCAGACATGATTTCGCGCCGCTGGTTAAAGATCACCTTGCGCTGATCGTTCATCACGTCGTCGAACTTCAGGATGTTCTTGCGCATGTCAAAGTTGCGGCCTTCGACCTTGGCCTGGGCGCGCTCAAGAGACTTGTTCACCCAAGGGTGCACGATCGCTTCGCCTTCTTGCATACCAAGCGTCTTCAGAACCTTGTCCAGACGTTCGGACCCGAAAATGCGCATCAGGTCGTCTTCGAGGCTCAGGTAAAACGCCGTGCGACCGGGATCGCCCTGACGACCTGAACGGCCGCGCAGCTGGTTGTCGATGCGGCGGCTTTCGTGCCGCTCGGAGGCGATTACATACAGGCCGCCGGCGTCGAGTACCTTTTGCTTCTCCTCAGAATGGCGCGCCTCTTCGGCCGCGCGCAGTTCTGCAGGATCGGCGTCGGGGTTTTCAGCGATGGCTTCAAGCACCTTCAGTTCGACATTGCCGCCCAGCTGAATGTCGGTACCGCGTCCCGCCATGTTGGTGGCAATGGTCACCGCGCCCAGACGCCCAGCTTCGGCCACGATCTTGGCTTCCTGCTCGTGCTGGCGGGCGTTCAGAACGTTGTGCTGAATACCGCCCTTGGTCAGAAGCTGGCTGAGCATCTCGGACTTCTCGATCGAGGTCGTGCCGACCAGTACCGGCTGGCCCTTGGCGTTTGCCTCTTTCACCTCGTCTATCATGGCGCCGTATTTCTCGGCGGCCGAGCGATAGACCTGATCGTCTTCGTCAAGACGGGCGATTGGCCTGTTGGTCGGAACTTCAACAACACCAAGACCATAGATTTCGGCGAATTCTTCGGCCTCGGTCAGGGCCGTGCCGGTCATGCCTGCAAGCTTGTCATAGAGCCGGAAGTAGTTCTGGAACGTTACGCTTGCCAGCGTCACGTTCTCGGGCTGGATGGCGACACCTTCCTTGGCCTCGATAGCCTGGTGCAAACCCTCGGACAAACGGCGGCCCGGCATCATGCGGCCGGTGAACTCGTCGATCAGGACAACATTGCCGTCACGCACGATGTAATCCTTGTCGCGCTGGAACAGCTTGTGCGCGCGCAGGCCCTGATTGACATGGTGCACCACCGTGGTGCTTTCGGGATCATACAGCGAATGGCCTTCGGGGATCAGTTCTGCGGCCAGCAGTTGCTGTTCCAGAAACTCGTTACCCTCATCGGTAAAGGTCACATTCCGGGACTTTTCGTCCATGGTATAGTGATCGTCCTGCAGCGACGGGATCAGGGCGTCGATTGCGGTGTACAGATCCGAGCGATCCTGAGAAGGACCCGAGATGATCAGCGGCGTCCGCGCTTCATCAATCAGGATCGAGTCCACCTCGTCCACAATCGCAAAGTTGTGCTGTTTCTGGTAAACCTCTTCCAGATCCGCCTTCATGTTGTCGCGCAGGTAGTCAAAACCCAGCTCGTTATTGGTGGCATAGGTGATGTCGCAGGCGTATGCGGCCTTTTTCTCGGGATCGGGCTGCCCCGACCAGATCACGCCGGTGGTCATGCCCAATGCCCCGAACACCTTGCCCATCCATTCCGAGTCACGCTTGGCCAGGTATTCGTTTACCGTGACGATGTGCACGCCCTTTCCGGTCAGCGCGTTCAGATAGGCGGGGAAGGTGGCGACAAGTGTCTTACCTTCGCCCGTCTTCATTTCCGAGATATTGCCCTGATGCAGGAAGGTGCCGCCCATCAGCTGTACGTCAAAGGCGCGCAAACCCAGAGCGCGCCTTGCCCCTTCGCGTACGTTGGCAAAGGCTTCGGGAAGCAGATCATCCAGGCTTTCGCCATCCAGCGCGCGTTTGCGCAATTCAGCGGTTTTTTCGATCAGACCCTCATCCGACAGTTTTTCGAACTCTGGTTCCAGCGCATTGATCTTTTCGATCAGGGGGCGGGTCGCCTTGATCTTGCGGTCGTTCGGTGTTCCGAACACCTTTTTGGCGAGCGTTCCGAGTCCCAGCATGTTCACTCCAGCGGATCTGTTCTTGTCTTGGTTGCGACAGGCTTGCCCACCTTGCGCGCAACCCATAGATACGGGGGGTGAAAGGCGGCCCTGTCCAAGGCTTCAAGGCGATGTAAGCGGCAGGCCAGAGAGTGTCAACGTCGCGCCCTGTCGCGGCAAAGAAATAGGATGAATCCATGCCCAAAGGCCTCACTTTTCTGCCATCGCTGGCACTTGCTGCCGTGATGGCCCTGCCACTGGCCGCCGAAACCAAACCCGATGCCTCGACCGTTGTGGCGCGCGTGAATGGTGATGAGATCACATTGGGTCACGTCATCGCCACCGCGTCTGCTCTGCCCGCGCAGTATCAGCAGTTGGAAGACGACGTTCTATATGACTTCATCCTCGAACAACTGGTCCAGCAACACCTGTTGGGTCAGGAGCAAGAGGCGTTGAACCCACTGAATGCGCTGCGTCTGGAAAACGAAACGCGGTCCCTACGCGCGGTACAGACGGTTGAGGCGATCACCGCTGCCGAGGTCACAGATGAGGCGATTCAGGCCGCCTATGATGCACAGTTCGCCGAATTCGAGGGCGAGGACGAATTCAACGCCAGCCATATTCTGGTCGAAAGCGAAGACGAAGCCAAAGCCGTCAAGGCCCAGTTGGACGAAGGCGCAGATTTTGCGGAACTGGCGAAAGAGAAGTCCACTGGTCCCTCGGGTCCCAATGGCGGTGCGCTGGGTTGGTTCGGCAAGGGACAGATGGTGCCCGAATTCGAAAACGCGGTTGTAGCGTTGGAAAAAGGCAGTGTTTCTGACCCGGTTCAGACGCAATTCGGCTGGCATCTGGTCACGCTGAATGACAAGCGAAAAACGGAAGCGCCCGAGCTTGAGGCCGTGCGCGGAGAATTGGCTCAGACCATCCGGCAAGAGGCGATTCAAGCTAAGGTCGATGAACTGACCCAAAAGGCGACGATCGAGCGCCCTGCGCTCGAAGGCGCTGGACCCGAGATCATGCGCCAGATCGACTTGCTGCAGGAGTAACGCGCGTGGCCACGATTACCAAGGTTTCACCGCTGGCGCCAGCGGCTTTCCCCGACCTGCCCGCCATCGACGGTGTCCGTTTCGCCACTATTGCGGCGGGTGTACGCTATCAGGACCGGACAGATGTCATGTTGGCGGTGATGGACCCGGGCACTTCGGTGGCCGGGGTTTTCACCCGCTCAGCCACCCGCGCCGCGCCCGTCCTGGATTGTCAGGACAAGATCGGTGGCTCCAGTGACGGGCCTGCTGCAATTCTCGTGAACTCGGGCAACGCCAATGCGTTTACAGGGCATTACGGTCAGACCTCGGTAACCGAAGTGACGCAAGCAGTTTCACAGGCAACCGGCGTTGCAGTCGAACGGGTCTTTACCTCGTCCACCGGCGTGATCGGCGAGCCTCTGCCGCATGACCGCATCGTTGCGCAGCTTGAGGCGCTGAAAGTGGGGCTCAGCCGTCACGCGATCGAGGATGCGGCGCGTGCGATCATGACCACCGATACCTTCCCAAAAGGGGCCAGCGCCCAGGTCGATATTGATGGCAAAACAGTCTCTATTGCGGGGATAGCCAAGGGTTCGGGCATGATTGCGCCGGATATGGCGACGATGCTGGTCTATATCTTTACAGATGCGCAGGTTGAACAATCGGCGCTGCAGGCCATGCTGGGTGCGCAGACGGATCGTACCTTCAACTGCATCACCGTCGACAGCGACACGTCGACTTCGGACAGCCTGCTTTTGTGCGCGACGGGCGCCTCGGGTGTCGACGCAACCGGAAATGCATCGTTTGCCGAGGCGCTGGAAAGCGTGATGCTGGATCTGGCACAGCAGGTGGTGCGCGACGGCGAAGGGGCCACGAAATTCGTGGAAATTCGTGTGACCGGCGCCGCTTCGGATGCGGATGCCAAAGTGCATGCTCTGGCGATTGCCAATTCACCGCTGATCAAAACAGCCATCGCGGGCGAAGACCCGAACTGGGGCCGTGTGGTCATGGCTATCGGCAAATCCGGCGCACAGGCGGATCGGGACCGATTGAGCATCTCGTTTGGTGACATCTTGGTTGCTGAAAATGGCTGGGTCAGCCCCAAATACCGCGAGGAAGAGGCCGCCGCCTATATGAAAGGCCAGAACCTTGTGATCGCTGTAGATCTGGGGCTGGGCGAAGGTGCATCCACCGTTTGGACCTGCGACCTGACTCACGGTTATATCGAGATCAACGCGGATTACCGGTCGTGAAAACCATTCTGGTATCTGCCGTCGCTCTGATCGACATCGATGGCCGGGTGCTGCTGGCGCAGCGCCCGGAAGGCAAGTCCATGGCCGGGCTGTGGGAATTTCCTGGTGGCAAGGTTGAAAACGGTGAAACCCCCGAAGCCGCCCTGATCCGTGAGCTGGAAGAAGAACTGGGGATCGGCACATGGGCCTCATGCCTTGCGCCGCTGACCTTCGCCAGTCACAGCTATGACGATTTCCACCTGCTGATGCCGCTGTTTGCCTGCCGCAAGTGGGAGGGTATCCCCCAGTCAAACGAGGGGCAGGCCTTGAAATGGGTGCGGGCGGCGGATTTGCGGAATTACCCAATGCCTGCTGCGGACATACCGTTGATCCCGATACTGCGCGACTGGCTTTGACCATCCAGGTTCAGCATTTATTGCTGGTCGGTGGTGCGGGCGGTGGGACTCGAACCCACACGGCGCTAAGGCCTTCGGATTTTAAGTCCGATATGTCTACCATTCCATCACGCCCGCACGCGACAGGTGTCCTGCCACTGCTTCCTAACTTGCTGCGGAGGCTATTGCAATCAGCCCGACAGCACATTCACTTGGTAAGAAAGTCAGGGCTGGATGCAACAGTTTCGTACAAGTCGCAGTCATCTTTGTAGTACGCGCCCATAATGTCGACCGATGATTTCGACAGATGTTCGATACCCAGATGCTTGTAGGTCGAGTTGCGCCTTTTTTGATCCTGAACGGCGCCGCCAAAATTTCTTCCGATTGTAAAGTCGGGCACTCCAAACTCTGAAAGGAGGCTATGCAGCTGTGCGTCAAGCCTGCCAAAATCGACTGCGAAATCGCAAAACTTGAAGAAATCTACCTGTGGAATGAAATGGCCGTCCGACAGGTTGGGGTTTGCGCGTAGCAATTCGAACTTCTTTTCAACCCAAGCGTTCAGCTTGTTTTCGTCATAGTCATTGGTTTCGTGTTCGTGCCGAAACTGGCTGATCACCCGCTCATACGGATTTCGAATGACACAAAAGCCCTTGAACAGGGTCTTTTGGGGATAGTGCCAACGCGATACCCCGAGATCGTTCCTCTCAAGCGTCCTGTCGAACCTGCCCCAGAAGATTCCTCTTTTCAGGGCCGCATTCTCAATCGACGATCCGGCGGCCTTGGGTATGTGAAGAAAGCTCAGTCTCGCTTTTGGCGTTGAGTTTTTCAGCAGGTAGATTGTCTTCTTTTCCAGATCTTTATTGTTGGTATTTTTGCGCGTTTGCTTGGCAACTTTCGATGATCTGAATTCGTCCCACTCGGCGTAAGGCTGGCAGTAGCTGTTGATCTTGTTGTCCAGTTCCCTTTTGGTGTCCTGGTTATTTTTCATAACCTCGTTCCACAGGTAGAACATCCAGAAGTAAGGGATCACATTTCGGTCTTCACAATATGAGAGGAAGTCGAATCCTGTGCCTTCCCGTGACACCAGATCATCCCGCTTATTTGCGATGGCATTGTGCAGGACGGGCATATTTACGGTTGCAAGACCGTTTCTTTCCTTCCCAAGGAAGCGCAGGATTTCTTCCAGAAGCTCGCGAATGACAGGATGCCCCTGCCGGGACGCCAAAAACCAAGACACCAACTGCCTGTCAGGATGATCCGGCGGTTGCCTGAAGCAGAATAGATCCCGTTGTTCTTTCGGGAGCCAAGTCGAAATGGGCTCGACACACAGCGTCGTCGAGTCGACCCAAACGCCGCCAAACCGATACAGCAGATACACCCGAAGAAGGTCGGAAAACGAAGCTTTCGTCAGTTTGACGAAAGGAAAGCAATTTGCATCTGCCGCAAAGTCAAACCCGACGATGGATTTCAGCTTTTCGTCATCCAGGAAAACGACCTGGAAGTCCGGATTCTTTTCCACCCACAGTTTGTAGGAATGCAAGACAATATCCGGAGCCGAATTGAGACCGGAATCCCAGTAGATCCAGATCGTATTTTCCCTGTTTTCCGAGGGATCCAGTTCCGGAATTTCAATAATGTTTCCGGTGACTTCGGGAATCGCCTTCGCAATGTCCGCTATCTTTTCAAAGTGATTGCTAACCGCGGTATTAAGACCCTTAACTTTCTGGGAAAGTGCTTCTTTTTCTTTTTCCGCTCGTTCCAGTGTCGGGGCAAATGCTCTATTTTCATTTTCCGCACGTTCCGCGCGGCGGGTAAGACTGTCAGTGATGTTTTCCAACTGCTGTCTTGTATCCGCGATGGTTTTCTTGCGGGCGCGGCTTGATTTCCTGTGGTGCACTGCAAGCCAGATTAACAAAGTCCAAGGCAGAAACACTGCAAATACAACTGCGAATTCCATGAAAGAGTCTGTCGCTTTCTTCAAGTCTTCTGATTTGACCGAATGTGACCCGGTCAGACTGCAATGCCACAGATAGTCATGTTCTCGGCACCACAGGTATGAGCCAACTCGACGCAATGGGCGTTCGTGGGTCTTACCCGGCCAGTTTGACCTTTGTCCACTGCTGTTTCGCAACCTGCCCGAGCAGGAACCAACAAATTGGATTACTCGGTCCGGGTCAGGGTGCGTTTCAGCCGGCTGGGGAACAAATACACGCGATGGTTTGTGTTCATGTTGCTTCGGCGCGCCTTGTCTCCATTGCAGCGTGGTACCCGACACCAAAGGAGTGGGCTCTCACACCAAAAGTTCCGCGGTGGTCAAAACCGGTTCGCCCCGTAAGGAGTAAGGTGAAGGCGTGGTTCAGCCCCTGAAACAATGTCAGCAACCAGCTCTGCGGTTCCGGCCGCCTGTGTCAGCCCAAGGTGGCCGTGCCCGAAGGCGTAAATCACGTTGCCTGACCGCGTAGATGGTCCGATCACCGGCAAACTGTCAGGCAATGAAGGCCGAAATCCCATCCATTGCGTGCCCCCAGCCGTGTTCAGACCGGGCAGGAATTGTTCGGCTTTTGCAAGCAACGTACTGGCCCGGTCAAAATTTGGCGGCAATGCCAGCCCGCCCAGCTCTACCGCACCGCCGACTCGCAATCCGTCGCCGATTTTTGTGACAACAAAGCCGTGGTTTCCAAACGTAAGTTGTGTACGCAACGAAAAGGCCTGACCGGGCAAGGTGGTGTTGTAGCCGCGTTCGGTTTCCAATGGGATATTGTCTTGCAGACTGCGGGCCAGATAATGAGACCACGCTCCGGCGGCGACGACAACTTTGCTGGCCTTGAAGCTGTCCTTTGCTGTGAGCAGCGCGACCTCATCCCCCTGAATTTCCAAGGCGCTGATTGAGGCAATCTCGATTGTTCCGCCCATCGCCCGAAAGCAATTGGCCAGATGCTCGGTCCACTTCAAGGGGTCCGTCACGTTCATCCAGTCAGGAGTATATACGGCATGGGTGAAGCGCGGATGGATGCCTGGTTGTATCTCGGCGATTGCATCGCGGCTGTTCAGGATGTCGAACGCGATGCCATGATCCTTGCGCAGCTGCCATCCGGGAAGGCTGTCGCGGTATTGCCTGCCTCCTTCGTAAAGCTGCAACTGACCTTCGCGCCGCATCATCTTTTCGCCGTTAACCGCCACGATCTGGCGTTCAAGCGCGGCTTTCGAGTGATCCATCAGACGGGTTTGCGCGACAACGGAGGCTTTGTAGCGGTCAGGCCAACTGGCGCGCCAGAACCGCAGCATCCAGGGTGTGATTTTGCATGCGTATGACGGTGGCACAGATAGAGGGCCCAAAGGATCGAACAGCCACTTTGGCGCCTTGCGCATGATGCCCGGCGCGGCCAGAGGTTCGATGTCGGTAAAAGCAAAAGCACCCGCGTTGCCCTGTGATGCCTCGGCTGCGACGCCCTTGCGGTCCAGAACACGCACATTCAGCCCGCGCATCTGCAGGGCAAGCGCAGTACTGATGCCAATAATTCCGGCCCCTATGACGATGACGTCCTGTTGCTGCATCGTGGCGTTTGCTTTCTGCGCTTTGCCGGTCCGGCTTCTACGAGATTCTCAAATCCTGATCCCGGACCGGAATGGGTCTGCATCGCCAAAGATCAGCCGGGCTTCGGCTGTGACAAAAGCCTGACCCGTGATGGTCGGGATAACGCCCCCTTGCGGACCCGGCTGATAGGACAGGCGATAGGGGCTGCCGATCACGCTGTGTTGGATTATCTCTTCGCCCGGTTCTAGTTGACCCTGCGCCGCCAGACAGGCCAGCCGCGCCGATGACCCGGTTCCACAAGGAGAGCGGTCATAGGCATCGTCCGGACAAAGTACGAAATTTCGGCTGTGTACTCCATCAACAGGTGGGGGGCCCTGAAAGATCACGTGATCTATAGGTTCGCCGTTTTCGCCACCAATGCCTGCTGCATTGGCCGCATCGCGGATTGCGATTCCCAGATCGGTCAGGGCGCGGATGTTGCCGGGTTCGACCGGGATCGGGCTGGGGTCGAGGATGAAAAACCAGTTGCCGCCATAGGCGACATCCCCGGTCACTTGCCCGTGGCCGGGTACGTCCAGCGATACGGCCTGTGCGATCTGTCGGCTTTCAATGTTGGTGAGGGTAACTGTGTTGGCATCAGAAAGCGCGACTTCGACAATGCCCACCGGAGTCTCGATCCGATGCGTGCCAGGACCGATCCGCCCGAGATGCGCCAGCGTTACCGCCACCCCTATCGTGCCATGCCCGCACATGCCAAGCACCGCGCCCGCGTCGAAATAGATCACACCTGTGACGCATTCCGGGTCCGTTGGTTCCACCAGAAGGGCGCCGACCATGGCAGGTTGGCCGCGCGGTTCAAGCATGACCGAAAGGTAGAAATCCTTGTGTTCGTCGGACAGGCGTCGCGCACGTTCTGCCAATGGTCCCGAGCCAAGATTGGGGCCGCCATCCAGGATCACCCGGGTGGGTTCTCCGCCGGTATGGCTGTCGATCACATGCATTCGGCTATTATCCCGCCCTGAGCGGACCAGTCGGCGAACCACTTGCGGAACAGGGTATATTGTTGTTCGCAATAATTGCGCTGGGCGTCGGACAACGCGTCGGATTCGACAAAATGCAGGCGATATTCCTCTTCACCGTTCAGGACGAGCAGGTGTTTGTAATACAGCACCAGATCGGTACCTTCGTCAAAGCTGGCCAGAACACCGAACGCTTCTTCCAGTTCGCGGGCCCGCAAACGGGCCTCGGCGTTTCCATCGGCCGCTTTCTGACATAAGGCGGCCAGCAACAACGCCTCTTTCGGCAGGGCGGTTCCTATGCCGGTGATGGACCCGGTCGCCCCGCAATTGACAAAGCCGTGATACACTTCGGTATCGACCCCGACCATCAGCGTGACCTGATCATCCTTGCTGGTGATGTGCTCGGCGGCATAGCGCAGATCGTCCTTGCCCCCGAACTCCTTGAATCCAACCAGATTGGGATGTTCAGCCCGCAAGGCAAAGAACAGCTCGGCGCGTGTGGCAAAACCGTAGACCGGGCTGTTGTAGATGATCGCGGGCACATCTGGGGCCGCCGACAGGATCGCCTTGAAGTGGTTTTTCTGCGCGGCAATCGACTGACCACGCGACAGAACTCTTGGAATAACCATCAAGCCGGCGGCACCAACTTTCTGAGCGTGCGCTGCAAGGGCTACGGCTGATTTCGAGTTGATCGCACCGGTCCCGACCACCACGGGCAGGCCCGCATCGACCAGACGCTCGACACCGGTCATGCGCTCCTGATCCGTCAACAGTGGCCAGTCACCCATCGAGCCGCAATACACAACGGCGGACATGCCGGCATCGATCATTTCACGACCCTTTCTGACAAGGGCGTCGTAATCCGGTGTTCTGTCAGCGGTGCAAGGGGTCATCAGCGCTGGCATGGTTCCAGTGAAAACGTTGTCCTGCATGTGTGCCTCTGTTGGTTTGTTCGGTTGTCAATTTGTGGCGGCGTCTGTGCGTCCAGATAGAGTGCCGTCACGGGTTCTTCGTGCAATATGGGATTTTGTATCCAAAATCCACAAGAAAAGAAAAAGGGCGTGAATCGATGACTCACACCCCTGTCTGTGGTGGCTTGTAGCCGTTACAGTTTGACGGGTTTGCCCGAGTTGACAGATTCCAGTGCGGCCTCGGCCAGACGCAACGCTTCCAGCCCGTCTGCCCCGCTGGGCACCAGGGGCCGGCCCGAACGCAGGCCGGAAATAAAGGCGTTCAGTTCGGCTGCGTAGGCATCGATATACCGGGTCATGAAAAAGTCGTGCAGGGGCGGGCGGGCGTATCCGTCTTTTGTGGCCACCTCGATCCCGACCGGACGCTGGTTTTCCGCGTGTACCATGCCTTTGGAGCCATGAACCTCGATCCGTTGATCATACCCGTAGGTGGCCCGGCGCGAATTCAGGATCGCCGCCTGCCGCCCGCTGGCCGTAGTCAGCAGAACCGTGGCAGTGTCATAATCCCCAAGTTCACGAACGGACGGGTCAACCAGCGCCGAGGCGGTGGCAAAGACCTGCGTAATTTCTTCGTCCAAAAGGTGCCGGGCCATGTCAAAATCATGGATGGTCATATCGCGAAAGATGCCACCCGAGACGCTGATATAGTCAGACGGCGGCAGCCCCGGATCGCGCGAGGTGATTGTCACCTGCTCGACATTACCGATCCGGCCTGTGTCAATCGCCTGTTTCAAAGCGGCGAAATGAGGGTCAAACCGGCGGTTGAAGCCGACCATGAGCGGTGTACCTGCCCCTGCGACGGTTTTCAGACAGGCTTCGACGCGGGGCAGGCTCAGGTCCACGGGCTTTTCGCAAAACACAGCCTTGTTTGCGTGGGCAAACCGCTCGATCAGATCGGCATGGGTGTCGGTTGGTGTGCAAATGATGACGGCATCGATGTCGGCGGCGCCTTCAATCTGGTCGATCGTGCGGGTTTCACCGCCGTATCTGTTTGCCAGCGTTTCCGCAGCCTGTGCCGAAGCATCGGCAATGGTAATCAGTTCTGCGTCGGAATTGGCGGCGACGGCTTTGGCGTGAACCTGCCCGATGCGGCCTGCGCCCAGAATGGCGATACGTAGTGTCATTACAAACCTTTCTCAGATCGAAACGCGGGCACCGGTTTGTGCAGACCGTGCCATGGCGTGGATGACATTTTCGAATTCCAGCGCGGCGGTGAAATCGGGATAGGCTGTGCGCCCGTCGGAAATGGCCCCGAGCAGCTCGGCGGCCTCAATGATTTTCAGGTCGTTGAACCCAAGCTGATGTCCGGGTGCCGGGCAGAAACTGTCGTATGGCTTATGCTCGGGTCCGGTGAGGATGGTCTTGAAACCCTGCTCCGCACTGTCACCTTTGTTCTGATAGATCTGCAACTCGTTCATTCGTTCCTGATCAAAGCAGATCATGCCGTGCGTGCCGTGCACTTCCCATGCCAGTCGGTTTTTGCGGCCCCAGGCGGACCGTGACGTGGACAATGAACCGTGAACGCCGTTGGCAAAGCGCACCAGCGCGCTGGCGGTATCTTCGTTTTCCACTTCGCCGATGCCTGATCCATCCGGAAGCGGACGTGTGGCGTGCACCGTTTGAATGTCGGCCACAAGGTTGTCGATCGGGCCCACGAGGCCATAGGCCATTGAAACCAGGTGACAGCCAAGATCGCCCAGCGTACCCAGCCCGGCATCTGCCAGACGCGCCCGCCATGTCCACGGAAGGTCCGGGTCGGCCTGATAGTCTTCGTCCACCCAGCCGCGAAAATGCACCAGTTGGCCGATGGCGCCGTCGTCGATCAACTGTTGCGCCAGCCTGAATGTTGGATTCCGAACGTAGTTGTATCCCACAAGTGTGACGACCCCGGCCTTGCGCGCGGCCTTTTCCATTTCTGCGGCGTCTTCCAGTGTCAGTGCCATCGGTTTCTCACACCAGATATGCTTGCCAG
Organism: Ruegeria sp. BJ6; assembly: GCF_056537885.1. Lineage (NCBI taxonomy): Bacteria > Pseudomonadati > Pseudomonadota > Alphaproteobacteria > Rhodobacterales > Roseobacteraceae > Ruegeria > Ruegeria sp. BJ6. The sequence goes on along the minus strand of NZ_JBQFSG010000010.1, from coordinate 76,312 downwards.
CGGCGATTGCGGACAATGCCATGTCCTTATGCATCTGATTTGGCGTGGTGATCGAAACGATGTGAATTTCTGGATCGCCCAGCATTTGACGCCAGTCGTCGGCCGCTTGTTCGAACCCGAATTGATCTGCCATCGCGCCGGCCTGTGGAAGCGGCGTGTCGCACAACGTTCGCAGCCGGATCTCGGGAAGGTTGCCCATGACGGCGCGCGCATTGCGATAAGCCAGCGCATGGGCTTTGCCCATAAATCCGGTCCCAATCAATCCGATGCCCAACGGCGTGCTCATCTTGATCTCCCGTTTTGTCGTTTGCGAAGACTCTATGGAATATTTGTTCCATTATCGCTATCGTGATCCGCAAGCATTCTGTCAAGAACAAATGGACCTCCGATGCACGACCTGCCCGCACCGAAAAGTGTCGAAGCCTTTCATCACCGTCTGCGCGAAATTTCCGATACGCTTCCGAAGCGAATGAAACAGTGCGCGGAGTATCTTGCGGCGCATTCCGACAGGATCGCGCTGGGGACTGTGGCCGAAATGGCAACGGGCGCACAGGTGCAGCCATCCGCGATGATGCGGTTTTGCCAGATCATGGGCTTTTCCGGCTATTCCGAAATGCAGAAACTATTCCGCGAGTCGGTGGCCCAGGGGTTTCCTGATTATGCCAGCCGCCTTGCAGCGTTGCGCGAACGTGGTGCCGGCAGCCCTTCGGCTCTGCTGGCCGAGTTTGTCGATGCGGGCCGTATGTCATTGGAAAATTTGGCAAATACCGTGGATTCCCGTGTTTTGGACCAAGCGGTGGCAAAACTGGTTCAGGCCGAGACGATACATGTCATTGGCTTGCGGCGCGCATTTCCCGTGGCGTCTTATCTGGCTTATGTCTTTGAAAAGATGGAAATCCCGGCGATGCTGCATGACAGCGTCGGCAACCTGAACCATGTACATGCCGTTCGGCCGGGTGATGCGCTGATCGCCATTTCCTTTGCGCCCTATTCCGAAGATACGGTGGCGCTGGCGCGTGAAAGCGTTACGCGCAAAGTTCCGGTTGTTGCGATTACGGATACCGGACTAAGCCCCCTTCAGATGCAGGGCGTATTGTCCTTGTCAGTGGCAGAAGTCGATTTTGGCGCGTTCCGCGCGCTATCTGCTACCTTGTCGCTGGCCGTTGCATTGGCTGTCTCCGTTGGTGCGGGAAGGAGTTCTTGATTTTGGAACTCAGCTATTGATTTTTATCATTATGGAATGTTTATTCCATCCGTGGTGCTTTGCGGACCTTTACCGTTCGAAGCCCGCGCAGAAAACGAGCCACGGCTCGCATGAATTTGGGAGGATCTCATGAAGAAATTGCTGACAGCCGTAGCTGCCGCCGCGATTTGCGCGACCGGCTTTGTGGCGCCGGTAGCCGCCGAAGGTGAAAAGATCATTCTGATCAGTCACGCACCGGACAGCGACAGCTGGTGGAATACGATCAAGAACGCGATTGCGCTCGCGGGCGAGCAGATGGGTGCGGATGTCGAGTATCGCAATCCGCCAACGGGGGACCTGGCCGATATGGCGCGGATTGTCGAACAGGCTACGGCCACCGATCCGCACGGAATCATCGTGACCATCGCCGATTTTGATGTTCTGGAAGGGCCGATCAAAGACGCAGTGGATCAGGGTATTCCGGTCATCACGATCAACTCTGGCACGCAGGAACAGTCCAAAGAGCTTGGCGCGCTGCTGCATGTAGGTCAGCCAGAATATGATGCCGGCTTCGGTGCGGGCGAAAAAGCCAAGGCCGCCGGGGCAACCTCGTTTCTGTGTGTAAACCACTATATCACCAATCCGGCCTCGGTCGAACGGTGTCAGGGATTTGCGGATGCGATTGGGGCCGATCTTTCCGCCTCGATGATAGACAGCGGGCAGGACCCTTCCGAGGTTCAGAACAAGGTATCCGCATATCTGTCAGCTCATCCCGATACCGGCGCCATCCTGACGCTTGGCCCGACCTCGGCCCACCCGACGCTGCGTGCGCTGGATGAAAACGGTCTGGCGGGTGAGATTTTCTTTGGCACCTTCGATCTGTCGGGTGAGATCGCCGAGGCAATCAAAGGCGGGACGATCAGTTTCGCAATTGATCAGCAGCCGTACCTGCAGGGGTACCTGCCGGTTGTGATCCTGACAAACCTTGCGCGCTACGGCGTGGTTCCCGGAAACTCGATCAACTCAGGCCCGGGCTTCGTGACCAAGGACAACATCGCGCTGGTCGAGGAATTCGCAGGCGAATACCGCTGATCGACCGGGGGGCGGCTCGCCCCCCGTAACCATCCACCTTCCTGCAAGTTTAAGTGAGGGGCCATGACGGACGAGCGTATCAAGCAGGTCTCGGCGCTGCGGCGTGCCATGATCCGGCCAGAGCTGGGGGCCATCGCTGGCGCAATTCTTGTGTTTGTCTTTTTCCTGATGATCGCAGGCGACAGCGGCATGTTCGCGCCCGAGGGCATTCAGAACTGGACCGTTGTTTCGGCCCAGTTCGCGATCATCGCGGTGGGTGCCTGTCTTCTGATGATCGCGGGCGAGTTTGACCTGTCCGTCGGCTCGATGATCGGTTTTGCCGGGATTGTCATCGCCATTCTTTCGGTGCAGTTGGGCTGGCCGGTCTGGCTGGCCATCATTGCGGCTTTTGTCGTCTGTGTTGCACTGGGCTGGGTCAATGGAATGCTGGTGATCAAGACCGGGTTGCCCAGCTTTATCGTGACGCTGGCCTTTCTTTACATTCTGCGCGGCCTGACGATTTGGCTGGCGATCCTGTCCACACGCAAGACCATCATCGGCGGCGTCAAAGATGTGGCCGAAGGCGATCCTTTGGCGTGGTTGTTTGGCGGTGTCGTGTTCAAACCTGTGTTCCAGTGGCTTGCGGATATCGGGCTGCTGGAAACCTTTACCCGGGGCAAACGTGAAGGACAGCCGGTGGTCGACGGGGTGCCGATGCTGGTCATCTGGGCCATCGCGCTGATCATTGTTGGTCACGTCATCCTGACCAGGACAAAGTTCGGCAACTGGATTTACGCAGCCGGTGGCGATGCACAAGCCGCACGATATGTCGGCGTGCCGGTGAACCGCGTCAAGGTGCTGATGTTCATGTTCACCGCCTTTTGCGCCTGCGTTTTTGCCACATGTCAGGTGATGGAGTTCGGCTCGGCCGCCGCAGACCGTGGCGTGTTAAAGGAATTCGAAGCGATCATTTGCGTGGTGATCGGTGGCGCGTTGCTGACCGGTGGTTACGGTTCTGTGATCGGCGCGGCGCTGGGCGCGTTGATCTTTGGTGTGGTCCAGCAGGGCCTGTTCTTTTCGGGCGCGGAAAGTTCGTTGTTCAGGGTATTTCTGGGCACGATCCTGATTCTGGCCGTGATCCTGAACACCTATATTCGCCGTATGATCACGGGAGAACGCTGAGATGACGCAGAACACCACGTTCCACCATGGCGACCCTTCGGGTGCGGCGCCAATCGTTGAAATGAAGAATATCGAAAAACACTTTGGTGCAGTGATTGCATTGGCCGGGGTCAGTTTCGATATCCGTCCCGGTGAGTGTCACTGCTTGCTGGGTGACAACGGTGCAGGCAAATCGACCTTCATCAAGACCATGGCCGGGGTGCACAAACCCACCAGAGGTGAGATATTTTTCGAAGGCAAGCCAATGTCCTTCGACAGCCCCAGGGATTCGATGGAAGCCGGCATCGCCACCGTCTATCAGGACCTCGCCATGATCCCGCTGATGAGCGTGACGCGCAATTTCTGGATGGGCAGAGAACCGGAAAAGAAGGTCGGGCCGTTGCGGTTCATCGACTTCGACAAGGCGAACTCGGTCACGATGGAAGAGATGAAGAGGATGGGGATCAATCTGCGTTCACCGGATCAGGCAGTTGGCACGTTGTCGGGTGGTGAGCGTCAGACCGTGGCCATCGCGCGCGCGGTGCATTTCGGGGCCAAGGTCCTGATTCTGGATGAGCCTACTTCGGCATTGGGTGTGCGGCAGACTGCGAATGTTCTGGCCACGATCGACAGGGTCCGCAAAAAAGGAATTGGCGTAGTCTTCATCACGCATAACGTTCGGCATGCGATGGCGGTGGGTGATCGCTTCACGGTGCTGAACCGGGGCCAGACGCTGGGCACGGCTGTACGCGGTGAGATCACACCGGACCAGTTGCAGGACATGATGGCTGGTGGTCAGGAACTGGCCCAACTCGAAGGCAGCCTTGGGGGCACCGTATGACAAAGACGCTTGATGTCATCACCATTGGACGCTCGTCGGTTGACCTTTATGGGGCGCAGGTGGGTGGCCGGTTGGAGGATATGACTTCCTTCAACAAATATATAGGCGGATCGCCAACCAATATGGCGGCAGGCACCGCGCGGCTGGGGTTGAAATCCGCGCTTATCACCCGTGTCGGGAATGAGCATATGGGCCGTTTCCTCCGCGAGGAACTGGCGCGCGAGGGCGTTGATGTGCGCGGGATCAAAACCGATCCTGACCGGCTGACTGCTCTGGTGTTGCTGGGTATTCGCGATCAGGAGCAGTTTCCCCTGATATTCTATCGCGAGAACTGCGCCGACATGGCTTTGAGCGAGGATGACATCGACCCGGCCTTCATCGCCGAAGCGCGCGTGGTTGTAGCGACCGGCACGCATCTGAGCCATCCGCAGGTCGAAGGCGCAACACTGAAGGCGCTGAAACTGGCACGCGAAAATGGGGCTCAGACAGCACTGGATATCGACTATCGCCCGAACCTGTGGGGCGTGGCCGGGCATGGGGATGGCGAAAGCCGGTATGTGGAAAGCGCCAAGGTCACAGCAAAGCTGCAATCGACCCTGCACCTGTTCGACCTGATCGTGGGTACCGAAGAAGAATTCCATATCGCAGGCGGCACCACTGACACCATGGCGGCCCTGCGTGCGGTGCGGGCCGTTTCAAATGCCGTGCTGATCTGCAAACAGGGGCCAATGGGCGCCTCGGCCTTTGTGGGCGACATTCCCGGCACATTGGACGAGGGGCAGAGCGGCCCGGGCTTTCCCATTGATGTATTCAACGTTCTGGGTGCCGGGGACGGTTTCATGTCCGGTCTGCTCAAAGGCTGGCTGGATGGGGAGGATTGGCCAACTGCTCTGGGATACGCCAATGCTTGCGGAGCCTTTGCCGTCAGCCGCCATGGTTGCACCCCGGCCTATCCCAGCTGGGAAGAGCTACAGTTTTTCCTGACCCGCGGTGTCAGGGAAAAGGCGTTGCGAAAGGATGCCGAGCTGGAACAGTTGCACTGGTCCACGAATCGCAAAGGCGACTGGTCCACAATGCGGGTTTTTGCATTTGATCACCGCATCCAGTTCGAAGAGATGGAGGGCGCAACGCCCGAAAAGATCGGTGTGTTCAAATCGCTCTGCCTTGAGGCTGCAACGCAGGTGGCTGGTGATCGGCCGGGTTACGGCCTGCTATGCGACTCGCGTCTGGGGCGAGACGCCCTGTACAAGGCCGCCGGGCAGGGGCTGTGGATCGGCCATCCCGTGGAACTGCCCGCCTCGCGCCCATTACAGGCCGAGCCCGGGATCGGGCCAGATTTCGGAGGGCTCAGTGAATGGCCGTCCGAACATGTGGTGAAATGCCTGTGCTTTTATCACCCTGATGACAGCGACGAGATGAAGGCCCGGCAAGAAGACGTCGTGAAGCGCTTGTTCACGGCCGCCCGGCGTAACCGGCTGGAATTTCTGCTCGAAGTCATTCCGTCCAAGGTGGGGGCCGTTCGACCTGAAACCACACCCGCGATCATCCAGCGGTTCTATGATATTGGTGTCTACCCGGACTGGTGGAAGCTGGAGCCGCTCAGGACCGATGGGGAATGGGCAGCTGTGGTCGAGGCCGTTCAGCGCAATGATGCCCATACGCGAGGGATCGTTGTTCTGGGTCTGGATGCCCCGACAGATGAACTGGCAGCCTCCTTCGCGCAGGCGGCCAAATTCGATCTGGTCCGGGGGTTTGCTGTGGGGCGCACCATTTTTGGTGATGCCGCACGCGCTTGGATGAAGGGTGAGCTTGGCGACACGGATGCCGTTGCACAGATGGCGGCGAGATATGAAAACCTTTGTGCGATCTGGGATCAGGTGCGCGCGCAAGCAAAGGAACAGGCAGCATGAGCACGATCCGGCTGACTGCGGCACAGGCGATGGTGCGCTATCTTTCGGCGCAGAAAAACGAAGACGGTGCGCCATTTATTGCTGGTGTCTGGGCGATTTTCGGACATGGCAATGTCGCCGGTCTGGGCGAGGCGTTGTATGCGGAACGTGACACTCTTCAGACCTATCGCGGACACAACGAACAGACCATGGCCCATGCTGCGATTGCCTATGCCAAGCAATCCGGTCGGCGGCGGGCAATGGCAGTGACGTCCTCGATCGGTCCGGGGGCCACCAACATGGTAACCGCTGCGGCGCTGGCGCATGTCAACCGATTGCCGGTGCTACTGATCCCCGGCGATGTATTTGCCGGTCGCGGTCCCGACCCTGTATTGCAGCAGATTGAGGATTTTGGTGACGGAACCGTCAGCGCGAACGATTGCTTCCGCCCGGTCAGCCGATATTTCGACCGCATCACCCGGCCCGAACAGTTGCTCACCGCGCTGCCCCGTGCCTTTGCTACCATGACTGACCCGGCAGATTGCGGACCAGTGACGCTGGCCTTTTGTCAGGATGTACAGGCTGAAGCCTATGACTGGCCCGAAAGCTTTTTTGACGAAAAAACCTGGCATCAGCGACGTGTGCGCCCTGATGAGGGCGAACTGGCACGTGTGGCGGATGCGGTGAAAGCGGCGAAGAACCCCGTGATCGTTGCAGGAGGTGGAGTGCATTATTCAGGTGCCTGCGCCGCGCTGCAAAGCTTTGCCGAAACGCATCAGATACCGGTTGTTGAAAGTCAGGCCGGCAAATCGGCTCTGGCGTGGGATCACCCGCTGAACCTTGGCCCTGTTGGGGTGACCGGAGCCTCCAGCGCCAATACGCTGTGCGAAAAGGCCGATCTGGTTCTGGGGGTCGGCACCCGGTTTCAGGATTTTACCACCGGGTCATGGGCGTTGTTCCGGAACCCGGACTGTAAACTGGTCAGCCTGAATGTCGCTGCCTATGACGCCGTGAAACATGGGGCAATGCCTCTACAGGCCGATGCGAGGGCGGGGCTTGAGGAACTGACGCGCGCATTGGGCAGTTACGCAGCCAGCCCGCCTGATGCGGCTCTGAAATCCGATTGGTTTGCGGCCGTTGATCCCCTGACTGAAACGCCTGGGGATGGCAATGCGCTGCCGACAGACCAGCAGGTCATCGGCGCTGTGCAACGCGCCAGCGGGCCGGATACGGTGGTTATGTGTGCAGCAGGCACAATGCCCGGTGAATTGCACAAGCTCTGGAAAGCGCCGCGTCCCGGGGCGTATCACATGGAATATGGCTATTCCTGCATGGGGTACGAGATTGCAGGAGCCATGGGCATCAAGATGGCGCAGCCGGATCGCGATGTGGTCTGCATGATCGGAGACGGGTCCTACATGATGGCGAATTCCGAGCTGGCTACCGCCTGCATGATGGGTATCAAAATCACGATCGTGATTACCGACAACCGTGGTTTCGGGTGCATCAACCGGTTGCAAATGGGCACCGGAGGGGCCGAGTTCAACAATCTGCTGGACCACGCGCATCACACCAACCCATCGAATATCGACTTTGCCGCACACGCGGCCTCGATGGGTGCGGCCGCGGTGCATGTCGGGACGGTGGCCGAGTTGGAGGATGCTTTGACCCGAGCCAAAACCGCCGAAGGTCCTTTTGTGATCGTCATCGATACCGATCCTTATCCCAGCACCCCCGATGGCGGTTTTTGGTGGGACGTGGCGGTGCCCGAAGTCAGTGACCGTGATGAGGTGAAGGAAGCGCGTCTTGGGTACGAAGCAGCCTTGCGCGCGCGCCTGAATTAGGCGCGTCACCTCCGCCGGTCGCGCGTTTTCGAAATAATCAGAAGATGGACACAGCCATGATACTTTACGGCACCAATCCCATCGCATGGGCGAATGATGACGATCAGTCTCTGGGCGCGCATATCCCCACCGAGCAAATCCTGACCGAGGCCAGCCAGATCGGGTTCGACGGGATCGAGAATGGGCATCGCTGGCCGCAGGATGACCCTGAGGCGCTGAAACAACTTTTGGGTGGGCATGGCCTGAAGTTCATCTCGGGCTGGCACTCACTGAACCTGCTGGATCACTCGGTCGAAGAGGAAAAAGCGGCGATACAGCCCCATCTGGACAAGCTGAAACACAATGGCTGCAAGGTTTGTATCGTGTGTGAGACATCGAATTCGGTGCAGGGGCTGGATGTTCCGGTAAACGATGCACCCGTTCTGACGCCCGAGCAAATGACCTCGTTCGGGGCCAAAATCGAAGAGATCGCTCAATACTGTGCCGATCAGGGGATTGATCTGGTCTATCACCATCACATGGGAACGGTGGTGGAAACGCCCGCAGAGATCGACGCTTTCATGGCAGCCACCGGCCCGGCGACAAAGCTGTTGTTCGATGCGGGTCACTGCTATTTTGGCGCGAATGGGCAGGACCCCGCGCCAATCCTGCGGAAGTACAGGGATCGCGTACGCCATTTCCATGCCAAGAATGTGCGCCCCGACGTTATGACCGAGGTACGTGGGAAGGGTCTGTCCTTTATGGATGGCGTTCGTGCAGGCGTTTTTACCGTTCCCGGCGATAGCGAAGGCGGCGTGGATTTCACACCGCTGCTGCGCATCCTCAAGGATCAGAACTATGAAGGCTGGATCGTGATCGAAGCCGAACAGGACCCCGAGCAACGCAATCCACATCACTATCAGTCGATGGGGCTGAAATCGTTGAAACAAACGGCACGAGGAGTTGGCCTTGATGGGTGATCTGTTACGCAAACCAACGGCGGCGTCGAGCAAGGTGCACGACATAACGCCCGACAGCGCCCGCGGTCCGCTGAGCCCGGACTGGATCTATGTGGGCTTTGGTCTTTACCATCTGGAACCGGGTGAGACTGTGGCCGAACCCACGGGCAACCGCGAGGTCATTCTGGTGCTGGTCGAGGGCAAGGCAAACGTCAGCTGCGACAGTATGGATTTCGGCGAAATGGGCGACCGGATGAGCGTGTTCGAAAAGACGCCACCACATTGCGCATATGTTCCTAACGACAACGCGTGGTCGGCCACGGCAACCACCAAATGCGTTCTGGCGGTATGCAGTGCACCCGGCAAGGGAAACTATCCCGCATGCCGTCTGGGCCCGGAAGGCATAGAACTGACGCCGCGCGGCAAGGGGCAGAACACCCGCTATATCAACAACATTGCAATGGAAGGCCGCAATGTGGCCGACAGCTTGCTGGTGACCGAGGTATTTACGCCTGACGGCAATTGGTCGTCCTATCCAAGCCATCGCCATGATGAGGATGATTATCCGAACATGACATACCTTGAAGAGACCTATTATCACCGCCTCAACCCGGCGCAGGGTTTCGGTATACAAAGGGTCTATGCCGAGGACGGATCGCTGGATGAAACCGTGGCGGTCAGGGATGGCGACGTCGTGCTGGTCCCGCGCGGCCACCACCCTTGCGGGGCGCCTTACGGATACGAGATGTACTATCTGAACGTCATGGCCGGGCCGCTGCGAAAGTGGCGTTTTCAGAACGATCCGGATCACGACTGGATCGCGCAGCGCGACGCTGTTTGATGCATCAAGATCGTAACAACCCGAACCGCGCTATGCCTTTAAGTGCACGGCAAATAGTATGAGCCTCTTGTTGCCATTTGTTGAGGTAGCGACGGCCTAGAGCTGTTGTTGGCCCTTAGGCTCGATTATCCTGACTGTGCGGTCTCAACCGGAAATCGCGCGGCGTTTCGTCAGACGCTCTCGTAACCGTTCGATAACGACGTACAATACCGGTACAAGCACGAGGCTAAGCACTGTAGCGACAATCATCCCGCCAAAGACAGCAGTTCCAAGAGATCTTCTGGCCGCAGATCCGGCACCGCTGGCAATGACCAGCGGCACAACGCCCAGGATGAAAGCAAACGCAGTCATCAACAATGGCCTTATCCGGATGCGTGCTGCTTCCATTGCCGACTCTTCAATCGAAAGACCCTCCTGACGTCGACGTCGGGCGAACTCGACAATCAGAATGGCGCCTTTGCTTGCCAGACCGATCAACATGACCAGTCCGATCTGGCAATAGATGTTGTTGTCGTAACCTCGAAACCATTGCGCCACCAAAGCCCCGAAAATCGCGAGCGGAACCGCCAACAGAACCATTAGCGGCATCACAAAGCTTTCATACTGGGCGGCCAGAAACAGAAAGGCGAATACGACAGCCAGCGTGAAAAGGATCGGCGCTACGTTCCCCGCTTTGATTTCCTGATACGCATTACCGGTCCACTCAAAGGTATACCCCCTTGGAAGCGTCTGCTTCGCCAAAGTATTCATCGCCGTGATCGCCTGACTGGAACTATGTCCCTCGCCTGCGGTACCGCTGATACTGGTCGAACGGAACAGGTTGTAATGATTGATGGTGCGCGCGCCGATCTGGGGCTGCAACTTTACCAAAGCACTCAACGGCACCATGCTGCCCTTGTCGTTGCGCACGTACAGCCGACCAATGTCCTCTTCGGCTTGCCGGGCATCTACATCGGCTTGCAGATAGACTTTGTACACTCTGCCGTAGACGTTGAAATCGTTGACGTAGACGCCGCCCAAAAACGTTTGCAGCGCATCAAAGACATCACCAATCGAAATGCCCTCGGTCAGAGCCTTGGTTCGGTCAAGCTCGATATGCAGCTGCGGCGTGCTGGCGGAAAACGGGCTGTACAGGCCGGACAACTCAGGCCGGGCATTTCCAGACGCAACCATTTCCCGAGTCAGCTGCTCCAAGTCCTGCAGCGAGCCGCCCGTTGTGTCCTGCAATTCGAACTGGAACCCCCCGGTTGGCGACAGGCCAAAAATGGGGGGCGGGTTGAAGGTGGTCAGTATTCCGCCAGGGATCTCATCGAATTGCGCCTGCGCCTTGGCAATGAGCGCCGCTACGCTTTCACCCGACCCCTTTCTCTTGTCCCAGGATTCGAGAACTGCGAACAGGTTGCCCTGATTGGGCGCTGACGTGTTTGTCAAAATACTGAAACCGGTGAAAGTAATGACACCTTTGACCCCCGGCAGATCATGCAGAATTTCGTAAGCCTCATCGACGACCTTTTGGGTCTGACCCAGCGCGGTACCTTCCGGCGTTTCCAAACTGATGATGAAATAGCCCTGATCTTCGTTTGGGATAAAACCCACAGGTACGACGGTAAACATGTAGACAGTTCCCGCCAGTAACGCCGCAAAGCCCAGTGCCACAGGTTGCCAGACCCGGATGAACCAGCCGACAACCGCCTCATAGCGCCGCGTAAACCATGCAAACCCAGCATCGAATTTCTGGATTATCTTAGCTTTTGGTCGTGCCCCGCCCAAAAGCAAACCACACAAGGCTGGACTGAGCGTCAGGGCGTTGATCGCTGAAATTGCGACAGCCGAGGCAATGGTCAGGGCGAATTGCTGATATAACTTGCCTGTCAGCCCGGGCATCAGAGCAACAGGTATGAAAACCGCCATCAGAACCAGCGAAGTGGCCACAATCGGGCTGGTGACTTCGTCCATCGCGCGACGTGCGGCTACTTTGGCATCCGTCTCACCGTTTTCGATATGCCTCGATACGTTCTCGACCACGACGATTGCATCATCGACAACCAGACCAACCGCCAGCACAAGACCGAACAGCGTCAGCAGATTGATTGAAAAGCCCAAAGCGTACATCAAAGCGAAAGTGCCGATCAGGCAGACCGGAATTGTTATCACCGGGATTAGCGCCGCCCGCAGGTTGGGCAGGAAGATGACAATGACAAAAACGACAAGCAGGATGGCCTGTCCAAGTGTGAAAAGAACATCTCGAATGGCTTCTCTATCGAAGTTCGTTGTGTCGTAGATAACCGTATATTCAAGACCCTCAGGGAAATCCTGTGACAGTTCCGCCATGGTTTCGCGAACCTGCGACGCCAGTTGCAGGGCGTTGGCCCCAGGAAGCTGCATGACACCAAGGCCCACCGTCGGGCCGCTATCCAAGGTCGAGTTGAACGAATAGTCCTCGGCGCCCAGTTCCACCCGCGCCACGTCCTTAAGTTTGATGACAGCACTGTCATCACCGATACCCAGAACGATATCTTCAAACTCTTCCTTGTTTTGCAGCCTTCCTTTTGCAGTCAGCGTCAGTTGGAATTTCTGGCTGTTATGGTTCGGCGGCGCGCCCAATGAACCGGCGGCGACCTGCTGGTTTTGTTCGGTTATCGCGTCATAAACATCAGATGCGGTCAGGCCGAGGCTTGCCATCTTTTCGGGATCAAGCCAGATCCGCATTGCATAGACCCGCTCACCCCAAACCATAACCGTGCCAACACCCGGAATACGCTTGAGACGATCCGTGATGTGGATGTCCGCGTAGTTTGAGATGAAGAGTTCGTCGAACTGGCCGTTCGGCGAAATAAGGTTAACCCCCATGATCAGGTCAACCGACTCCTTTGTGACGGTCACTCCCGAGGCGACGACCTCATCCGGAAGTTGCGCCATCGCTGTGGAAACCCTGTTTTGCGTGTCCACGGCTGCAATACTAAGATCGTAACCCTCCTCGAAAGTGACAGTTATGTTCGAGGTGCCGTCATTGGAGCTGGTGGACGACATGTAAACCATCCCCTGAACGCCGTTGATCTGCTCCTCAAGGGGAATGGTCACTGCCTCTTCGACAACTTCGGCGCTGCCGCCGGTATAAGTGGCGCTGACGACAACCGTCGGGGGCACGACTTCCGGAAATTCGCCGACGGGAAGCAGTGGTATAGAAATCAACCCGGCGATCACGATGACCAGCGCGATAACCGAGGCAAAGACGGGCCTGAAGATGAAGAACCGGCTCAGCATTCAGCCATCAGCCTTGTCCGTATCCGAACCGGCGGAAGGTTTTGTAACCTCCACAGCCATGCCTGACCGGACGCGCTGTTGCCCCTTGATGATCACCACTTCAGCGTCCTTGAGCCCCGTCATGACGATGCGGCGACCTTCGAAGTTGCGGCCAACGGTTATCCGGCGCATTTCGGCCTTGTCGGTTTTGTCGACGACAAAAACAAAGAATCCGGCCTGATCCTGCGCGATCGCTTCTGAGGGTACTGTTATCTGGCCTGACTGCTCGGCAAGCTGGATGTTCACTCTGGCATATTGACCGGGGCGCAGCGTTTTGTCGGGATTGGGAAACACGGCACGCACAGCAATAGTACCGGTCGTGGGATCAATGCCCGGTTCCGAAAAATCAAGCGCACCTGCGTGCGGGTGTACGCTGCCGTCGACCAGCGTGATCGCGACCTTCAGATCGGGATTTGCCGATCTGTACTTTTCCAGTTCCAGAAATTGCGCCTCACTTGGGCTTACATAGACGAACAAGGGATCCATCTGGACCAGTTCAGTCAGGACAGTGTCATTTCCCGAAACGACGTTGCCGACATCCTGATAAACCCGTCCGATACGTCCATCGATTGGGGCGGAAACCGTCGCGTAATCAAGGTTGACCTGAGCCGAGTCCACCGCGCCCTGGCTACTGTCGAGATCGCCCTTCGCTTCGGCCGCGCTGGTGGTTTTCTCGTCCAATTTCTCCTGTGCGACTGTTCCATCACTCGCCAGAGCGGAAACCCTCTCCTTCTCTCTGTTGGCGAAGTCTAAGCTGGCCTGGCTTTTGTCCCGCTCGCCCTTGAGGCGCTTGAGTTCAGTTGCGTAAGGGCGTTGATCTATTACGAACAGGGTATCGCCTTTGACGATATCTGTACCTTCTTTGAAGGGGCGCGATTCAACGTGACCATCGACGCGCGACCGAACGGACACCGTGTTGGGCGACTCTGTACGTCCGGTCAGCTCAAGAAAAAGTGGTACATCTTGTGTCTTTGCCTGTGCGACGACAACCTTCGGTGCGGTGGTTTTTGTTTCATCCGACTCTTTCTCGAAGCAGCCGGAAACGAGGATCAGCAGGCACACCGAAAATACATGGCGTGCGCCCCGGTTCTCACCCGTTATTCGCTGCCCAAAGCGCACTCGCTCCTCCTGAAACTCAACACCCTGATTTATTGATAGCTTATTTTGCCTGCATTATCACCAACAACAGTTTTCTGCGTATCCTCCTTGCCGAAATTGATGACGGGGGACGCGAATTAGATGGGTTGTCCTCTAATGTCGGCCATTTCTTCGTAAATTTGCCGGGACGATGATGGGATCAGGTTCGCAAATAGCGGCAATCTCATTAGAATCTGCACAACTTGGGCAGAGTAAATGCGCGTTCGCCGTTCACAACTGGCGGCATGAAAAGTTATTCCACAGATACAGTGGCTTGGTGCGCATTCGCGATTGCCTCGGCAATATTGGCCGTGCAGCCTTTGCAATGGCTTGTCCGAAGTTGGCTCAGTCCTGCTTATGGGTCTTACGGGTACGTCTATGTCCTGCTGATTTTTTGTCTAGCCGGGATGAGTTTGCTGAGCGGGCGGCCGAAAGAAGCTGTCTCTGGGATTCCGGCGATTGCCTTATTGTTGATGGCCGCATTGATCCGGCTTTTCGGGCAGATACTGGCGATCAACATTCTCAGTGCACTTGCGCTTGCAGTAGATGTCTTTGCGCTGGTTGTGCTGCTGCAGCTAAATCGTCGACCCTTTGCGATTTCGCCATTCTGGATGGCTGCGTTGTTTCTGTTTTCCCTGCCAACAGAAATGGTCCTGCAGCGCACGCTTGGGTTCCCGTTGCAAATGGTTTCGGCGGAATTGGCCTGCCGTATGCTCGGCACTCTGTTCTCGAATGTGGTCTGCGACGGGGTGCGCATCACCCTGGAGCGGAAGGACATTCTGGTAGACCTGCCCTGTTCCGGAGCCTCGGGTCTTTTGCTGTCGCTGGCCTTCGTGGTGACCCAAAACGCGGTTATGAGGCCACGGTGGCATGTCGGCGGTTTTATCCTGTTGGTCACAGCTGGATGCGCCACACTTGGAAATAGTCTGCGCATTTCGCTGCTGGCAACTGGCCTGGCTTATGATCTGGATGTGATGGCCGAGCCCTGGCACAGCCTAATAGGGTTGACGACACTTGGCCTGACCGTCGCACCCTTTGCCCTGTTCTATCGGCCCTGCAGCAGAAAGGCGCGCGAAAGCCGCCCACGGCCCAAGTCATTTATTCTGCCGAAACCCATCAAAATGCTGGCGGGGATTGCTTGCCTGATCGGCAGCATTGCCATCGTGTCCCTCAAGGCAAACCCGGTGGACGTTTCGGGTAGCGTGGTAGCGCCGATCCTGCCCGCGCAAATTCAAGGATTTCAGGGGAAGAAAGTGCCCCTGACACAGATGGAAGCTCGTTATTTCGATGCCTATGGCGGGCAGGCGCAGAAGGCCCAGTTCGGTCCGCTGGGGCTGAATGTGGTCAGCACACGCGCGCCGCTGCGGCATCTTCATGCCCCCGAAATCTGCCTGCGGGGTCTTGGCTACAAGGTTCGGTTTCTGGGCACACGCTATGACGGCGTTCCCAGCGCCTACTATCGGGCCACGGGCCCCGACGGAGACCGATGGTTGGTAGCGGTCAGCTATGTCTCGCAGAGCGGGCAGGTCACCCCAAGTGTGGGCGAAGCGATCTGGCGTTGGCTGAGCGGGACCGGCGGCACCTGGAGCAGCGTGCAAAGGATCACCCCATGGGCGCTGGACACCGCACTGCGCGCCGAACTCGACGCTGCCACGATCGCAGCACTGGACATTCAAACCATCGAAGGAACGGACGCATGATACGCTATTTCGCTTTTGTTTTTCTGCTGCTGCCGGGGGCTGTGTACGCTCAGCCCGACGACGAGATCGCAGGTCGTTTGATCGGCAGCGGGGCAGCCGGGCAACTGGACTTGCCTCTGCTGAAATCGGACCTTTCCGTTGATATTCAGGGAGATATGGCAACTGTTCAGGTGCGGCAGGTGTTCGTGAACCCGTCGGATGATCCGATGTCGGCGGAATATCTGTTCCCTCTCAACCAAAAGGCTGCCGTCTACGCGATGCAGATGCTGGTGGGGGACGAAGTGGTTGAGGCACAGATTCAGAAAAAGCAGCAGGCCGAACAGACCTTTGAGACCGCAAAGCAAGAGGGCAAGGCAGCGGCCCTTTTGACCCAGCATCGTCCCAACATGTTCACACAGAATGTCGCCAACCTGATGCCGGGGCAGCCGATCACGGTAACGCTTAGCTATGTGCAAGCGGTTCCCAAGATCGACGATGCTTATGAACTGGTTCTGCCGCTGGTCGTCGGGCCGCGCTATAAGGGGGCAGTGAATTCCAACCCAATGTCCGGGCACGTTGTGTTGGCGGATTTCCACGAAGAAGACCCGGCCGCCTCAACCAAAGTCGACGGTTGGACAGTTTCCGAGCTGCCGGAATACCCACCGGTCCCAAGCCTTTCAAACCCGGATGTCATCGAACCCGCGCGGGTCTCGCTGGATCTGAACCTGCGCGGGGCTGTTCCCGTTTCCAATCTGACAAGCGCAACGCATGACTTGCAAGTCCAGCAGTCAGAAGGAGTGATCAGCGCCACTTTTCGGGGCGGGCGGGTGATCGACAACCGCGACCTTGTTTTGCGCTACGAACTTGGTGGTGATGAGACAACTGCCGGAGTGCTGGCCCATCACGATGAGCGGGGCGGCTTTGTATCGTTGTTGGTTGAGCCGCCCAAGATCCCGCAAGCGGATCAGATCACCGCACGAGAGCTGGTCTTTGTTCTGGATACCTCAGGTTCGATGGGCGGCGCGCCTCTGGATGCCAGCAAACGGTTTATGGAATCCGCCCTGCAGGGGCTGCGCCCCGAGGATTATTTTCGCGTGATCCGGTTTTCTTCGGGTGCGTCCGAGTTCGCATCCCAAGCCGTTCCTGCCACGCGTGGCAACATCCGGTCTGGCTTGCGCTATGTGCGCGGTCTTCGTGCCGGGGGTGGCACTGAAATCGACAATGCAATTCGTCACGCTTTTGCAACGCAGCAGCCCGCCAACACGCTGCGCATCGTCGTTTTCCTCAGCGATGGCTATATCGGTCACGAGTCGCGTGTTCTGCGCACAATCCGGCGGCAAATCGGCGATGCCCGTATCTATGCCTTTGGGGTGGGTACTTCGGTAAATCGTTACCTTTTGGACGCGATGGCCGAAGAAGGCCGCGGCTATGCCCGCTATGTTGATCCGACTCAGCGCGCCTCGGATGTCGCGGATACGCTGGCCCGAGACCTGAAATCGCCGGTGTTGACGGATATCTCCATTGATTGGGGCGAGTTGAATGTCAGCGAAGTGGTACCACACCACATCCAAGACCTGTTCGATGGCGGCTCAATCCGGGTTATGGCCCGGTACGATGGTGGCGGGCCTGCCGACATCACGATCAATGGCCTGGTGCAGGGCAGAAAGGCACAAATGCCACTGTCGCCGGTTCTGCCAACAGCTTCCGATCCAGAGGGGGATACGCTTCAGGGCGCTGCGATCCCATTGACCTGGGCCCGCACCAAAATTGCGGAATTCGACCGCGCCATCGCTGTACAGGCTGGCGATCCCAAAGAGCTTGAGGCGCAGATCACCGATCTTGGGTTGCAGTTCAATCTTCAGACGCAGTTCACCTCATTTGTTGCCGTGTCAAAAATGATCGTGAACACCGGCGACGTGCCAACAGCCACTACTCCGGTGGCCTTGCCTCAGGTGGCGGGTGTGGGTGCCGGGGCCTATCCCAAAACCGCGTTCAGTGGATCATCCACACCCGAGCCGCAAACGATATTTGGATTGATTATTCTGGCGGCTCTGGGCGCGCTGCGCCTGACGCGTAGTCGGAGGGTTGCGGCATGAGAAACGTCCCCTACAAACTGCGCACAGATGCCTGGTGGCTGGGGGATGATTTCACTTGGCGCAGACCGCAAGTTCAGGCTCCACTTGACCCGGCCAATAGCAGTATGATCTCTGATCGTGACTTCGGTGAAACTTCGATGATGGACGCGAATAGTGAACAACATCCTGATCGTAGATGATGATGCCCGCATTCGTGATGTCGTTCGCTTTGCGCTGGAAGATTCCGGCTTTCAAACAACCGAGGCGGCCACCGGTCAGGATGCACTGGAACTATTCGGCAAATCTCCGGCTGATCTGGTGGTTCTGGATATCGGGATGCCGGAAATGGACGGGCTGGAAGCCTGCAGGGAGCTTCGCAAAAGTTCGACTGTGCCGATCCTGTTTCTGACTGCGCGCGATGATGAGATTGATCGTATTCTGGGCTTTCAGCTTGGTGGGGATGACTATGTCACCAAACCCTTCAGCCCACGAGAGCTGGTGCTGCGGATCAAGGCCATCCTTGCCCGCGCCAGCGTTTCAGATGCGCCGGACGAAGTGACGGTATTTCAGGACCTTCGACTGGATCATAGCGCACATTGCTGCACCCTGGCCGAGGCCGAGATTCAGCTGACCGGGATCGAGTTTTCGGTGTTGTCGATCCTGGCAAAGACACCAAGCAGAGTCTATTCGCGCGCGCGGCTGATCGAACTGGTCTATGGACACAATACCTATCTGTCCGGTCGCACAGTCGACAGTCATATCCGCAATATCCGTCAAAAGGCGCGTGCACTGGGCTATCCTGACCTGATCCAAACCGTGCACGGGGTTGGGGTGAAACTGGGCATTTGCCAGTGTTGACCATCAAGAAAAAATGGAGGCCATCGCTTGCGCTGGTAATTGCGCTGGTCTGCATAGCTTTGGTGACACTCCCGATCATCGGCGTACTGGGCGCCCGGCTGTCCAGCAACCAGTTCGCGCGTGAGACTGAGCGCGGTTTGCTGTCTCAGGCGGTTATCCTTGCCGAAATGTACGCTGCGGCGTTCTCGGAACTGCAGGTTTCGCCCGATCTCGGTCATCGCTTGTCCAACCAGCAGACAGAACGACTTGCACGGGATTTTCACCCCATCCCGCCCAGTTTGGATCTGTTCCGCAGTCAGGTCTTGCCGCCTCGTCCCGACCCGGTTGAAGCTGTAGACCCTTTGGGTGTGACCTATGCGGCGATCTCTCCAACTCTGTCACAGCTGGCGAGTTCGGCGAAGAAAACGACTTTGACGGGATATGTGTTTTTGGATCACTCCGGGCAGGTCATTGCCGGTAGCGGACCGGTCAGCGGGTCCTTTCTGCATGTACCAGAAGTGTCGCTGGCCCTGCAGGGAGAAACCGTCTCATTGCTGAGATATCGGGACGACCCATCCAAGCGGCACCTGCTGAACTCGATCAGCCGAGACACCACTTACCGCGTGTTTGTCGCCCATCCTGTGGTGTTGGGGAACAGGGTTATCGGTGCTGTATACCTGTCTCGCACGCCTATGGACCTGAGGAAATTTCTGTTTCAGGAACGGTTCACGCTGGGTTCTGTCGCTGTATTCATGCTGGTGTCCGCGGCCGGGATTGGCTGGATGATGTGGCGGCTGATCTCAAAGCCAATTCGCGATCTCAGCAGTCAGAGCCGGGATGTCGCAAGCGGATCGAAACCAATACCTGATCCCGTGCAGCACTATGGTGTGCAGGAGCTGGCGGATTTGGGCAGCAATGTCGTTTCGATGGCCGCAACCTTGTCGGATCGATCCACAGCGATCGAGACTTACACAAGCCATGTCACGCATGAATTGAAATCACCGGTCACTGCAATTCTGGGCGCGGCCGAGTTGCTGTCTGACGGGCCGTCTGCGGTGTCCGGTGATCGCAATCAGAAACTGGTTCATAACATTCAGCAAGAAGGTCTGCGCATGAACGCCCTGCTGGGGCGTCTGCGCGAATTGGCTCGGGCCAGCGTGCAGACAGACCCGGCTCCAACGTCACTGGCGGATATTGTCGGGGCCGCGTCAGCTTCGTTCCCGGATCACGTCATCGAGTGTCACGCGCCGTCCGACACGTATCTGCCATTGTCCAAGGATCAGGGGCAAATGGTTCTGCATCATCTTTTGCAAAATGCGTTCCAGCACGGGGCAACGCGTGTCGACATAACCTATGAAGCGGCTTCGAACAGTCTGATTGTTGCCGACAACGGCGCGGGAATTTCCGCCCGAAACAGTGCTCGCATCACGGACCCGTTTTTCACGACCAGACGGGATCAAGGTGGCACTGGTCTGGGCCTTTCCATTGTTGCTGCCGTGTTGAAGCAAGCCAATGCAGTGATTGAGGCAATGACACCAAAGCACGGCGCCAGTTTTCGGATCAGGTTTTGAGCCTTTATCGATTGCACCAAGCACGGGCAACTTTGTGTCTGTGCCGCGTTTCCTGGCTTGTTGCGCAGTGCGCATGTTCGACCAGCTCGAAAATTTGCGTCTGCAGCGGATAGCCCGGACTGCGCCACAGCGACGTTTGCCTTGGTCGAACGGCCGAATTAACTGCCGCTGTAATTTCCTGAGCAGAGAGCTTCCGTGGCAGTTCGCGCGCTTTAAGCACGGCGTGAACGCAAGTCGTCCGGTATTTCCAGGCCCCCAATTTGCGCCAACAAACTGGTGATCTCATCGACCCCTTTTCTGTGCCGAAGGGATGAGAATACAAAAGGACGACCGTTGCGCATTCTGGCTGCATCCCGGTTCATCACCTCAAGTGAAGCGCCGACATGGGGCGCCAGATCGGTTTTGTTGATAATCAGCACGTCGGATTTGGTGATCGCAGGCCCGCCTTTGCGCGGGATTTCCTCACCCGCAGCCACGTCGATTACATAAAGCGTCACATCTGCCAGTTCCGGGCTGAACGTGGCCGAAAGATTGTCGCCGCCGCTTTCGATCAGGACGACTTCGATATCCGGGTGACGGGCCTGCATCTCGGCCACGGCGGCCAGGTTGATCGAGGCGTCCTCGCGGATCGCCGTATGCGGGCAGCCGCCGGTTTCGACGCCGATGATCCGGTCCTGCGGCAGAACCTGCATCCGCATCAGCGCCTCGGCATCTTCGCGGGTGTAGATGTCATTGGTGATTACACCGATCGAAACCTTGTCACGCAGCGCCTCGGACAGAGCGGCGGTCAGGGTGGTTTTGCCCGCGCCCACCGGGCCGCCGATGCCAACGCGCAGTGGGCCGTTCATGTTGCTCATGTTCGGAACATCCTTGAATATTGAGTTTCGTGTTTCATTGACGCGATGTCGGGCAGGAACGTGGTTGACCCCAGATCGTCCAACCCGGCCTCAGTCGCCGCGGACGCAGTGTGCTGACACAGGGGTGTCAGATCCCGGATCAACCGCTGTCCATCAGTCTGGCCCAGAGGCACCAGTCGTGTTGCGCAGGCCACCAGATTGGCCATGAAGCTGTGCAGGAACATCTGCGCCGTCAGTTGCACCGGCAGGTTCCGGGCCTTTGCGGCATGCCCAATGGCAACGGGGTAAGTCAGAGTTCCCATATCCAGCGTCCAAACATCCGAGGTCACGCCGCAGAACGCCTCGCCCAACAGATGTGTTTCGCGCAGGCGTTCGGACGAGGCGCAAAAGGCCCGGGAGGTGCGGTCGATTTCGTGCAGTTCCTCGCAGGTGTCCGCCCGATAGGCTGCCGCAAGGAACATACAGTCATTGCGGCCCGATCCGTGCCCGATCACATCGGCGATCCATTCGCCAGTGTCCGTGGCATTGGCCACGGCGCCACAGTCAATGGCCCATTCCAGCCCATGTGAATAGGCGAATCCGCCCACCGGGTAGGCAGGCGACAGCCATTGCGTCAGGGTCAGGATATC
Organism: Ruegeria sp. BJ6; assembly: GCF_056537885.1. Taxonomy (NCBI): domain Bacteria; kingdom Pseudomonadati; phylum Pseudomonadota; class Alphaproteobacteria; order Rhodobacterales; family Roseobacteraceae; genus Ruegeria; species Ruegeria sp. BJ6. The sequence continues at coordinate 54,456 of NZ_JBQFSG010000010.1, read as the reverse complement.
CGTGTCAGTGGGAATGGCCATGGGTCCTGCCGTGGCCATAAGCGCCGCCTTCGGGGGTAAAGGGTTCGACGGTTTCCCGGATGTCAGCGCCCAGCTTTTCCAGCATATCGCGGATGACGTGATCGTGCTGGATCAGCAGGCGGTTGTCCTCAATCTGGCAGGGGGTATGGCGGTTGCCGATATGCCAGGCCAACCTCAGCAGGTTGCCGCCCGTCACCTCCAACAGGTTTTCGGGGGCGGCGACAATTTCAATCTGGCGACCGTCTTCCAGCACCAGCACTCCACCATGATCCAGAGATTTGGTTTGCGCCAGATCGACCAGAAAGGCCTCGCCGTCATCCGTCGTCAGCATCTTGCGGCGCAGAAAGCGGCCGTCATAGTCCAGCGAGACCTGTGCATGGGCCTGAGAGTGTTGGTGGTCGTGATAGATGCGGGCGGTTTTGATCGCGGTGGTCATCGGGGCCTCCTTTATTCTCAAAACATAAAATAGCGTTGCGCCATCGGTAGAACTTCGGCGGGCTGGCAGGTTAGTAATTCGCCATCGGCGCGGACTTCATAGGTTTCGGGGTCGACTTCGATCCGGGGAGTTGCGTTGTTGAGCATCAGGTCCCGTTTTCCGATATCCCGCGTGTTGCGTACGGCGACGGTCTGTTTTGCAAGCCCAAGTGTTTCACCGATCCCTTCGGCCTGCGCGGCTTCGGAAACAAACGTGATCGCAGACTGTTCGACCGAACGGCCGTAGGCCCCGAACATCGGACGGCTATAGACCGGCTGCGGCGTTGGGATCGAGGCATTGGGATCACCCATCTGTGCGCAGGCAATGGTGCCACCCAGCAGGACCATCTCGGGCTTCACGCCGAAAAAGGCGGGGTTCCACAGCACCAGATCGGCGCGCTTACCTTCTTCGATGCTGCCAATCTCATGGCTGAGCCCGTGCGCAATTGCCGGGTTGATGGTGTATTTCGCGATATAGCGGCGCACCCGCAGGTTGTCGTTGTCGCCGGTTTCATCGGAAAGGCGACCGCGCTGTTTCTTCATCTTGTCGGCGGATTGCCAGGTGCGGATCAGCACCTCACCCACGCGGCCCATGGCCTGACTGTCGGACGCGATGATCGAGAACGCGCCCATGTCGTGCAGGATATCCTCGGCCGCGATAGTCTCGCGCCGGATGCGGCTTTCGGCAAAGGCCACGTCTTCGGGGATCGACTTGTCGAGGTGATGGCAGACCATGAGCATGTCCAGATGCTCTTCGACCGTGTTGACGGTGAAGGGTCGTGTCGGGTTGGTCGAGGACGGCAATACGTGGTCTTCGCCGCAGATGCGGATGATGTCGGGGGCATGGCCACCGCCTGCGCCTTCGGTGTGAAAGGCGTGGATGGTGCGGCCCTTCATGGCGGCCACGGTGTTTTCGACAAAGCCTGATTCATTCAGCGTGTCGGTGTGGATCATCACCTGCACGTCCATTGCATCGGCCACCGACAGGCAGCAGTCGATGGCGGCGGGGGTAGTGCCCCAATCCTCGTGCAGTTTCAGGGCGCAGGCACCGGCCTTGATCTGCTCCTCCAGTGCGGCAGGCAGCGAGGCGTTGCCTTTACCCGCGAAGGCCAGATTCATCGGGAAGGCATCCGCCGCCTGCAGCATCCGACCGATATGCCAGGGTCCCGGGGTGCAGGTGGTGGCCAAAGTGCCATGCGCTGGGCCAGTGCCGCCGCCGATCATGGTGGTCAGACCCGAATGCAGCGCATCCTCGATCTGTTGCGGGCAGATGAAATGGATATGGCTGTCGATCCCGCCGGCGGTCAGGATGCGCCCTTCGCCCGCGATGATCTCGGTGCCCGGGCCGATGATGATGTCCACTCCGGGCTGGGTATCCGGATTTCCGGCCTTGCCAAGTCCGGCGATGCGCCCGTCTTTCAGGCCGACATCCGCCTTGAAGATACCCGAATGATCCACGATCAGGGCATTGGTGATGACGGTGTCCACGGCCCCATCGGCACGGGTTGCCTGAGATTGCCCCATCCCGTCGCGGATCACTTTGCCGCCGCCGAACTTGACCTCTTCGCCATAGACGTCTTCGCGATGGCCCGATGCACTGAACCGGGCAGCGGTCGCGCGATCAACGATCAGGTCCTTTTCGACCTCGATGATCAGGTCCGTGTCGGCCAGACGAACTCTGTCGCCCACCGTCGGGCCGAACATGGCGGCATAGTCACTCCGACTGATCTTGCCCGGCATCTTTCAAAGCCCCCATGATATGTTTGTTGAAACCGTAGATGTGGCGCCGACCCCCATAAGGCACGAGCATTACCTCGCGCATTTGCCCCGGTTCGAACCGAACGGCGGTGCCGGCCGGAATATCCAGACGCATTCCCAAAGCCGCATAACGATCGAAATCCAGCGCTGGGTTGGCCTCGGCAAAATGGTAGTGGCTGCCGACCTGCACAGGACGGTCGCCGGTATTGGCCACCATCACAAGCCGCCCGCTGCGCCCGGCGTTGAGCGTCAGCGTTCCGTCCGCCGGAATGATTTCGCCTGGGATCATTTCGGCAGCTTGGCGATCAGGGCAATCACGGCGAGCGCCAGCAGCGCCAGACCGACGCCAAGGCTGGCATAGTCGGTGCCATGTGCGTGGATATGGGTGTCGGTATGCGCCACTGCGGGGCCAGCAAGGATCAGGGCGGGGAACAGCATTCGGGTCATGGGGAAATCCTTTTCGGGTTACCGGATGGGGTTGTGCACGGTCACCAGCTTGGTGCCGTCAGGAAAGGTGGCCTCGACTTGAACTTCGTGGATCATCTCAGGTACGCCCTCCATGCATTGATCGCGGGTTATCACCTCGGCTCCGGCCTGCATCATGTCGGCGACCGAACGTCCGTCTCGGGCACCTTCGACCACGGCATCGGTAATCAGTGCGATTGCTTCGGGGTGGTTCAGCCTGACGCCGCGCGCCAGCCGTTTGCGGGCGACCTCGGCGGCCATGGCGACCAGCAGCTTGTCTTTTTCTCGGGGGGTCAGGTTCATGTCAGATCATCCAGCATCTGGGAAGTCGGTCGTCGTTCAACCGTCGCAGCACCGGCATCAGTGCCCGGCGGAGGGTAAAGCTGTTTTCGGCCAGCATTCGGATCACCAGCAGCTCGCCCTGAAGCAGGCTGGCCCCGGCGCTGTCGGGCAGCATCTGGCGGACCGGACTCAGCTGGCCCTCGGCGGTGGGTGAGGTGAAGAGGACCAGCGCCATCGCACCCGCGCCATCGGCGATATGTGGTTTGGCCAGATGCGCGTGCAGATCGCCTGTGTATCGCGTGGCATCCAGAAACGCGGGCGCGCCACCGCGCCGGATTTCGATCCGGTCACGCAGGCGAATATCGGTCAGCGTCTCGCCCATAGCAGCACGCCCGAACACCAGCGGCTCGACCATCAGCGCGGTTGCGTCGGCGTCCAGATCGATCCGCAACCGGCGATCCAGTGCACTGCCGTTGAACAGAATGGTCTCCTGCGGAAGCCAGTTCAGCCGGGCGCCCGCATCAACGCTCAGCCGGTTCGTGATCTGGCCATATGGTCCGGGCTGCGCCTTGTAGGCGCGCTCGCAGGCTTGCGTCGTCAGGGTAAGGGTGGTTCCAGAAGCGGCGTGTCCGGTGAACCGGAATGCATCCCCGCCCGTTACCCCGCCTGCCGTGTTCAGCAGAACCGCATCCAGCCCGCTATCGCTACTGCGAGGGAAAAGACATTTGAACGAACCCGACTGGCGAAATCCGTCCAGTACCGATCTGTCGCCCGATTGCTTGGCGCTCAGACGAATCGCGCCCTTGGCACGTGGAGGCGTTGCGTACTGCTTGGGCAATGTGGGGGCGAGATGAGTGATGGCATACCTGTGGGTTTAAGATTTGTGCCTCTTGTTTCATCGGTAGCGCGCCGGAACTCTATTCTGCGGTGCCGTAATCAGGTGATTTTCCGATATGCGTGACTAATTTTTGGACACAAGCTGAAACCTGTGGTTAAAAATTGGGCAGGTAAGGCCAATTTAAAAGATTGAATTGGTGTCGATTTGCCAAGTTTGCCGCAATGCAGAAACAGTATGGATACCCGCCGCGGAGATGACCCCGGGGGTGTGTGACGGCTGCGCGAATTGGACCTCGAACACAACCGCCACACGGAACGCAACAACAGTTGCGGGGAACAGGTAGAAGAAGAGCGCGCCCATGCGCAAGCCCTCTCCTGTGGTCCCGCCAGGAGGCTTACATGTCATTTCTCAAATCCACACTCGCCGGGTCGGCGATTTTTGCGGCCATGGCAACGGCGGCTTTGTCTGCCGAAGACACGATCAAGGTCGGTGTGCTGCATTCGCTTTCGGGTACGATGGCGATCTCGGAAACCACGCTGAAAGACACTATGCTTATGCTGATCGACCAGCAAAACGCCAAAGGTGGCCTGCTGGGCAAACAGCTTGAGGCCGTTGTTGTCGACCCGGCATCCGACTGGCCGCTGTTCGCAGAAAAAGCGCGCGAGTTGCTGACCGTGCATGAGGTTGACGTGATCTTCGGCAACTGGACTTCGGTCAGCCGGAAATCGGTTCTGCCGGTGATCGAGGAACTGAACGGCCTGCTGTTCTATCCGGTGCAGTATGAGGGCGAGGAAAGCTCGAAAAACGTGTTCTACACCGGCGCGGCCCCGAACCAACAAGCGATCCCGGCGACGGACTATTTCCTCGAGGAACTGGGCGTTGAGAAATTTGCACTGCTGGGCACCGACTATGTCTATCCCCGCACCACCAACAACATTCTGGAAAGCTATCTGAAGGGCAACGGTATCGCGGATGGCGATATCTTTGTGAACTACACACCATTTGGCCATTCCGACTGGTCCAAGATCGTGGCCGACGTGGTTGCCTTGGGGGCCGACGGGAAAAAGGTTGGCGTGATCTCGACGATCAATGGGGATGCCAACATTGGCTTTTACAAGGAACTGGCCGCTGCCGGTGTTTCCGCCGATGACATTCCGGTCGTGGCCTTCTCGGTCGGTGAAGAGGAACTGTCGGGTCTGGATACGGCCAACCTTGTGGGCCATCTGGCAGCGTGGAACTATTTCCAGTCGGCTGACACCGAGGCCAACGCTGAATTTGTCGAGACCTGGAAAGCCACCATGGGCGATGAGCGCGTGACCAACGACCCGATGGAGGCGCATTACATCGGCTTCAACATGTGGGTGAACGCCGCAACCGAGGCGGGTTCGACCGAAGTCGACGCCGTGCGTTCCGCCATGTACGGGCAGGAATTTCCGAACCTGACCGGCGGCACCGCCGTGATGCTTCCGAACCACCACCTGGCCAAGCCAGTGTTGATCGGTGAGATTCAGGAAGACGGTCAGTTCGACATTATCAGCGAAACCGAAGTGGTGCCGGGTGATGCCTGGACCGATTACCTGCCGGAATCGGCAGTGCTGAAGTCGGATTGGAAAGATCTGGGCTGCGGTATGTACAACACCGAGACCAAGACCTGCGTTCAGACCCTGTCAAACTACTAAATTGTGCAGCAAGGCGGGTGTCATCGCCCGCCTTACCACCAAAGATACTCGGGTTTCTCCAAATGTTACGACTATTCCTAGCGGGCCTCGCAGTGCTGTGCGCCTGCCTGACGGCCAGCGCGCAGGAGGCCAGTCTGCAACCGATCCTGCAGGAGCATCAGGCAACCATCGCCAAAAGCTCGCGCAAGACGATCAAGCCGGCGATTGACGCGATCGCGACCAGCGGCCTGCCGCAGGCGCAGACTATGCTTGAAACATGGGCCGCAAAGGACATGTGGATGCGCAAGTCGGACGGTCTGTTCTTTGCCGGGAAAAAGGTCGAGGGGAGGTCCTATGAGCTGACCGATTTCGACACCGGCGAGGTGGTGGGAAGGTTTGAGAAATCCGATCTGAAACAGCTGAAGCCTAATAGCGGCATCCGCGCCATGATTGGCACGGCGCTGGTTCAGTTCCAGCTGACCGACCCGAGCCGCCCGAAACGTCTGGCGGCATTGCAATCCATCCAGCGCGATCCCGAAGGTGCTTTGCTGGAACCTCTGCGCGCCTCGATCGAGGGCGAACGGGATGCGGACGTGAAGGTGCAGAAACAACGGCTCGAACGCTTGCTGACTATCGGGTTCGACAAAGACGCAGCTGCCCGCGTAGCCGCCATCGAAGAAATGTCCGGCGATCTGGGCGTCGATGTCCGCGCAGCGCTGAACCCTCTGGTCGTGACCGCACGAAAGGCGGTTAAGGAGTTGCTGTCGGACGCGAACGTTGCCGTTGTTCTGGTGCCCGGTTCGGAATCCCTGTCCCGGGACGAGGCATATGATTTGTTGGTCGATGGCGATCTCGCTGCGCCGCGTGTGTCGATGGGCGACATCCGCGCGGCTCTGTTGACAAATATCGAGGGTGGTCGCGTGGGCGGAGTTCCGGTCGCGCAACTGAACACCGATTCTGCACGGACAATGGCGTATGCCGCTCTGGCCGAAGCCGGACTCGTGCCTGCTTTGGTAACGGAGGCTGACATCGACGCTGCACTGGGCGAGCATGTTTTCATTGAAACCTACGCAGAGCCGTCATCCGAAGTCACAGCCGCCGCCGAAAGAGCGCTGAAACAGGTTGAATTGAAGGTTGGCCTGAATCAGACGCTTGATCTGACCCTGGATGCGATTTCTCTGGCGTCGATCTATTTCCTGGCCGCCGTTGGGCTGGCGATCACCTTTGGCGTCATGGGGGTGATCAACATGGCGCATGGCGAGTTCATCATGATGGGCGCCTATACAGGCTACGTGGTGCAGCAATTCATTCCGGATCACACGCTTTCGATCCTTGTTGCGATCCCCTTGGCATTTGCCGTCACTTTTGCGATGGGCGTGGCGATGGAGCGTCTGGTAATCCGCTGGCTGTATGCGCGGCCACTGGAAACGCTGCTGGCAACATTCGGCATCTCGATTGCGCTGCAACAACTGGCCAAGAACATCTTTGGCACGCAGGCCCGCCCGCTGACCGCGCCCGGCTGGCTGGACGGGGCGTGGGTGCTGAACGATGTGGTTTCGATCAGTTATATCCGGATTGCGATCTTTGTACTGGCGCTGATTTTTCTGGGTCTGTTTCTTTTCATCATGAAGCGCACGCGGCTGGGGCTGGAAATGCGCGCGGTGACGCAGAACCGGCGCATGGCAGGCTCGATGGGGATCAACCCGGGGCGGGTGAATATGCTGACCTTTGGCCTTGGCTCAGGCATTGCCGGGATCGCCGGGGTGGCCATTGGCCTTTTTGCCAAGGTCACGTCCGATCTGGGCAGCAACTATATCGTGCAGAGCTTTATGACCGTGGTTGTCGGCGGTGTCGGCAACATCTGGGGTGCGCTTGCCGGGGCTGGATTGATCGGCTTTCTGCAAAAAGGGATCGAATGGATGAACCCGTCGAACACGCTGGCCGCGCAGACCTACATGATCATCTTCATCATCATTTTCATCCAGTTCCGGCCACGGGGCATCATCGCCCTCAAGGGCCGCGCGGCGGGGGATTGAGCAATGGAACGCAGCTTTGTCGCCAAGAACCCGTCTGTTCTGGTCTTTCTCGCAATTCTGTCCCTGTTCACGTTGGGCGTGACCGTCCTCTCTGAAGGGTTCGGGATCGGCGTGATTTCAACCAGTTTCATAAAGACTCTGGGCAAGACCCTGTGCCTTTGCCTGATCGCGGTTGCGATGGATCTGGTCTGGGGCTTTACCGGTATCCTGTCACTGGGTCATTTCGCGTTTTTCGGGCTGGGGGGTTACATGATCGGCATGTGGCTGATGTATGAGCGCACCCGCCTGATCGTGGTCGAGTCACTGTCGAAATCGGAAATCCCGCCAACTCAATCCGAGGTCACTGACGCCATTGCCAACCAGATTTTCGGCGTTGTGGGCGCGTCCGACTTTCCGTTGATCTGGTCGTTTTCGCATTCGCTGACATTGCAACTGATCATGGTGGTGCTGGTGCCGGGCCTGCTGGCGCTGGTGTTTGGCTGGCTGGCCTTCCGCAGCCGGGTCACGGGTGTTTACCTGTCGATCCTGACACAGGCGATGACCCTGGCGCTGGCGCTGTATCTCTTTCAGAATGACAGTGGGCTGCGCGGCAATAACGGCTTGTCGGGCTTGCAGAATTTGCCCGGCGTCTCTGCCGCTCAAGACGTGGTGTCAGTCTGGTTTCTCTGGGCTTCGGCGCTTGCATTGGGTCTGGGCTATATGCTGGCGGCGTGGATTGTTTCGGGTAAGTTCGGTTCGGTCATTCGCGGTATCCGCGATAACGAAGCGCGGGTGCGGTTTCTGGGCTACTCGGTCGAAGTCTACAAGTTGACGGTTTTTACGCTGACGGCCTGTATCGCGGCTGTCGCGGGCGCGCTGTATTACCCACAGGCGGGTATCATCAACCCCGAGGAAATGGCGCCAATCGCCTCAATCTATCTGGTTGTCTGGGTTGCTATAGGCGGGCGTGGACGCCTGTACGGGGCAGTTATCGGCGCGGCCTTTGTCAGCCTGCTCAGCACATGGTTCACCGGCGGGCAGGCACCGGATATCCCGCTGGGATTTTATACAATCAAATGGGTGGACTGGTGGCAGGTCCTGTTGGGTGTTTCCTTTGTGCTGGTCACACTATTCGCCCCGCAAGGCATCGGCGGTTTGTTCGATCTGGTCAGCAACCGTCGTCATCCCGACCGACATGGCGCCAACCTCGGCCCCGATGACGGCGCCTTGCGCGAGAAGGAGGCCACCGAATGAACACTCTGCTAGAGGTGAGCGGCGTCTCTGTCAGCTTTGACGGGTTCCGCGCCATCAACAACCTGTCGTTTCAGATCGGTAACGCCGAATTGCGGGCGGTGATCGGGCCAAACGGGGCGGGTAAGACCACATTCATGGACATAATCACCGGCAAAACCCGCCCGGACGAAGGGCGTGTGATCTGGGGCGAGAAATCTGTGTCGCTGCTGCGGATGAGCGAGGCCAGGATCGCACAGGCGGGCATCGGGCGAAAGTTCCAGAAACCCACGGTATTTGAAGATCAGACCGTGCAGGAAAATCTGTTAATGGCGTTAAAGAACAAGCGCGGCTGGTTGCGTGTTTTGTTCTACCGGCCTGCGGAGGCCGATCTGCAAAAAGTGCAATCGCTGGCCACCGAAATCGGGTTGAGGGCGGAACTGAACCGAAAATCCGGAGAGCTCAGCCACGGACAGAAACAATGGCTGGAAATCGGTATGCTGCTGGCGCAGGAGCCGCGCCTGCTGCTGGTGGATGAACCCGCCGCCGGCATGACCCCGCAAGAGCGCGAACATACCACTGATTTGCTGGTGAAAGCCGCAAGAACCCGCGCGGTGGTGGTGGTCGAGCACGATATGGAATTCGTCCGCCGCCTGAACTGCAAGGTCACTGTCCTGCACGAGGGGTCAGTTCTGGCCGAGGGCAGTCTCGACCATGTCACATCAAATCAGGACGTTATCGACGTCTATCTGGGGCGCTGAGCAATGCTGAAACTGACAGATCTGACGTTGTACTATGGGCATTCGCAAATCCTTCACGGGATATCGATGGAGGCCAAACAGGGGGAAGTCACCTGTGTGATGGGAACCAATGGTGTCGGCAAGACCAGCCTGATCAAGGCCATATCGGGTACGCATCCACGGTCCGGTGGCGAGGTAGAACTGAATGGCGAAGAACTTGGTATTTTGCCTGCGCATAAAATGGCGTGGAAAGGTGTGGCTTATGTTCCGCAGGGGCGCGAAATATTCCCACTGTTGACCGTGCGTGAAAATCTGGAAACTGGTTTCGCCTGTCTGCCTGTCAGTGATCATTTTGTCCCGGACGAGATTTTCGACCTGTTCCCGGTGCTCAAGAAAATGCAGAACCGACGTGGCGGAGATTTATCGGGCGGTCAACAACAACAGCTAGCCATCGCACGGGCACTGATCACGAAGCCAAAGCTGTTGCTTTTGGATGAGCCCACCGAGGGCATTCAGCCCAACATCATCCAGCAGATCGGAGAGGTCATCCGCCACCTCAGAACCAAAGGTGAGATGGCGATTGTTTTGGTCGAACAGTATTTCGATTTCGCCTATGATCTTGCAGATCGGTTTGTTGTTCTCAGACGAGGCGAAATCCTGATGGCAGGGACTAAATCGGAGCTTTCCCGCGATCAGGTCTTAAAGGGGGTAACGGTTTAGGTTCCGGTCGCGAAGATAAATGCTGGACGATTTAGGCACATATTCTAAATCCAAAAAAATTGGATTTTAATCTGCACGCGTCAGCATCAAAAATGGAGAATTGGTGCGCCTACTGGGTTACAGCACCACAAAATCAGCCCGCAGGATCTTCTTTGGTGAACGTGAAGCATGAGGTTGCTGGCGCGTGTCGGACCGGCCATGGAACGCTGCTATAGATCAGCGGCATACAGTAGCTTCGGGCCACGAAGGATTGACAGATTCCGCTATTGAGAAACTCATTGCTCGTCCCAACGGCGACCGCAACCCGGCGAGCCTTCTAAAAAAGGTTCGTCAAAGTTGAAACCAACCCTCAGCAAGGAAAGCGTATTCTATTAAAAGTGGTGAAGCTAGAAGCGATTTGCCGCCAACTCGCAGGCATCGGCGCAAACGTCAATCAAGCCCAGAAAGCTATTAACGAATCCAAGGCCGATGGCACTCTGAGTAGTTCGCAGTTTAACGCAATGTACAAAGTCATCGTCGAAGCCCGCCGCATTTGGCTTGAGCCGTTGAACGAGCTGAGAGCCGAGCTAGGCAAATTAAAGTCGCAGCCGTGATTATCAAAAGCGGAACCGTGAAATCAGGCGACAGTGTTAGAGCTGCCAACTACCCACTTAGACAGGGTAACAATGAAAGGGTGATTGTCCTGAAGGACAACACCGATCAACTCAATGTGGCCGATGAATTCGCCTCACTCAAAGGCCGCAAAAATGGACTCATCCATACAACGATAAATCCGGGCCGGGAAATGACCCGTAACCAATGGGAAAGAGCATTGGAAGCCATCAGGGCCGAGCATGGGTTCAATCCCGATGGCCCGGAAACATTTGTCATCCATGAAAGCTACCGAGCCGACGGAAGCATGCAACAGCATGGGCACTTAATCACCGCAGCCGCAGATTCAGTGACCGGCAAAACATACAAACGTTTCCGATCAATGGCCAAGGATGAGGCAGTTTCTCGTTTTCTGGAACTGGAATTCGGCCACCAACTCGTGATTGGTGCTCACAATGTGTTTTCTGAAAAGCGAATGCGGGAAATGGGGCGCGATGACTACGCCGATCAGATTGCAGCGCTGGACGGTGACAACCCTCGTTCAGCTTTCAACCATGATCAGCACCAGCAAGCCCGCCGCCAGAATTTTAACCTGCCTGCATTAAGGCAGCAGCTCAAATTGCTGACCGAGCTGGACCGTTCAGAGCAGCCTAAAGCACTCGCCGAGCTGATCGACCGAGAGGGTTTGGAGCTAACCGACGCCATTGAGGACGGCCGAGGCCGCAGCCGGATCATGATCAAAACCCCGGTAGGGGTCAAAAATCACAACGCAAACCGGACCCTGAAAATTAGCGCCGCAAAAGTGGCCACATTTATTGAGGAAACAAAGGAGTATTTGAATGACCTCAGATCCGACAACGATGCAGAACCAATCCGAGAACTCGCTGCGGGATCTACTCTTGGAAATTATCAGGGGGCAGGAGCAGATTCACCAGAGCAACCAGACAATGATCAGACAACAGAACGCCTTGCTCAGAGTCATGAGTACGATAGCCAAGATAGCCCAAGCAACGGACTAAAAGGTGAAGAGGTCGAACTGGCGACGGCGGGCGCGGGTCTAGCACTACAGGTCCAAAACTTCGTCGATAGTCGTTGCAACGAGTTAACCCCTGGCGATATCGATCCATTCCCTGATTTGTCCGACCCAAATCTGATGCGAAAACTAGCAGCCATGCTTAAGAAAAGTCTGGGCAGCGTGACGCACTTAATAGCTCATGCATTCACGCCGCGTTATGGAATATCGAGTTAGCATAGGCCCAATGTGTGTTGATCTCTTTCAATGGTGCAGGCTATTCACCCAACAGTAGCTCCTATTCCGGAAAGGCTTCATAGAATTGTCTTCTATCTATCTGTATTCGACCAACCAAGCGAACGCGCCGTACTATTTTTCTCTCGATGGAAATTCCATATATCTTTATCCGACGCATCAAGCTGGTTCGCCCTACTATTTCACCTACGAAGGGAGCTCGGTCTATTTGTACGCAACCCAGCAATCCAGTTCGCCATACTACTTCAGTTTGAACGGGAAAACTGTCTATTTGTATGAGACGAGGCAATCCAATTCACCGTACTATTTTAATCTCTGAAAACCTCTGGGCATTAGTGCTACCACCATCAATTCTAATGCGGACTTGCCCGATCAGTGGACAAGGCGGTGTGCGGACAAAAGTCATACCAGCGGGCTTGCCGCGTTACGTCGATGAGAGCAGAAATTGGAAATGTCACTAAGGGAACTGCTGTAGCCAAGCCTTCAGGTCGGCGACGTTCCCGAGACCATTTTCATCAAGAATACGGGCTATATCCACCGCTGAAACAACAATAACTGGGTGTTTGTCTTCAACAAGCTCACGATAGGCTTGATCGGCGACGAAAGACGTTGTCACAATCACCCCAAACTCCCGATGCCTCAGTCTGGAGATCAGCCTAGAAACCTCTTTCACACCAACGGAGTTGGTTTCAGAATAGCATTTTGCTTCCACAGAAAAGCTAAGCTCAATCCCGTTTCCTGGGCTGCCCACTCGAAACAGACCTTTGGCATCACGGCCACCGTCTCTCGTTGATCTGGTGACTTCTATCCTTGTAACCATTTTTAGCTCGAGTTCGACGAGCCGAGCCGCGCACTGTTCGAATCTAGTTGGGTCATCAGAGAAGGTAGTACGAATTGTCGACAACAAGCTTCGGTGTCGTGGGCTTTCGGGCAACTGTTGCTTTTTTGAGCGGACGCTTTGGCTATTTGGGGCCTTTAGCAGTTTGGCGTTACCAGTCTCCCGCCAAGCGCGTAGCACTTGTGGCTCATGCTGCGATCCGTCTTGCCCGGCTTGTATCTGTTTGAGCCACGAGCGTTCAACCAATTCAGTATCTAAAACTGAGAACACCGCTCGGTAATTCTGAAATCTTGTGGACTTAGAAGTTTTCCATACTGCAACCAAGTCTTCATTTTCCGGCACCCCAGGTGCACCCGGGACGAGCAACCCTAGGAAACGCACATCCCTGTACGTGCCTTGCCCCAAAGTAGCGAATGCAAGGAACGGAGGCACGCGTTGACGCTCCTCGCTGTCTCCATGAGCCAGCGCGAAACAGTTTTGCAGTATGTTGTTTCCGAAACGAGCAGTCTTGTGAAGTGATTTTCCGGGAGTTTTGTTGTCTCCGTAATACGTAAAGGTTCCCTGTTCATGATCCAAATAGTCCGGCCACTCCGGATCATTAAGACTGGTCATCAGCACTACTAGGCGAGGTTCCTGTTTCGTGCCGAGTATCCTAAAGCCTCCTTGGTTACTGACACCCAAGAGCGCATTCATCGGATCGTCGCCCGCGTTGCCGTTACGTCCACCCCTGTAATATTGGTCAATTACTAGGTCAGTGTTTCGAAGGTCCGCCTTCCAATCGAGCAAGTCATCACTTTTTTCCGGCATATTGCGCTACCTTCGCCACACATCTATTCGTATCGCGGCCAATTTCGTGCTCCCAAAACCTTAAGACGTGCCAACCTTCTGAAACCAAGCGCTCAGTTACTTCAATATCGCGTAGCTTGTTCTTCTTGATCTTCGCTGCCCAGAACTGCTCAGATGTTTTTGGTGGTTGATAGTGTTCTGAACAACCGTGCCAAAAGCACCCATCAACAAATACCGCGACCCGACACCCGACAAACACGATGTCCGGTTTTCCAAAGAGCTTGTAGTTCGTTCTGTATCGATATCCCGCGGCCCACAGCGCACGCCTAAGTTTAAGCTCCGGTGCTGTATCCCTGCCCCGGATGCGTGACATGCAATGTGATCGTTGCTTTTTTGTCAGTACGTCGGACATCCTAGCAGCATTCACGAAATCAGACCTTGGTCAACATCGCAAAAACCTGGTATCCGACGTCGGATCGGGAGTGATTGCGATTAAAGTACTTGACCTATTCTGTGGCGGGGGAGGAAGCAGTTTCGGCGCACGCGCAGCCGGAGCAGATGTTGTGTGCGGCGTCGACATGTGGGACACCGCGGTAGCAAACTACTCGGTCAATTTTCCTAAGGCGACAACAAAAACTTCCCGCTTGGAGGACGTCAGTCCTGTCGCTCTACGAAATCAAATCGGCGAAATCGACGTCTTGATGACTTCGCCTGAGTGTACAAACCACACGTGCGCAAAAGGGGCTGCACCGAGATCAGAAGAAAGCCGAGCCACTGCACTGGAGACGGTTCGCTTCGCAAGAACATTCGAACCAGAATGGGTCGTGCTAGAGAATGTGGTTCATATGCGGCCCTGGTCGCGCTACGAGGAATTGAAGGACGAACTGAAGTCGCTCGGTTATCACTTGATCGAGCGAACGCTTGATGCTTCTGACTTCGGAGTACCGCAAAAAAGGCGACGCCTGTTCCTTCTAGGCCGGAAGTCTGAAGTGCCGGTGTTTGAGCCTCCAACTCGCCGAAAAAGACGAACGGTACTGGATATTCTCGACCCTCGGGGCACTTGGAAAACCACCCCGCTCAAATCTAACAAAAGATCGGAGGCCACTCTGGAGCGTGCCAAGCGTGCGATGTCGGCACTTGGTGAAGACGAGCCTTTTCTGATTGTGTACTATGGCAGCGATGGATCAGGTGGCTGGCAATCGCTTGATCGCCCTCTACGTACGATTACCACAGTTGACCGTTTCGCACTTGTTGAAAAGATTGATGGCGAGCATCGGATGAGAATGTTGCAAGTTCCCGAGCTCGCACGCGCTATGGGTTTTACAAAAAAGTACAAGTTCGAGAATGGCACTAGGCGTGATCAAGTGAAAATGCTCGGAAACGGAGTTTGCCCGCCTGTGATGAAAGAAATCCTCAAGGCGGCAATTTCGCAGTCGACGTAGTTGCTGGTATCAGCCAGGCTCTGTCACCCCCAACCGTGCAGCATTCGTCCGCAAACCAAACACAAGTTTGTCTAAAAGGGCTGTCCTAATCCTAAACTCTGGCTGGAGTTTCTGTGCACTTTGGACAGTCAAACTGACTATGAAGCGCCCGAGCAAGTACATCTCAACTTTTGTGTTCTCGAGGTAAAGGGAGTTTGTCTTCTCCACGCTGCCTTTATGGTTCTTTTTTTGTGTCACGTTGGACGGAATTGTGAAAGCCAGACAATAGGGCAGAAGACCTGGGTGATTTTGAGCCTCGTCGCAAGCAGCATTCACCTGCACCAGAAACCACTTGGCGGATTTGACTGCCTCTTCGCTCGCTTTCCACACGTGGACCTTTTTTGTGGAGTTTTCTTCGTCTTTTTCCACAAAACCGCAGTCCTTCAGCAACTCGGCCTGATCAAAACCGAAAACGTCCTTGAATTGATCGTCTGGGAAACATCCCTCCGCTGGGCTGACCGAGCCTCGCTTATCTGCTCGATAATCAGTGGGGACCTCTAAGTGGAGCGCGGTGTACAGAGCTTCCGACGCAGCGCCACCACTTCGGTTTTCAACATCGACCGCGTTTTTCCAAAGCGCCTCGTCAACTCCTTGAGCCTCTATTTGGTCTGCGAGAAGGGGCACCAAAGCCTCCAACACACTCCTTCCTGGCAAGTTTGTGCCAAATGAAACACCGGCTGCACCTGCTGCAAGCTTTCCTAGCGTTTTACAAAGCGCCTGATCGGGGTCCTTCTTGCTGGTGTTCAAACTCAGTTGCCACAGAAGGTTGGTTGCCCGAGCAGCTGAGAATGAAGCGGATTGCTCCCAGCTCAACATGGCTGCCAACCCTGGTTGGTTTGAAACCGTATTTTGGATTTCACCCGGCAGATCTTGCCCTGCCAAAGCGGTTCCGTTTGTGACGTCAATGAAATGGTTTTTGTCCAAACACGTATGGTGAAACGGGCGCTTTTCTGGCGCGAGTTGCTCAAGGTAGTCAGGCAAGCTTTCTATTCTGTCTGGAAATTGCGACCAGATAATCAGGAGATAGGGGCCATGGTGCTCCGTGATTGCAGCGTCCAACATGCCAACTATGTGGCTACACTCAGCTTTTCCATCGCTTGTGATGGCGTCTGTATTTAGATGTAAATCACAGAAAACTAACCGAGCACCGGCCAGAACGTGGGCTTCCGGTATGTCACCCGAATACAAAAAGGACAGTGAGGCTGACCCCAGGAAACCAAGCGCATCAGCAATTGCCTTGAGGTGCTTGGGGTTATCGTCGATCAATACAATTCTAGCCGGTTGAAGTATCATTTTTCAGGAAACACCAACGCAACAATTGCGCCATCAAATTCTTCAGGGATATCAACATCTTCTTTTTCAGGAAACACTATTTGCCCGCCGGACAATTCCATCACTAGTTTCGTGTAGTAAAGCCCTAAGCCCATACCGTCGGGGCGTCTTGTGAAAAATGGTTCAGCAAGAGTTTCCGGGTCGTCCTGAAACCCAGGGCCGGTGTCGGCGATAACAATCGCAGGGCCGGTTTCAAAGTCGTCACTTGCCCCAATGAAGATTTTCCTGGGGCTATCGTCCTGATCGTCGGGTCTCGACGGCCATTTGGCACGCAACCAAAAAAACGCATTGTCCAGAAGGTTCGTCACCGCTCCGACAAATAGTCGACTGTTGATCCGAATTTTAAAGCTATCCTGTTCGCCGTGCAGCAATGGACTAACCAATTGGACGCGGTGGCTGCGAAACCGAATTAGCGAGGCTTGCCTGACCTTTTTCACCAAGTCCACAGCTTCCAACTCAGACTTTTCTTCTTTGCGAAGCAAACCTGAAATGCCGTGCAAAAGTTGCTCGAGCTCTTGCGCCTGGACAACTATGTCGTCCACTGACGCACCGGATTTCGCTCGGCGCAACAACGCCGCCACGCCATGCTGAATCTCATGAAACACCGTAGCCAAACCTAGGCCCGACAATCCGGCTTGGAGCATCGTCTCGCGTAATTCGTTGTAGTTCCGCTCGAGCCGGGCGAGGCTAGGCTCGATTTTTTCTGCCACTTTTTCCTTCTTGGCTATAGTTCTGATTTCAGCAATGGGGTCCTGGATTTTGTCTGCTTCTACTTGGACAGGCTTCCTTTCCGTTTTTCTGATGGCCTCCTTGTCGAGCGAACGCTCGGTTTCGAATATATGAAACGCACCCAGAACAACCTGTCTCAGCCTGTCTAACGCCTCGTTTTCGACGAAACCTTCTCGGTTAGTTTTGTCCTTTAGAGCGGTACTGGCCAGTTGATCAATTGAAACCGCACCAACTACTATGTTGCGACTTATCCGCAGTGAAGGTGTCATAAACCTTCTATAGTCCAGGGCCAACCAATCGTCGTCTTCTTCGCCGTAGTTGTAGACCCTTACGCCATCCCTATAGACACGCACCCCGCCGTTCTCATCTAGGAACCGAAAGACCAGTTGTTTCTCCGGCTGAAGCTTCCAAAGCTCCTGGCCTCGGTCGAACGCAAAAAACTCACCTGATACGGGGCCAATTCCGTCGAGCGTACTTATGTCAGCTACAATCGATTTTTCGCTGGATTTCTGAGATGCAGGATCAACAATAAGCACCTCTCCTTCATCAGAGCTTTTTGACCTACTTGCTATTCGCGTCGATAGGGCGGCTGGCGGGTCGAAGCTATAGCTCCAATTGAAGTTCACACCGTCGAAGTCAAATCGGAAATGCCACGGAGCTCGTTTCAGGATTTCGGATGTATCAGGGATGTCCGCAAACTGTTTTTCCCGACCCGGAACAGAAAAGGTCACATCAAATTCGCCCGGCGCATCGAACGGAGAGCAGATTGAGGTAATATCTCGCCGCAACCTTCGAAGATCGCCCCTGCTCCAATCCTTGTCACGAAGCTCACCTATCTCAATCAATGTGCCGGTATCATTTTCGGTAAACACCTGAGGAGTACGAGTCACTATTTCTGCTTTTGCTTCACTGAGGAACTCCTTCTTCATCAAGTCCGCCCAGTTGATTTCCAAAACCACCTCATCGGCTCCCGCAGTGCGAGAAACCAACCTAATCGTGTTTCCCAGCTTGTGAGCAGCAAAACGGCCAACGCCTTTTTCTCCCACAGGTGCTCGCCCCAGCTTAGTGCGTGAGCCACGTTGCTTTTGTTTTTCCTTGTGATCGTGCCCAGGAACGAACCAGATGTCCCGTACTGTCTCCAAAGACATGCCGGCACCGTTGTCGCGGACACTTATTGAAGGAGTATTTCCTTCAAGACCATCGATCCTGACTTCGACTTCCGTGGCGTCTGCGTCATAAGAGTTTTTTACAAGTTCGAATACCGCCAACCGTGGGCTTCGGATCAGCTGATCGCCCAAAAGCTGAAGCAAGCGGGCTCGGGGTCGAAACTCTATCTGTATGTTTTCTGTCAAATGCCAATGCCTTTGTCGCCTTGGGATGTTGTTTGTTTGGCAAGCAATGTGAAGCCAACGCTAGTTCATTTTCGGTAATAACCGCAACACCCTACACTAACCAACAGCGCAACTTGAGTGCGGCGAAATCGCAGGATTATCAAGTGGTCGGCGAAACGCGCAGCGTTGATCGCCAGGAAATCTACACTTTATTTGCAGTACTTTGTTGCCGCCCCGGATGTCGGGAGTGCGGGCTGCGACCGAAGAGAACTGCAACCCTCGGGCCAACTCACTTATGGATCTTATTGGTTTGCTCGAGCAGGCGAGCCAATTCGTACGAAACCTGCCTCCCTGAGAAACTACAAACTAGATGTTGAATCTGCGGACACCAGGCGGACACGGATCGACCGAACTTCAACGCCACCGTTGGCGTTTATGTAACTACTTGATTTTATTTAAAAAGTGGTGAGCCGTGCAGGATTCGAACCTGCGACCCACTGATTAAAAGTCAGTTGCTCTACCAACTGAGCTAACGGCCCACTCTTTTGTTGGATCTCTTCGACCCGCAGCGCTCTCTAGACCAAATTCCCGACTGGGTTCAAGGCCCTTTTCTGCGCCTCGTTTCGCCTTAGCCCGAAAGTTTCCGGCGACCCGATAGGCGGCCTAATTAGGGAGAGCCGCCGAAGGGGTCAACCCCTTTTTTAAGGAATCTTCGGGACAGGGTGGATTCATTCGAAGCGCGGCGCTATATGCCCGCCATGCAACGCTTTCGCGAAACCGGTTTGCCCTTCATGAAGATGCATGGGCTGGGCAATGACTTTGTCATTGTCGATGCACGCGCGCAATCCGTTGATGTCACGCCGGCTCTGGCGCAGGCAATTGGGCATCGGCAATTCGGGGTTGGGTTCGATCAGCTGGCGATCATCACGAACGGTGACGCTGATGCGCATCTGGTGTTCTATAATTCTGACGGTTCAACCTCTGCCGCCTGTGGAAATGCAACACGCTGCATTGCCCGTCATCTGATGGACGAGGCAGGTAAGTCCAGCCTCACGCTGTCGACGGAACGCGGCATCCTGTTTGCCGAAGACGCCGGAGAGGGGCTGACGTCCGTCAACATGGGCCAGCCTCAGCTTGATTGGCGGGAAATCCCACTGGCCGAAGACGTGGAAACGCTGGAACTGCCAATCGAAGGCGGTCCTACCGCAACCGGGATGGGAAACCCGCACTGCACATTTTTTGTCGAAGATGCCGAATCGGTCCCGCTGGAACAGTTTGGGGCGCGCTATGAATATCATCCGCTGTATCCCGAGCGTACCAACGTGCAGGTGGCGCAGATCATCGGCCCTGACCACATCCGTATGCGTGTCTGGGAGCGCGGCGTGGGCACTACCCTTGCCTCAGGGTCTTCGTCCTGCGCGACGGCGGTTGCAGCTGCCCGACGCGGCCTGACGGGGCGCAAAGTACAGATCGAACTCGACGGCGGGACCATCTGGATCGACTGGCGCGAGGACGGTGTCTGGATGACTGGCCCGACATGTCATGTGTTCAGCGGAACGCTGACACCTGAATTTCTGGGGGCAGGGGAATGAAGCCTCCGAAATTCACCACGCTTGGATGTCGCCTGAACGCTTATGAGACCGAGGCGATGAAGGAACTGTCTCAACAGGCGGGTCTTAGCGATGCGGTGATCGTAAACACCTGCGCGGTGACGTCCGAAGCGGTCCGCAAGGCCCGCCAGGAAATCCGCAAGCTCCGGCGTGAGAATCCGGACGCGCGCCTGATCGTCACCGGTTGCGCGGCGCAAACCGAACCCGAGACCTTTGCGCAAATGGACGAGGTGGACGCGGTCATCGGCAATTCCGAGAAGATGCGCCCCGAGACGTGGAAAGGCATGGCCGCAGATTTCATTGGTGAGACCGAGGCGGTGCAAGTTGACGATATCATGTCCGTCACCGAAACCGCAGGTCATCTGATCGACGGCTTCGGCACTCGCTCGCGCGCCTATGTTCAGGTTCAGAACGGATGTGATCACCGCTGTACCTTCTGCATCATTCCTTATGGCCGTGGGAACTCTCGCAGTGTTCCGGCGGGGATCGTCGTGGATCAGATCAAACGCCTTGTGGAAAAAGGGTATAACGAGGTCGTGCTGACCGGGGTTGACCTGACCTCGTGGGGGGCTGACCTGCCTGCGCAGCCCAAACTTGGCGATCTGGTTATGCGAATTTTGAAACTGGTTCCGGACCTGCCGCGTCTGCGCATCAGTTCTATCGATTCGATCGAAGTGGATGAGAACCTGATGCGGGCGATTGCCACCGAACCCCGCCTGATGCCACATCTGCACCTGTCGCTGCAGCATGGCGACGATCTGATCCTGAAACGGATGAAGCGCCGCCACCTGCGCGACGACGCGATCCGCTTTACAGAAGAGGCGCGCAAGCTGCGCCCCGACATAACTTTTGGGGCCGACATCATCGCAGGCTTCCCAACGGAATCCGATGCGCATTTCGAAAATTCTCTCAAGCTTGTCACCGACTGCGATCTGACCTGGCTGCATGTGTTTCCCTATTCCAAACGCGAAGGCACGCCTGCTGCACGCATTCCCCAGCAAGTGAACGGCAATGTCATCAAGGAACGCGCCGCCAGGCTACGGGACGCGGGTGCAGCGCAGGTTGAGAGGCATTTGGCGGCACAGGTTGGCAGAACCCACAGCATCCTGATGGAAAACCCGCATATGGGCCGGACAGAGCAGTTTACCGAAGTGGAATTCAACAATCCCCGGGTCGAAGGTTCAGTGATTTCGGCAACAATCACAGGTGTGTCCGGCGAGCGCCTGCGCGGAGAATAAGCACTCTGTACCACCGGAATTCCACTGACCCGGATCTTTCGCCAGATTTATTGCTCTGCCTCAATCATTGACTCGTAAACTCTGCGCGTCTTACGTTTTCAGACGTTTTTTTGAGTGAGGTAGTTATGAATCCAAGTAAATTTGCGCTCGTCGCGATACTTTGTGTCTTTTCCGGTACAGCGTTTGCAGAGGGGCTTCCGGCAGGTGTCTGGAAGGCAAAAGTTAGCTCCAAGAATCCGTTCACACTGACGATGAATGTCTCAAATGGTCAGGTCACGATTCCGGATGGCAAGGTGGGAACCAGCACGGCCACCAAGGTTTCCACGCTTAAATCGACAGCCTCGTCGATGGTGGTCAAAATCGAGTTCACCGGGGGAAATTGTGGCAAGAACTCACACGGCACCCTCAACCTCGACAGAAACAATAAGGGCAAGTGGCGCGGTAAATGGAAAGGGTTGTGCGCAAGTCGTGGTGTGAACTTCAACGCCAGCGCAAATGCCAAGCCGCCCGCAGGAAGCTGAGCCCAAAAACAAAGGCTCCGCAGACCAGCTGCGGAGCCTCCAATTCCAAGCGTTTGGCCGCTTAGCTTAGCTTCTTGCCCTTGACAGGTGCCCACAGGCGCTTGTTGGTCAGGTACAGCAGTACAGACAGCCCGATCAGGAACAGCACACCAACAAATCCGGCATTCTTGCGGGCCATCATTTTGGGTTCGGCGGTCCACATCAGGAAGGCCGCGACATCCTCGGACATCGCTTCGACGGTGTTTTCATGACCATCGGCAAACTCGACCTGCTCGTCCGACAGCGGCGGGGCCATCGAAATCCAGCCGCCGGGGAAAGCGGTGTTTTCGTACAGGATGGTGCCTGCTTCTTCCTTTTCCTCGCCGGTATAGCCGTCCAGCAGCGAGGCGATGTATTCCGCACCGCCCATGCCCTTGAACAGCTGGTTGATCCCCAGACCGTAAGGGCCGTGGAACCCGGCGCGTGCCTTGGCCATCAGGCTCAGGTCAGGTGCGCCAACACCATCGTTGACCGGGAAGTGATCGGTTGGCAGTGCCGGACGGAAATCGTCAAGCTCGGGGTCGAACACCTCAAAGTTCTGGGCCGCATAGGCGCGAACCGCTTCTTCGCTCAGGCCAACGCCGTCCTCATCGGACAGCGTGCGCAAGGGCACATAGCGCAGGCCGTGGCAGGCCGCGCAGACCTCGGTATAGATCTGCAGGCCGCGTTGCAGCTGATGCTGATCGTAGGTGCCGAACGGACCTTCGAACGAGAACGCAAAGTCCTCGATGTGCTGCTCACCGCCACCTGCCGCAAAGGTCGAGGCGGGCGCAAGGGCCAGAGCTGCAGCAGCGCCGATTGCAAGTTTCTTGAACATGATTTCCAGTCCCTCTTACTCGGCGGGCGTGGCGTCGGCGTCAGCCTTGCCATAATGCGCGTTGAAGTCTTCTTCGATGGTGTCCGGCTGCGCCTCGGGCTTCTCGATCACACCCAGGATAGGCAGGATCACGAAGAAATAGGCAAACCAGTAGGCGGACGCGATCAACGAGAAGGTCGCATAGGGCTCCTCGGCGGGCATCGCACCCAGCCACATCAGGGCGAAGAAGTCGATAACCAGCAGGTAGAACCACCATTTGAACATCGGACGGTATTTACCCGAACGCACGCTCGACGTGTCCAGCCAGGGCGCCAGCGCCATCGCCAGGATCGCACCGAACATCGCAATCACACCAAAGAACTTGGCGTCGATGATGCCGCCGGTGATGAAGCTTGCGAACTGAACGACCCAGACCTCACCGGTAAAGGCGCGCAGGATCGCGTAGAACGGCAGGAAGTACCATTCGGGCACGATGTGTGCAGGCGTAACCAGCGGGTTGGCTTCGATATAGTTGTCCGGGTGGCCCAGATAGTTCGGCATGTAACCGACGATGGCCCAGAAGATCACCAGAACAATCGCCAGTGCGAACAGGTCCTTGATCACGAAATACGGCCAGAACGGCAGCGTATCCTTCTCGGCCTCGGCCTTGGAACCACGGCGAACCTCAACACCCGTGGGGTTGTTGTTGCCAGTGGTGTGGAAGGCCCAGATATGCACCACAACCAGCGCCGCGATAACGAACGGCAGCAGGTAATGCAGCGAGAAGAAGCGGTTCAGCGTGGCGTTGTCCACCGCCGGTCCGCCCAGCAACCAGGTCTGGATCGCGTCGCCCACGAACGGGATCGCGCCAAACAGGCCGGTGATCACGGTCGCACCCCAGAAGGACATCTGACCCCAGGGCAGAACATAGCCCATGAACGCAGTGCCCATCATGCAGAGGTAAATCAGCATCCCGATGATCCATGTCACCTCGCGCGGCGCCTTGTAGGATCCATAGAAAAGGCCGCGGAAGATGTGAATGTAGACCGCAACAAAGAACAGCGACGCGCCGTTCATGTGCAGATAGCGCAGCATATAGCCGCCATTCACGTTGCGCATGATGTGCTCGACGCTGGCAAAGGCCAGATCGACATGCGGGGTGTAGTGCATCACCAGAACGATGCCGGTGACGATTTGCAACGCAAGGCAGAATGCCAGAACGATGCCCCAGATCCACCACCAGTTCAGGTTCTTGGGGGTGGGAATCATGAGGGTGTCATACAAAAGGCCTACGATGGGCAGGCGGCTGTTCAGCCACTTTTCGCCATTCGTCTTCGGCTCATAATGATCGTGCGGAATACCGGACATAGGCGCGTCTCCTTATCCCAGCTTGATGGTGGTTTCGTCGACGAACTCGGCGACAGGCACAGGCAGGTTCTCGGGCGCGGGGCCCTTGCGGATACGTCCGGACGTATCATAGTGCGAACCGTGGCAGGGGCAGAACCAGCCGTGATAGTCACCGGCGCCATCACCCAGAGGCACACAGCCAAGGTGCGTACACACACCCATCATCACCAGCCATTCACCCGCTTCGTCCAGCGAACGGTTCTCGTCGGCCGCATCCAGACCGGGCTTGTTGGCGTTGCGGTCGTCCTGGTCAGGCAGTTCCGAGATTTCGACGGCGCGTGCCTCGTCAATCTCTTCCTGCGTCCGGCGACGGATGAAAACCGGTTTACCCAGCCATTTCACGGTGATCTGGGTTCCGATCTCGACACCGCTCACATCCACGCGGATTGAGGACAGCGCCTGAACGTCAGCCGAAGGGTTCATTTGGTTGACCAGAGGCCAGACAACGGCCCCCGTGGCTACGACACCTGCGCCGCCAGCGACGTAGTAGAGGAAATCTCTGCGGGTGCCTTCGTGGTCTTCTGCGTGGGACACGAGGTTTTCTCCGAATTCCAGCGCCCGGGCTTAACGGGCAAACATGCATCAGTACCGCATCAAAGCGGCATCTCATCGCGGCTATCTATCCGGGAGAAAACGGTTCGTCCAGCGGTCATAGGCGCGCACTACGCCGCATCTGGTCTTTCATGTCGCAACGCGGACACATAATTTCAAGAATATCCCCTAAAAACACGCGGATTAACGCCTGTTTCAGTGCGACATGAAAACCCTGTCCCGGCCTTTCCGGCTGATTCGTTTGCCCGAGGCCAGATTGGGACCGGCCATCTAAAATTTTGTCCTTGTCAGTTGCAGTTTTCACTCTGGAAAAACCGCCTGATCCTGACGCATTCTCCACGTACCCAAGATGCTAGATAAAGTGTTATTTTAAATAGATATTTTCGCAGGCGCGCTTTGCCAAATTCCCTGTTGCACTTTTAGCGTGAAACCCCATAACGCGAATCGCGCGAACGCCAGTTGGGGACACCAAAATGATTACAAAAACTCTGACCGCAATTTTGCTCGTGCTGACAAGCGGCGCACCGGCGCTGGCTGCTGGTGACCCTGCAAAAGGTGAAAAACTGTATAACCGGTGCTCGTCCTGCCATGCGATCATCAAGGATGGCGAAGTTCTGGTGAAAGGCGGAATTACCGGACCGAATCTGTATGGCGTCATCGGTCGCGTTGCCGGAGCCGAGCCCGATTACCGCTATGGCAGTGAGCGTTTGCCAGTGGGTATGTTTACCGACGACATGATCCGCGCTGGCGAACAGGGTCTGGTCTGGACCGAGGAAAACATTGCGACCTACGCCAAGGATCCGATCGGTTTCATCCGTGAATATCTGGACGACGACACCGCCCGCCCGAACATGAGCGTCAAGCTGAAGAAAGGCGCCGAGGATATCTCGGCATATATCGCGACATTCAGCAGTCACTGACAATCAGGAACTTGCGTGCTTCTATTTCACTCCACGTGTTCACCTTGGCCAAACTGGAACGATTGTGGGGGGAAAGTTAGCGGTTTAGCAGCCGCTTAAGAATTGACCGGCGAGTGCCGAGGAGGGGTCGCCGGTCATTGTTGTATGTCGCCGTTGATATCACAGCATAGTTTTTTTCAGAACAGTCTCTAATAAGGGGATTCAATCACCACATCCCCAATGGGAATGCTCAGGCCAATCGACGAGATACCTGCCCAGACCAATACGCTGTTCTCTGGGACATGCGCTCAGCCGCCCCTGATATTCGTCATTGGGCAACTCATTCAAACAGGGTTGCTTCATGAAGGTTCCATGATCCCGTTGCGGCAGGGGTTGCACCTGTCGCAGCATTCGGGAAAGTTGAGCCATGGAAAATGCATCCTTCCCAAGCTGGCCCGATGTCGCCCCGCGCCTGATCGCCGTCGCAGCAGGACGTGAGCCTGCGGATTTGGTGATCCGCAATGGAATCTGGATCAATGTCCATTCCCGAGAGGCACTTACCGGTTATTCCATTGCAATAGCCGAGGGTCGGGTGGCCTTTGTCGGCCCGGACGCCTCGCACTGCACAGGGTCAGGTACCCAGATCATCGAGGCGAACGGGCGGTATATGATACCCGGCCTGTGTGACGCGCATATGCACATCGAATCCGGGATGCTGACACCGGCGGAATTCGCCAGAGCCGTTATCCCGCATGGCACAACGTCGATGTTCACCGACCCGCACGAGATTGCCAACGTTCTGGGCCTTGATGGCGTGCGGATGATGCATGACGAGGCGCTGATGCAACCGGTGAACATCTTTACCCAGATGCCCTCCTGCGCGCCATCCGCGCCGGGGCTGGAGACAACCGGGTACGAGATCACGCCCGAAGATGTTGCCGAAGCGATGACATGGCCCGGCATTATCGGCCTGGGCGAGATGATGAATTTTCCCGGCGTCTCCAACGCAGACCCCAAGATGCTGGCCGAGATTGCCGCGACGCAACGCGCTGGCAAGACTGTTGGTGGCCATTATGCCTCGCCCGATCTGGGGCCGAACTTTGCCGCATATGTCGCGGGTGGCCCGGCCGATGATCACGAGGGGACGTGCGAAGCCGACGCAATCGCGCGTGTACGGCAGGGGATGCGATCGATGATGCGACTGGGCTCGGCCTGGTATGACGTCGAAAGCCAGATTACGGCGGTGACGCAAAAGGGGTTGGACCCGCGCAACTTCATCCTGTGCACGGATGATTGCCATTCGGGCACTCTGGTCAATGAGGGCCATATGAACCGCGTCGTGCGCCACGCTATTGCCTGTGGATGCGACCCGCTGGTGGCTCTGCAGATGGCGACGATCAATACCGCAACCCATTTCGGGCTGGAACGCGAGATCGGGTCGATCACGCCGGGGCGGCGCGCGGATGTCATCCTCAGTTCCGATTTGCGCGAACTGCCTGTCGAATTGGTGATTGCACGCGGGCGTGTTGTCGCGAAAAACGGCTCTATTACGGTGGATTGTCCGCATCTTAACTGGCCGGACTCGGCGCGGAACACCGTTCACCTTGGGCATGCATTGCGTGCCGAAGACTTTGAAATCCAAGCACCAGAAGGTGCCAACAGGGTCCGGGCCAATGTTATCGGTGTCGTGGAAAATCAGGCCCCGACCAAAGCGCTGAAGAAGGAACTGCCGGTGATTGGCGGTCTGGTTGAAGGTGAGGACGACACCTGCCAGATCGCGCTGGTGGAACGTCACCGCGCCACTGGCGGGGTAACCAATGCCTTCGTGTCAGGCTTTGGGTATCAAGGCCGAATGGCCATGGCCTCGACCGTGGCGCATGACAGCCACCACATGATCGTCGTCGGCACGGATCGCGAACAAATGGCACTGGCCGCCAACCGGCTGGCCGAGGTCGGCGGCGGAATCACCATTTTCCAGGACGACAAGGAACTGGCGCTTGTGGAGCTGCCAATCGCTGGATTGATGTCTGACAGCCCGGCAACCGAAGTCGCGGCCAAAGCGCAGGCGATGGTTGACGCAATGCAGGCGTGTGGTTGTGACCTGAACAATGCGTATATGCAGCATTCCCTGCTGGCCCTGGTCGTGATTCCGGAACTCAGAATTTCCGACCTTGGGCTGGTGGATGTGCGCACCTTCGAAAAGATCGACCTTTTGGAACCGCTTGCATGACAACAATAAGAACACCGGAAACCGCTGACGCCGAAAGCTTTACCGATCCCGTTGCTGCAGTCGCGCGCCTGGAGGAATTGTATGAAAGGGCCATCAGCTTTTTATGCGACGGGTTTTCCGAAGCGATCGAAAACGGAGCACCAGTTGGGCGGTATAGGGCCTATTACCCGGAAATTCGCATAAAGACGCTGTCCTATGCGCAAGTCGACAGTCGACTGAGCTTTGGTCATGTCTCAGAACCCGGCACGCATGCCACAACGGTCACGCGGCCGGATCTGTTTCGGTCCTATCTGACTCAGCAGATTGCTTTGTTGATAAAGAACCACGACCAACCGGTCGTGATCGGCCCTTCAAAGACACCAATTCCCGTGCATTTCGCCGTTGCAAACAACCCCGATCTGGTGGTGCCGCATCAGGGGGCCGCAGGGTTTACCCTGCGCGATGTTTTTGATGTGCCGGATCTGACCACAACAAATGACGACATCGTCAACGGCGTCCACGAACCGGATAACGGTGTCGGGCCGCTGGCATTGTTCACAGCCCAGCGCATCGACTACTCTCTGGCGCGTCTCGCGCATTATACGGCTACGGACGCGCATCATTTCCAGAACCACGTTCTGTTCACCAACTATCAGTTCTATGTTTCGGAATTCGAAAGCTACGCCAGATCGCAACTGGCTGATCCGGCCAGCGGCTACACCAGTTTTGTCTCGACCGGTAATATTGAGATCACCGATCCCGACACCCCGGTCGAGCTTCCGCTGAAACTGCCCCAGATGCCCACCTATCACCTCAAGCGTGAGGATGGGTCAGGGATCACTCTGGTCAATATCGGTGTTGGTCCGTCAAACGCCAAAACCGCAACCGATCATATTGCCGTTCTGCGCCCACATGCCTGGCTGATGGTCGGGCACTGTGCCGGGCTGCGCAATACGCAGGCCCTTGGGGATTTTGTTCTGGCCCATGCCTATCTTCGCGAAGACAAGGTGCTGGACGATGATTTGCCGGTTTGGGTACCCATCCCGCCTTTGGCGGAAATCCAGATCGCGCTTGAACAGGCGGTGGCCGAGGTTACCGAGCTAGAGGGGTACGAGCTGAAGCGGATCATGCGAACCGGAACCGTGGCCTCTGTCGACAACCGAAACTGGGAACTGCGTGAACATACCGGACCCGTTCAACGGCTCAGCCAGTCGCGCGCAATTGCGCTGGACATGGAAAGCGCGACCATCGCCGCAAATGGCTACCGTTTCAGGGTGCCCTACGGCACATTGCTTTGCGTCTCGGACAAGCCCCTGCACGGCGAATTAAAGCTTCCGGGCATGGCATCCGCCTTTTATAACACGCAGGTAAGCCGCCATCTGGCCATTGGAATTCGTGCGATGGAGCGACTGCGCGGTATGCCTTTGGAGCGTTTACACAGCCGGAAATTGCGTTCTTTTGACGAAACGGCCTTCCTCTGAAGCAAAAAAGCAACGAAATCCCCATATTTTTGGGGTTTTCTACGCTACTATTCGTTGTGTTCCACCACAATATCCCGTTAGAGTTACGCGGTGAGGCCCTATGGATCGGGCACTGTAAGGAGACCAAGAAATGGCAAAGCCTATGACCAAAACTCAGCTGGTTACTGCTCTCGCTGAGGAAATGGGAACTGACAAGAAATCCGCAAACGCCGCGCTGGAAGCAATCACCGGCCTGATCACCCGCGAAGTATCCGCTGGTGGCGCCGTGACCCTGCCCGGTGTTGGCAAGATTTACTGCCGCGAGCGCCCCGAGCGCCAGGTGCGCAACCCGGCCACCGGCGAGACCTTTACCAAAGAAGCCGACAAAGTGGTGAAGATGACCATCGCCAAGGCTCTGAAAGACAGCGTGAACGGCTGATTCAAGCTCAAAAACGCCAGATCAAGGGTCGCCTACAGGCGGCCCTTTTTCTTTGTCACCTAGCGATCCGACTGTTTGAAAGTGGTCAAAGGGCCCATGACAATTTTCATCCGAACGCAGCGCCCGCATCGGATACAGTCAGGACTTGATAACCGACTTGGAAAATGGAGTGTGGCATGAACCGATTCACAGGTGGCTGCGTTTGCGGCAATGTGCGCTTTACTGTGTCGGGGAACCCGGACCGTGTTGGCATCTGCCATTGCCTGGATTGCCGCAAACACCACGGTGCTTTGTTTTACGCGGCCGCGATATACCCGATTGGCGTAGTTGAAGTCGAAGGTGAGACCAGTGATTACCTCGGGCGACACTTTTGCCCGCATTGCGGCTCATCTGTTTTTGCCCGCAGCGGTGATGAGATCGAACTGCATCTTGGCTCTCTGGATGCACCCAACCAGCTAAAGCCTGAATACGAATGCTGGAGCGTCCGTCGCGAGGATTGGCTACCCCCGTTTCCAGACATGAAACGCTTTGAACATGATCGGGGCGATGCTGACCGCCCCAACCGATAATCCTTTGCCCGGGAATTAGGATCACCCGTGTCATCGGGTGCTTGCGGCCAGCCCTGAAATAAGGAACAGTTCCGGCGTTCAGAGGGGGGAGCGTTGTGGATATCCGTGCCATAGCCATGGGGCTGGCCTTTGCCTTTATCTGGTCTTCTGCATTCACGTCGGCACGGATCATCGTGGTCGACGCCTCACCTCTGTTTTCCCTTGCCGTGCGATTTCTGATTTCCGGTATCCTGGGTGTCGCGATTGCAAGGGCGATGGGACAAAGCTGGCATATGACCCGTTCCCAATGGCGCGCGACAATACTGTTCGGAATTTGCCAGAATGCCCTTTATCTGGGTCTGAATTTCTACGCCATGCAGACGATCGAAGCCTCGGTTGCGGCGATCATTGCCTCGACAATGCCCTTGCTCGTCGCGCTGGCGAGCTGGTTGTTCTTCAAAGAACATCTGCGACCTCTTGGCGTGATCGGCCTGTTTGCCGGGTTTGCAGGTGTCGCTCTGATCATGAGCAGCCGGATCGGCGCCGGAATAGACATGTTTGGCGTCACCTTGTGCTGCATAGGTGCGTTGGCGCTGACCTTTGCAACCCTGGCCGTGCGCGGAGCCACATCCGGCGGGAACTTCATGATGGTCGTTGGACTGCAGATGTTTGTCGGCTCTGCCGTGCTGTTCGTGGCCGCCCCGTTTTTTGAGACAATTTTCGTACACCCAACCGTGCCGCTGGCACTGGCCTTCGTGTATACGACACTGTTTCCGGGTTTGGTCGCGACTCTGATCTGGTTCCTCCTGCTGAACCGGATTGGTGCCGTTCGCGCCGCAACCTTTCACTTTCTCAACCCCGTATTCGGAGTCACAATTGCCGCGATATTACTGGGTGAGAAACTGGGGCCACTGGATGCAGTCGGGGTGGCTGTGACGACTTTGGGCATTCTGGCGGTTCAGCTGTCCCGGCAACCGGCCGTCAAAACGGCCTGAATTGCGCACGACTGCGCGAGTGGTGTGAAACATGTCTTTGCTTTCCACGCCTGAACCCCATTTACTGCGACAGAACCTGAAAGACGGAGGAGCAATGACCCGATACACCAAAGACCCCGACGCCATCGCTGCCCTCTCGGCCGAGGAATATCACGTCACGCAACGCAGCGGCACCGAACGCCCCGGCACGGGTAAATATCTGAGTAACAAGGAACCGGGCATTTACGTTGACATCGTCTCGGGCGAGCCCCTGTTTGCCTCAAGCCACAAATACGAATCCGGTTGCGGCTGGCCAAGTTTTACCAAGCCGATCATCCACGAGCATGTGCAGGAGTTCGAGGATCGCACTTTGGGCATGATCCGGACTGAGGTACGGTCAAAACACGGCGACAGCCATCTGGGCCATGTGTTTCCGGACGGACCACGGGAACATGGTGGGCTGCGCTATTGCATAAATTCTGCCGCCCTTCGGTTCATTCACCGTGACGACATGGAAACCGAAGGATATGCAGAGTATCTGATCCACGTGGAGGACATCACATGAGCGAACAACGCGCGGTTCTCGCCGGAGGCTGCTTCTGGGGTATGCAGGACTTGATCCGCAAACTGCCGGGGGTTACCCGCACGCGTGTCGGCTATACCGGCGGCGACGTGCAAAACGCGACCTACCGCAACCACGGCACACACGCCGAAGGGATCGAGATCTGGTTTGACCCCGCGCAAACCTCTTATCGTGAGTTGCTGGAGTTCTTCTTTCAGATCCACGACCCGACGACGGTGAACCGTCAGGGCAACGATGTCGGAATGAGCTACCGGTCAGCCATCTATTTCGTCGATGACGCACAGAAACAAACGGCTTTGGACACGATTGCCGATGTGGATGCCAGCGGCTTGTGGCCGGGCAAGGTTGTGACGGAAATTGAACCGGTCGGTGATTTCTGGGAAGCCGAACCGGAACATCAGGATTATCTGGTGCGTATTCCAAACGGCTACACCTGCCATTTCCCACGTCAGGACTGGGTGCTGCCGAAGCGCACGGATGCGGCGGAATAATTCAGATCAGGCAATGCCCCTTCCCGGCGGGAGGGGCATTTAGCCGATAGCGACCCGAGGCCGTCCGCTTGCCTCGACGGTCAGGGTGCCCTCAACAAAAACGTCGCGCCCCTCGACGCTGACCGTGCGGATATCCCGATCCACCAGAACCCTGATATCCTCGGCGCCTGCATCTCGCGCAGCGCCTTCTGCTTCTGTGCGCAAAACAGTCTCTAACAAGGCTAATGCTTCGTCGGTCTCGCCAAAATCCTGCGGTCCGCTTTCCAGGTGAACTCTGTAGCGGCCTTCCGAGGGCGAGGTGACGGTTCCGGCGCGCTTGAACGTGACCCGACCAACAACAGCGCCGATCGCATTCGCTACGCCCGCATGTTCCGGCAGGATCATGTCACAATGCAGTCGTTCGCCCACTGCCGGGTAATAGCTGGGTGCCGAGGCCCCCAATCCAACCACGGCGACATTCAATCCCGCATCCAATGCCAATAAGCCGCGATGTCTGGCCAGCCCCCTGTGCGTCAGAACATGCCGCGCCAAGTCCTGTGGTGGTATGCCGAACTCCTCGTGTTCCTCTGCGAAAGCAGTCTCTAACAAGGTCAATGTGGTCTGTTCCGTTAGTTGATCGACGATCATCTGCGCCAGAACGTCTGGTGACTTTGCCAGCAGATCGCCTGACCCGACACGCTTGCGCGCAAAAAGCTCCAACGCCTTTCGCGCCGCGTCCCGGTCCCACTCATTCAAGCGGCCAAGCACATGACTTGCATCCGATGGCGTAACGCCCGAAATCTGAATGACGCCCCTATCCACGAGGCGCGTCAGCGCCCCGTGCTCCATTCGGGTACGCAGCAGCGCGCTCAGTGGTAGGACCTGATCGCCCAGACGCTGCAACAGGGCGTCCTCACGCTGGCCGACACCATCCGCGCGAATCCCCGGCACACGCCGCGCAAATCGCGTATCGTATTCGCCAACCGTCGTTGCCCGCAATTGCTCGTCCAATACAGCATGCACAACACCAGGTGCTTCCATCGCGATCAGTGAAACGGGCAGGACCCGGCGCGGACCCAGAAAAACACCGCCCGATAGGCCTTGGGTGACCACGTGTACCTGACTGTCCCCTCCCAGCCCGTGCGTGCGCATTGCCACCGCTTCGACCATGGTTCGAAACCCGCCAACCTGGGCCCCTGCCGGGTCGATTGCGGGTTTGCCATCCCTGATCAGCGCCACATCCGTAGTCGTGCCGCCAATATCGGACACCAGTGCATTTTCAGCGCCGGTTAACCATCGCGCCCCTACTATCGACGCGGCAGGACCGCTGAGAATGGTCTCAATCGGGCGTTCCCGTGCTTGCTCAGCACTCATCAGAGCGCCGTCGCCCCGCACGACCATCATGGGCGCATCAATTCCAAGGGTGCGTAATGTGTCCTGCGCGCGACCGATCAACCCATCAATCATACCGATCAGGCGGGCGTTCAATACTGCCGTAACCGCCCTTTTGGGACCGTTAAGCTTGGCCGACAGTTGGTGCGAACACGTCACCGGTGCGCCGGTACGTTCCATGATGATCTTAGCGGCTTGCAACTCCTGCGCCGGATTACGGGTCGCAAACTGGGCTGCGATAGCGAACCCCGAAATACCGTCGTGGGTATCCAGAAACTTCTCCAGCGCCGCGATATCAAGGGGGGCGACCTCCCCCCCGGCATGGTTGTGCCCGCCAGAGATCACCACAGCCGGGTCGCCCTTCAGAGCGTCTTTCAGCCCGTGCTTATCCAGATCGGCTTCGCGAAAGCCAATGTAGATCAGGGCAACGCGCCCGCCCTGACCTTCGACTAATGCGTTGGTGGCCAACGTCGTCGACAACGATGCCAGCGAAATCTGGTCGGGCCGAACCGAGGCCTCGGTCATCACTGCAGAAATCGCCTTGCCCACACCAATTGCCAGATCCGCCCGGGTGGTGAGGGACTTGGCCGAGGCGATAACCTCTTTCTCATCCCGGATCAGCACCGCATCCGTGTAGGTTCCGCCCGTATCAACACCCAAAGCCAAAGCCATCGGCGCCCTCCATCTGTTCGCTGAGAGAGAGGTGTAGCGACTGGGAACGGCGCGTCCAGTCTGTTTGCGGCATTATGACAATTGATTAACCGCCCATCGTGCCGCGTCTGAAACAGCGGGATCGGGATCATCGGTAAGCGTAGCGGCGACGGGCAACAACCGCGCACTGCCTGAATTGCCGATCGCATAAAGAACATTACGCACAAACCGGTCTCGTCCGATCCGTTTTATGGGCGAACCTGAGAACTTCGTTCGGAACGCTGCATCGTCCAGAACAGCCAGTTCCGCCAGATCAGGCTCCATCAGATCATCGCGCGCTGCATAGCGCATGTCACTGGCTTCAACCGCAAACTTGTTCCACGGGCATGCCGCCAGACAATCATCGCACCCGTATATTCGATTGCCCAGTTTCGCACGCAGTCCCTCATCCACCGGACCCTTGTGTTCAATGGTCAGATAAGAAATGCAGCGCCGCGCATCCAGTTGATACGGAGCTGGAAAAGCGTCAGTCGGGCAACTGTCCAGACAGGCCCGGCACGAGCCGCAGCGATCCATCTCAGCCGGATCGGCAGGTAGTTCCAAAGTGGTAAAAACAGAGCCTAAAAAGGCCCAATTCCCCCAATCCCGGCTAACCAGATTGGTGTGTTTGCCCTGCCACCCCAACCCCGCTGCCTGCCCCAGCGCTTTTTCTGGTACCGGAGCGGTGTCCACAAACACCTTAACTTCACCTCCGCCTTCTGCGATCAGCCAGCGGGCAAGCCGCTTGAGTCGCTTCTTGACCAGGTCATGATAATCCTTGTTCTGCGCATATACTGATATTGCCCCGGCCTCGGGGTCATTCAGAATCCGGGTCGGGTCGTGCTCCGGCGTATAGCTTTCTGCCAGCATGATCACGGATTGCGCCTCGGGCCACAGCGCCGACGGATCACCGCGCCAATGGGTGCGCTCGGACATCCAGGCCATCTGCCCGTGAAACCCGGCCTCCAGAAACGCGTCCAATCGCCCGGGCACCAGCGGCACATCCCACGGGCGGCAAATCCGACAGGATACAAACCCCTCGGACAAGGCCTGCGCCACTAACTTTTCCTTCAGTACCGATCCGTCCTTCATCTGGCAAAAAATACTCTCAGTGGTCCGGGGGCTGACGGCCTCCGGTTCCGCACCTGAATATCAGAAATCCAGATCGGCGTAATGGGTCGGCGGCCGGAAGCCCGGCACCTGATCCGCCAGAATTGATCGGAATGCCGGGCGCGACTTGATCTTGGCATACCAGTCCCTGACCACCTGAGACCGGTTCCAGTCCACATCCGAGATGTAGTCCAGCGCCGATAGATGCGCGGCAGCCGCAAAATCCGCAAGCGTCATCTGATCTCCGGCCAGCCAGCGGCGATGATCCAGCAGCCAGGCCATGTAATCCAGATGGTATTTGATGGCGCGCGCGCCTTCCTTCACGTTCTTGCTGTCCGGATACCCCGCGCCGGTCACCTTCTTGTTGACCCGCTCGTACAACAATTTCGATGTCACTTCGTGATGAAACTTGTCGTCAAACCAGCCGACCAGACGGCGGACCTCGTATCGCGCTTCGGGCGTTTTGGGCATCAATGGCGGTTCTGGGCGTGTTTCTTCGATATACTCACAGATTGCAGCGCTTTCCGACATGATCGTGCCATCCAGCCGAAGAACCGGAACCTTACCAGCCGGATTCCGCCGCAAAAAGTCAGGATCGCGTTCCCAATACCGCTCTTCGATCAGTTCAACTTCGATTTTCTTTTCCGCAAGTGACAGTCTGACCTTGCGGCAAAACGGGGACAGGGGAACGTGAAACAGACGCGCCATGGGCTTCCAATCGAACCAGTTAGTACCCCAAAGCAATAGCCTTGCATGGGTATGGGTTTCAATCCTCGAAACAATCCGCGCGACCATCTGCGCGGATGGTGGCCGCCCCATCCAGAATTTTCGCCGCCCGCCTGCGGGTTCTGACTGAGGGGTCTGTGACCGACCGGTTTCTTGGGGACGGCAGGATCGCCGCAATCCGGGCTGCCTGAGTGGGCGTCAGTGCATCCGCACCCACACCGAAGTTGCTTTGCGCGGCGGCCTCTACCCCAAATACCCCGGTCCCGGTTTCCGCGACATTCAGATAAACCTCCAGTATCCGCTGTTTGGTCCAAAACAGCTCCACAACCGGGGTCATCGATGTTTCCAGCGCCTTGCGGACCCAACTGCGCCCCTGCCAGAGAAACACATTCTTGACGACCTGCTGCGTAATCGTCGAGGCGCCGCGGCTACCGCCCCCTTCAATCGCTTCGCGGATCGCTTCGACGTCAAACCCCCAATGCAAACAGAAATTGGCATCCTCAGCTGCCACTGCCGCCCGTACCATGACGGGTGAGATTTCCTCGATCCGAACCCATTCGCGTTCAACCCGACCCAGCCGCCGCCACTCGGACCAGATCGTGTGAGTGACCGGAGGATTTATAAATGAATAGAGCAAAATCAAACCGACTACAGCGGCAGCCGTGATTACACCGGCCCGCACCAACCAGCGCCCGATCCTGCGAGGAAGCCGAAGCGTAGAATTCGTTTTTGCCTGTTTCCTTGTGGTGCCGCCTTTTTTGCGTGCTGCTTTCTTTGCCATGTTCCTGCTATACGAGGCCAATGCAGCCTAAGGAAAGGCCTATTTCGCGATCACCTGCCCCTCGCGCGATATGCAGCTTTATTTTCGGCACAGCTCCCGATCTTTCAATTTCGGCTTCGTTTCAGCAAACAGACCCGGTATTTTTGCGAGAAATTTCGCGCCCACCCACAAAAAAACCACGCGCCAGATGGACGCGTGGCTCAATCCTGAAAGACGGCTGTCTTATTCCGCCGGAACTGCGGTCGCTTCTAGGCTCAGAGGGTGCTCAAGCTTATCAAGCATCTCTTTCGGGCAGACCTGAAGGAAGTTGCCCTTTTCGCTTTCCCAGTGCTGAAGAATGTCAGCGGCCTTGCGGCTGTTTGTCTCGCTGGCGTGCTGTTCAACCAGCCCCTTTAGCTGGTCCTCCCAATGGCTTACCCCAACCGGGCACACCACCAGAGTTTCCATATTCATCAGCAGCTTGGCCTTGTTTTCCGGGTCATAGAGATAGGCCATTCCGCCTGTCATCCCGGCCCCGAAATTGGCGCCGATCTCTCCCAGAATAACGGCGGTGCCTCCGGTCATGTACTCACACCCGTTGGACCCGCAGCCTTCCACAACAACTGTCGCGCCCGAATTGCGAACGGCAAAACGTTCACCCGCGCGGCCTGCGGCGAACAGAAAGCCATCGGTTGCGCCATAAAGAACGGTATTGCCGATAATGGTGTTCTCGTCGGCTTTCAGCGGGCTGACCTGTGGCGGACGAACTACAATCATCCCACCCGACAGGCCCTTGCCGACATAGTCATTCGCGTCACCCGACACTTCCAGCTTGAGGCCCGGCGCCGCAAAAGCACCCAGCGACTGCCCGGCGGACCCCTGCAGCTTTACGTGCAGATGGTCGGACTGGAACGTGTTGCGCATCCCGAAGTTTTTGACGATGTGGCTGGAGGTCCGGGTGCCCACGGTCCTGTGCGTGTTCTGGATCGCATAGGATAGCTGCATCTTTTCACCGTCCTGAAGGAACCGGGCCGCATCGCGAACGATTTCGGCGTCCAGCGTATCCGGAACCGCGTTGCGGTCTCTGTCACGGTTGTAGACGATGTTGGCAGAACCATCGACCGTGATCAGCAGCGGGTTGAGGTCCAGATCGTCCAGATGCGCCGAGCCGCGGCTGACCTGTGCCAGCAGATCGGCCCGCCCGATGATTTCGTCAATCGACCGTGCTCCGATGGAGGCGAGGATTTCCCGCACCTCCTGCGCATAGAAGGTGATCAGGTTCACCACTTTGTCTGCATTGCCTGTGAACTTGGCGCGCAGGGATTCGTCCTGCGTACAGACGCCGACGGGGCAGGTGTTCGACTGGCACTGGCGCACCATGATGCAACCCATCGCGATCAGGGCTGCGGTGCCGATGCCGTATTCCTCGGCCCCCATCATCGCGGCCATGACGATGTCGCGCCCGGTCCGCAGGCCGCCATCGGTCCGCAGGGTTACGCGATCACGCAGGTTGTTCATTGCCAGAACCTGATGTGCCTCGGTCAGGCCCATTTCCCACGGCAGACCGGCGTACTTGATGCTGGTCGCCGGAGAGGCACCGGTACCACCATTATGGCCCGAGATCAGGATCACATCCGCCTTGGCCTTGGCGACACCGGCGGCAATCGTGCCAACGCCCGAGGACGCTACCAGTTTCACCGTCACCTTACAGCGCGGGTTGATCTGTTTCAGATCATAGATCAGCTGCGCCAGATCCTCGATCGAGTAGATATCGTGGTGCGGCGGTGGTGAGATCAGCGTCACGCCCTTGGTCGAATGGCGCAGGCGCGCGATCAGGTCGGTGACCTTCATGCCCGGAAGCTGGCCACCCTCACCGGGTTTTGCCCCCTGAGCGACCTTGATCTCCAGCTCTTCACACTGGTTCAGATACTCGGCGGTTACACCGAACCGGCCACTGGCCACCTGTTTGATCTTGGCCGACGGGTTGTCGCCGTTGGGTTCCGGCACGAAATGCGCCGGATCTTCGCCACCTTCACCCGAGTCGGATTTCGCACCGATCCGGTTCATCGCCACGTTCAGCGTCTTGTGCGCCTCAGGGCTCAACGCGCCCAGCGACATGCCCGGAGTGACGAACCGCTTGCGGATCGAGGTGATCGATTCCACCTCTTCCAGCGGGATCGCATTGCCCAGGGGTTTGAAGTCCATCAGGTCGCGCAGGTGGATCGGCGGGTTCGACTGCATCTTGGCCGAATACTGCTTCCACAACTCGAACGAGGCGCGGTTGCAGGCCATCTGCATCATGTGCATCGAGGTCGCTTCCCATGCGTGGGTCTCGCCCGACTTGCGTGCCTTGTAGAAACCGCCGATCGGCAGAACGTCCAGACCGCTGTCCCAGCCTTTGGCGTGGATTTCCTCGGCCTTGACGCGGATACCGTGAATACCGATGCCCGAGATTCGGCTGGTCATCCCCGGGAAATACTCGGCCACCATGGCGCGGCTAAGGCCAACGGCTTCGAAATTCAGTCCGCCGCGGTAGGACGAAACCACCGAAATACCCATCTTGGCCATGATCTTGAGCAAGCCCTGATCGATGGCTTCGCGGAAACGCGCCACATTCTCGGTCAGCGTGCCATCCAGCAGCCCGCGATCGATCCGGTCCGCCAGCGAGTCTTCGGCCAGATAGGCGTTCACCACGGTTGCACCACAGCCGATCAGCACTGCGAAATAGTGCGGGTCGATGCATTCGGCCGAACGCACGTTGAGCGAGCAGAAAGTGCGCAGACCTTTGCGGGTCAGGTGGCTGTGTACCGCGCTCGTGGCCAGAATCATCGGCATCGCGACCTTGCCCGGTCCCGAGTGCTGGTCCGACAGAACCAGATGGCCTGAACCCGAGCGCACGGCCTCTTCCGCTTCGGCTCTGATACGGGTCAAAGCGGCATCCAGCGCGCCTTCGCCCGGTTCAAAGGTGCAATCAATTTCGGCCAGTGGCGAATTGAAGTTCTCGACCAGCTTTTCCCACTGCGCGTTGCCCACGAAAGGGCTTTCCAGAACGATGATCTCGGTCTGGCTGCTATCTTCGTCCAGCACGTTCTTGAGGTTACCGAACCGCGTCTTCAGCGACATCACCCGGTATTCCCGCAGGCTGTCGATGGGCGGGTTGGTCACCTGGCTGAAGTTTTGGCGGAAGAAATGGCTGAGCGGGCGATACTGTTTCGACAGCACCGCAGATGGCGTGTCATCGCCCATGGATGCCAGCGCCTCTTTGCCATCTTCAGCCATTGGCGCCAGAATCTGTTCCAGTTCCTCAACCGAATATCCGGCAGCGATCTGGCGCTTGCGCAGCTCTTCCCCGGTGAACAGGGGTTGTTCGGTCACACCGGCCAATGTTGCGTCCAGATCATTGATCTTGCCCACCCAGTCGCCAAAAGGAAGCGCGGCGGCCAGCTTGTTTTTGATCTGGGTATCGCGGAAAAGTTTGCCCTTTTTCATGTCCACGGCCAGCATCTGGCCCGGACCCAGCGCGCCTTTTTCGGTCACGCTGGCCTCGTCAATCGGCACCATTCCGGCCTCGGACCCTGCGATGACCAGACCATCACCCGTCACCACATACCGCATCGGGCGCAGACCGTTGCGGTCCAGACCGGCACAGACCCAGCGGCCATCCGTCATGGCCAGCGCCGCGGGGCCGTCCCACGGCTCCATCACCGAGTTGCAGTAGGAATACATGTCACGCCATGCCTGCGGCAACTCGACCGCCTGCTTGGACCAGCTTTCCGGCACCAGCATGGTTTTTGCCATCGGGGCCGAGCGGCCAGCGCGCACCAGAACTTCAAAAACCGAGTCTAATGCGGCCGAATCCGACGATCCACCTGCGATGATCGGCTTGATATCTTCGGCATAATCACCAAAGGTACCGCTGGCCATGCGGATCTCATGGCTTTTCATCCAGTTGACGTTACCCTTCAACGTGTTGATCTCACCGTTATGGGCCAGCATGCGGAAAGGCTGCGCCAGCCACCATTGCGGGAAGGTGTTGGTGGAATAACGCTGATGATAAAGGGCAAAGGCGCTTTCGAACCTTTCATCCATCAGGTCGGGATAGAACACGGCCACCTGTTCGGCCAGCATCATGCCCTTGTAGATGATCGAACGGCAGGACAGCGATGCGATGTACAGTCCGTTGACACCAGCAGCCAGAGCCGCCTTTTCGATCCGGCGGCGGATCACATAAAGCTCACGCTCAAAGGTATCCTCGTCCACGCCCTTGGAATTCGAGATCAGAATTTGCTCGATTTCCGGCCGGGTCGCGTTTGCCTTTTCACCTAGGCAGGTGACATCCACCGGCACGTGCCGCCAGCCATAGATGTAATACCCCATGCGCAGGACTTCGGTCTCGACGATGGTCCGGCAGGTTTCCTGAGCACCAAAATCGGTACGCGGCAGAAACACCTGACCAACCGCAACCAGTTCATTCATGCGCGGTTCGTGGCCGGTGCGGCGGATCTGATCGTAAAAGAACGGGGCCGGAATCTGTACGTGAATGCCCGCGCCGTCGCCGGTTTTGCCATCGGCGTCGACGGCACCGCGGTGCCAGATCGCCTTCAGCGCGTCGATACCGGCCTCTACGACCTTGCGGCTTTTCTTGCCGTCAATGGAAACAACAAGGCCCACACCGCACGAAGAATGCTCTTCTTCCTCGGAATAGAGACCGTTTTCGGCCATCCACTTGCGCTTGGTTTCCTCGGCCCGGACCCAATCGGCGTCATATTTCGTCATTGATTGTCTCCTTCTTCCGATGGGGCATACATGGCCATGACCTCGGCTTCGGTCATCTGCCTGCGTTCACCTGCGAACGCGTAACCCTCGGGCTTTTTGTCGATGTAAAGTTCCAGTTTCAGCGGGTTGCCACCGGCGTTTTCAAACAGGCCGGCGGCTATCTGTGTTTGTCCGTGCATCTCACCGGGAAGGGTGATCCGGTACCAAAGGTTC
This sequence comes from Ruegeria sp. BJ6, assembly GCF_056537885.1. Lineage (NCBI taxonomy): Bacteria > Pseudomonadati > Pseudomonadota > Alphaproteobacteria > Rhodobacterales > Roseobacteraceae > Ruegeria > Ruegeria sp. BJ6. The sequence continues at coordinate 12,488 of NZ_JBQFSG010000010.1, read as the reverse complement.
GAGCCGCATTCCTCGCAGAATGCGCGTTCCGCCCAATCCGAAGATGTATAGGTTCGAACTGGCCCCAGCGCCGCATATCCGGGTTCGGCCGGGAAACTGACATAGGCTCCGCTGCTCCACCGGCGACACATGTCGCAATGGCACGCCCCCAGAGCTTCCCGCGCAGGGGTGGCGGTGACTGTAACTGCGCCACACATGCATTGGCCTTGCAATTCCTGCATCTCCGTCTCTCCTATTGCGTGCAGCCGTATTCGGACATCGTTGCCAGAAAACCGGGATCACCCTCGAAACGGATCGAACGCGGGGTATGATCAATCGGTAGCGGTTCCCGTCCCTCGGGTTTGTTTATCACTGCCCCTTCGATGAACAGATCCAGCTCTTCTGAAACCAGAATGTCGAATTCGAACTCCAGACGACTGCCTTCGACACCTTCCCGTTCGAAGGCGCGGTTTAATTTACCCTGCCGGAAGGTGTGGCCATCCAAAGTAACCTCTTCGCCGGTCAGTTCGAACGCACCCTCAAGCACAAATTCACGGTCCTTCACGACCCGCGAGGAAAACAGAAGGATTCCGCTTTCAGCATCCTTTTCTTCCGCAAGCAGATCCTTCAGCTTTAGCATCGCACCCGAATTCGGCTTGACGTCAAACCGGGTTTGTTCGTTTGCCTGATACAAGAACCCGCGAAGGCCCCAGTTGGCATCGTATTGATGCACCTGACTGGGTTTTCCCTTGTGAAAGGAAAGGACCTGTTTTCCTACACCGCAATCAAACAGAGTGGAAACCGTGCATCCGTTCTTGTGGACAGTCGCCAGAGGTTTGCAGCCCTCGGGAACCGGCACCAGTTCCTGGGCCATGACTGGTCCGCTCAGGGCCCAGACAAGTGCAGCGAGCGTTACGTGTCTGATCATCAACGCTGTCCTTCTGGCTGGCGGGCCGTTCACGTTGGCCCCGTTGGCGTAAAAAGATGAAGCCCGAATAGGGGCAAAAGGCGATTTATTCGGCTGCGATGGCGTTCTTGGCGTTCAATCGTTCGATAATCGCATCGGCACAGTCGCGCCCGTCCCGGATCGCCCAGACAACCAGCGATGCGCCGCGCACGATGTCGCCGACCGCATAAACGCCGTCCATCTCGGTTTCACCGGTTTGGAATGCCGCCTTGATCGTGCCCCAACGGGTCACCGGCAGATCGGGCTGACCGAACAGGGTCGGCAGGTCTTCGGGTTCAAAACCCAGTGCCTTGATGACCAGATCGGCCTCTTCGACATAATCCGCGCCTTCAATCACTTCCGGTGACTGGCGGCCAGTTGCGTCAGGCTGACCCAGACGCATTTTCTGTACCATCACACCGTTAACCTGATCGTCGCCGGTGAAACCTTTGGGTGCGCTCAGCCATTCGAAGATGACGCCCTCTTCTTCGGCATTCTGCACTTCGCGCTGTGAACCCGGCATGTTTGCCCGGTCGCGGCGATAAAGGCATTTCACAGAAGTGGCGCCCTGACGGATCGACGTGCGCACACAATCCATTGCGGTGTCACCGCCGCCGATGACAACGACGCGTTTGCCTTCGGCATTCAACTGGCCGCTGTCGAATTCATGAACCTCATCCCCAAAGCTTTTGCGGTTCGAGGCGGTCAGAAAGTCGATGGCTTTTTCGATACCGTTCAGGCCGCTGCCCGGCATTGCCAGATCTCGAGAATTGTAAACACCGGTGGCGATGATGACGGCATCGTGCTTATCGCGGATTTCCGCAAATTTTCCCGCATCCACATCGCAGTTCAATACGAATTCGACACCACCGTCCTGTAACAGCTGATTGCGGCGCAAGACGACGTCTTTTTCCAGTTTGAAGCCCGGAATGCCATAGGTGAGCAGCCCGCCCGCCCGGTCGTAGCGGTCATAAACCGTGACCTGAATACCGGCCTTGCGCAGCATGTCCGCTGCGGCCAGTCCACCCGGCCCCGCGCCGATGATGCCAACACTTTCACCACGCTCGGCAGTCGGAACAACTGGCTTGACCCAACCTTTTTCCCACGCGGTATCCGTGATGTATTTCTCGATCGTGCCGATGGTAACGGTCCCGTGCCCTGATTGTTCGATGACACAGTTGCCTTCGCACAAACGATCCTGCGGGCAAATCCGGCCGCAAATCTCGGGGAAGGTATTGGTCGCCTGGCTTGTCTGATAAGCCTCTTGCAGACGCCCTGTGGCGGTCAGGCGCAGCCAGTCGGGGATGTTGTTGTGCAGCGGGCAGTGAGACTGGCAATAGGGCACACCGCACTGGCTGCAACGGCTGGCCTGCTCGGTGGCTTTTTCGGCGGCGTATTCGGCATAGATCTCGTCGAAGTCTTCCTTGCGTACATGGGCGGCACGCTTTTCCGGCATGTCACGATCGATCTGCACAAATTTCAGCATCGGTTGCTTGGCCACGGGTCAGACTCCATGAATTGGCTTGGTCGAGCCTCCTTACGGGAAGGCAAAGGGGATTAAAAGTCAATTGTACTGACCTATTTTGAATTTTTCTGGACGGGGGAAGTCGGGTATTGGAAATTTATATGTTTTTTAGGTCCGATTCGGACCAATTTGTGTGCTTTTCTTTTCCTCAGGTCACTTATACCCATGGAAACCAACAACACATGACGGCAGCGCGGCAGGGCAGATGAGTCTCTTTCAACTGATTCTCGTGGCAGTAATTCAGGGTATCACCGAATTTCTGCCGGTTTCGTCCTCGGGCCATCTGATCCTGCTTCCCAGCCTGACAGGGCTGGATGATCAGGGTCAGATTATCGATGTTGCCGTCCATGTCGGTACGCTGGGTGCGGTTATCCTTTATTTCTGGTCCGATGTGAAACAAGCCCTGATCGGATTGCCCCGGGCGCTGAGCGGACGATTTGATACCACCCAGTCCCGACTTGCGATGGGTTTGATCATCGCCACCATCCCCACAGTCATCGCTGGTGCCATATTGCACTTTACCGGGCTGAGCGACGCCATGCGGTCCATCACGGTCATCGGCTGGACAATGCTGGTGTTCGGGCTTGTCCTTTATTGGGCGGATCAGAAAGGCCCGCAAACAAAACAGGCGGGTGATTGGGGGCCAAAAGACGCATTTATCATGGGGCTGTGGCAGATTCTGGCATTGATCCCCGGTACATCCCGCTCAGGCATAACGATCACCGGAGCCCGCCAACTGGGCTACAACCGCGAAGACGGCGCGCGGCTGGCGATGCTGATGTCCATTCCGACGATTCTGGCATCCGGCGTGTTGCTCGGGGCCGATGTTGCAGTCAACGCGGATACCGAAGTGGCTCGTGACGGCGCTGTCGCCGCCATGTTCTCGTTTATCTCGGCATTGCTGGCGCTCAGCCTGATGATGCGCCTGTTGCGAAGCGTCAGCTTTACGCCCTATGTGATCTACCGTGTGATCCTGGGCATTGTTCTGCTGGCAATTGCCTACAGCTGATCAGATCCGCAGGTTGCCAGCCGAATTCTGAATGTCGTCGTACTGACCTGCAGGACGGAATTTCCAAAGGTATTCCGGCAGAATGGATTCCATTGTCGCGGGTTCGATCCCCAGTTCTGCAAACCCAGCTGCGCCTTCAGACACAACATTGTCGTTGCGCAGATTTTTCAACTGATCCCGGGTCAGGATGTTATTCGGGAAAAGCTGAAAGCTGACGAACTTGGCGATATCCAGCACACTCGCCATGATCCGCGCCGCCCAGAAGGGAAGCCCGATGACAACCCGGCGGCGGTGGATCACCTCAAGCATCTGATTCATCAACGCCCGAAAGGATTTAACCTCGGGGCCGCCCAGTTCATAAATACCGGGTGCCGCGTCACCCTGAACACCCTTGACCGCCGCCCGGGCGACATCGTCCACGAAAACCGGTTGGAATTTCGTCTCCGCTCCGACTACAGGCAAAAACGGTCCAAAGCGCGTCATACCGGCAAAGCGATTGAAAAACTGATCCTCGGTTCCAAAAATGACCGACGGGCGCAGGATCACGGCATCGGGCATATAGTTCTGAACCGCTGCCTCACCCCCGGCTTTCGTGCGGGCATAGTCACTTGCCGCATCGCCGTCAGCGCCGATTGCCGAGATATGGACCATCCGCTTGATGCCCTGTTCGGACGCAAGTCTTGCGATCCTTTCGGCCCCGTCGGTCTGCACCTCATCAAACCCGTTCTTGCCAAGTTCGTTGAGGACGCCGACGCAATTGACCACCGCATCCGCTTCCTGCATCGCCAGCGCGACCGAAGCATCATCACGGATATTGCACAATACGGGTTCGACCTGGCCAACAACACCATATGTCTTCACGAACATCGCCTCATTGGGGCGCCGAACCGCAACCCGCACGCGCCACCCTTCGTTTGCCAACCGCCTTGCGATATAGCGGCCAACGAATCCCGATCCACCATAAATCGTGACCAGTTTGGACATGAGAAGGGCTCCTGCTTTCTGGGTCTCGGTACGATGTACCGTTCAAGCGAGGCCCGAACAAGGCGCAATAACGCCGCGCATCCATCAATCGCATGCATTTTCCGGCAGGATTCCATGGCCTTCCAGGGCAGGTCGCCGAGGTCATCGAAAAACTTTCAAAAAACATTCCGAATCTGGTTGACGCCCCCCGCCCATAGGCTTAAACGCCCCTCCACGACACCTGCCCAGGTGGCGGAATTGGTAGACGCGCTAGCTTCAGGTGCTAGTGTCCGTATGGACGTGGAGGTTCGAGTCCTCTCCTGGGCACCAAATCTTTCCCTAAGATACTGAAAAACAAACGGTTTCCTGCCGCCCTTTCTGCATCCCCCGTTTTTTCGTTGATACCCGGCCTGTTCAGGCCCCGTTGATACTTACCTTGCCGACATACGGCAGAAACCGGCAAAAAGGTCTGTGCCCGTCAGTTCTGCAACACCAGCCTTCTACTTATTTGGAAGAGGGTTTTGACTTTCTTCCTGGCGTCTTGGGGGCTGCTACCTTATCCAAAAGAAAGCCCCCGAGCCCTGCGTGGGCCGGTCCTCAAATTGAGGCTGTCTAGCGCTTTCACCTGCATCCAGCCGAAGCCAACGGGAAGCCCGGCTTGTTTCCCGCATAACGCAGAGGGGAGCAAGTGGGCATAGCATCTAGGTGCGGTGTTGATTTGGAGAATTTTTTAACAACTCTCAGGCGAAACCCCTACCCATTTGTTCGCGCAAATTGGCGCGTTCTTGACAAAATATAGGGCAATACTCACAATTTCACTTGATGCTATTAGGCGTCGTTAGGGGGGGACATGAATTTTATGAGTACAGTTTCTGCAGCCTAAATGATGGAATTGGACAGCTTGGATCGATTGGTCTTGGAGTTGGATCACAGGTCAGCGGCCATTTCACTTACGATCCAACCGCATTGCCAAGTTCAACCACTGCAACTGTCGGAGACTACCAGTCAGCCGTGACAAACCTGACCGCTTCGTTTGGGGGGGTAACCATGTCTTCTCCCGGAAACAATATTCAGACATATAATGATGCTGCTGGTACCGGGGACGGTTTCAATTTGGTTGTTAACACCTCAGCGACTGGCAATGGAGACGCGGGCACCGGACTTGGATACGATATTCTCGAATCTCAGGTTTTTCTCACTAGTTCAAATCTTTCCCTCTACAATTCCACAAGTTTGCCTAATAGTTTGACGCTATCTGATTTTGACAACAATGCGTTTTTTTACTTTGCTGGCCGAGCAGCGGGTAGCATCGTGCCAAGGGACCAATTTGTCGCGCAGCTGACATCATTGTCTCAAGTCGCCCCTGTACCACTTCCTGGTACGGTATTTTTGCTACTGGGCGCACTTGGAATTTTGGGTGTTGCTAGGCGAAAGAAAATGCAGAGGTACGATTACGTGCCTGCTTAGCGCTTCATGCACATCTTTGTTTCACGGCACAACCACAGAATACCGCGCAGCGCATTGCGAAATTAAATATCTTTGGGGTTTTGAAACGGGTACAGACGACGGCCGCAAGCTGGAGGAATAAGGGCGAAATGACTCGCCCTGTTAAGTCAAGCGCGGCCCGCCTTATACAACAACCTCGATAGGAACCTGACTGCCTACGCCAAAAACACGTTTATAGCGTTCGATTTCACCTTCCGGCCCCATTGCCTTTTCCGGGTTGTCAGACAGCTTTACCGTAGGCCGCCCATTGGCCGAGATGGCTTTGCAGACAAGGGAAAACGGTGCAAGACGGTCCTCAGGAACAAGCCCACGAAAATCATTTGTCAGAAGCGTTCCCCAACCAAAAGACACCTTGGTTCGATGTGCGAACTGGGTGTGAAGCTCTTTTATCTTGTCCACATCAAGCCCATCCGAGAAGATGACGCGCTTTTGTTTCGGGTCTTCACCGCGGGACTTCCACCAGTCTATGGCGATATCGGCACCAGTCGCCGGGTCGCCGCTATCCACACGGATGCCGGTCCAGCCAGCCAGCCAGTCCGGCGCGCGATCCAGAAAGCCTCGTGTGCCATAGGTGTCCGGCAGGATGATGCGCAGATTGCCGTCATGTTCCTCGTGCCAGTCGCTCAGCACGTCATACGGGGCCTGGGCGAGTTCCGCGTCGGTTTCGGCCAGTGCTGAATAGACCATGGGCAGCTCGTGCGCATTGGTGCCGATCGCCTCAACCTCGCGCCGCATGGCGATCAGGCAATTCGAGGTTCCGGTGAAAGACGTTCCCAATCCCTCGATCATCGCCTGTACACACCAGTCCTGCCACAGAAAGGAATGCCGCCGCCGGGTGCCGAAATCCGCGATGCCAAGTCCTTCAACCGAGCGGAGGTTTTCGATCTTTTCCCAGACGCGGGTCATGGCCCGGGCATAAAGCACCTGCAACTCGAACCGCCGCATTTCGTTCAGCACGGCCCGCGAGCGCAGTTCCATCAGGACCGCCAGCGCCGGGATTTCCCACAGCATGACCTCGTGCCATTTGCCCTCAAAGGTCAGTTCGTACTGATTGCCTTTGCGTTCAAGGTGATACGGCGGCAGGCGCAGGTTTTCGAACCACTCCATGAAATCAGGCCGAAACATCTGGCGCTTGCCGTAGAACGTATTGCCACGCAGCCACGTGCTTTCACCGCGGCTGAGGCTGAGCGAACGGATATGATCCAGTTGCTCGCGCAATTCGCCTTCATCGATCAATTCCGCCAATGGAATGTGATTCGAGCGGTTAATCAGTGAAAAAACCACGTCCGTTTGGGGTTTATTTCGAAACACTGACTGGCACATGAGGAGTTTGTAGAAATCCGTGTCGATTAAAGACCGGACAATAGGGTCGATCTTCCATTTGTGGTTGTAGACACGCGTCGCAATGTCGACCATGTGAAGCTCCTGCCATTTCCGTTGTTAGATCAATCGCGACGATGAATGGCAAGAGTGGCCGATTTGGTGACAATGCCGTTGTCACGACACAATACCGGCATAATGAGTTAAGATTTCACCTCTAGTTGAGGTGGTGGGATGGAATAGAATGTTGAGTTGGTGAATGGGTCTCAAGTACGACTTTGATATAGTAACGATTGCACCTGACGACACATACGAAGGCAATGAAGGCGCGGATATCGCAAAGGAAAACGTGCCTGCAAAAACAGCTGAAGGTGTGCCGACTGCATTGTTCCGCGATGTTAAGACCGCGGATGCGTTGCGTGCTGCGTCTCCGAATATCCGGCAGATTTTCCTTGATGCCGGTTTCAGGCTGAATACCTCTGACAGCGGGGTTCCTTGTGGGTTCTTTCCGGCGGATGACGCGCCTGAACGCATCCGGATCCTCCGCAGGCTGTTTGCAAATATCAGGAAAACGCAGTTGCGGGGTGAATATTGCGGTGAGTTCGACTTTTCAGAGCTGTTCCGCAATATCAAGGAAACAAGGCCGCTGACCGCTGCGTTGCCTGATTTGGCGACACCGCAACAGCTACCTGAAAAGGCTCAGCCGGAACGGCCTACCGTCGTCTGGAGGATCGGATTCGCCCTTGGATTGGCCGTGGTCCTATTTGTTCTGATCAAGTTCCTTGTGTCGGCAGGCATCCTGTGACCGCTGTTCAAGCCAGATGAACACCTGCGGTCTGCATTGCCTCTGTTGCCGCCGCAAGCGAACCGTTCAGATCAATCGCCCGGCACGCATCCATTTTTACGGTGACGTCAAACCCCAATCTAGCGGCGTCCACGGCCGAGAAGTGGACGCAGAAATCGGTGGCCAGCCCGACAAGCGTCAGTCGGTCTATTCCCCGCGTGCGCAGGTACCCCTCCAATCCGGTTGGCGTGGTCCGGTCATTTTCGAAAAATGCCGAATAGCTGTCGATGCCGCTGCGAAAGCCCTTGCGAATTATCAGGTCGCCATGGGTTCGCAGACCCGAATGCAGCGCCGCACCGGTTGATCCCTGAACGCAGTGGTCGGGCCACAGAACCTGGGGACCATAAGGCATCTGAACCTGATCGAACGGGTTTTTACCTGTATGAGAGCTGGCAAATGAAGAATGCCCCGCCGGGTGCCAGTCCTGCGTCAGAATCACGGTGTCGAACCCGTCCATCATGGCGTTGATCGTGTCGACAATCTCGTCTCCGCCGGGCACGGCCAGCGCACCGCCGGGGCAAAAATCGTTCTGAACGTCGATCACAAGCAGGGCGTGGGTCATGGCGGTCTCCTGTATCTTGCCTTATCGGTAGGGCGGACCGCCAACCGCGTCAATCGTGTCCCTTGCGACTCTGCCCGCCTGACGCTAGATCGCGCGCATGTATACTATTGCCGCTCTCTATCACTTCACTCGTTTCGAAGATCCCGCCGCGCTGAAACCTGCTCTGCTTGCTTTGTGCGCCGAGAATGCTGTCAAAGGCACCCTGCTGTTGGCGCATGAGGGGGTCAACGGCACGATTGCGGGACCGCGTACCGGGATTGATGCGGTACTTGCCCACATCCGCGCGTTGCCGGGCTGTGCGGATCTGGAATGGAAAGAAGCGACTTCGGATCATCCCCCTTTCGGCAAAATGAAAGTGCGGCTGAAAAAAGAGATCGTGACGATGGGCCAGCCAGATGTCGATCCACGCGCCAGCGTGGGGCATTATGTCGAGCCGCAGGACTGGAACGAACTTATCCGTTCGGATGATGTTGTGGTCATCGACACGCGCAACGATTACGAGGTTGCGATCGGCACGTTCGAGGATGCAATAGACCCTAAAACAGAGAGTTTTCGGGAATTCCCCGCCTGGTGGGAGGAAAACAAGGACCGCTTTCACAACAAGCGCGTTGCCATGTTCTGCACAGGCGGAATCCGCTGCGAGAAATCCACCAACTTCCTGCTGGGTCAGGGGGTCGAGGATGTCTATCACCTCAAAGGCGGTATTCTGAGATACCTCGAAGAGATGCCCGCCGAGGAAAGCACTTGGCAAGGCGAGTGTTTTGTTTTCGACAACCGGGTTTCGGTCGGCCACGGATTGGTCGAAGGCCCGCATGAGCTGTGTCATGGCTGCCGTCGCCCGATCCTGCCCGAAGACAAATTGAAACCGGAATACGAGCATGGCGTCTCGTGCCATCTGTGCGTTCACGAAACCTCGGAGCAGGACAAAATGCGCTTCCGTGAGCGTCAAAAGCAGATCGGCCTTTCGCGCGCCCGTGGCGAAGAGCATCTGGGCAGTCAATAAGCGCGTCTCCATAAGGGGTTGCGGCACGGGCGTCAGCATTGGATGATCGGGGCCAGCCGCAGCTTTTGGGAACGAACATGCCACAGGATCCGACAACGCTCGAAGAATGGAAGTCGACCTTGCTGGCCGCACTCGGCCTCGTTCTGGTCAGTTTTCTGGCCTACTACGCGCTGTCCCACCTAAGTGAGGCCGCTGCGGGTGATACCGTTGGCGCCATTGCTACGATCGGGCTGACGATCTGGCTGTTTTCACAGACCTGGTATTACATGACACAGGTCAGGTCGCCGAAGCGACAACTGCTGCTGATGGGAATATCCTTTATTCAGGTCGTCCCGTTTCTGTTTGCGGCAGTCTACGGATCATACGGTTACTCCGATATCTGCGTCGTAGGGGCCAAAGGTCCGATGGATGTTCTGTACTTTTCGTACGTGACCTTCACCACCGTGGGATTTGGTGATTTGCGGCCATTGGGCCTGTGTCGTGCCCTTGCGGTTGCCGAGGCGATCACAGGGTACATTCTGCTTGGCCTGTTTGTGGCTGCGGCCGTTGGGCTTTACGGTCGCACGCACCGCCAATCCTGACGGCAGTCGCGCGTTATTTGTTGCGGTCGATCCATTCGGACATCAGGTGCTTGTCGCGAAAACACTCTGACGGAACCGGGCGGCGTTTGATGCGCGCGATGCGTTCGGCAAAGGCAACTTGCCTGCCGGTTGGGTAGTTGGCAAAGGGCGATGTGTCCTGCGGCTTGTGGGCCGATATCCAGCTGGACAAAGCTCTGCGATCCCGCTGCGCTTCAACCGGGATTTCAAGCGCCGATTTCTCGGCTATCGCGCGGGCATAGCGCATCTGCTTTTCGGTCACGGGAAGCAAGTGGTAATCATTGCTGGGACCGTTCAAGGCCGATCTGTTTAAGGAGTGGGTCATCATATGTTTCTCCGCTCGTTGAGAACATATGTAGAACATTTGAGTAAAATTTTCAAGAGAACCACTGGTGTTCATGGCGGATTATCGCTGCCAATACAGTTTTATTGACTAGTCAATCAATAATCGATACGCACAAATTGACGGTACAAAACCGGCCGGATGCGGCCGTATTCAAGGAAAAGGAACCGGCATGAAGTTTCAGCCCAGCGGAAGCCATTTCATCGACGGAGAATATGTCGAAGAAACCGGCGGTCAGCCGATTGACGTGATCTTTCCCGCAACCGGAGAGGTCATCGCGCGCCTGCATTCCGCGACACCGAAGATTGTTGAACAGGCTCTAACAAGTGCGAAAACAGCTCAGGCCGAATGGGCGGCGATGTCGGGAACGGAACGTGGTCGCATCCTGCGACGGGCTGCCGACATCATGCGCGTACGCAATCGCGAACTGTCGATCATTGAAACACACGACACCGGAAAGCCGCTTCAGGAAACGCTGGTGGCGGACGCAACAAGCGGGGCCGATGCGCTGGAATATTTCGGCGGACTGACTGCATCGCTGACAGGAGAACACATTCCGCTGGGCGGCGGTGATTTTGTTTACACCATTCGCGAGGCGCTGGGAGTTTGCGTCGGGATCGGGGCGTGGAACTATCCGACCCAGATTGCCTGCTGGAAAGGCGCCCCGGCGCTGGCCTGCGGCAATACGATGGTGTTCAAGCCGTCTGAAACCACACCCCTCTCCGCGTTGCAGGTGGCCGAGATCCTGATTGAGGCTGGCGCGCCCAAGGGCGTCTACAACGTGGTTCAGGGCTATGGCGATGTCGGTGCCTCGCTGGTGACCGATCCACGTGTGGCCAAGGTTTCACTGACAGGGTCGGTGCCCACAGGCCGCAAGGTCTATGCCGCCGCCGCAGATGGCATGAAGCACGTCACCATGGAACTGGGCGGCAAATCCCCGATGATCGTCTTTGACGATGCCGATATCGAAAACGCCGTGTCGGGCGCGATATTGGGCAATTTCTATTCCTCGGGGCAGGTCTGTTCGAACGGGACCCGCGTGTTTGTGCAGAAAGGCATCAAAGAGGCGTTTCTGAAACGCTTGTCCGAACGTCTGGCAACCGCAAAAATCGGCGATCCTCTGGACGAAGAGGTCAATTTCGGCCCGATGGTCAGCGAAAACCAGATGAATATCGCGCTGGGCTATGTCGAAAAGGGCAGGGCCGAAGGCGCACGGCTGGTCTATGGCGGCGAACGGATCGAAGGCGACGGGTTCTACATGCAGCCAACTGTTTTTGCCGATGTAACCGATGACATGACCATCGCCCGCGAAGAAATCTTTGGCCCTGTCATGTCGGTTCTGGATTTCGATACCGAAGAAGAAGTCATCGCCCGCGCCAATGACACTGAATTCGGACTGGCCGCCGGGGTGTTCACCAATGACCTGACCCGCGCTCACCGCATCGTGGCCGGGTTCGAGGCGGGCACCTGCTATATCAACACCTACAACCTTGCCCCGGTCGAGGCGCCGTTCGGCGGCTCGAAAATGTCTGGCGTCGGGCGCGAAAACTCGAAGCTGGCGATCAACCACTTCAGCGAGATGAAGACGGTCTATGTCTCAATGAACGACGTCGAAGCGCCTTACTAAGTGAAATGCGCGCTGGCCGGATGAAAGTCAATTCCGGCCAGTTGCGATCCATTCCCGACATTTCACGTCGGGAACAGAGCATAAGCTGACCCCAACCTGTGGCTGAATTTCCTGCAACGGGCGGTAACCGGACCGCGCCCAGATTTTCAGGAGTGAAGCCCAATGAAGACCCATGCACAGGCCGTTGTTATCGGAGGTGGTCTTGTCGGTTGTTCGATTCTCTACCATCTTGCCAAGCTTGGCTGGACCGACGTTGTTCTGC
>NZ_JBQFSG010000009.1:0-215949 GCF_056537885.1 Ruegeria sp. BJ6 | reverse complement strand
CGAGATCAACACCGCTACCGTCCGCTTTAACGCGGACCTTCACATTATAGTCAATCACGCGTTTGACAGGCACGAGTACCTTCATCGCGTTCTCCTCTGGTTAACTTGGTTGGGTTTGTACAAGGGATGGACGCCCGGATACCGTTTCGTACCAAGCGGTAAGCTGCGGGCGACCGTGGCGCCAGTCCCCGATGGGTTGACGGAAATCGAGATAGCCCAACGCGCAGGCCAGCCCGATACAGGCGGCGTCGAAGTTGGACTCCAGTGTATCAGAGACATGTGCTTCGAACCAATCAAGGGCACGGTTTGCCTTTTCCGCTTGCGCATCAAGCCAGGCCTGAGACACCTGATCCTCTGGTCGGACCCGCCGCTCATAAACGCATAACAAAGCCGCCTCAATTACGCCTTCGGCAAGGCTTTCGATGGTCAGCCGGTCGAACTCTGCATCACCCTTTTCATAAAGGGGGGCGTCCGGTTTCAGGCTGTCAACAAATCGCAGGATCGCTCGGCTGTCGTAGATTACGCGACCGTCGGATCGCTGAAGGCATGGCAACTTGCCCAGCGGATTACGCGCCGCGAGTTCGGCGTTGGTGTCGACAGGAGAGGTCGCAACTTCGACCTCTTCAACAAGGTTTTCGACGCCCTTTTCGAGAACGGCAACTCTGACCTTGCGGGCGAAGGGCGAGGCTGGTGAAAAATACAATCGATTCATGAGAGCACTTCCTGATTAATCATGTTTGACGGTGACAGGATGCTATCCAGTTTTTCGGTGGGCACCAGCCCACAATCCGAGGCTATTTCACGGATCGACTTGCCGGTGAACAAAGCCTGTTTGGCGATGTGCGCAGCAGCATCATATCCAATGTGCGGGGTAAGGGCGGTTGCAAGCACCAGACTGTTGTCCAGTTGTGCTGCACAACGCCCTGCATCCGCCTGAATTCCCTGAACACATTTTTCTGTCAGAGCGTGGATGCTGTTGGTCAGAATCTTTAGTGATGTCAGAAGGTTGTAGGTAACGACAGGCTCCATCGCGTTCAGTTGCAACTGTCCGGACTCAGCGGCCATAGTCACAGTCAGATCGTTGCCGATGACCTGATAGCAAACCTGATTGACCATCTCAGGGATCACCGGATTCACCTTGCCGGGCATGATCGACGAACCTGCTTGAACAGCAGGGAGGATGATTTCTCCTAACCCAGCGCGAGGGCCAGAAGACAGTAAGCGCAAATCATTGCATATCTTGGACAATTTCACTGCCACCCGCTTCAGGATACCCGAAAAGGTAACAAAGCCGCCCAGGTCCGAAGACGCCTCGATCAGATCACTTGCTTGCCTGAGATCGAACCCTGAGATTTCGGCCAGATGGGCCACTGCACGTGTGTCATAGCCGGGTTCGGCGTTGACGCGCGTACCGATCGCGGTGCCGCCAAGGTTGATTTCGGTCAGCAGCTTGCCAATCTCGTGAATGCGGTCAATGTCCTCTCCCACGTTCACGGCAAAGGCCTTAAACTCTGCGCCCAGCGACATCGGTACGGCGTCCTGCAACTGTGTGCGGCCGACCTTGGCTATGTCCGCGAAAGCACTGGCACGGTCTTCGAATGCGGACTGAAGCCCTGACAAGGCAGCGCACAACGGAGCTACGTGGAACAGAACTGCCAACCGAACTGCAGTCGGATAAACGTCATTGGTGGATTGTCCGTGATTGACGTCATCATTGGGATGCAGATGTTGATAGGCGCCAGGCGGGTGGCCAAGTTTCTGTAGAGCCAGATTTGCAATCACCTCATTGGCGTTCATGTTAGTCGAGGTTCCGGCCCCGCCCTGAATCATATCGACCACGAAGTGATCGTGGTGCTGCCCGGCAATGATTTCGTCGCATGTTTCAACAATGGCCTGCGCCTTTTTCACTTCGATGCCGCCAATCTCTCCGTTTGCCTGCGCCGCTGCGCTTTTTACCATCGCCAGCGCTGAGACAAGGTTTGAAAACTGAGACAGCGGTACACCGGTGATCGGAAAGTTCCGGCGCGCGCGCTCGGTCTGAATTCCGTAGAGGCATGATGCTGGCAACTCGATAGGGCCGATTGAATCTGTTTCGGTTCGGAACTGGGACATTGCTCATCGATTTCAAAAGACTGAATTGGGGTCAGGCTTACTGGACGTGATCCGCTATCTAAAGACGGTCTTTCCGTTGCTTTGATTAGGAGTTGTCGAAGCAGTGGACCGAGTGTTTACGCCGATGGTCAAATTCAGGGCGGCGGAGTGGATGCAAAACTAGCGTAAAATAATGTTTTAAAACAAAAAAATGTAAATGATTAGGATTAGCCTAATGTTTGATGAGGAACTCAATAATTCAGCGGACTGCCCTCCACGTATATAACCGGCCCAATCTTCGCGATGCTTAGGGAGGCGGACGTGTCTAACAAGGAAAATGTCGCGATTGACGTGCGGGATGCGGTTAAACGCTATGGCGACTTTACGGCGCTAAAAAAGATCTCACTGTCAATCATGGACAACGAGTTCTTTACACTTCTGGGGCCTTCGGGCTGCGGCAAGACCACTTTGTTGCGGATGATTGCCGGGTTCGAAGATGTGACCGAAGGTGCAATCTTCCTCTATGGCGACGAGATCGAGAGTCTGCCGCCGAACAAGCGTCCGGTGAACACGGTGTTCCAGAACTATGCGTTGTTTCCGCATATGACCATTCTGGACAACGTGGCCTTTGGTTTGGAAATGCGCGGCGCTTCGAAATCCGAGGCGCGTACCAAAGCCGGAGAGATGCTGGAACTGGTGCAACTGAGCCAGTTCTCGGCACGTAAACCCAGTCAGCTTTCAGGTGGCCAGCAACAGCGTGTGGCATTGGCCCGCGCGCTGGCACCACAACCGAAAGTGCTGTTGTTGGATGAACCGTTGTCGGCGCTGGATCTCAAGTTGCGCAAGGCGATGCAGCTTGAGCTGAAGCAATTGCAGCGCGAAACCGGTATTACCTTCATCTTCGTGACCCACGATCAGGAAGAAGCCCTGACCATGTCTGATCGCATCGCCGTTATGTCGGCGGGCGAGATGCAGCAACTAGGCGCCCCAACGGATATTTATGAGCGTCCGCACAACATGTTTGTGGCGGACTTCATCGGCGAAACAAACCTACTGGAAGTTTCTGTTGATGGTATCGAAAACGGGCGTGCTACCTGCCACCTTGGCGGTGGCCATGAACTGACCTGCAACGCTGTTGATGGCGTCGGTGTCGGGTCCAAGGTACACATGTCGATCCGGCCCGAACGCCTGTACATGTCTGCCGAGCCGGTTGAAACCGAGGGCCTGCACGGACGGGTCAAGGACAACATCTTTGTCGGCACCGACA
This sequence comes from Ruegeria sp. BJ6, assembly GCF_056537885.1. Taxonomy (NCBI): domain Bacteria; kingdom Pseudomonadati; phylum Pseudomonadota; class Alphaproteobacteria; order Rhodobacterales; family Roseobacteraceae; genus Ruegeria; species Ruegeria sp. BJ6. The sequence continues at coordinate 212,591 of NZ_JBQFSG010000009.1, read as the reverse complement.
TCACCACAATCGTGCATCTGGACGAAGGTCCGGATTTCGTGGTCCGCACATCGAATTCCGATCGAGGCAACAAGCGCATTTTTGAGCCGGGCACAGAAATGTTCGTCAACATGGAGCTGGGGGCCGCGCGCCTCCTGGTGGACTGATGGCAGCAGGTGCAGCAAGCGGCGGCAGCGCAACGACCGACACCTATAAAGAGGCCCGCACATGGCTGTTATTACCCGCATGGGTGACCTTGTCCATCCTGGTGCTGGCCCCGGTCTTCATGATGCTGATCTACTCTTTCCTGACGAAAGAGTTCCGAGGCGGTGTGATCTGGGAATTCTCACTGGCCGCCTATGATCAGTTCTTCTTTGATCGCGGACTGTTTGGGGATGATCCCCCCAAGATCGAGTGGACCTATATCACCATCTTCTGGCGTTCGATCTGGCAGGCAGGCGCGGCGACGCTACTCAGTCTCGTGATCGGCTTCCCGACGGCCTACTTCATTGCCACGCGGTCTGAAAACATGCGACCGATCTGGGTATTCCTGATCACCATTCCCTATTGGGTGAACCTGTTGATCCGGACCGTGTCGATGAAATTCCTGCTGCGCGATCAGGGTCCGCTGAATGACTTCCTGATCAACATCGGCCTGATCGACAGCCCATTGCAAATCGTCAACACCAACTTTGCGGTGCAGTTGGGCCTGTTCTATTCCTATCTGCCCTTCATGGTGCTGCCGATTTATGCGGCGGTGGAACGCTATAACTTCGCGCTGAGTGAGGCTGCGGCCGACCTCTATGCCACCAAGTGGACCACGTTGCGGCGCATTCTGTTGCCCGCGGTCAAGCCGGGTGTCATCGCGGGATGTATTCTGGTCTTCGTTCCATCGATGGGTTCGTTCCTTGCCCCCGACCTGCTGGGCGGCGCCAAGAACTTCATGATTGGCTCGCTGATCGAGGAACAGTTCAAGGGCAATGCGGGTAACTGGCCGTTTGGCGCGGCAGCGTCGATGATCCTGCTGACCATGGTTCTGATCCTGTTGATGCTGTTCGCACGGCAACAGGCCAAAGCCGAAAAAGCGGAGGGATAAATCATGGCGAGCAAACAATTCGACATCAAATCCTACACCGGCTTCAAAGGTATCACCCTACTGTGTCTGGTCGTGCTGTACGCACCGCTGCTTGTGGTGACGATCTACAGCTTCAACGCCTCGCAATCGCTAACGAATTGGGAAGGTGTGTCGCTACGCTGGTACGCGGATGTCTTTACCGGGCCCGAAAGCGAAAAGTTCAAACAGGCCGCCAAGAACAGTTTTATCATTGCAATCGTTGCAGCCACGGTGTCGACCTCGATCGCTACGCTGGCAGCGACCGGCATGGTCCGGGGCGGCAAGTTCAAGCTGCGCACCGTGTCCTTTGGTCTGATCAGTCTACCGCTGATGGTGCCCGAGATCGTGACTGCTGTTGCAACCCTGATCTTCTTCAACTCGATCGGGTTTGATCGCGGCATCATGACCATCCTGCTGGCCCATATCGCCTTCTGCATTCCCTTTGCCTATTTGCCGATCTCGGCCCGGATGCAGGGGATCGAGGACAGCTATGAGCAGGCCGCGCAGGATTTGTATGCCACCAAGCGGCAGGCGTTCACCAAGATCCTGCTACCGCTGATGATGCCGGGTATCATCTCGGGCTTCCTGCTGGCCTTCATCGTTAGCCTGGACGATTTCATCATCACCAATTTCGTCAAAGGCGCGGGTGTCGAAACCCTGCCGACGGCGATCTTCGGTTCGGTAAAGCAGGGGATCAAACCCAATATCATGGCGATTTCGACCATGTTGCTGGGCGTGTCCATCGTCATGGTCACGATCAGCTATTTCGTCAGCAAAACCGACAATACCAAATAAAACCAACAGATGGAGAGAACGATGAAACATATGATGAAAAGTGGCGTCGCAGCGCTTGCTCTGACACTGGGTGCGAACACTGCCGCAGCGGAAGGCGAACTGGTTCTGTACCACTGGTTCGAATACATGCCGCAGGAACTGCTGGAAAAGTTCACTGATGAGACCGGCATCAACGTGACCATGGATACCTACGATTCAAATGAATCCATGCTGGCCTCGCTCAAGGCCGGTGCGATCGGAACCTATGACGTGGCCGTTCCGGGAGATTACATGGTTTCGATCATGACCGGTGAAGGGATGCTGGACACAATCGAAGACGGCGAGTTGAAAAACAAAGGCAATATCGAACCCGAATGGGCCGATCCCAGCTTTGATCCGGGCCGAAAGCACTCGATCCCGTATCAGTGGGGCTCAACCAGTTTCGCCGTGAACCGGGATGTCTATGATGGCGACATTCAAACCACCGACATCCTGTTCAACCCTCCCGCCGAATTGCAGGGCCGCATCAACATGCTGGACGCGCAGGGCGAGATTATGGTCATGGCCTCGCTGCATCTGGGCATCCCGCAATGTTCGAGCGACCGTGAGCAGCTAAAGGCCCTGAACGCTCTGTTGCAGGAGGCCAAGCAACATTGGACCTCGTTCAACTCGGATACCGCGAAAGAGGTTTTGGTCTCGGGTGACGCGGCGGCTGGTCAGATTTATGACGGTTTCTCTGCCAAGGCCCGGGAAGAGGGTGCTAATGTTGAATACGCCTTCCCGACGCAGGGCTATGTCGCGTGGATGGACAACGTCGTTCTGCTGAAAGACGCACCCAACCGCGAAAACGCACTGAAATTCATGGACTTCCTGCTAGAGCCGGAAAACATCGCAGCTGTCACCAATTTTGCCCGCTACAATGCCGGTGTAAAAGATGTGGAGGAATTCCTTGATCCGGATCTGGCTGCACAGCCGGAAAAGAACCCGCATGACAATGTTGGGCCCGGTGTCTTTATCGAGGTTTGCAGTGAAGAGGTTCAGGCCGTCTATGACCAGATCTGGACGAACTTGAAAAAGTAAAACTCCCCGTGCGTGACGCACATCTTATCCGGGCAGTCCGTCTGCCCGGATTTTTTATTCGGATTTTGCGCCGACATGGTTGAGCACCAGCAAGAAGAGTTCGCGCTCGGTGGTGATGTCGAGTTTACGATAGATACTCTTGCGATGATTTTTGACCGTGCCCACCGCAATGCCCAGCTGTTCTGCGATTGAGGCTGAGGGAAATCCACGCAAGGCCAGATGGCAGATCGAAATCTCGCGCTGTGTCAGGCGATTTGCAAACAGGCTTTCGATGACATCGGATAACACCAGTGACGACGACGCCATTGGACGCTGAATGATGAACGTGATCCGGCCATTTGGTGCAGGCGGGAAATCCGCACCCAGCCTTTCTGAAACAACATACGCCGTGCCAACGATCCGAGGCTGCCCCGGCGCGGCCTGCCGGGCGTGACTGACCGCATCCGACAGCGCAATTGTCTGCCCGACAAGCTGTTGCCAGTTGCTGCTGACAAAGCTCTGTCGGCCTTGGCTATCATCGATGGCAAAGGCATCGGCTTCGGGGAAGCCGGTGATTTGCGTGGCGCCTTCCCCCAGTGCCTTGAGGATCAGGCGCTGGTTCAGATCATGCAGAGCACGGATGGTGGGGTACAGGGCCCGAAGCATGTCCATCTCATCCTGAGAAAACGGCGTGCCGCGTAGAAAGAAATAGTTGTCCACCGCCCCGCCGATCTTGGGGCACAGCACCGCGATTTCATCCGCCATGCCGGTCTGGGGCTGAAAGCGCACGATATAGACGCGGGCCTTTTCGCCGACCCGCCCCTCTGCGCCGCTGAGTTCGCCTAAACTCAGCACGCCATTCACCTGATGTTCGCGCCAGTGCCGAAAAAACGGGTCAAAGCGGTAAGCACCAGCCAGATAAAAGTCGATCTCATCCTCGGGCACATGATTGCGCACAAGGTAATGCGGCAGCGCATAGCGGGAATATTGCAGCACCCCACGGCTTTCGGCCCCGAGAAAGGTGGCGATCGCCTCGCTTAATGCCGACTGGAATCCCTCGGTGCCGCAGGTTTGCACCGCCTCTGATAGGTCAGGTAGCGTGGTTTTGGGGGAGGGGACTTGTTGGGATTCTGCCATGGTCCGCTTTGGATATGTCCCTTTAGGGACACTATGCTCCCGGTCGGGTCTCGTTAGACTTTTGGCAATCATATTGCCAACCCGCCCATTGGCCAAGCCATAGGAAAGGTTGCGTTTCTGCAAGCCAGGGAGGCCAGCCATGCCAAGAGATCCCCGTTACGACGTTCTGTTCGAACCCGTTAAAATCGGACCTGTTACAACGAAGAACCGGTTCTATCAGGTGCCGCATTGTTCCGGTACCTCCGACAACGCCCCCGATGCCAACACGCGGATGCGTGAAATGAAGGCCGAAGGTGGCTGGGGCGTCGTCTGTACCGAAATCGCCGAGATCGGCAATACCACCGAGTTCTGGCCATTCCCTTCGCTGCACCTTTGGAATGACGAAGACATCAAACGAATCTCGCGCATGCCCGAAGCTGTCCATCGACATGGCGCGCTGGCCGGGGTTGAGTTGGGCCATGTTGGCCTGGCCGCTGGCAACCGGGCGTCGCGTACTCCGCCGTTGGGACCGACCTCGCGCCTGACGCTGGAATCGGTCGAGCCGTTTCAGTCCAGAATGATGGACAAACAGGACATCAAAACCGTGCGCGAGCAGCATATTGCTGCGGCGGTGCGCGCCCAGAAGGCGGGATTTGACATCGTCTATGCTTATGCCGGGCACGGTTTGTCGATCTTCAGTCAATTCCTTCAGCCCAGCTATAATACAAGGATTGATGAGTATGGCGGCAGTCTGGAAAACCGCGCACGCCTGCTGCGTGAGGTTCTGGAAGGCATGAAAGACGCCATCGGTGACAAATGTGCTGTCGCATTCCGTTTTGGCGTTAACGAGATCGACGGCGATATGGTTCAGGGCAAGGAGCTGGTCGAGATGCTAAAAGACATCCCCGACCTGTGGGATGTGAACATCACCGACTGGCCCGAGGACAGCCAAACCTCGCGGTTTTCCAAGGAAGGCTTTCAGGAAGAACAGATAGCTTTTGTCAAAGGCGTCGTGGACAAGCCGGTGGTCAGTGTGGGTCGCTTTACATCGCCAGATACGATGCTGTCTCAGGTACGGCGCGGCGTGCTGGATCTGGTGGGTGTGGCGCGCCCTTCGATTGCCGATCCGTTCATCCCGACAAAAATCGACGAGGGTCGCGTCGATGATATCCGCGAATGTATCGGCTGTAATATCTGCGCCTCGGGCGAGATGTCCTATGCGCCGATGCGCTGCACGCAGAACCCAACCATCATGGATGAATACCGCCGTGGCTGGCACCCGGAAAAAGTGCCCGCGAAAGGATCGGACGACAACATCCTGATTGTGGGCGGTGGTCCCGCCGGTCTGGAATGCGCCAACATCCTGTCCAAACGGGGTTATGAAGTGACCGTGGCAGATGCGCGTGAGGAACTAGGCGGCCGGGTCAAGCGAGAAGCGAACATGCCGGGCCTGTCCGAGTGGATCCGGGTCGCCGATTATCGCCTGTATGCGTTGCAGCAATTGGGCAACGTGAACCTCTATACCGAGTCGCCGCTGCAAGCGGGCGATATTCTGGAATTCGGGATGGAACATGTGGTGATCGCGACTGGTGCCACGTGGCGTCGTGATGGTGTGGGCCGGTTCAACCTGACGCCGGTGCTGAAGGGTGATGAGGCAAATGTTCTGACCCCGGACGACATCATGGACGGGGCAGAGGTAAACGGGCCGGTCGTGATTTATGACGAAGACGGCGCTTATCTGGGCAATGTGATCGCGGAAAAGCTGGTCAAAGATGGGCATGATGTTACCTATGTGATCCCGGCCTCCGAAGTCGCTCCGTATCTTGCGCTGACAATGGAACAGCACAAGGTCATCGCCCGTCTGATGGAGCTGGGTATTCGGATTGAGCGCCTGAAATCCCTCAAGGCGGTTCATGCGGACAAGATCGAATTTGCCTGCGTCCATGGTGGCGAGGGAATGGAACTGCCGCTGGGAACGGCGGTTGTGCTGACGTCCAAAAGCCCCAATGATGGTGTCTATCAGGAGCTGATGGCGCGCGAAGGCGACTGGGCGGATGCTGGTATCAAATCCGTCACCCGTATCGGCGACTGCGAAGCGCCCTCGATTATCGCCGCCGCCGTTCACGCAGGACACCGCTGGGCGCGCGAACTGGATAGCGTCGAGCAGCACGTGCCGCAATTCCTGCCAATGCCACTGGCCTGAAGAAGGAGGAACACATGAACAAACCTATTCGTTTGCTGGCTGACGGCCACCCCGAAACCGGCTTTGTCGCGTCTTCGCTTGTAGCCGAAGGTGATTTTACCACCGCGGACAAGGCAGAGACGATCAGCAGCTTTTTTGAAAGTCAGGACGAAAGTATTTCAGTCGGTGTGTGGGAATGCGCGCCGTGCCGTGAAGAGATCGAAGCCTATCCGGTGGATGAAATGATGACCGTTATCTCGGGGTCGGTCACACTGACTAGTTCGGATGGTGCAGCGCAGACCTTTAACGCGGGAGATACCTTTTTCATCCCCAAAGGCACGCCTTGCACTTGGGAAATCACAAAGACTTTGCGCAAGTTTTATATGATTTCAGCATGATGTTTACACGGCGCAGGTTACTCTGCGCCGTGTAAATTACGAAAGACGGCCAGTACGGCGATAAACAAGAACATCACTTCGATGACGATCGCACCCGGATTGGGCCGATGGGCCAGCGAGATCATGACCAGCGATCCCCCCAGAATGTTCCAGGCATTGAAGGGTATCTTGTTCGCAGGAAGGACGTTCCGCGTCGCCAGATAATAGACGCATACGATAATCGCCGAACCCAACAGACCAACCCCATCAGAAAATGTGAGCTCTTGAAGCAATTCCATCGTCGGCCTCAGTAACTGATATCTTCAAGGATGCGGTCCATCATTGCATCACAGGCATTGAGCTGCCCGAGATCCAGATGCTCATCCGGTTTGTGGCCTTGTTTCTCCATTGACCCGGGGCCGCAGACAACTGTGGGAATTCCCAGCTCGCTAAAGAATCCAGCCTCGGTGCCAAATGCGACCTTGGTTGTCGAGTTGCTCTGCGCCAGCTTCTGGGCATAACCGATCACTGCGTCCGTCTCGGATATATCCAGCCCGGGATAAGCGTTGTACTGTTCGATCTCGACCCGCGCCTCAGGGCAGATGTTTTCATACTCTGCGCCAACCCTGTGCGCCGCGTCTTGTATCTGGCTAAGAATGTCTTTCCCTCGATCCGCAGCCAGATGCCGGTATTCAAACGTCAGTTCCGCGCGGTCCGGAACGATGTTCAGCGCCTTACCGCCGGACAACATACCAACGTGGAAGGTTGTGTAGGGAACGGAATAGGCCGGATCGCTGTTACCGCTTTCGGCAAAGGTCTTTTGCAGACTCCGCAGCTCATTCACGAAATCCGTTGCCAGATGCAGCGCGTTGACGAATTTCGGGGCCAGCGCTGAATGCCCGCTTTGTCCATGGCACAAGGCCCGCAACGCGGCCTTACCTTTGTGCCCGATCGCCACCTGCATTTCGGTGGGCTCCCCCACAAAGCAGGCGCGCGGCTGGCCCAGCATCGGGGCCAGACGATCCAGCATATGCTGAATGCCGACGCATCCGACTTCTTCGTCATATGACAGCGCAATCTTCAGCGGTTCACGCAAGCTCGACTTCGCCGCCCGGTCTGCCAGCGCCATGACCGAGGCCACATATCCCTTCATATCGGTGGTGCCACGCCCATAGAGGCGGTTGCCCTCGCGCGTCAGGCTGAACGGATCTTTGGTCCAGCTCTGCCCCTCGACCGGAACAACATCGGTATGGGCGGACAACAGCACGCCATCGCCTTTTGGCCCCATTTCTGCATAAAGTCCGGTCTTCTCGCCACCGGGGTCGGTGATGCGATGAACCTCGAAACCGCGGGTCTTAAGGAATGTTTCGACATAGCTGGCCAGATCGAGGTTCGAGTTCTTGCTGACGGTATCGAAACCGATCAGCTTTTCCAGGATTTCCAGTGAAGACGCCATACTTTATGTACCTGCAGTTCGAATGCATAATCTGAGTTACAGTCAGCCTATACGACCCGTTAAAAACATAAATCCGGGAATGGCGAAGCAGTGGTTAGGAGAAATCGAAGCAGTTTTTAGTCGGCATTCAACGTGTAAAGGCCCGGAAGGGTGCCAGAGTTCACCGCTTGCTCGCAATGCTGAATAAACGCCCGCATCGTGTTGGTTTCATTTTCCGTTCGCGCCCTGAGCAGGCCGAGATGCATCGGCCTGAGGTCGCCGGCCAAAGGCACAAAGATCAGCTTTTTACCATCCGGCGACAGTACATTCAGGGGACGGATATTTGCGATGGAAAACCCAAACCCATTGGCCACCAGTGAGCGCATCACCGACATGTCCGAGGTACGCTCGGCAATGTTTGGTTTGATGTTGGCATCGCGAAAAAACGAAAGGAAATATTCTCCGCTGAACGGCAGGTCCAACAGCACCATTGGACTGTCCTGAAGGTCAGGAATCGTCAATTCTGCCCGGTCGGCCAGCGGGTGGCCCTCGCCCAGAACGACGTAAGGGGGCAGTCCATAAAGTGGCCGAAATTCAAGATCGGCAGGAATATCCAGATCATAGGTCAAGGCAATGTCCAACTCGGCCCGCCGCAACTGACTGAAGATTTCGGCCTGATTGAGCTCGCGTTGTTCTATCCGGACTTCGGGATATGTGTTTTCGAACTCGCGCCGCAGCCCCGGCAAGACAATTTGCGCAAAAGTCATCAGGCAGCCGACCGATAGGATACCCTGAACCTTGCCGGTGATTTCCCCGGCGAGCGTAGCCAGCAACTCGGCCTCACGCAGAACGAATTCCGTTCGTTCCATGAACTTGTGTCCGGCCTTGGTCAGCGACAGACCGCGGGCGTGTTCTCGGACAAAGAGGTTTACGCCGAACTCTACTTCAAGCTGGTTGATCGCCGCCGATATCGACGGCGATGAGACGTTCAACTTATCACTGGCGGCGGCGATGCTGCCTGCCTTTCCGACGGCCACAAAATACTCAAGTTGGCGTAGCGTGTACCTGAAAGGCAAACTGGCATCCCCGCGTCGTTGGGGATCAAGCCCTGTACTTGATCCACGTGGTCTTCAAAGCAGTATACTTTTCAAGCGAGTGCAATGACAAATCCCGCCCGAAGCCTGACTGTTTCATGCCGCCGAACGGTGTTTGGGCAGACAGGGCATCGACGGTGTTGACCGAGACAGTACCCACCATCAGCTTGTCCGACACCCGGCAGGCACGGCTGAGGTTGTCTGTCCAGACCGAGGCCGCCAGACCGTAGATCGAGTCATTTGCCATGGCTACTGCCTCATCCTCGCTGTCGAACGGGATGACCGACAGGACGGGGCCGAAGATTTCATCGCGTGCCAGCGGGTTGTCGTGGCTGACGTCGTCAAAAATGGTCGGTTGGACAAAGCAACCTTTGCCGTCGATTGTGACACGTTCACCACCAGCAACCAGATTTGCCGACTTTTTGCCTTCTTCGATAAAACGCATGATGCCCTGCGTCTGCTTTTCGTCAACGATGGCCCCCATTTTCGAAGCAGGGTCCAGCGGGTCGCCCGGCTGGGTCCCCTGCGCACGGGCAATCAGCTTTTCAACGAATGCGTCCTTGATCGAGCGTTCGACATAGAGCCGCGAGTTGGCCGAGCAGACCTCGCCCTGATTGAAGAAGATACCAAAGGCAGCCATATCGGCGGCGGCGTCCAGATCCTCGCAATCGGCAAAGACCAGATTGGGGCTTTTGCCACCGGTTTCCGGCCAGACTTGCTTCAGGTTCGACTGGCCCGAATACTGCATGAACATCTTGCCGATTCCAGTCGAGCCGGTGAAGGCCAGACAATCAACATCCATGTGCAGACCCAGAGCCTTACCCGCTGTCACACCAAAGCCCGGCACCACGTTGAAGACACCATCCGGGATACCAGCCTCGGCCGCCAGCTCAGCCAGACGCAGCGCGGACAAGGGCGATTGTTCGGCTGGTTTCAGCACGACCGAATTGCCAGCGGCCAGCGCGGCGGCGGCCTTCCAGGTGGCCATGTCCAACGGAAAATTCCACGGTGTCACCGCACCAACGACGCCCAAGGGCACACGCTTGACCAGCGCTAAATCGCCGGGTCCGGTGGGGGCGACCTCGTCAAACACCTTGTCGATGGATTCCGCATACCACTGGAAGAAATGCGCTGAGCCGGGCGCATCTACGGTGACCGCATCCGTCACCAGCTTGCCCATATCAAGACTGTCCAGTAGCGCCATCTCTTCAAGGTTTTCGCGGATCAGGTCAGCCAGTTTCAGCATCACTGCCTTGCGGTCACCTGGTGCCATGTCCGACCATCGACCGTCTTCGAAGGCAGTACGTGCTGCGGCGACGGCGCGGTTGACGTCTTCCTCGTCGCATTCGGCGACCGTGTTCAGAATTGCGCCGGTGGCCGGGTTGATGTTGTCAAAGGTCTTGCCCGATGCAGCATCGACAAACTTGCCATCAATGAACGCCTGACCGCGAAACGACAGGCCGGCGGCACGGCTTTTCCAATCTTCATGCGAGTAGTCCAACATGGTGTGTCTCCCTGATTATTCGTCGCCGGGGACGCCGTAGGATGGCGCCTCGCGCGGGTCGAGCGCGCGCTGGATGTATGCGTCGAGCTGAGGTTTGTAGATGTCCCAGGCGGTTGCGATGGCCTCAATCGGGCAGTCCTCGGTCCAGTCGCAGCGCAGATCGGCCACAGGCCAGCTGACCTTGTCTACGATCTTCATTCCTGCAGAGTGTATGGGGCCTGCTTCGCCCCCCGCGGCCAAGCCAGCACGCATGGCAGCGATCAAGCGGTCGCCGATATGGCCTGAGGCCGACAGGAACCCATCGACAATGGCTTGCGGGATACCTTCATTATCCAGAAGGTTACCACCCGAAGCGACGTTTTCCGCCTGCGCCTGTGTCCAGATGCCGAGACTGTTGGGGCCGGAGTGAATCGCGGTACGTCCGGCAATATCCACGGCCAAAACCTGACGGTATTCGATGAAATTTGCCTGGGCGGTCATCGATTCGATGGCCTCGGGCGCAGTTTTTCCCCCTTCCATCAGGTCCAGCGTCAGCGGGCCAAGTCTGGGATCGGTCACGTTTTGCGATGCCACAGCCCCGACACCGGCGCGGGCAAAGGAACAACGCGCGGCCACAGCAGGGGAGGAAGACGAAATCGCCAGACCGAACATGCCGGTATCAGCGCAACGGGCAACCAGAGAAAAAGTCATTCGGCTCTCCTATTAAACACAAATACCGGACCGCGCCTTTAAGGGGAGAAGGGGGGCGCGGTCCGGTTGGATTGATCAATTGGATCAATCGGGAATGACAGCAGTACCGTCGATTTCAACCAGCCATTCAGGACGGGCCAGCGCCTGAACGACGAGGCCGGTCGAGCAGGGGTGAACCCCTTTGATATACTCGCCCATGGTGCGATAGACGGCCTCGCGGTGACGGACATCGGTGACATAGACGACGACCTTGACCAGATGCTCCATTGAGCCGCCGGCCTCTTCGATCAGCTGTCTGATATTCTGCATCACTTTGTGGGTCTGTTCGACAGGATCATGGCTGTCGATATTGACCGCATCGTCCAGATTCTGCGGGCACTGACCGCGCAAATAGACGGTCTTGCCGCCCTGCGTGACAACGGCCTGACACAGGTCGTTGTCCAGATTTTGCTCTGGGTAAGTGTCCGAGGTATTGAATTTGCGTATGCGTGTATGCGCCATTTCTGAATCCTGTCTTCTTATTCTGCTGCGGGGGCGATGATGGCGGCTTCGCCATCATAGTCGGCATAGGCCCGCTGGATCGCGATCTGATCGGCGATGTACTTGGCGTCATGCCAGACCCCCCAAAGGAAGGTCGAGCCACGGCGCGACTGCCACGGCAGGCCAAGGAAATAAACGTCCGGCTCGACTGACACGCCACGCTGGTGAATTGGCGCGCCCTTGTCGTCGAATGCGTCGGCCTTAATCCAGCTGAAATCCTGACGGAAGCCCGTGGCCCAGATGATAGTGCTGATGCCTTCTTTGGCGAAGTCAATCGAGCTGAGCGGGTTGGCCAGGCTGTCCGGGTCGGCAAAGGCTTCGCGCGCTTCGGGCTCTTCTGGCAGGTTCAGGCCGGTGCGTTCCACATAGGCGTCCGCCAGATCCAGCATCTCATGATAGTTGGCGTCGCCGGCGGCCACATTGCGCTGCAGGTCGTCGGCAAAGCTCAGAACGCCATTTCCAAAGCTCTTGGTCAGACCGGCCAAAGTGACGCCTTCATTGCCTAAACGGCGGAAGTCCATTGTGTGTCCACCATAGGCGCCGCTGACCGAGATGGTCACATGTTCTGTGCCCGGCTTCATTGCGGCCATGTCCCACAGACCCAGAACGCCCAGCCACCATACAAAGTCACGGCCACGGTAGCGACGTGGCGGCCGGTCATGCGGGCCAACTGACAGGAATACCTTGCGGCCGGCCCGGTTCAGCTCATCCGCGATCTGCGCGCCTGAGGACCCAGCGCCGACAACCATCACGGCCCCCTCGGCTAGCTGATCGGGGTTCTTGTAGTAGAAGGAGTGAATCTGATCGACGCCCGCCATCTCCGGTACGATCGGCGGTATGACCGGATGCTGGAAGGCACCGGTGGCTGCAACGATGCGTTTCGCATGGATTTCACCGGCAGAGGTTTCGACGCGGAAGCCTCCTTCACCGGGAATGCGTTCGGCCTTCAGGGCTTCGACGCCTTCGCGGATCGGGGCATTTACCATATCGGCATATTCGACCAGATATTCGGCGACCCGGTTCTTTGATACGAACGCATCCGGATCGTCGCCGTTGAACAGCAGACTCGGAAAGCGATCATGCCAGGCGGGGCCGTTGGCAACCAGAGCATCCCAGCGACCTGTGCGCCATGCCTCGGCCGTACGGTTCTTTTCCAGGATGATATGCGGAACATTGTTGTTTCCCAGATGCTCGCTCAGCGCGATTCCGGCTTGTCCGCCGCCAACAACCAGCGTGTCCGTTTTTTCGATGGGCATATGTCGGTTCCCTCTAGTTTTAACTCAATCCGGCCCTGAAGGACGGTAATTTCGTGGCTGTGCCGGATCGGGTTTGACAGTTGGTTCCAGTGAAGAACGTTCCTGCAGCCACCAAAAATCGGGGGTCAGCTTACAACCGACCGGTTGACCCGTGCGCGGACGACGGTCACCTCGGGGTTGCAGCTTTCCGTGCCGGTCCAGCACGCCTTGCGCGTTTCGTGGACAAGGTCCCACAAGTTGGGAATCGGCGAAATTATTGTCTAACTTACCCTTAATTAGGCTTTGACTAATCCGCCGGGATTTAGGCTTTGATTGCTTGCTGTTGGCTTTGGTCAGACAGGTAAGGCGCGATCAGATAAAATAGCTCTCCTTGCGAGGAGATCTGGCATTTCCTGTAAAGCTGCTTGCGGATGACCTTGACCGTTTGCGGGCTGATCCCAAGCGTGAGGCCAATGGAAACTGACGAGTGGCCTTGCAGGATCAATAGTGCGATTTCGGCCTGTCTTCCGCTTAGGCTGATGCCGAGCTCCGAGGACAATCGGTGACGCAGCAGATCGACAACATCTTCAGGCATATCTTCGTCTCTGGGTGTGAGTTCCGACCAGTTCTGCCTGACCAGCGCATTTACAACCGGGGCCAACTGCCGGGCCTCATCCAGATCGCGCGCCGAGAACTTTGACCCAGTCGTCGCATCCCGACCCAAACACACAGTAATCGACACGCCCGACGATGGAGACGAGAAGAACGCGATCTCATCAGCCAAAGTGGTGCGTTGATAATAGGACTTGTAGTATTCATTACGTTGAAATTGGTCCGGCGCGATGTCGGTCAGCCGATACATCCCATCCGCCGCCCCGTTGACGTGCAGGGAATAGAACGGGTCCAGCAGATAGGCCCCGGTCACATAGTGGCTATCCATACGTTCAAAAACGCGTCGTTCAGCGGCATGTGTCAGAAAGACCTCTGGTTGTTGGTTTTTGAAGAACGCGACGATGGTCATGTTGTCGATTCGAAGGCACGCGCTCAGCCAATAGTGCAGCCGATGTGCAAATCCATCGGCTCCGATGGACAGGATTGCGTCTGCCAGAAGGTCAGGCCTCGGAGTGTTGCCCATGTTTCTATACCTCCTTGGGGGTATATACCCCTATATCACCATTCAAATACAATAATTGTCGAAAATAGGGGGTATATCCAGCGTGAAATGCCCCGCGTTTCTAACAATCGCAACCCGGAAACGGGCAAAACCGCCAGATGCCTAAGGGAGATCCAGCAATGCGCGACCCACGCTATGACATTCTGTTTGAGCCGATGAAAATCGGCCCGCTGACTGCCAAGAACCGATTCTATCAGGTGCCGCATTGCAACGGCGGCGGCTATCGTGATCCCTCAGCAGCCGCCGCGATGCGAGGCATCAAGGCCGAGGGAGGCTGGGGCGTGATCTTTACCGAGCAGTGCGAGATGCACCACACTTCGGAAATCACACCGTTCATCGAGTTGCGTCTGTGGGAAGACAAGGACATCCCTCAGTTGCGCAAAATGTCCGAGCGGATGAAGACCCACGGCGCGCTGGCCGGTATCCAGTTGGCCTATTCCGGCATCAATGGCCCCAACCTTTATACCAAGGAGGTGCCGCTGGCCCCTTCAGCTCTGCCGATCCGGACTTTTACCAACGATCCCATTCAGGCCCGTGCGCTGGACAAACAGGACATCAAAGACCTCCGCCGTTGGTTTGTGAACGCAGCCAAACGGTCCAAAGAGGCCGGTTTTGATCTGATTTGCCTTTATGGCGCGCATGGGTTCGGCATCTTCCAACATTTCCTGAGCCGTGCCACAAACCAGCGAGGCGATGAATATGGTGGCTCTCTGGAAAATCGCGCCCGGTTCAGCCAGGAGGTCATCGCCGACATGCGCGACGCCGTTGGCGACACGATGGCGATTACACTGCGGGTGTCGCTGGACGAGACCATCGGTGAGCTTGGATTCTCGAACGCCGAGGTGCGCGACTATATCGAGATGAACAAGGACCTGCCTGATCTCTGGGATCTGGCGCAGGGCACTTGGGAGGACTGTTCGGGTCCGTCGCGCTTCAAGGAAGAGGCGGCACAGGAACAGTTGGTACGTGGCATCCATGAACTGACTGATAAACCCATCGTCGGGGTAGGGCGGTTCACCTCGCCTGACGTGATGGCCAAGATGGTCAAGTCCGGTACGTTGGACTTCATTGGCTGTGCCCGCCCGTCGATTGCCGACCCATTCCTGCCGAAGAAGATTGAAGAAGGCCGGATTGACGACATCCGTGAATGCATTGGTTGCAACATCTGCATCACCGGCGACATGACCATGTCGATCAGCCGCTGTACGCAGAACCCCACATTCATGGAGGAATGGCGCAAAGGCTGGCACCCCGAGAAGATGAACGAAAAGGGCGACAGCTCGAACGTACTGATCGTTGGCTCAGGTCCTGCCGGGCTTGAGGCTGCTTGGGCCCTGTGCCGCCGTGGCTACGACGTTGCCGTGGCCGAAGCGCGCGACGTGATCGGTGGTCGCGTCACCCGCGAACGCGCCCTGCCGGGGCTCAGCGCCTGGGGGCGTGTCGTTGATTATCGCGAATATCAGCTGCAACAACGGCCCAATGTCGAAATCTACCGCGAAAGCGAGCTGGATGCCGACAGCATACTTGAGTTCGGATTCGAGAATATTTGCGTTGCCACCGGTTCGGTCTGGCGCCGTGACGGAGTGTCCCGCCAACACGTCGTCCCAATGCCGATCGCAAAGGACGCAAAGGTCTATACCCCGGATGATCTGATGGATGGCTCTATCCCATCAGGCCGCGTGGTGGTTTATGACGATGACCACTATTACATGGGTGGAGTTTTGGCTGAACTTTTGGCCAAGAACGGCGCGCAAGTGACGCTTGTCACCCCTTCCGCCTATGTCAGCGACTGGACGAACAACACGCTGGAGCAAATCGCAATCCATCCAAGGTTGGTCGAGGCAGGTGTCGAGATTGTCCTCAATCGGGGCATCACCGAACTACGCGCGGACCATGTCGTATCGAACTGCACCTACACCGACCGGACATGGAATATCGAGGCAGACGCTGTGGTCATGGTGGCCTCTCGTGTCGGCAATGACCGCATCTTCGAAAACCTGTCGCAACGCAAAGCCGAGTGGGCAGATGCCGGTATCAAATCTGTCAAACTGGTGGGGGATGCTAACGCCCCTGGTCCGATCGCATGGGCAACCTATGCAGGGCATCGCTATGCCCGCGAACTGGACGGCCCCGATATCGGAGATGCACTGCCCTTCCGTCGGGAGATTACGGAGCTTGCGGTCGACTAACCGGTTCTGTCGCAAACTCTGCTCTCGACTATGGCTCCGACCGCGTGTCTGATTGCACGCGGTCGGATAAGACAGCAGCAACCTATGGCAAAGCCCGGGAACTAAGCAGTCGTTCGCAATTCAGCTCAAGGGGGCTTTGTCAGATGAGCTGATCAACTGAAGCTCAGCGAGTTCAGACAAAGCCGACAACGGGCGCTGTCTGGCTGAAGATCGGGCGTCGCGCTGTGATAGTTCGATGAGCTTCGTTAGTATGGCCCGATTTCAACAGCAGGTTCAGATAAGTCAGTTCCAAAAGGTCGCGCTGCGCGCGGCTGCCGCCAAGACGGGCGTGATCCGCCATGACCGGTGTTAATTGTTGCAGCGCCTCAGTCCAATCTTGCCGTGTGATAGCACCCCAAGCCCGTGCCACCGGGCGAACAAGATCTGCCGCGAAACCCGACTTTGCTTCGGTCAGGACCGCAAGGCGTTCTCCGTCTCCAGCCATGGCATGGGCCAGCGCTCTATGAATATCCGCAAAACTCATGCCCGGGTTTGGAAAAAACCGTGATGCATAATCGCTCAGGTCGCGCCAGAGTTTGGGTGCCACGTCTAAACCGGCAATCTCGGATCGGTACAGAAGTGCAGCAGCATCAGTCAAAACGTTAATAGGTAGCGAGTGGGACACGGTGGGCGCGATGGCGCCGTCGTAAATCGCCCACAGCTCCGCCTCATCTTCCTGCTCCAAAGCCCATAGAGCGCGATGCCAGCTCAGGTGGCCATGCAACAATGAGCGGGTATCGTATTCCGCGATCCAGTCGGCAAGGTATGTGCGACCAACCTCCCCAGAGCCCTGTTCATAAAGCGTGTGTGCTTTGAAATGTGACGCATTCGCATTTGAATTATTCAAGGCGAGCGAGCGATCCATCATGGACATGGCCTCATCAAGCCGTCCAACCTCGCATAGCGCCTGACCATGCACACTCATGATCCACCAGTCCTCGCCCAAGGCATCAAACAGTTTGGTCGTGTAGGCAAGCTGCGCGCTTTCCCGTCCGGGTTCGCCAGATGTCCCGATCAAGCCGAAAATGTTGGTACAGATTTGCGCGACAAGGACATCGCGCGGGTGATGTGCAGCGTGCTTCTGAACTGCGCTTCGTGCCTCGGACACACGCCCCTGAAGCAAGAGATCGAAGACCGCGAGATGGCCTTCCTCGCGCTCGGTCAGCCCAGACGCGCAGGCGCGGGCCGACGCCATCGCCTCTTGAGCGCCAGGCATATCGCTCTCATACATTCGAGCCCGAGCAAGCCCAACGTGACCTAGGGCAAAGTCGGGATCGGCCGTTATGGCTGTGGAAAAGGCATCGCTTGCACCAAACGTTGCTGCAAGGATGTGATCAAGCCCTGTCACATAGGCGTCCCGCGCCTCCGGCAGGCTGGTCGTCAGCGTCAGTCCATATCGATCAGTCAGCATGTCCACACTTCCATTTTCAACCGCAAACCCAAGTGCGAGTACTCGCAACTGTTCAACGCTAGCACAAAAGTTGAAACCCTAAGCATTCAAACAGATAATCGACTGTGTTGCGCAACAAAGTGGACTTTCGCTGCGCAAGCACAAATGTCAGCTGTTTTATTTGTAACGACCTCAGCGAAGAGAAACTCGGACAGAAGGCTGAATTTCTCTGAGGGTTTTGACAACGTAAGTGGTGCCGTCGTCAAACGCGGGCCACGTAGACCGGGCTGGACCAGGCCTGGAACCCGTCTTCGGTATAGGCCGCGATCCAGATCTGGTTATCGCCTTCCTCATGCAGATCGATTTCGACTTCATCGGTGATATTGCGATCTAACGGAGCATCAGGCAGGCGGAAAAGCTTGATCTCGCGCTCCAGGCCGCCAGCATCCATGCGGATGTCTTCCAGCCCGATATCGGAAAGCGCCGTCATCATGTCACCCAGATTGGTGGTAATCTTCAACTCGCCTTCGTTGTTGTCCACATGCATGTCGAAGCCCATGAAATTACCGGTGGTGATGGTTTTCCAGATCACCTGACCGGAGTTGCGCTGCTGTAACAGCGCGTCCGGGTTCCATTTGTTAATCGTTTCAAACCAATTGATCACAGCGTCCGACAGGGTCGCCAGACCATTCCAGGTGGTGTTTCGGCCACGGCCGCGATATTCAGCCCCGCTCCAAAGCACGCGGATGCGATTGCCGAGATCGGCCTCGGTATAAGGACGCAGAGTTTTCAGAACCTTTTTACCGTTGCGGATCTCGATCCGTTCGATGCCTTTTGCTGCCCGAACATCCAGTGACAGGCGCGCGGTTTTTGACGGGGTTTCGACGATATCACCCATCATCACCTCGCGCACACTATGGCGCGGGGTATCAGGATTACCCACGGGATTGCGTTCGAACAGCGTGCTGTCCTGATCGAAACTGACCTTCACATCCATCGCCATCCGGCAGCCCGTGGTGGCATAGTGATGGCGGCGGCGTTGTGCCTCCATGATGCCATCGCGGGTGTTTTCCGCGGTTATGAAACAGGTCAACCCGCCATAAGCCCCGAATAGGCTGTCGCCGGGATAGCTGGCGCCGGGACGGCCCTTGTGCCCGTCCGAGTTTGCCACGACGCCTACTCGGCGACCCAGTTCGAACCCATCGGTCAAAACCCATTCGAACGTACCCCAGGCCGAGTGCATTTCAACTGCGGTTTCGATGTTGGGATCATGATCATAGTGGATATTGGCATAGCGCCCACCCACATGGGCATAGACAACCACGTCCTCATCCGTCTCGCGGAAAGCACGGAACAGGTCGGTCAGCGTGTGGGCGTCGTTGTCATAATCCGTTGTCCCTTCGATCAAGGCATGGCTGCAGCGGCGGATTGGGCGACCTTCAGTGCGGAAGAATACGTTATGGTCTCCGCCAACGGCCGTGTTACCCGACCATTCATAACCGGGCAGAACGGTAAACCGGCCCGGTTCGTCCCATTCGGCGGTCAGCATATGGAGTTTTTCCCAAAAAGCGTCGTTGATCTGGAAGTCGTTGGCCTGATGGCTTGTCACATCCAGAAACGCCTTGTTGCGGGCAAAGTCGAAATAACTTTCGGCAGTATTGGTGCCAATGGTTTCCCCAGTCTGGCCGTGCAGATCGCCCCAGTAACTGGCCACATCCCCTTTGCGGATCAGCAGCGGACCGGCCTCGGCCACAAGGCTGTCGCCTTCAAAGACTTTGATACGCAACTCGCCTTCGTCCGAAACTTTCAACCCTTCAAGGGTCAGTGCGCGATCCTCCGGCGCAAAGGTCAGGGTATTGGGCAAACCGGTCACCGGCAAATTGGCTTCCAGGCGCAGATCGGTGCCTTCGGCCTGCGGGGTTGGGTTGCCCCAGAGGTCTTCGTTTTTCAGCCCCAGCGTAAATGCCTCGCCGGGGCGGCGCAGGGTCGGCAGAACCGCTTTCCAATCAAAGGCCGGGCCGGGCACGATCGGCACAAACATTTGCGGGCCCGGCACTTCGATGAAATGGCGGGTGGCCTGCACATCCGCCAGCACCTTGAATTCCCGCCCGCCCTCGATAAAGGTCTGGGCCAGCATGCCCGGGGACCCACCTGAGGTGTCGCCGAATATGACGGTGATTTCTTCTCCCTCACGCAGGTAACCACCCTTTTGCTGGATCGTGAGGACCTCGAACCACGGCCGCGTGCCTCCTGTTTTTGCGTAGGAAAGGTGCAACTTGCCTTCGCCATTTGATTTCGCGGTTACATAATTGGGTGCGGTCGGGTCGGTGAATTGCGGCATGCCACTGTCCGAGACCATGCGAAACGCGATCTGGATCGCACCCAGGTCGTCAAGGCCCAGACGCCCAACCCTGTAGGTGATCGTTTCGGTGTGAAACCCGCGCACCTCGACCGGTTTGACCGGTGTCATTGTAGCGGTGCCGTAGAGGGTCGGGTCGGGGCCGGGCTGAGCCGATGGGGTGAGTGCGCCGACAAGCTCGCGTGCGACAGGGCCATGCGGGTTCGGTTTTTTCATTTTCTCACACTTTCGTTAAGCATTTCAGTGGGAACTCAATGGGACAGAAGAACAGGGATGGCGCATCGCTCCAGCACGGTTGCCGTTACGCCGCCAAATATGTCTTCGCGGAATTTCGAGTGTTCGTAGGCGCCCATAACCAGCAGACCGGCCTGGCGGGTTTCACATTCTTCAAGCAGGGTTTCGGCAACTGATCTGCGTCCGTGTTCGACTTGGTCGTGCTGACAGGTGATCCCGTGGCGCTTCAGGACGGTCGTTACATCGATCCCGTCCAGAGGATGGGACAGTTCGCTGCTTTTAACGCTCAGCACGGTGACGCGGCGCTTGGCTTCCAACAGCGGTATCGCATCGTTCAGGGCACGTGTCGCAGCGCGATTGCCGTCCCAGGCCAAAAGCGCATGATCGGCGAACCGGGGTTCAGTCCATGTCCGCGGAACGACCAGCACTGGGCGGCCGCTTCTGACAGCGATCCTGTCGGGATGAAACGCGGCGCGGTTTTCGGCAAAGACACTGTCGCGACGGCCCACTACTGTCAGATCGTACATCTGCGCATATTCGGAGACGGTGGCGTCCGCTTCAGCACGGCGCGCGATCCAGTGGGTCTTTTCGGGGTCGGCATCCACGCAAGCGGCATGGAAGCTGGCTTCGACCTCACGCACATGGTTTCGATCCAGGTTCAGGATACTTTTGCGGATGGACGAGCTTAACCAGGGCTGTTGCCTCAGATCCACCCGCGAATACATTGCCATCAGGCCCGTGACGTGCGCTCCATACCGGCGTTGCATATTGAGCGCAGCCGAAAGGGCCGCATCCGAAGACGGGCTGCCGTTATAGGCCACGAGGATGTTGCGCAGGGCCATGGGAAACTCCGTTTATTCCGGTTGTTTTCGCGGGCGTGAAAAGAAAATGATGACGCCGAAAGCCAGTGCGATGAAAAAGATCGACGTTGGACTGCGGAACAGAAAGAACGGGTCGCCATCCGTGATTGCAAAGGCCTGCCGGATCGTATCCTCAAGGTTTCGCGACAGGATGAAAGCGATCACAAAGGGCAGGATCGGAACCGACAATTTGCGCATCAGATAGCCCAGAACGCCGAAGCCAAGGGCGAACAGCATTGCCGAGAACGCGGTTTCCTGCGCGTAGATTGCCGTCAACGTCAGCAGCAGAACAAAAGGCATGAGGATCGGCTTTGGAATGCGCACCATCACACCCACAAGCGACATGAAGCGCGCACCAGTGAACCAGTTCAGCAGATTGGCCAGAACCATGCAGGTAAACAGACCAAAGGCGATGATCAGCTCGGGATTGACCTCGTTCTCGGTAAAGCGAAAGACGGACGGGCCGGGATTGAAACCACCGATACTGTCGGCCGCGAGGATCAGGAACACAGCCCCAACATTGCCCGGTATGCCCAGCGACAGAACGGGGATCAGATTGGCCCCCGAAACCGAGGAATTGGCAGCTTCGGTCGCCGCGATACCTTCGGGCGTCCCTTCTCCGAAGGGAACCGGGCCTTTGTACATGCGTTGGCCCGTGGCATATCCCAGCGTCGCCGCAAGGGTCGAACCGATACCCGGTAGGGCACCGACCACCGTTCCGATCACGGCAGAGACACCGATAAAGGGCGCCAGTGCCCGTCGCT
Organism: Ruegeria sp. BJ6; assembly: GCF_056537885.1. Taxonomy (NCBI): domain Bacteria; kingdom Pseudomonadati; phylum Pseudomonadota; class Alphaproteobacteria; order Rhodobacterales; family Roseobacteraceae; genus Ruegeria; species Ruegeria sp. BJ6. The sequence continues at coordinate 190,483 of NZ_JBQFSG010000009.1, read as the reverse complement.
CACGCCAACTGAGCCGGTTGTCATCGCTGTGAACAGGGTCCGAGACCGTCTGGTGCGCGCGCTTTTCGCGCCACATCTCCTCGAATGAAACAAACAGCTCGCCCAGGATCAGCACGCCCAGAACCGCAGTGATCAGAGGTATGCCGTTGGACAGGGCATCCAACCCCATGGACAGGCGGGGATAGCTGTCTTCGCCTGTTCCGATCGAGGCAATCAGCAATCCAAGTCCTACCGCCATGACGCCTTTGAGAGGTGCAGCCCCGACAACGGCGGCAACAAATGACAAGGACAGGATGATCAGGGCCGCCTTTTCAGGAAAACCCAGATAGCTTTCCACCGCGATTGCCAGAAACGGCGCGCAAGTGAACAACACCAGATCGGAAAAGGTATCCCCCGACGCTGACGAGAAATGCGCGACTTTCAATGCCTTTCCCGATTGACCCCTGCGGGTCATCGGGTAGCCATCCAACGTTGTCAGCAGCGCATCGGGCGTGCCGGGCGTGTTGAACAGTATGGCGGGTACTGCCCCCCCGACCGTCGCCCCTTTCATGACCCCTACCAGAAAACCGAATACAGGCAGCAGCGCCTCTTGGCCAAAGCCGAAACTTGACAGCAGAATGGGTAGCGACACGGCCATCAGGAACGGACCGCTCAGCCCCGGTGTGGCCCCCGCAACGATGCCCGCGAAGAACCCGAAGACTATCATCAGCAGCGTGACCGATATCGAAATACCAAGAAGGGTGAACGCTTCGGGCCCCTGAAACACGGCCAAAACACCAGCCCAGACATAGTCGAATGCCGACATTACCAATCTCCGTTCGGGGGCAGAAGGATACTGTCGAACGGCAAATCGAACAGAACGATCAGGAATGTCGTCGCCAAAGCCGAAATAACCGGAATACGCGGGCGAAGCCGTCCTTCGATGATCGAAATCAACCCGGTCAGCATCATCGTACCGCCAAGGAAGAACCCGGTATATTTGAACGGGATATGCCCCCGAAGGCCGCGATACCCGTTTTCGTTCCAGAAAGACAAAAGCGGCCCGGCCCAGAACATGACCAGCAAAGACGTGGCGATCACCCCCAGGAATATCCCAAGCAGCATCAGATCCGACCGTGAAAGGGGTGCAGATTTGAATGCGTCAGATGGCGTTGAGCGGCGCAACAGAACGGAGATCAGTTGCAGAAGAGCACAAATCGCAATGGCTGCGGCGGCCAACACCGGCAGGAACGCGTCACCGATAATGGTTTGACGGCGAAAGGTCTCGATCATTCCGGTATCGACATCCCAAGGGATCCAGATACCCAGCGCGGCCAGACCGAAGCACAGGGCAAACAGTGCGAAAGCAATTTCAGTCTGATGGGGTGTCATGAGAGTCCTCCGGGTAAAGGATACAGAAACCGCGAGAGAGCCTTGCAGCCCTCCCGCAATCCCGGGAGATATTACTCGGAAGTGACTTCCAGCAGGGCGGCATCGTCCGCCGCTTTCTGGGTCAGATAGGCGTCCAGTTCTTCGCCGTTGATGGCCTGAACACCAGCAAACGCGTTAGTGATAAAGGCGTTGGCCTCGGTGTTTTCGTCGGTGATAATCTCGACAATGGCGTTGGTCAGCGCCTCTTTGGCCTCGGCAGGGATACCTTTGGGCGCAACGAAGATGAATTTGGAGCCGAAGGAGTACGGAACACCGAATTCTTTCAGAAGCGGCGCATCAGGAGATGCCACCAGCGCTTCATCTTCCCCCGAAACAAGGTTGACCAGTTCGCCGCTGGCCACCAGCTTGTTCTGCGGACCCGCGCCCCAGGCGATGTCCAGATCATCGGCCATCACACCATTCATGCTGCCCTTGCCTCCTTTGACCATCACGGTCTTGAGGTCGGCTCCGGTTTCCTTCGACAGCAGATAGATCGCGTCTGCGACCCGTGGGCTGAAAGCTCCGACCGAAATGTCCTCACCGGCTTCGGCGGCCGCGATTACGTCATGCAGGGTGTTCCATCCGCGGTCGGCCTTGGCAAACAGGGCCATCTGGGTGCCTGCCGTGGTGGTTAGCGCCTCGAAATCTTCAAGTGCATATCCCGCATCCCGCGTGGCAAAGGGGGAATAGGTCAGTGCTTCGGAGACAGTCATGCCGATGGTCATGCCATCGGCGGGATCGTTCACATGTTCCCGCAGCATCACGGCGCCACCTTTGCCGGCGATGTTTTGCGGGATGATCTCCCAGCCGTGGCGTTTGTTTAGTTCCGTGGCGATCAGGCGGGCCTGAGTGTCTGTACCTCCGCCAGCGCGGAACGAAATCTTGAGTGTGATCGGTCCCGATGGCTTCCACTCTTCCGCCAGAGCTGCGGTGGTTCCTGTCAAGGCTGTTACGGCCAACAGGGTTGCAGTGGCAACTGCTTTGAACATGTCTTCCTCCCTTATGAACACCTTCCGGTTCATTCAGGAGTCATTCTGTCTGCTGAAATGATGATATGTCAACAATAATTATTCAAATGATCAATATGTTGCTAATCGTTGAATTCTATCTCGGACGCAGAAATTGTCTCCAGAGCGGCGTTAAACCCCCGTAACGCCTCTTCCCCAATGGCTTTTTCCAGCTCGGTCCGTCGCTCAAGGAATCTTGGCGCAAGCAGGGCAATCAGCGTCGCCCCGTCTTCGGTCATGTGGATCAGTTTCTTGCGCTTGTGAGTCGGGTCCGCATGAAAATCGACGAACCCTTGCTCGACCAAAGTCGCGACCATGCGGCTGATAAGGGCACGGTCCACCAGAATGCGGCGGCTCAACTCGGACACAGTAATCTCTTCGAAAATGCTGACCACGCGCAGGATACGATAGCCTGTCAGCGTCAGGGGGGTGTCTTCGATCAACCGCAGGGTCTGCTGTTCGAGTACCTTGTTGGCGATGGCGACCCGATAGGTGAGGTTGCTCTCCAGCTCGCGTGTCTTTCTCAGCTCCGTTTCAAGCTGTTTTTCACGTATCGACATAGCGATCATCCTTTGTTGACTTATCATCATAAGTAGAAGATTCCATGCACGGGAAACAAGCCCGTCGGGTACATTAAGCATATTGACGGCTTAACGCTTTCGAGGGTGGTTCTCGGTACTGCCACCTGTACCAATCTCAGAATTCGGAAAGGTGCTGATCCAACTGCTTGCAGGAGCTTTAGCGAAGCTAGCGGAAATCCGAGGGAACAAACGCCAAATCACTTTTGCTCGTCAATAAAGCTCTAAAGTTTGCGACATATCCAAGCTTGGTTGTCAGGGCAAAATATTCCACTAACAGGATTGTCGACAATCTAACAATACTATGATAATGAGCTCCCACGGGAGAGCCGAGAGCCCCTTGGCCTCAGCAAACTGACCCAACGTGGAGGATAAGCATGACAACCAATTCAACCCTTGGCGCCAAGTTGCGCAATCGGGCGACAGCGCTGACCGTTGCAGCTGGCTTGGTGGTTCCTGGAGCAGCCGTTGCCGAAGAGACCTTTCTGACAATCGGCACCGCAGGCGTAACAGGTATCTATTATGCGGTTGGCGGAGGTATCTGCCGGTTGGTCAACAAAGACCGCAAGGAACACGGTATCCGTTGTTCGGTCGAAAGCACCGGCGGATCGGTTTACAACCTGAAAACCATTCGCTCAGGTGAGTTGGAGATGGGGACCGTTCAGTCAGACTGGCAGTTCCACGCCTACAACGGTACCAGCGTGTTCGAAGAAGATGGGCCGCATGAAGATTTGCGTGCTGTCTTCTCGTTGCACCCCGACACTGTAATTGTTGCCGCGCGCACGGATACCGGCATTGAAACGCTTGATGATCTGAAGGGTAAAACCGTTAACCTCGGCAATCCGGGTTCGGGTACACGCGCTACAGCAGACGTTCTGGTGGACGCTCTCGGTTGGAGCCATGACGATTTTGCTCTGGTGACCGAGTTGAAATCGGCCGAGCAGTCCGCTGCTTTGTGTGACGGCAATATTGACGCTTTCCTGATGGTCGCGGGCAACCCGGTTGCCAACGTTTTGGAGGCGGCAACGACCTGCAACATCAATATCATTCCCGTCACCGGAGATGCCGTGGACGAGCTGGTCGAAAGCAAGTCGTTCCTGGGTCACGTGACCATTCCTGGCGGCCTGTATCGGGGTGTCGATGAAGGCGTTCCAACCTATGGCCTGTCGGCTACCTTTGTAACCCGCGCAGATGTTGACGATGAGGTTGTTTACCAGATGGTGAAAGCCGTGTTCGACAATTTCGATACCTTCAAGGCAATGCACCCCTCGTTCGCAAATCTGGACAAAGAGCTGATGGTCTCTCAGGGGCTGACTGCACCGCTGCATCCGGGCGCCGAGCGCTACTACCGTGAAGTTGGCTTGATCAAATAAAAGCCGCGCAAAAGGGCATTTGTGCCCTTGCGCACTTGGGGCGCTCTCTCCCTGGCGCCCCAAAGGAAAGTCCTCCTTCGGGTGGGCTTTCGTCCCAGTCACAAATGCGAGCAACGAACCCATGTCTGATGCAATTCACAGCCATTCAACCCATGACGCAGAAGAAGATGCGCGGAACCAGGATATCAAAATCTATGTGAATGGTGAGATTGTTCACCGGGATGAAGCCAAAGTCTCGGTTTATGACTCCGGGTTCATGCTGGGGGATGGCATGTGGGAAGGCATGCGGTTGTATAATGGGAAATGGGCTTTCTTCGATGAGCACATGGATCGCCTCTACAATAGCTGCAAATCCGTCTCTATCGACATAGGCCTAAGCAAAGAAGAACTGCTGGACGCCATGAACCGCACGGCGGCGGCCAACGACATGACAAGCGATGCTCATTGCCGCCTCATGATTACTCGGGGCCGCAAGGCGAAACCGTTCCAGCACCCGGGGTTGTCACGGTTTGGTTCTACAGTCGTAATCATTGTCGAGCACTCGAAGCCGAAATCCAGCTTGCATAGCGCTGGCATTCGTCTGGCAACAGTTCCCCAAGTGCGCGGCCTGCCGATGAGTCAGGATGCAAAGTTCAATAGTCATTCGAAGCTGAACTGCGTTATCGCTTGCCTGCAGGCCGAACAGGCTGGCGCAGACGAAGCGTTAATGCTGGATCCAAATGGGTTTGTGAACACCACCAACGCCTGCAATTTCTTCATCGTGCGCCGTGGCGAGGTTTGGACCTCGACCGGGGATTATTGCATGAACGGTGTCACTCGGCAGAAAGTCATTGATTTGTGCCGTCAGGACGGAATCCCGATCTTTGAAAAGAACTACTCCCTTTATGAAGCCTACGGCGCGGACGAGGCATTTCTGACCGGCACTTTCGGTGCGCAAACCCCGGTTGCTGCAATCGACGGGAAACCCATCGGGACAGGAGACAGGCCAATCATGGCCCGGTTGCAGCAGCTCTACAAAGAGCTGGTTGCACAAAACACACAAGGCTAAGGCCGATCATGCTGGACAAGATCGAAACGCTGCTGCTGGTAGGCTGCGGAAGAATGGGAGGCGCCCTGCTAAGAGGGTGGCTTGAAGCTGGTCTGAAACCCGCACAGGTTAGCGTAATTGACCCACATCCTGCTGATTGGTTGCTTGCACTGCAAGGGCAGGGCATCTCGATCAATGTTCAGCCCCAGTCCGCCCCCGACGTTGTCGTGATCGCGACCAAACCGCAGATGATGCAAGAGGCCGTCCCAGGCCTGAAAGAATTTGGCAACGGTCGAACCCTTTTCCTGTCAATTGCCGCAGGGACCTTGGTTGACAGCTTTGAAAGCATGCTGGGGGCGGCAACTCCGATCGTTCGGGCCATGCCCAATACTCCGGCAGCGATAGGGCATGGTGTCAGTGGCATCGTCGGCAACGCGGCCGCCGGTGCTCAGATGCCGTTGGCCGTTGCATTGATGCAGGCTGCGGGACACGTTGTTGAACTGGAAACCGAAGATCAGATGCACGCGGTCACCGCCCTGTCCGGATCTGGACCGGCTTATGTGTTTGCGATGACCGAAGCGCTCATCGCTGCGGGACAGTCTGTTGGGCTTACAGCCAAGATGGCGCAGGAACTCGCCGTCGCGATGGTCGCCGGTTCCGGCCAATTGATTGTCCAAAGCCAAGAAGATCCTGCTGAGCTTCGGCGTCAGGTGACCTCGCCCAATGGAACCACCGCAGCTGGCCTGGCCGAACTGCAATCCCCGCAAAACGGAATTGATGCGCTGATCAAGGAAACCGTTCAGGCAGCGCACGATCGGTCGATTGAATTGGCCCAAGGGACATAACGGTTCCCCAAACTGCAACAGGTATGCACCTGCAGGAGAGCGTAATATGATCAAGGACACCTCCGAAACGCACCAGTATACCGAGGAAGAGCTGCAAGAGCTTGTCGCTTCGTCCGATGCCGGAGCGCGCAATCCCGCAGGCGCAGTCGGCATCGTCATGTCCGTAACGGCCATTGTGTGGTCTCTTTTTCAGGTTGTTCTGGCGTCTCCACTGGTGAACCACCTGCTACCGGCAGATGTCATTAACAATTCACGTCAATTCCACCTGATGTTTGCCATCTTTCTGGCTTTTCTGGCCTATCCTGCATTCAAGTCCAGCCCGCGTGACCATGTCCCGTACGTCGATTGGGCATTGGCGTTGGCCGGGTCCTTTGCCGCGATCTATGGATTCTTCTTCTATGACAAGATCGTCCGTGCCGGGGGCATCGCTGATGATGTAGACAAATGGGTGGCTCTGGGCGGTCTGCTGTTGCTGTTCGAAGCGGCCCGTCGCGCGCTTGGTCCCGCAATGGCCATCATCGCCTGCATCTTCTTGGCTTATATCTTCTTTGGCTCTTCCGAATACGTGCCCGAGGTCATCCGCTGGAAAGGCGCGTCGCTGACCAAGGCCATGAGCCACCTCTGGACCACATCCGAAGGTGTTTTTGGCCTACCGCTGAGCGTGTCGACAAAGTTCGTTTTCCTGTTCGTCCTCTTCGGTGCCCTTTTGGAGAAAGCCGGCGCGGGGAACTATTTCATCCAACTGGCCTTTGGCGCACTTGGCCACCTGCGCGGTGGCCCGGCCAAGGCGGCCGTTGTCGGCTCGGCTGCGACCGGGCTGATCTCTGGTTCATCCATTGCCAACGTTGTGACCACCGGCACCTTCACCATCCCGCTGATGAAACGGGTAGGCTTCACCTCGGAACAGGCCGGATCGGTCGAGGTCGCATCGTCCGTCAACGGTCAGATCATGCCCCCTGTGATGGGCGCCGCGGCATTTCTGATGGTGGAATATGTGGGTATTCCCTATGTGCAAGTCATCACGCATGCCTTTGTACCTGCAGCCATTTCCTATGTTGCGCTGGTCTATATCGTTCACCTAGAAGCCGTAAAACGCAACATGCCGACACTTGGTGACCGGGCTGTGTCCCTTGCCAGTACGATCGGGGGAATGTTTGCGTTTTTTGCGGGCTTTGCCCTGCTTTGCTATGCGATGAAATACCCGGTTCTTTGGGTGACATCTCTGGTTCCCGAAGGCGCTGGCTGGGTTTTGGCGGTCTTGTTGGGCCTAGCATATCTGGGACTGCTGGCCATTGCTGCGCGTTATGACGATCTGGAACCGGACGACCCGAACGCCAAAGAGGTGCACCTGCCCGTGGTGTCGGAAATCTACAAAAGCGGGCTGTACTTTCTGCTGCCGATCATCGTGCTGGTCTATTTTCTGATGATCGAGCAGAAATCCCCGGGCTTGTCGGCCTTTTGGGCCACGATGCTCCTGTTCGTCATTCTGTTTACACAGAGACCGCTCAAGGCTTTGCTACGTGGTCAGACCAATTATGCCGAACAGATTCAGAGCGGCGCTCGCGATGTCATCGCGGGTCTGATTGACGGTGCGCGGAACATGATCGGGATCGGCCTGGCGACGGCAACGGCGGGGGTCATTGTCGGAACAGTGACTCTGACCGGGGTTGGCCAAGTTATGGCGGATCTGGTCGAGTTTCTTTCGGGTGGAAACCTGATTGCCATGCTGGCCTTGGTCGGATTTCTGTCCCTTTTTCTTGGCATGGGCTTGCCAACCACAGCAAACTACATCGTCGTCAGCTCGCTTTTGGCGGCCGTCGTGGTTGAACTGGGCGCGCAAGCCGGGTTGGTGGTTCCGCTGATCGCGGTTCACCTGTTTGTCTTCTACTTTGGCATCATGGCCGACGTGACGCCGCCCGTTGGGTTAGCCAGCTTTGCTGCCGCCGCAGTTTCCGGGGGCGACGCCATCAAGACAGGCTTCATAGCCTTTTTCTACTCGCTGCGCACTGTGGCGCTGCCGTTCGTGTTTATATTCAACACGGATCTGCTGCTGATTGATGTTACGGTCTGGCAAGGCGTTTTCATCTTCATCATAGCTTCAATCGCAATTCTGGTGTTTACCGCAGGCACAATGGGATGGTTCGTCACGCGTAGCCGGATTTATGAAAGTGCTGCGCTCGTATTGATCGCCTTTGCACTGTTCCGCCCGGATTTCTTTCAAGACCGCATTCAGCCCCCGTATGTGCAAAACGAAGTCTCCGCATTGGAAACATTGCTGGATGCAACTGCGGAGGGTGATGAAATTCGCGTTGTTGTGAACGGTCCGGATTTTGATACCCTCGAACTCAAGGACCTGACACTAAAGATTGACGTGCCTGCCGGTGCTTCCGGAGCTGAGCGGCTGGATAAACTTGGGTTGCTTCTGGTGTCTGACGGCGAAACAACCGCACTGGAAGAGCCTTTTGGCGGCACGCCTTTCTTCGAGCCGCTTTCCAAGTTCGATTTCTATGCCGACGATCCGGTTGAGGTCAAAATGGTTCTAACCACTGCGGACAGAATGCCGAAAGAGCTGATCTACATTCCTGCGCTTCTGTTGTTGGGTCTGATTGCATTTCTTCAGAACAATCGTGCAAATCGGCAAGAGGTGGTGGCATGACCAAACGTATTCTTTGTGCAATTGACGTATCTCAGGCTGACCACGATTTAGCTGTTTTAACCGAAGCGGTTTCTTTGGCGCGATCAAATGCTGCGCATCTGGACGTTTTGTCTGTTCTCCCCGACTACGGCACAAGTTTTGTGGGAAGCTTCTTCAAAGATAACCATCACGCCCAAATCAAACAGTCGGCGCGGAAGCATCTGGATGAAATGGTAAAGGGTGCTATTGGAAACGACACCAATCTGTTGATCCGGAAAGTGATCGCCACGGGTTCGACTTACGAGGAAATCCTGAAGACAGCTGAGACAACGGGCTGCGGGCTCATCGTCATCGGCGCGCATAAGCCCAACTATCAGGACTATTTATTGGGCCCCAATGCGGCTCGTGTTGTCCGGCATGCGCCATGTTCGGTATACGTTGTCCGGTAGGTGATCGGACAAAGGTCGCACAGCTTTGAGCCGGAGACCTGCATCTGACCAACGTTATTCCAGCGGCAGGGCTGCCAGTGCCTTTCGCATTCCCTGGCGCATGTGGTCAGTGAGATGGTCCAGCATAGCGCTCAAATCGTCTCCACAAGCCAATGTGACATACAGTTCATGTGCATCGCGCTGCGGGCCGGCTCTTTCGTGCGCCTGCTGGTGTATGGTAAAATAAAAATTCAGATTGGGGCGCAGTTGGTTCCAGCTTTTTTGAAGCAGCGAATGTTCCGACAATTCATAACACCAACTGTGTAGAACAAGTTCCCGCTCAATTGCCTCATGAGGGTTGCAATTATCGTCCACGACGCTGGTCAGTCGATGGTTTCGCTCGTGAAGATCATCAAAGCTATCCTGAGTACGCTTGTTCCAACATTCCTGGAACGCAAATTGCTCAAGTGTGAGCCGCATCGAATACAACTCTTCAACATCGCGTCTGGTCACGCCGCGTACAAAGATGCCGGTGTATGGTTTGCTTACCAGAAGCCCGGTATCGACAAGCTCGCGAATGGCTTCCCGCAGAGGACCACGGCTGATCCCCAGCGCTTTTGCCAAACCGGCCTCGGTTAGCCTCTCTCCTTTACTAAGCTGTCCGGAAACAATCAGCGACGTTAACTGATCGACAGCCTGTTCACGTAAGGTTCTGGAGCTCAAGGGTTTTAAGTCGCTTAGTGACATTCGTTTGACGTACTCTTATTGCCGGCAAATCAATGCAAATAGTGTCAGTAAGTTCAAATTAGCTCTTTGTTGACAATAAAACAATCAGAAGGCGGGCCCTTTGGTGATTTCGGGATGCGTCAATTCACTTAAGCTCGTCAGTAAAACCCCAAGGTTTGCGACCCATCCTTGACCGGCCTGAAGACAATTGAGCTGGCAGTGGCCTAGCCTGCAGGTTTCGTCGAGGCCAGTGAACATGCGAGCCGCGCAATCAGGCCGATTAATTGCCCGCCGGAACTGAGGTTTCGATCCCTCTGAAATTCTTGCAAATCATCGGTTGTTCACAAACGACGCAACCGTCACTGAAGTTGAAGAATGTCTGGTACGCAGAGCTTTCTCTGTGCAGGCATCTGATCTGCGCCGTCCGAGCGTTTCAACCGTTTCGGCCCGTCTTTGACCTTGATTTTCGGCTTGGCCAGCGGCCCCTTTGCTGTTACCGGCCAAGGGCTTCGCGAAAGGGGTTCTCCGATTTTGCGGGGCTGCAAATTAAGATCGAGCGCTTTGTTGTTCAGATCCACCCCGCCAAAGATGACAACCTGCACCTGATCCGTTTCCAACGTGGTCTGTTTCGTTGAAATTGTTCCATTGGAAATACTCAGTGGCGCGCGCAAACAAACGATTGGCGCCACTTTTTGTTTTTCTTTGGAAAACACCCAAGGCAGCAACCCAAGTCCCGCCAAATCCAGAAGCTGAGTTTCGACCGAGCCATCGCGCATGGAAACCGTAGCACTGCCGCTCATCGAGTTGGCAAAGTGCTTTGCTGATTCCGTCCCGCCGGTTACGTCAAAGTCGGCGTAAATCGTTCCGCTTGCACCTTTCTTGAAGTTCAAATTGTGCAGTATGTCGTCTAACTGCCACCCCCCAGCTTTGCCAGAAATGGTTAGGGGGTGCGCCTCATCCGACAAATCCATGCGACCGTTCACAGTGAAATGGCCGCCGCCATATTCGAAATTCAGGGGTCCGGCCTTCAGTTCGTTTTCATTCAGCGTCAGTTCACTTTGCAGGACGCTGATGCCCTTGGCACCTTCGATGTGGCGCAGATCGATATCGACGTCCATGTTCATTCCAGACAGAAGAATTGACCTCCCGATTGGTTTGAGCGTCACATCCCGCAGCGGGCCCGGATCATCCTTGCCATCCGGTTCGGCGGTGTCCTCGGCATTCTCACTGTCCGCGTCCGAATTGCCCAGCTTTCTCAGTTGAGCAGTCGCCAACACAATCTGGCGAATCTGATCTATTTTGATCAGATCACTTTCAACTGTCCCTCGCAGCACAGGATCTGTCGTCGCATCATCAAGATCGGCTTTGATCTTCAAAACTGAATCCGCGACTGAAATCTCGGATTCGGCGTTCCAATCCGTCCCCTCACTCACGAGATTGATCGCAAAACTGGCTTTCCCTGTTTCTACCGGTTCCAGTGACAAGGCTTGCAAAAGTTCGGCGCCGGACGGGACTTCGACTTCAATACTCAAATCGAGATTTTCGAATTTGAGAACATTTTTGACAGTACCGTGCACTTCAAGGTTCCAGACATCCGTTTCGCTTGTCTTGCCGTCCAGATTGGTAAGTGAAAGCTGATTGATATCTCCGTTCAGATGAAAATCGCCTGAAAACCTGCCAAGCTTGTCATCTGGTCCCAACAGCTCTGGCGAGATCAGGCTGCTTGCGGGGATATCCAGCAGCCCCTCTGCCGATATGCCTTGCAACTGCAAGGCATCGTCGACCGAGCCATTCAATACGACAAACGGATGCGCTGGATTTCCGATACGCAAGTTGACGTTCCCGACCCGCAGAGCACCTTCCGGCGTTCTGGATAGCTCGGAAAACTTGATCGGCGGTGGTCCTTCGCCTGAGGTATCCAGCGTGAAACCATTGGTCTTGATAACCATTTGCCGCTGAGGAACCTGACCCGGTACGCTGTCCATAACCATATCGACGGCGACAAGCTTGAGGTCGTATCGCGATTCTGCAGGAGCAGGTTCAGCGTCTTCTGGGTAAAGTCTGATACGGGTCGTCAGCGAAACATCGGCCGGGTTCCCCAACTCGCCGATCTGTCCGGTCAGATCCAGACTTTGCCCACCATCCAGTTCGACCATGACATCTAGGTCATCAATCCGCGCTACGCCGTCTGCAGTCCTGAACGTCGCACCTACATTCCCCGATCCCTCCAGCACACGGTTCAGCTTTAACACATCAAGAAGTTGACCAAGCTCAGCGATTTCAACTGCTGTTCTTACTTCCAGTCCGGATTCCTGTTGGACCTGATTTGCGATAATTGAAATCTGATCAAAATTCACGGTCACCTGAAATGGTTCACCGACCGGAAAAACTCCGTTCAACTCAAATTTCTCGCCGTTCAGCGTGCCCGTTCCAGCTACAGAAGCATCTTGGGCTTCACTACCGCGCGCCAAAACCAGTTCAGGAAGCTGCAGATCGATATCCAGGCCGTTCTGTGCGCTCTGGTATAGGATTGATACGTCAGTCAGCTCAATTTTCCGGTCCGTCAGAATGTCGGAGACTGAGGTTTCCCGGTGTTTGGCTGGTTTTTCGTTCTCATCTCCTGGCGTGGAAATGGGCTGCCAAGAGGTTGTGCCATCTTCAGCAGTAAGAAGGTTAAGATGAATGCCCGCCACGGATAGGTTGCTCAAAGACAACCTGCCATTCCATAAGTCTTTTGCTGAAACTTCGAACGCAAACCTGTCGATTTCTGCAAGATTACTATCAGCAGCCGATGTACTGGGCAGGACCAACCCCGTAGCCGATACCCCCAACTTTCGACCCAGACTTACTCGTACTTCATCTTCAATTTCGACGGTTTGGCCCAGACTTTTAGAAATCTGTCCTTCAACAAAAGCAGTCCTCATCGAAGAAAACAAAGAGGATGATAGAACAAGCCAGGCGGCGACAATTACGACAAGTGCGATCGCACCACACAACATTAAACCTCGTACGATGTATCGCACGCTCATCTCCTTTGTCGCCAATAACTAGCAGCATTCATTTAGCTTAATTCTATTATGCCAAAAAACCTGTTGGCGTGCTGGTGTCAATCGGCGTGTTTCGAAAACCGGCTAAACGCAGGGTATGAGCGAAGGGAGATGTTGTAAGCTTTGGAGCTTTATTGACCAAAAATTCGTGAATTGACGTTAGTTCCCGTGGAACAGATTTAGTATAGACTTAAGCATGGTCTCTTTAGAAGGCTGTCACTTCCCCAAGGATATGGCTCTGAATGCCGTGTACTTCTACCTGCACACAGTGTGCCATCTTGACCTGGAAGAAATCATGGCCAAAAGAGGCAATTCCCAGCGCTACGATCTCAGGCTTTCGGCTGTTTGCCGAACTCGCTGGATAGGTGTGTCAAAGCAAAGGCTAATCCCCTCCTTCCCAAAGTTTTGCAGTACAACCAATCTATTTGACTGACCTAAAACTTTGAAACGGAACCTTTGTCAGTGGGTAACTTCTTTGAGACCCTCAATCTGCAAATCGAAACCCTCCTGAATGTGACGAGTGAATGTTTCCAAGGCTTCGGTCACGTCTCCCGTAGCAATCGCATCAACGAGTGTCAGGTGGTTCCCAAGGGATTTTGAAATATCGACGTTTTCGATTGCCGAAAACAAATGGAACGCCATGGCTTTGCCCCAAATCATATCGAACATGTCGATCAAAAATTTGTTGCCAGCCTCTACCATAAAGGCACGGTGAATGCGCCGGTTTGCGATAAAGTAGTCCCGCGTCGTTGGGTGGGTCAGATCTTCTTCGCGACGAATGAGCTCGCGCAGACGATCGAGCACCTCTGGTTCCGCATGAACCGCAAGAATCCGTGCAGCTTGACCTTCGATCGCGGCTCGGGCCTGATACAGTTGCCTAACCTCAGCCTGGTCCATACGGGCCAGCCGAAATCCACCGCTTGCGGCAACTTCCAACACGCCTTCGGTTTCCAACCGCATAAGCGCCTCGCGCACGGGCGTGCGGCTGATGTTCAATTCGGCGGCCAACTTTTCCTGCACCAGCCGATCATCACCGGTGATCTCGCGACTCATGATGGCTTCGACCAATTGGTCATAGACCTCGTCAGCAAGGCGTCTACGTTGTGTTTTGATCTGTTTCAGAGCCACTCGGGGCCTCTCTTTCTGTTCTTTTCGAATTCTGTATTCAAAAAAGCAGCGGGTGCCAAGGCGAATGGGGTTGCTATTACCTGTGTACTGTATACAGTATACAGACGCGGATGAACAGGGAGCTCTTTATGTGTGGAATTGCTGGTAGAATACTGGCCGCGCCCGGGAAGGTTGGGGCGGATCTGGTTGACCTGATGGATGCGCAGGAACACCGCGGCGCCGATAGTACCGGATTTGCCGTTTACGGTTTGCCGCGGGAAACAGGGTACGTTCTGCGGGGAATGGGGTTCGACAAGTCGCGGCAGGAATCTGATCTGTCCGAGTTCGAGGCTGTTTTGCGTGAACACGGCAGCAGTTTCCTTTCTGACCCCGAAGTTCTCACGGACCAAAACCGTCACTACTGCTTTCGGATGGAGATTTCGGATCCAGCAAATCTGCAAGCTTGGGTCGCGGATGCGGATGAACTGACGGATCGTATCGAAATACAATCCTGTGGCCGCAGCCTTGAAATCATCAAGGATATCGGTGGCGCAGAGGCGGTGGCCGAAAAGCACGGTGTCCGCGATATGATTGGAACACACGGGTTGGGGCACGCGCGGCTGGCCACGGAAAGCTCGGTTTTGCCCAACGCCTCTCATCCGTTTTGGGCGCGCCCGTTTTCGGATGTCGCGATCGTGCATAACGGACAAATCACCGACTATTTCACCTGGCGCGATAAACTGACCCGGATGGGCTATCGGTTCCTGACCGAGAATGACAGCGAGTTGATTGCCGTCTGGGTCAGCGACCAGATGAAGGCCGGGCTGACGATGGAGCAGGCGCTCAAGAAGTCGATCACCTCGATCGACGGCGTCTTTACCTACATGATCGCAACACCGAACGGGATCGGTTTTGCCAAAGATCGATTTGCCATGAAGCCTCTGGTTGTCGTTAACCGCAGTGGCGATCTGGCAGCGGCGACCGAAGAGCAAGCGGTCCGTCGGGTGATGACCGAGGAATGCGATGTGATCAACTATGACGGCCCGTCGTTGACTGGCATCTGGGGCGTCGGAAACCGGAGCTTGGCGGCATGAACAAGGTGGCAGCAAAGATGGATGAGATTGTCATCGAAGTTGGCAAGCGCCATATCCGCGAGGTGAACCGTGACATCATGGAGGCCTGTGCAACCGGCCGACCCATCCGTGTCGTGGACACCCTATCGCGCCATAACTTGGGCGTGGGATTGCCGGACAATGTGGATATCACCTTTGAGGGATCGGTTGGCTATTACTGCGGCGGTCTCAACACCGGTGCAAATATCTCGATCGAGCGTAACTGCGGCTGGGCGGTTGGAGAGGGCATGGCCAAGGGTCACATCACCGTCGGTGGTTATGCGGGTATGTCCTGTGGCGCTGCGATGATTGGCGGTACGATCCATGTCAAGGGCGATGCGGGCCCAAGGGTCGGCGTCGCGATGAAAGGCGGAAACATCGTTGTCGAAGGCAAGATCGGTTATCAGTCCGGCTTCATGGCACATTCCGGGCGCATCATCGCGCTTGGCGGGGCAGGGGAATCCTGCGCTGACGCGCTGTGGGAAGGCGAGGTCTGGGTGGCCGGAGAGGTCGATAGCCTGGGTGTGGATGTCGACGTAATCGAACCGACAGCTGAAGAAGTGGCCGAGGTCGACGCGATCCTCGACCCGCTCGGTCTGGTCGACAGTTCGCGAAATTGGCGCAAAATGGTTTCGGGCCAGCGTCTTTGGTATTTTGAAAGCAGGGACGCAAGCGCATGGCTCATGATCTGAGTAAACCATACGAATATCCTTTCGACGTCGCCTCGGAAGAGGAAATCAGGTTCCGCGATGCGGGCGCGATCGATGGCCGCCCAGCCGGTGTTCCATCCTCTTACGATGAGGGAGGGTCGACCCGTTGGACACCCGAGGCGATCTCGGAGGTGCACGCGCTGGCGCAGCTCGGGCGCTATCAGGTGCGCGGGTACAATACGTTCAACAAGCAATTGCCGACCTTCGACGACCTGACGTTCGTCCCTGCAACGATGACTCGCCTACCTTTGGAAGGCTATCGCGAGAGTTGTGATACGACGACCGTTTTGGGCGGTGGCCGCGGTCTTGTGGAACGTCCGCTTGAATTGAAAATCCCGATCTATATCGCATCGATGTCCTTCGGGGCCTTGTCGGCATCGGCAAAGGCATCGCTGGGTTATGGGGCCTCGAAAGTGGGGACCATGACCTGCACGGGTGAGGGTGGCATGCTGGAAGAGGAACGCGAAGCCTCCCAACGCCTGCTCTATCAGATGTCGCCCGCCCGATATGGAGTGGATCTGGATCACTTGCGCCGCGCGGATGCCTTGGAGCTGGTCGTGGGGCAGGGGGCGAAACCGGGAACCGGCGGGCTGTTGTTGGGCATGAAAGTCAGCCCACGGGTCAGCCAGATGCGGACATTGCCTGAAGGCGTCGATCAGCGGTCGACCATCCGCCACCCTGATTTCCTTGGTGCTGACGATTTGTCGGTGAAGATCGAAGAGCTGCGTATTGCCACCAACTATCAGGTCCCGATCTTCATCAAGATGGGCGCCACACGACCCCGGTTTGACGTGGCGGTTGCTGCCAAAGCGGGCGCAGATGTTGTGGTCGTTGATGGTGCCGAGGGTGGCACCGGTGCGTCTCCGGAGCTGTTGCTGAACCATACCGGTATCCCAACGATGAGCGCCATTCGCGCAGCGCGCGAAGCTTTGGATGAATGCGGCATGACCGGCAAGGTCTCTCTCGTGGCTGCCGGTGGCATTCGGTCGGGCGTGGATGCCGCGAAATGTTTGGCACTTGGCGCGGACGCTGTGATGATCGGTAATGCGGCCATGGTTGCCCTGGGATGCAACAGTCCACGCTATCTTGAGGATTACGCCGCCTTGGGAACTTCCCCCGGCGCGTGCCACCATTGTCACACGGGCCGTTGTCCGGTCGGTATTGCGACACAAGATGAAACCTTGGAGGCGCGGATGAACCCGCACGCCGGGGCGGAACGCATAGCGCGGTATCTGACGGCCATGACCATGGAGATAACGGCGCTGGCCAAGGCCTGCGGCAAGTCTTCGGTTCATAATCTGGAAACCGAGGATCTACGCGCGCTCAGCTTTGAGGCATCGGCTTTTACCGGAGTGAAAATGGCCGGAATTGACAGGGCCTTTGACTGGTGAGGATATCGGTTCTTGAACTGACCAGCCACCCTTTGCCTTTGCTCGAAGGGGTGCCGCGAACCGCACAGCAGATACAGGAGTGGATCGCTCCGCATCTGCCCGAGGCCAAGTTCGCGGTGGCTGGGGTCGTCGATGGTGCACCACTTCCCGATCACGATGATTTCGACGGTGTCATCGTCGGCGGATCGGAATGTGGTGTTTATGATGACACCGAATGGATGCAGCCGCTTCGCGAATTTCTCGAACGGCTTCGGGATCACCGTAAACCGGTATTCGGTATTTGTTTCGGGCACCAGATCATGGCCGACGTCTATGGCGGACGGTCCGAGAAGGCAGAGGTCGGCAATATCGTCGGAGCGCGTCCTTTCGACTTCGCAGGCGAGAGTGCTGACGCATTTGTCTGGCATCAGGATCAGGTGACCCGCGTTCCGGATTCGGCCCGGGTTACGGGATCAGCAAGCCACTGCCCTGTGGGCGCGTTGGACTATGATTTTCCTGCACGGTCGGTGCAGTTTCATCCCGAATACAGGGCGGATCATTTGCGTGAACTGCTGATACGGGTTCGAGAGGTTCTTTTGACGCCCGAAGAAGCGGACGCAAGTTTGTCCACGGTCAACGCCGCAAGGGTTTCAGAAGATCTTGCCGCGCGTCAGGCGGTGGAGCTGTTCCGAGGTTCCTACGCCCTCGTGTGATACACCGCTAGACAAAGGTTCCTTGATCCTGATCAAGTCCGGCCAACCCTTAATATGTATACTGTATACACGGTAAGATGGGAGGCTGGGGAATGACAGGATACAAGGATTTCTTCGAGAAAATTGCGCGGATCGTGAATGCACCGCGTGAAGGAAGTATCAGCGATCTGGAGTTGTCGGATCTCGGTCTGTCCCGGGCCGATCTGGCCATGTTGCGATCTGGTGCACCCAATGCGCGGGAACGTATTCTATCGATGGCCCGTCAATTTGGCCTGAGCGTCGACGATCTTAACGCACATCCCGAGCTTGGTTTGGAGTTGGCTGAAAAATGCGGGCATTGCCGTCAGGCAAAGACCTGTCGTGATGCAATCCGATCTGGTGAGCGACTGCCGCAGGAAAAGTGCCCGAATTCCGGTCTTTATGCTGCGCTTTCCCAAAGCTAGCGACCGCTGGGGCTTTCTTTTGGGCTCAGCTTTCTACGTCCGGCGATCTTGAAACGATCAGCCGTTCCAAAATCCTTCATCCCCACACCTGCGACGAACTCGGCAAAGACCGGTGCATGCTTGAACAGATGCCCAGAACACCCACCGGCGAACAGGACGTTCTCATGTTCAGGGTGCCAGTCGACAATAAAATGCGTGTCGGGTGTCAGGATAATCTGGTTGAATTTGGAATCCACCACCCGCTCACCTTCAAGGCCCGGAAGACGATGGCGGATGTAGCTGCGAGTGCGTCCCAGCGTTTCCTTCCGGATCAGCCTTTCGTCATTGTCCAGATCGATCTTGTCCGGAATCACCACCGCGGCTTTCACGCCTGAGCCTTCGGACGAGGGCAAACCAAAGGAGCCCTGACCATGATCGATCCAGCAGGGCATCCTGCTCATGTCGAAATCCTCGGACCCATCGGGTGTCGAAGTATAGAGGACGTTTACACCAACCACCGTCGATATCGGCTTGATCGATTTGGGGAACATGTCCGCCATCCAGGGGCCGGTTGAGACAACGATGAGGTCCGCCTCGAGCGGCTTTCCATCCATCATCAGGCGCTCTGAACCATCGGTGGTCACGCGACCACGCTGCACAGTTCCGCCCGCGCGGCGAAACAATTCCAGCCCGGTCAAGACACAGCGGTGTGCCATCAGCATTCCGGCTTCGGGCTCGAAAAGGGCGTATTCAATGTCAGGCACGCGAAACTGGGGGAATCGCGATTCGATATCCTGCCGTCCGAATTTGTAATAGGGTACGCCAACCCGGTCGAAAGTTTCGGCTGTGGCGTTTTCCCAATCACAATGGCCGCCTGTCGCCAGAATCAGTGCGCCGCATTCATACATCAGGTTCTGTCCGCTTTCCGCCTGAAGCTCTAGCCAGCGCAGGCGGCTTTCGCGGGCCCACCGCGTATAGAACTCGTCACGCCCCGAGATGGCACGGATCACACGGTTGTAATCTGTTGAAGATGCACGAGAATGTCCGGGTTCCCAACGATCAATCAGGGTCACCGTCTCGCCACGTCGTTGTAGTGTAAGGGCTGTCATGACGCCGACGATGCCGCCTCCGACAACAATGACCGAGCTCTTGGGCATGACGCAGATTTTCCTTGTCTATCGATTGGCTTTGTGAATACTGTATACAGAATACAGCAATTATAAAGCCAAAAAACAGGGAGCGCGCGCAAATGAGTTCGGGGTTTGATCTGCCCGAGGGCACACACACCGTCATACTTGGTGTTGGGGATCTCAACGGCATCATGCGTGGCAAGCGCATTCCGGCCAGTCACTGGGATCACGTCTGCAAAAGCGGCAATGCGCTGTCGATTGCGCTGATGGCGATCGACATGACATGCGATGTCTGGGACACGCCCTATGTCAATTTCGACAACGGCTACCCCGATATGCACGTCTTCCCGATGACGCAACCTGTTGCCGTCCCGTGGGAGCCGGGCGTCGCCGTTTGCTTTGGCCGGGCCGAGGGTATGGATCACAAGCCGGTGCCCATTGATCCAAGGCAGGCGCTGGTGCGTCAGGTTGAGCGTGCTCGCGAGATGGGGTTCGAGGTCAATGTAGGCACAGAACTGGAATTCTATCTTCTGGACCCGGAAACCGGGCAGCCGCGCGACAGTGGGATTCAGGTCTATGGCTTGGGACGGGCGGCTCGGATGGAGCACATCGTCGGCCCAATTCGTCAACAGATCAACGAGTGCGGCATTCCGATCGAACAATCGAACCCGGAATATGCCGCCGGTCAGATCGAAGTGAATATTCGCTATGGTGAGGCGCTTGAAGCGGCCGACCGCGTCGTTTTGTTCAAATCGCTGATCCGCCAATTGGGGATTGCGCACGGGTATCTGGCGACCTTCATGCCAAAGCCGTTCTTTGATCAGTCAGGTAATGGGTTCCACACGCATTATTCGCTTTGGAAAGACGGAAAGAACGTCTTTGCAGACGGCGGCAAGATTAATGACACCGGCAAATCATTCATCGCCGGGCTGCAGAAGCGCATGTGTGAAACGGCAATCTGCGGCAGTGGTACGGTCAATGGCTATCGCCGCCGCCAGCCCTATACGTTTTGCCCCATCAACGCGAGCTGGGGGTATGACAATCGCACCGTCGGCATTCGTGTCATCGAAGGTTCTGACAGTGCCGTACGCGTTGAAAAGCGTGACGCCGGCGCGGATGCGAACCCCTACCTTCTGCTGGCTGCGGAAATCGCTGCGGGGCTGGACGGGATTGAAGAGGGGCTTAAACCTTCTGAGCCGACTATGGGCAACGCCTATGAAGACGGAATTGGCGATCCCATCCCTACCGACTTGCCAACAGCCATTGATCTGGCGCGAGGGTCAGAGTGGCTGCGTGATGTCATGGGAGAAATGACTTGGGAGTTGGTTCTGCAGCAGGCTGAGCGCGAGCTTGAGTTCTTTAATCAACAGGTCACGCAGGTTGAGCTGGACCGCTACCTGAGGACTTTCTGATGCGATTGGGCAACGTCACCGGAACCGTCACGGCCACGGCCAAAGATGCAAAGCTGGTCGGTGCAAAACTGCTGGTGACAGATCTGGTCGACAGTAAAGGCAAGGTGATCGATCCGGCGCGGGTTTCTGTCGATACCTGCGGTGCCGGGGTCGGGGATACCGTTCTGGTCGTAAGCGGCTCGGCTGCGCGCATGGCGGCGGGTCTGTCTTCGGCACCGGTTGATCTGGCGATCATCGCGATTGTGGATCGTGTGTCCACGACCTGAATCAAATGACATCAAACAACTAAATTTCGTTGGAGGAACTGAAAATGGCGAAACCAGTGGCGGGGCAGATGGCCCTGGGCATGATCGAAACGCGCGGGCTTGTCGGCGCGATCGAAGCAGCAGATGCAATGGTCAAGGCGGCCAGTGTTTCAATTGTTGGCCAGACAAAGGCTGGCGGTGGCCTGGTGACCACTCTTGTTCGGGGTGAAGTCGGCGCGGTCAAGGCGGCAACGGATGCGGGTGCAACAGCAGCAAACAAAGTCGGCGAAGTCGTGTCCGTCCACGTGATCGCGCGCCCTCACGATGAGCTTGAGGCGATCATTGACGGCCTCGGCGCTGGCTCTGCGGCCTGATCCGCCCGCTTTAAGGAGGCGATATGTCTGCCGGTTTCGAGGAATTCACGCGTGCGGCTACACGTGGCGCGACCCGGGGTGCACCCGAACGACCCAAGCTCGACCGAATAGCGGTGCTGGGTGGCGGGGCCGATGCGCGCCTGTTGGCAGCCCTGTGTCTTGCCGAAGGGGCTGAGGTCACATTGTTTTCGGCCTATGGGGCTGAACTTTCGCTTTTGGCCCAGTCCTCAGGCATCTCGCTTCGGGGCGAGGGTCCGGTTGGGACCTATCAGGTTGATCGCGACGGGCCTTCTGTACGCACGACCGCGGAACTGGATGCAGCGGTCCGCGACTCGCAGGTGATATTTCTGACCGGGCCAATTCACAAGCAGCGCACATATGCCATGGTTCTGGCCGATCATCTAAGCGATGGACAGATACTGGTTCTTGCGCCGGGTCGGTCACTGGGCGCCGTTGAAACAGCCTGGCTATTGCGGATCGGAGGCTGCACCGCAGACGTCACTCTGGTCGAAGTACAAGGACTACCCTATTGGTTCCGTTCCGAGGGGGCAGCCTTGACGCTTACGCAGGCGGATCCGATGGCTGCAGCGACTTTGCCGCGCGGGCGCGAAGAGGTTCTCGAGGGCTTGTCTGCGTATCTTGGTAACGTTCAGGTCGTTGACTCGGTTCTGGCGTCCGGCTTCAACGACCTATCAGCCGCGGTAGAGATTCCTGCGCTGATCCTCGGCGGGGCTGCAATGGGCTCTGGTGGTCCTGCTGTGCCAATGGGAGGCGTACCGTTAGAGGCCAATCAGACCTTTGCGTCTTTGATCGGACCTGACCAGAAAGAAGTGATCCATGGCTTGGCGGAGGAGAGGCGACGCATTGCGGCTGCCTTTGGAGTTCGCAATTTGCCGGATACGGAACAATGGATTTCCACCTTTGCCGGTGCAGAACGCGGCCCGGGCGCACGTCCAATCCCGGATCAGCAAACGTCTCGCGGATTGATGCGCGACGGGGTGTTGGGGTCGCTTGTGCCGCTGGTTTCAGCCGGTGAGCTTGCGGGTATCCCATGCCCGCTGACGAACAGCCTGATCACCATGTCTGACCGAATTTTGGGCGCCGACATTGCCGCCGCCGGACGGCGCCTCGAAACTATTGGCGTTTCAGCGGGCGATGTAGATCAGGCGCGCCGTATCTTTGATACCATCGCCACCGGAGCTTCATGATGGATGCAGATCTGAAATCGATCGCTGCCGCCAGGCGCGCTGCAGATAGCGCTTTTGAAGCCTATCGCGCCTTTCTGGGCACTGACCCGGGGCAGGTAGACGCGATTGTGGACGCCATGGCACGCGCAATTGAACCGGAAGCCGAACGGTTGGGGCAAATGGCGGTTGAGGAAACCGGCTATGGCAATGTCCCGGACAAGCGGGTCAAGAACCTGTTCAACGCGCTGTCTGTCGCGGATTACCTGAGAGATGTGACAACGCTGGGCATGCTCTGGAGGGATGACGCCACAAAAATAGCTGCCTTCGGAGAACCGATGGGTGTCGTGGCGGCCCTGATACCGGTGACGAACCCGACGTCGACAATCATCTACAAAGTGCTTTCGGCGGTAAAGGCGGGCAACGCCATCGTGTGCGCGCCACACCCGCGCGGGGTGGAGTGCGGCATCGAAACCGTGCGCATCATGGCGCGGGTGGCCGAGCAGATGGGCGCTCCCAAAGGCCTCATCCAGTGTCTTGAATCAGTAACCATCCAGGGAACTGCTGAATTGATGAAACATCGCCGTACCTCGGTTGTGATGGCAACTGGTGGTCCGGCGATGGTCAAAGCGGCTTATTCCAGCGGCAAACCCACGCTTGCGGTCGGTGCAGGTAACGTACCGTGTTACGTTCACAAGTCCAAAGCACGCGATCTGACCGAAGTGGCCGAGATGATCGTGACGTCGAAAAGCTTCGACTACGGTACGGCTTGCGTCAGTGAACAGGCGGTTGTTGCAGACCCCGAGATCGCGAGAGATCTGCGCCACGAGCTCAAGTTGAAAGGTGCCTATTTCTGTACGCCTGCCGAGGCCAATCGTCTGGCCAAAGTGATCTTCAAGGGCAGGCAGGCTATGGACCCGGATAAAGTGGGGCAAAGCCCGCAGGCGCTGGCCGATGCTGCAGGGTTTGCAATCCCGCCGCGCACCCGGTGTCTCGTTTCGGAAGAAACCGAAGTTGGCTGGCAGCGCCCGCTGTCCGCCGAAAAACTGAACCCGGTTCTAGCGTTCTACGAAGCGAAGTCCTCGGACCATGGAATTGAACTGGCACAATCTATCGCCAAATTCGAAGGCTGGGGTCATTCTTCGGTCATTCATTCGGACGACCCCGAGGTTGTCGCCCGCTTCGCCACGGTTCCCACTGGTCGGGTACTGGTGAATACACCGGGCATTATGGGCGGCATGGGGTATTCCACGGATCTTGAGCCGTCCTTCATGTTGGGCACTGGCACGTGGTCGGGATCGATCACTTCGGACAACGTGACGGCCCTGCATCTCATCAACATCAAACGGGTCGCTTATGAAAGCAGGCCCTGGCGCGACATTTACGAGGAGTATGGCGCATGAGCGAGATTACGATCCGAGCGCTGATGCAGATCGATAACCTTCAACCGAAATTCGCCGCCTATAATGGTGCTACGGTGCAGGGATCGGTTCCATTGTCGGGGGATACGGTTCTGATCGGGGAATTTGCCCCCGGTAATGGGGTGTTTTCGCTGATCGACCGGGCGCTCAAGGCGTCCTCGGTTGAGGCGACGACGCAGATGGTCGAGCGTGAGTTCGGTTTCTTCATCCTCCGGTCCCCGTCGAATGCCGAAGTGTCCGCCGCGCGCGATGCGATGTTGGCCGAGCTGGGTGCCACGATGTCTGACCGGTTGAAGCCGTCGATCAGTTCCACGCAGATCATTACCAGCGTCGAACCCTATCAGGCGCAGTTGCTGAACAAATGGCGCAAAGGGGCGCTGATCGTTCCGGGGCAGACGCTGGGCATCGTGGAGTGTGCTCCGGCTGCTTACATCTCGATTGCCGCGAATGAGGCCGAGAAGGCGGCGGAGATCGACATCGTCGAAGTGCGCGCCGTGGGGCGTTTTGGTCGCCTGTTCATCTCGGGATCGGAAAACTCGGTCAAAACCGCGGTCGAGGCCGCGACTCGTGCGATCGAAGCTGTGGACGGGCAAGTCGGCTGATGGCGGCTCCGCGTGTCATAGGCTCGGATGCAGTCGAGGACGCCCGCCGTCGAGGCAGGATCGTGCTTGAGATATTGCCCGAGGACATCGTGACCGCTTTGGCTCGCGAAACGGCTGAACGTGTTGGCATTACGTTGGTCGACGGACCTCTGGAAAAACCGCAATCGCCGCGCACCGATGCTGCCGTCTCGATGCAGCGGGTGCTGTATCGCCGTTCGCCTAAATGGGTTGCACCGGTGCGTGCGAAGCGCAAAGCCCATAGGCTGGGTAAGCTTGCCTTGATCGGGGCCGGAGGAGTTGGAGGCAATGTGGCGCATCTGGCGGCGATGCAGGATATCGCCGATGAGATTGCGCTGATCGACATTGCCCCGGGAATGGCTGCTGCAACAGCATTGGATCTGAACCACACCTCAGGCATCACCGGTGCGCGTGCGCGGTGCGTGGGCGGCGAGTCGCTGGAACTTGTGGCAGGGGCCGAGGTGGTTGTGGTAACCGCAGGCCGCGCCCGACGTCCGGGTATGAGCCGCGCGGATCTGATCGACGTGAATGCGCGCGTTATCCGTCAGGCAGGCGAGGCCATCCGGTCTGCTGCGCCAAATGCTATCGTCATCGTTGTGACCAACCCGCTTGATGAAATGACTGTCGAAATGCTGCGCGCCACTGGGTTTCCACGTGAACGGGTGCTGGGAATGGCGGGAACGCTGGACAGCAGCCGGTTTCGCAATGCCCTTGCCATGGCAGCCGGTGTTGTCCCTGCCGATGTCGAAGCTTTTACTCTTGGTAGCCATGGAGACGAGATGGCACCGATCCCCAGCCGCGCGAGAATAAAGGGCAGGGCATTGGATGTGTTTCTGTCGCCCGACCAAATTGAGGCTTGTGTTCAGGACGCGGTGACCGGCGGCGGACAGGTCGTTGCCCTCAAGAAATCGGGTTCTGCGACCATCGCACCGGCGCATGCGTCGATCGAGTTGATCGACCATATCCGGGGTGCACGCACTAGCCCGGTTCCGGTTTCGGTCATGTTGCAGGGGGAATACGGCATCGATGGCGTGGTGCTTGGCGTTCCTGCACATCTCGGATCCAGCGGGTTGGTCGAGGTTGAAGAACTGCGGCTGACCGATCAGGAACAAGCAGCCTTACAGAAGGCGGCGGATGCCATTCGGTCGAGGTTGGGCCTGTGACCCTGCGCACCTGGAAGTCAGGCGGACGGTTCGAGGAAGTGGCGTCTTATTCCCGCGCAAAACGCATTGGCCCGTTCGTCTGGGTTGCCGGAACCACGGCCATCGAACCCAGCGGGCGGATTCACGCGCCCGGAGATGTTGAAGCCCAGACAAGCTATATCCTGTCGCGCATAGAAGAGGCGCTCAAAGCCGTTGGGGCTGAGTTGCGACATGTCGGTCGGGTCCGTGCCTATCTGACCGATCTGTCGCGGGCAGGCGAATTCGCGCGCGTTCACGGAGTAGTTTTTAAGGATGTCGATCCGGTTCTGACAGCTGTTCAAGCGGGGCTGACGCAGCCTGGTTTGATGGTGGAAATCGATGTGGATGCGGTAATTCACGACGAAAACGGCGAAATCAGCGGAATCTAAACATGAGTCACCAAGAAAGGATTTGATCGAACTATCATCTTGTGTACTGTATACAGAATACAAGAAGGCATAATGAGACACAGGGAGCTAATGTGATGATCAAGACAGCGCTACTCAGCGGAACATGCTTCGCGCTCATGGCCTCGGCGGCCGCAGCGGAAATCAAGGTTGGATTTATCGGATCTCTTTCTTCGGATACCGGGCTATCGACCCTGCGCGGCGCCGAGATTGCGATCGAAGAACTCAATGCAAATGGCGGGGTGATGGGGGAACAGATCACCTTGGTCTCTGCCGATACCGGTCAGGACCCGACCGAAGGTGTGCGGGCCTACGAGTATCTGGCCGAAACCGAAGAAGTGGATTTCATCATCTCGGGTTCTATCGATGATGTCTCGTTGGGCTGGCTTCCACGGATGCAGGAGTACCGGATACCAACTCTGGACACATGGACATCTTATATCGGTATCATTGACATGGTGGTCGAGGACCCCGAAGGCATGGCGCCTTACTTCATGAACATCGCGTCGGATGAGGCGCTTGCAACACTCTATATCAATTTCGGCGCGGACGTTCTGAAGGAAAAGATGGGGTGGGAATCCGTTGTTATTCTGGCAGAGGATACAGCGTTTGGCGAAGCAATCACCGGATTGGTGACCGAGGCGCTTGCCCCGGTTGCGGGGATCGAAGTCAAGGACATCATCACTTATGACGTTGCAACTGTCGACTTTGCACCGATCTTCAGCCGGGCGCAGGATACCGGGGCGGATTTCATCTATCAGGTCTCGTCCGTAAATTCGCAGGTGGTATCGTCGCAATATGTGAAACTACAAGTGCCGATGGCGATGACGGGTGTGAACGTATCCGCATTGGGCATGGAGTATTGGGAAGATACTGGCGGAGCCGGTGGCGGCATCTCAACCCTGTCACCGATCCCGTCCGTAGGGTTCAAACTTGACCCGGCCAGCAAGGCCTTTGTCGACACCTATCAGGCCAAATATGACAGCCGCCCATTGCTGCCCCATTTCAACGGATTCAACGCCTATCATGGCTTGAAGCAGGCTATGGCCGCTGCGGAAGAGGCGGGTGGTTTCGACAATGTCGAAGGCTGGGCCGATGCGATGAAAAAACAGGACCTCGTTCTGGAAATGGATGGTCAGCTGTGGCTGCGCTATGCATTCTGGGGCGATGATGAGGTCGAACCGGTAACAGGCCGCACCTATCCGCACAATATCCGCTTTGATCTGTCGGAACCGTTCGATGATGCGGCCCCGTCAATGGTCGTGGTTCAGTGGTACGAAGATGGAACTGCCGCCGTTGTGTATCCCGAAAAGTACGCAACGGGTGAATTCACCCTGCCCAGCTGGGTGAAGCAGTAATCCGGTCGCGTCGTTAGCTTGAAACGGGTGCGCGCTGTCGCGCACCCGCAGCCAAGGATCCATACATGTTGCAGATACTGATTCAGGGGCTTTTGCTCAGCGGTCTCTACGCGCTCATTGCAATGGGGTTTACGCTGATCTTCAGCATCGGCCGCGTTCTGAATCTCGCCTATGGCGCCTATCTGATGGTCGGCGGCTACATTTACTTTTGGATATCTCAATCGCTTGGGATGCCCAAGCTGATGGGGGTTGCCGTGGCTGCTGCGCTGGGTGTGCTGGTGGGTGTCTTGAAATACCGCCTGATCGTCAAAACGCTCAAAGGTGATCATGTGGCTGTCGAGATTTCGACGCTGATCCTGGCGGTGGTAATTCAAGCGGGGATCGTTTTGGTCTTTGGCGACAGCAGTAAAATCCTTTTGCCGATTGTCCCTGGCGTGATCAACGTGGCAGGGGCCTCGGTCACCTATAATATCCTGATCGCGACCCTCATCAGTTGGGCCATTCTGCTGGGACTATATGCCTTTGTCCGGCTGACGCACACCGGACGAGCGATGCAGGCGGTTTCGATGGATGCCAAAGGTGCTGCGATTTCTGGGATAGACCCTGATCGCATTAACCTGATCACCTGGGGTATCTCTGGAGCATTGGGGGCGATCGGCGGCGTCTTCTTCGCCAGCTATACTCAGTTGTCGCCATCCATGTGGGTGGCACCACTGATCATCTCGGTGGCTGTGGTCATCGTGGGCGGGATCGGCTCGATCCTGGGAACACTGGTGGTCGCCCATATTGTCGGGTTTCTCGAGGTCATTGTCGTGGCCACGCTTGCACCGGAACTGCGCGGTGTCTTCACGATGCTTTTGATAATCGGCGTGCTTGTCACAAGACCGCAGGGCCTGTTTGGCCGCGAGGAGTTGTGACGATGGGACTACGCTGGTTTCACTTTGCGCTCTGGGGCGGCTTGATCGCAGGTATGTTCCTGCTGCCGCAATTCGTCTCGAACGGGACGTTACGCACGATGATCTTTGCCAACTATCTGGCGATCTTTGCCATTAGTTGGGACGTGCTGTCGGGCCGAACAGGATATGTGAGCTTTGGCCACCCGTTCCTGATCGGTATCGGTGCCTACACTACGGCAATCCTTACAAAGCGGTTCGACGTTGCGGTCGAAATCTCGATCCCGATCGCTGTTGTTGTCACCATGATTGCGGGCTTGTTGGTGTTGCTGCCGGCTTTGCGCATTCGTGGCAGCTATTTCGCGCTGGTCACGTTGGCCTTCATGGAGTTGCTCTATCAACTGGTTCAGGTCATTCGACCGGATCTGACAGGCGGGACCAGAGGCATGTCGGGTATTCAAACACTGACACGCGGCGCTGCGAACGGATACTACCTGTCCACGGCGCTAATGTTGGCGATTGCCGTCAGCATGTGGCTGTTGATGAAAACGCGGCTGGGAACCGCCTTGTCTGCGATCGGAATGAACGAGGAAAGCGTGCGGGGTTCGGGTCTCAGCACCACCCGCCTCAAGGCATTTGCCTTCCTGACAAGCGCTATGATCGCGGGCTTGGGTGGTGCGTTCTATGTTCATTATCTGGGGTCGCTCGCGCCGCGTGCACTGTTTGATATCAACTTCCTGTTCACCATCATCGTTGCAGCGCTTTTGGGTGGAACTTCAACCATCATCGGGCCCATGATCGGCGCATTCTTCATGACTTTCCTGCTAGAGTATCTCCGGCCGGTTCTTCCCGGTGCGGAACGTTACTTTGTCTACGGTGCAATTGCGTTGCTCCTTTACATGTATCAGCCGAAAGGCCTTGTTGAGCTTGTCCGGCGTGGTTTCAAAAGTCTGGGCAAGGGGCGGGCGGCATGAGCGTAGCGTTGCAGGTTTCAGGTCTGGTGAAGCGTTTTGGCGGGTTGGTCGCGACGAATGATCTTTCGTTCTCACTCAAAGAGGGCGAGTCACTGGGATTGATCGGCCCAAATGGCGCAGGCAAGACAACCGTGTTCAGCCAGATCATGGGTGAGCTACGGCAGAACGGCGGTACGATTGAACTGTTCGGAAAGGAAATCTCGACGCTGTCGACGCCTCAACGCATTCGCGCCGGGGTCAGTCGGACCTATCAGATCCCGCGCCCCTTTGGCGACATGAGCGTTGCCGAAAACATCCGGGTCGGTCTGATGCCCGACAATATCTGGCAAATGATCGTCTCACCCCCCGATAGAGAACGTGAGCGGGAGCTTGCGCTTAGCGTCGGGTTTACCAAAGCGGACCTGGATCGCACGCCAACAGAATTGGCCATGGGTGATCTGCGCAAGCTGGAAATGGCGCGCACAATGGCAACGGCACCCAGGGTGATGTTGCTGGATGAGGTGTTTGCAGGTCTCACCACAGGGGAGATCGCTCAGATCTCAGAGCTCATTCAGTCGATGCGCAAGGATGGGATGACCTTCCTAATTGTCAGTCATGATTTGCCCGCGCTTGAGCCTTTAATCGACCGTGCGATCGCCATCGAACGAGGCACCATGATTGCCGAGGGATCGTTCAGCGATGTGATGAACGACAAGGCTGTTCAGGCTTCGTATCTGGGAGGCGCGTAATGTCGTATCTGGAAATCGAAAACCTGTCGGCGTTCTATGGCAAGGCGCAAGCGCTGACCGACATCTCTATCACCGTCCAACCCGGTGAGATTGTCGCGGTGGTCGGCCCCAATGGAGCCGGCAAATCAACCTTGCTGGACAGCATCATGGGGCTTGTCAAAACTGAGGGCGACATCCGGCTAAGGGGGCACAGCCTCGCCGGTCGAACACCTTCCGAAATTGTGCGCCATGGAGTGGGCTATGCGCCCGAGCGTTTTAACCTGTTTCCCTACATGTCGGTACGAGACAACCTGATGGTCGGCGCCTTCACGGCCCGCGAGGATATCCAGAGCAATCTGGCAATGGTGCATAGTCTTTTCCCGCGTCTCGAAGAGAGGGAAGGGCAGGAGACTTCGACCCAGTCAGGCGGGGAACGTCAGATGGTCTCGTTCGGTCGCGCGCTCATGACCAGCCCCGAGTTGTTGTTGGTCGACGAGCCCACGATTGGACTGGCCCCAAAAATCTGTCACGAAATCGCTGAGGTCGTGCGCAAACTTAACAAGGAATACGGACTGACGGTGGTGATTACCGAGCAAAATGCCAATTTTGCTCTGTCACTGGCGAGTCGGATTTATGTGCTTGAGTCGGGACGTATGCAGACGTCTGGCACCGCAGACGAATTGCGGAATGACAAGCGATTGCTTGAAGCCTATTTCGGCGGGCATTGAGGTGTCTGTGAAGGTTCTTATTTGCGCCGCTCAGATCGAGATGCGCCATGTTTCCCAAACACCTGCCTGCTTTAGTTTGCTCTGCGTTGCTCCGATGGACTAGAATTGGATCCCCCAGTTTTGGACATCATAGCCTTCGCATAGTCGCGCCTTGCTGTTGCACGATCCTCAAAGCGAGCGTGAACGACGCAAAAAAAGAGGGTGCCGTCATCCAGTCCGTTGCGAGGTGCAAACCAATCATAAGGATCGGTTGGTTTTGCTGCGGCAAACTGATTGGGCCGTGGTGCTAAAGGCGTTGAATTGGCTTCATTATTTGTGATGTCTTCAAGCAGTGTTGGACGGGCAGTGCCAGTATCCGGCGTGAGGATACCCATGATCTGCTCGCGACCAGCCGGAACGAAACGCCCGTTTTCCTCGACGGGAAACCGGATCGGCTGTCCTGCATAGACATCTCGCTGAACTTCGCTGTTCTTAACAACAATCACACCGTTAACGAGCACGTACGGGATGCCTTCTGAAGGAAGGCCTTGCTGGCCAAGCGTATAGTTTGCCTTTTCGGTCACGGATTCCGGATCAAAAATTGTGATGTCCGCAACCATGCCTTCTTGCATCCGCCCACGCACTTGCATTGCCCGCAATCCGGTATCGCCCAACCGCTTTGCATGGATGTAGCTTAGCTGAGTGAGCGTGAGCATTAATGGCACATTCGCTTCGCGCGCCAATCTCAAAACCAGTGCGTGGCTGCCGGCGGATCTGGGATGCCCAGCATAGTCTTCATAAGGCGCATCCCAACTCATCAGATTGCCCTCGATGTCCAGTCCGGCCATCCCGTCGCCCGAGATGCCATAGCCCGCGATGGTGATCCAGTCGTTTAGCCATTGCTCCCTCGGCGGGCTGAAAACAATGGCTGTCCGTCCCGGCTCATTTTCTGCAAAGTTCAGGAACTCGTCTTTTGTCACGAAGCGATCAAGTTGGGGGTCAAAGATGGTGTCTTCGTATTTGTACCCCATCGAACCTTCCCAGTTTTCGGGGGCGATGATTGAGGCTCCGTAGTTTCCTGAACCAGCGGTCCATGGATAATAGCTGGACCAGACATTGTAGCCTTGGTCGCGCGCCATCTGGAGTTTTTCCTGATTTTCCCACCACCCATAATCATTGTCGTGATGAATGTGCAGCGGAGCGCCAAGAACCATCGCGTTTACGAGGATTTCATTGACCCCGGTCTGCGTTTCTGTCGGGGTCGAAGCGCTGGGATGAAATCGGTGATGGACAGAGGTCAATCTACCGTATCGCGCCGCAGCTCGCTGCGCTTCGAACATCTCATAGGTTGTAATACCTTCTCTGGCATAGCCAATCGTCGATCCCACGCCAAGCGCACCAAGACGCAGACCCTCATCAAGCTGCGCAGTGATTTCGTTCATCTGCTCACGGTTGCTTGGAACCGAAGACCATCCCTCGACGCCATCTTCCACAGATTGTGCCCTTAGTGCGAAGAAGTTTCGGAAATCTATATCCCCTCCTTCAAGCACGAGGCCGTCATGAACCCGCATCCGTGCGAATTCCTGTCCAACGACTGTGCCATAGTTCGCCTGTGTCGCGCCTTCGCGAGCATCATACCACTCATCGATGTTTGCGGCCCCAACCTCAAAATCCATTTGGGTCGTGACGCCATCACGAAGATTTACCTTGATGCCCCAAGGGTCCAACCCATGCTGCTCGAGATCGATAAATCCGGGAGCTACAACATGCCCCGTCGCATCGATGGCCTCGCTACCGTCTATGTCTTCGTCAGTGATCGCTGTGATCCAGCCGTTGCTTATTCCGACGTTGGCGATCTGGTCGAACCCTGTTTCCGGGTCCATTACGCGACCGTTGAGAATTACAACGTCATAAGTTTGCGCAACACACAACGTAGAAACAACAGACAGTGCGCCTGCTAGAAACACGGTACGCATGGTTAGACCCTCCCTTTGATCAGTAGGATAACTGAAAGCAACTTTGGATCAACAAAATGGCATATTTAGATATCTGGCCCCGTACTATTCGCCCAGATTTCCGAGTCCTGGAGAGTTACAAGATCGTCAATCTGTTTCAACTGCACAGCAAAGTTGTGTGAAATCAGAAAACCTTCGGCGACCAGTAACCCGGGGTTTTTGCTCTCAGTTCACAGGCTCAGGTGTGCCGTTCCGATCAAAAAGCGTTCGATCTCAAACTACTCAGAACCGATTGTGTGATGGTAGCCGTATCAGACAGCCCACCCAGATCCGGCGGCAGCAATCCCGCGTTCAAAACGTCATCCACGGCCCGTTCAATGGCGCGCGCGGCCTGGAGTTGTCCAAAGCCGTGCTCGAACATCATCGCCACTGACAGGATCGCGCCAATCGGATTGGCGATCCCTTTTCCAGAGATATCCGGCGCGCTGCCGTGGGTCGGCTCGTAGAGACCACCTTTCACCGGATGCCCGGCTCTCGCAGCGGCGGGCAGGGTTGCCGAAGGCAGCATTCCCAGCGACCCGGAGACCACCGCAATCAGATCCGAGATCAGATCGCCGAACAGGTTGTCCGCCAGCAGCACGTCATACTCCCGCGGGGCGCGGGCAACGGCAAATAGCGCATAATCCATCAGCAAATGGCGCAGTTCAACATCGGGATACTCATCCCGCCCGATCCGATCCACCGTTTCACGCCAGAGCTTGCCACTCTCCATTACGTTGGACTTGTCCAGAGAGGTCACATGCCCCCGCCGTCCGCGTGCGGCCTCAAAGGCGCAGCGGGCGATGCGTTCAATTTCTGCCGTGCGGTATTCGCTGATCTCAAAGGCTCGGATTTGGCCGTCACTCAGCACCTCGCGCCCGCGGGGTTCGCCATAGTAGATGCCCCCCGAGTTTTCCCGCACGACAAGCAGATCGGCGCCGTCCACAACTTCTGGCCGGTAAGGCGTCTGCGGCAGGAGGGCTGTCCACGCCCGTGCCGGGCGCAGGGCGTTATAAACGTCCAATTCGATCCGCAGGCGGGTCAGGCCATCGGTTTCGGTAATGGGTCCGTCGATCCTGATGCCGTCCCATTCCGGCCCGCCCACTGCGCCGACCAGAATGGCATCTGCGGCCCGCGCCTTGTCAACGACCGCATCCGTGCAGAACGTGCCATGCACGTCCCACGACGCACCGCCAAGAAGGTCTTCCTCGATCTCGACCGACACGCCAAACTGATTGGCAACCTGACGCAATACCTCGAGACTGCTGGCCACGACCTCGGGTCCAATATGGTCACCGCCAAGAGCGAGCACTTTGAAAGGTCCGTTCATCCCGCCATCCCCTGCTGCAGCACCATATGCATAGCGTCAGGGTCCAGGTCCCGCTGAAGCAGACGCAGGGTGGAATGAAAGTCGTCCAGATCGACCGAAGACGTCAGGACTGCGCGCGGGGGCATTTCGGGCGTGAACCCGGTTCGCCCGTGCAGCAGTCGCTGATTGTCAAACAGCAGTCCTTCACCCGCCTTCAAATCCAAAGTCAGGCGCAGATCATCGCAATACAGCAGATCAAAGAGCCTCTTCAGGGCGCGATAGGCTGGCACAACCTGATCAGCGGGTACGTCCAGCGGAGAGATTTGCCGCTCGTTCATTCTGACACCGCAAACCTGGCCCTGATCATCCCGCTGAATGATCGGCAGGCGGGATTTGTACCAGCGCATGTTGCCATGGCTGTTGTCTCCGGGGTCGAACCGCTGGCAGGTTACATGCATGTTGCAGAGCAGTTCAAAATCTTCTGGCCATTGTTCTTTCAAGCGCCGGACGGCTTCGAACCCGTCCACCAGCGTCGAGGCCCCACCGTTTGAACTGGGCCGCAGCACCTGAAATACGGTGATCCCGATCGCTGCATAGCGATAGGGTTCATCCACATGCGGATCCAACGGACCTGTGGTGTCGCCCACATTGGTCACGGTCTTCTTCTTTTTCAGCGTATAGGTGCCGTAATGTGTTTGTCGCTGCGCCCCGACCAGTTGGATCATTCGTTGGCTTTCGGCCTGATCGGTGGGCGCGTCCACAATCTTGCAAAACCCATAGTCCCGCACAGTTTCAAGGATTCTCAAACGGGCGGCCGGATCAGCCTCGGCCTCGGTCAGCGATCCGACCGGAAGATTGCCGCCAAGAGTTCTGTCCCACATGATTGGCTGCACCCGCCTGCGGGCAAGCTCGGCGTCAGAGTAGCAGTGATTGCGCAGCCAGCGCGCGCCATATTCGGATCGATGTCCGTCTGGCCAGATCACGTGAACGGAACTGCCCTCCACCCCGACACTCTGGATCGAGATTCCTTCGTCGATGTGATGCAGACGAATCCCGCGAACACCGGTCTCTGGTGTGCCGCATTCAGGGCACCAGCATTGATGCCGCAGCCATATGGGATGAAACCGGCTTTCGTGGCCGTCTTCCCAGTTTACGATCAAGTGGTCGTTTTCAATGGCAGTAGAGCGAATGCGGTGGCGGGCAGTTGGCATAGATCTGTTCCCTGTGGGTTTCCTGTCCGCAATAAGGTCTCCTTCGATTTTGTTTGACAAATTCAAATTTAACACAGGAAGGTTGAGCTCAGCTCACTTATGGAACCCGCATGCTGCCCGACCCCAAAGACCCTTCCTATCTTGGTGCACTGGTCTATTTTCATCATGCTGCTGAAGGCCTGAGTTTTTCCCGTGCGGCCCAGGCCCTGAATGTGACACCTTCGGCGGTCAGCCACCGCATAACGGCTTTGGAAAACGCTTTGGGCAAACGGCTGTTCGAACGGCGTGTGCGGGAAGTCCGCCTCACGCAGGACGGCGCTGAACTGGCGCGCGCCACTGCGGCGATCTGGAGTGAACTCAATGGGATCACCGAACAACTGACCACGCAGGAAGTGCTGCGGGTTTCAGTCGGGCCCTATCTGTCATCGCAATGGCTGCTGCCGCGGATCGGCGCATTCGAGGCCGAGCATCCCGGACTGCGAGTGGACCTGATCCACGTAATCGGACAACCGGATGCACGCTTGGCAGATGTTTCGATCATCTGGGCAGAACTGGATGGTCCTGCAAATGAAGCAGCTCTGCTTTTCGACACCAAGGCTGTTCCTGTTGCCGCGCCCGGACTAAAAATCGATCCCAATTTTTGGGAAGGCAAGCTACCGCCAATTCATTACCGAGATCGCACCACCTGGCGTCACTGGCTTTCTACTACGGGCGCTCCGGCAGACTATGCAGAACGCGGGGAAGTTCTGGAAGAGCCACATATCGTTCTGGAAGCTGCTGCTTTTGGACGGGGGATTGCGATCGGCTTTTTACCCTTCATCGGGAAATTCTTTGAACAAGGGCGGCTTGTTCACGTGGGAACGCATTCTGTCCGCTCCAACCGGGGCTATCAGATGAAGGTAAACTCTGACAGCCGCCCAATGGCCAACCTGTTCGCCGATTGGGTTAAACACCGGGCGAAGGAGGATGTGAGTTAAACGGCAGCGGAATTACAATCTGCATCATCTGGAAATAGATTCTGTGATCTTATGGCGAATGGTCCAAAGCTCCTCGCAAGATTCTGATGGCGGACAACTACAGTGTTGGATCACATCAATCACCAGATGTTAGATCAGCCCTTCGACACGTCCATCGATATGAGATCACTGAAAACGAAGTATCACATCGACATGTTGTGTGTTGTCTGTGCAATACACGGAAATCTTCCCATGATAACTAAAATTGTCACATTTGTGCCCAGCTTTGATTTTAGCCAGCCAGTGCAACAATAGTTAACAAATCATAAATTTCCGAGGGGGTTTTCGGAGAATGAAGAACTGCGTAGCAGAGCGCGCCCATGAACGTGTGGCGCGAGGGGGTCGTTTGGTGAAATGGAAGGGTCGCGTGGCGAGTGTCGCCCCATCGCTTTTCCTTGCCTCAGTCTCGGTTATCGCCCTGACAGCTGGTGCTGCCCAGGCTCAGGTGATTAACAGCCCACAGGGTAATCAGGCCATCGTCCCAGTTGATGTCGACACAACGATTACGGCAACCGGAGCAATCAACCTGACCACCGGCAGCCCCGTAGCGGTCGAGATCATCACCAATTACTCGAGCACTGCCACCAACAATGGCACTATTTCGGCCCCAACGCCCGGCCTTCCATTCGGGATTGGCGTCGTTCTGAACGGAAACCTCGAAGCATCCGGGGCAATCATAAACAACGGAGACATCAACGTCACGGCGAACGGCAGCACCGGGGCAGACGCCCTTGGTTTTCTTTTTCTGGGCGACTACGGCGGCTCGTTTTTGAATACGGGGACTGTCTCTGTAAATGCGAATTCTACATCAAGTAACCAAGCGAGCGCGTTGGGCGCGGTTTTTGTTGGAGGTGCTGAGGCAACCGCAACCATTTCAAATTCCGGCACAATCGCGGCCGCCGCAAGCGCGGCAGGATCAAGCTCTGCATTGGCGGTCGGCTTTGAGTTTGTGAATGACGTCGAGACGGCAATAGAAAACAGCGGAACTATCTCGGCGACTGCATCAAATGCTTCTACCCTTGATGCAATCGGCATCTTGGTGGACGCCAATCTGAACGCCAATCTGAACAACTCGGGTACCATTTCGGCAACCGCGACTGATAACGGCAGCTTTGCCGAAGCGATCGGTGTCCGCGTTGTCCGCGACATGACCGGCAACGTCAACAACAGCGGGACAGTATCTGTCAACGCCTCTGCCCGCACAACAGCGACGGCCTGGGCCTTTCATCTGGAAGACGATCTGACCGGGAATTTTGACAACTCGGGAACAATCACCGCCAACGCTTCTGCCTCGTCCGGCAGCGTGGATTCGGCCGCTGTTTATATCGAAGGTGACACCAACGGGCACATTTCGAACAGCGGAACCATCCGTGTAGATGGGCAGGCTTCGACCCAGGTCAGCGCCTCGGGTTTTTACCTGTCCGGCGAACTCAACGGAAACTTTACGAACACCGGCACAATCAACATTCGTGGAACCAGCACCGGATCGCAAAGTGTCGAGGCATTCGGCCTTTATGTTGATGATGGCATAACGGGCAACATAACTAACAGCGGGGTTTTGTCGGTGTCAGGTGTTGCTGCAAGTGAAGCCAGCGCCCTTGGCATCTACGTTGACAGCGACATTTCCGGCAACTTCAACAACAGTGGTACATTGACGGCTGTGGCTGAGGCCGGATCGGATTCGGCTGAAGCTTATGGTCTCTATGTGGACTCTGATCTTAATGGCAACGTAACAAACAGCGGTGTCATTTATGTATCTGGCGTCGCTGGAAGCGAAGCAAGCGCATATGGCTTCTATATTGACAGCGACCTCTCCGGAGACTTCAACAATAGCGGTGCGATAACCGTGATGGCGCAGGCCGGATCGGATTCGGCTGAGGCTTATGGCCTTAATGTGGACTCGGATCTTGATGGCAACATAACGAACAGTGGCACAGTCTCAGTGCAGGCTTCGTCTACCAGCTATGAAGCTGAGGCTATCGCCTTCTACCTTGATGGTGACGTAACCGGAGACATCAGCAACTCCGGCACAGTTTCTGTAAGTTCGACTGGGGTGTCCACTGCAGATGCGCGTGGTTACCATGTGGATGATGAGTTTACCGGGAACTTTACCAATACCGGTACGATTTCGGTGAATTCGGTGACTACGCAGGCAGCAGGACCGCGCCCACCGCGTCCCCCAAGCCCGCCGTTTGCTGTCACTCCGGACGTAGTGGGTGCCTATTTTGAAGAAGTCGCAACTGGCAATATTGCAAACGCGGGATCGATTTCTGTCAGTGCACAGAATGTCAATGATGCAAGTGCATCGGGTATCTTCCTGCGCGATGACCTGGTTGGGAACTTTACCAACTCTGGCGCGTTGACGGTAGGCACCGGTTCTGACAGCGGCAGCGCCGAAGCTTTTGGCCTGTTTATCGTTAATGATCTGCACGGCGACGCCACCAATAGCGGTACCATCGCTGTTAACGCGAGGGGTAATTCTGACGCCTCCGCTGCGGGACTGAACATCGTTGACGATTTTGAAGGGAATTTTCAGAACTCTGGTTCGATCAACGCGGCTGCAAGCTCTGTCACCGAAGACGCATATGCGTCCGGCCTGACTGTCGGGGACAGGATGGAAGGGAATGTTTCCAACAGTGGATCGATCACTGCCGCTGCAACAGGTGGCGAAAGTGCCTTTGCTGCAGGTTTCGAGGTGCTCGATGGCATTGTTGGGAACTTGGCCAACTCTGGCACGATAAATGTGACAAGTACGAGCACAAGTGACGAAGCCGCGGCATTCGGGTTCTATGTGCGCAACGAAGATTCCAGTGATCCGGATGCCTCAGTGAAAGGAGACTTCACCAACAGCGGCAGCATCACGGTTCGCGCCGAAGGAAACACCGGCTCGGCCTATGCCAGCGGCCTCTATGTTCGCCACGGGTTTGAAGGAAACCTGACCAATTCCGGTGTAATCGACACTGTGAGTATTTCCCAGAAAGATGATGCCACCGCACGCGGTATCTACGTTCGCGGAGATACAGCCGGGAGTGTTACAAACAGCGGCAGCATTTCAGTTCTGGCCCGTGGGGCCGAAGATATGAGGGCGCAAGGCATACTGCTGTACGACAACGTAAGCGCGTCTGTTGTGAACACTGGTACGATCAATGCGACCGCGAACATCGTGAATGGTACCAATAACGCCGAAGCCCTCGCGGCAGGCGTCTGGGTCGAGGACATGCAGGGCACGTTTTCGAATACGGGCACCATCACCGCAACGACAACTGGCGGCGCATCTGCCACGGCTTACGGGCTGTATTTCGAAAATTTTGACGGCGTTATTTCAAACGTCGAACGGATCTCGGCTACATCCGACGGCGGCAAGGCCTATGCAATCTTCCTTGGCACGGGCTCAGGCACTCTGAACGTGGACACAATGGATCGGGTGACTGGTCTGATCCGGGTACAGGACCATAACGTAAACCTGGATGCGCAGGGTGGCAGCAACGTCTTCTACTTTGAAGATGCAGCGCCGGGCACAGGCGTTTTCACGACACGGGTTTCTGACGGCAGATCCGCCTGGTTTGTTCAGGATGAGGGCGGATCGGCACCTGTCTATGCGACCGTGGATGGCGGTGATCTTGGAATTTCCGGCGATGTCACCGCGTTTTTTGGAGATGTTGTGGGCAGCGCCGATCAAGCCTTGAGATACGACCAGCTGCCGCAGGTCTCGCGCGGTTTCTCGTTCCGGCAGGATAATGCCCTATTAGGCGGGTTCCGGCCCTACGCGATGATCGACGCCCAATATCGTGAGTTTGAAAACGTACCGGGCAATGAAACTGACATCTCACTGTTCAACGGCAGTGCAGGGCTGTCCGGCCAACTGGACAATGGCCTGTCACTTGCTTTTGGCTTGGGTGTTTTCACTGCCGATGGCGAGACCAACACCACGGATTTTGACACCACAGGTTTCTATCTGGACACCGCGATCGGACGTCAGATTGGCGCCTATACGCTTGAGGCCGGATTGGGTTACGGATGGTTGTCAACGGATCGGTCGCGTCAGATCATAGGCAGCACAGACGCAAATGCCGACTATGACAGTAAGTTGTTGACCGCTCACATCGGTGTTGAACGGGAATTTGATGTCAGCGACAATTTCGGGCTGCTGGGTCTTGGCGAAGTCCGGTACACACGCCAGAAGGACGACGAATATACAGAAACCGGTTCCGCCACCAATGCGACTGTAGGATCGACCACAACTGAAGTGATCGAAGCCCGGCTCGGCGCAGAATTCTACAAAGATCTGGGTCGCGGAGGTATCATCTCGGGCCAGTTGAGTGGCGTCCTGCGCAGGGGGCTGGGTGACAACAGCACCGCGGTCAGCCTGTTTTCGTCAACGGAGACGCTGACATTCGCGTCCACGGACTTTACCGGCGCCAGCGTTGTGCTGGGGTATGAAAAAGACCTTCTGCAGGGCATGCGGTTCGAAGCCACCGCCGAGCAGGAAATCGGAGACGACGCTCAGGGGCCCTACCTGCGCGCCGGTTTGAACTGGTCATTCTGAACTAAGAACCGCTGCGCCGCATTTTCAAGCGGCGCAGCGGACGGCATTGCCAATTAGATCGCGGTATTATTTGGATATAGAACGGCCATAGCTAGCGACGCGCCGGGCATATGTGTCCTGCGATCATGGCAAGTATCCGAAAGTTCAAAGCCGTGGTGTTTAAAGTCGCTGCGCACGGATCATTCGGCGACAGCAGACAAATTCAATTCAGGTCTGCCGTAATCGTTTTTGTGCCCTGCGGATGGCGCTCCATTTGGATATTTTGTGGGGTGCCTTAAGAAATGATTTCCGCCAATCCAACTCGTCCGGAGGAGCACCCGCTGCCAACTTTCGTATCCTGTTTGGGCTGAATAGTTCGAATTGCTGTAACCGCCTCAACGCATCCTTGACTTGCTCAGGCGATTTATCCGATTCAGTCTTTTCCGGAGTTTTCTGCGTTTTGTCCTGTGAAACTCGATCCTGCTCAAGACAGTTCTCCAACTCGGGAACTTGTTTGACAGCAACCGACAAGAGGTCAGCCTGGGATACGGCGCGTTTTACCAGTTTGAACTTGTTTGCTTGCCGGTCCAGCCAGATGCTGGGTGTAGAGATGTTTCCGAGTTTCAAGCGGGATTCGAAACCGGAAATTCGATCTGCTTTCGAACAGATCCTATCAACCTCCGAAAGATAGGCCTCAAGGTTGTTCGAAAGCTGCCCTTCCCGTTTAGAATAGCGCCCTGTCATAATTCCTAGCAGTTGGTGAAGGGGTGCATGTTGCGCCATCAAGCGCCAAAGGTTCCAGTCGCCCGCAAGCTTCAAACCGGAAAAAGCTTCATTCTTATCGATCGCATCCCAAAGCCATTTGCGAAAGAATGTTCCCTCTTGTTGAATTGTTGTCATCAACATCGTGTCCGCGGCGCCGCATGCAATTAGGTCTTGCGGAAGAGGAGGGGAAGAAAATCTGGTTGGGCGGCCCGCTTCATCCGTGTGATTGTGTATTCCTGTGAACCAGGAAACTTCACTAGAGCTGAGCTCTTGATCCAACGACGCCGCCAGTGCGCATGCGCCAGGTAACAACAAGTCATCAAAGTTAATCCACGTCAAAAAGGCGTCGTCTGGCGCTTCTGACAGGTGTTCGAACCCCTTGGTCACTGCCTCGTACATTGATCCATCAGGCTCGGATGTAAATGAGAAGTCTATAGCTTCACAGAAAATCGGAAGGGAATTTGTTGCGAGTCTTTGTTTCCACGCTTCCAGTTTTTGGATTGTGCCATCGGTCGATCCACCATCCTGAACGTGGTACCGAATGCGGAAAGGCCCGGACTGCATCACTACGTGCATGATGCAGCGGTCGATTAACTCAACACCGTTAAACACAGGGGTTACAATGTAGATTGTTTTCAACGATTTTGCCTTATTCTATGGCCTGGATTTACCAGATGGAATTCTTGAATCTACGATTCGTAGCGGCGAGATTACTAGCTTGATTCCCGAGTGACGACAGTTGAATTTTGCTTCTGGTTTTGTAGCCAGATCGACTTTGCCACAGTTCTTAACGTCAAATAAGGCGCGTGACAGTTGGAAAGGCACTTGTCGGTATTCGCCAGTTTACCCAGTCAGGCGCTAGATTTGAAAGTTCAAGCAACGAAGACGTCTATCTGTAGTTTGGTAGGCCGGAAAGCGCCCATGCTTGTTCTGCCTGTTTGGCGATCCCAGAGGAGGGTGGTCGGCAACCGGAGCCATCCCGGCTTTCGGTATACCGACACAATCCCACCCGGGATGGCACTATTGCCAAAGTGAACGTCTGACTTTCACGAACAACAGGTTTGCAGTTGTATCATTCTGGTCAGAACGTCCACCTCAGCCCGGCCTGAAAATATGGCCCTTGTGCGTCGCTGCCGAACTCCTGTTCGGCATTGACTTCGAACAACATGTTGGGAACGAACTCGTGCTCATA
The DNA here is from genome assembly GCF_056537885.1 of Ruegeria sp. BJ6. Taxonomy (NCBI): domain Bacteria; kingdom Pseudomonadati; phylum Pseudomonadota; class Alphaproteobacteria; order Rhodobacterales; family Roseobacteraceae; genus Ruegeria; species Ruegeria sp. BJ6. Next base: position 147,348 of record NZ_JBQFSG010000009.1, on the reverse strand, counting down.
CCCGACCAGTACACTGGCCCCGGTGAAATCCGTGGACGGGAACGAAAGGTTCTGGGTTGTTGAAAACACCGTCACGGATGCATCGGTATCGCCCAGACTGCGCCGGAGGACACCCGACAACTGACCCAGCAGGGCACCACCACTACTTAGCGACCAATCAGCCTCGACACCCAGCCGGGCTTCGATGACTTCGGTCGTGCTGTCCTGAATCGTCGCGTTAGCGGACGAGCCGGTTTCGGTATAATCATCATCGTCCTGACGGGTATAACGCACCTCGCCAAAGCCAAGCAACCCAAACGCATCGCTGGTATCAAAGGATCGTTCGACCCCCAGATAAGCCGTTAAAAGATTGCTGTCGTAGTCGGCATTTGCATCGGTACTGCCGGTGATTTCGCGCGACCGCTCGGTCGACAACCAGCCATAGCCCAGCCCGGCCTCGACCGTAAACGATCCGATCTGACGACCGACCGAGGCGTCCAGATACACACCATCCGTGTCGAAATCGGTGGTGTCGGTGTCACCGTTCGAGCGGAAAACACCCAACCCCAGCGCCAGTGCCAGACCATTGTCCAGCTGTCCGGAAACTCCCACGCTGCCGTCAAACACCGTGACGTCAGTGTCGACTCCGGGCACGTTCTCGAACTGGCGGGCCGCGGCATCGACAGTCACATACGGACGGAAGGGGCCGAAGCTGACGCCCGAGACGCGCCCGGTAGTGGCATTTCGCGTGACCTGAGCCTGTCCGCCGTAGCTCAGCACGCTCGTAGATCCATTGATCACGCTGCCATAAAACGCCGTCACATCGGCTGAGTTCAGAAGTTCAGCGGAATCAACACTGGCATAGATCGGGGCGGCACCGCCTTCGTCCTGCACGAACCAGCCGGACCGCCCATCCGATACCGTTGTGGTGAACACTCCAGAACCCGCAGCGGCGTCTTCGAACCTGAATACGTTGCTGCCGCCAACAGCGTCCAGATTGACGTTGTGATCCTGAACACGGATCAGACCACCGACCTCGTCTGTGGTATTCACATTCAAGGTCCCAGTGCCGGTTCCCAGATAGATCGCATAGGCATCGCCGGTCTCGGAAGCTGCAGAAATATCACCAACCGCTGTGATTTCTCCATCAAAGTTCTCGAAATACAGGCCGTAGGCGTTGACCTTGTCTCCACCTGCAGCGGTCGCTCGAATGACACCGCTGTTGGCAAAATTGCCCTGCATATCCTCGATATAGAACCCTGCAGCCATGCCATCGGCATTGTCAGTTGCGTTGACCAGGGTGGCATCCGCCATCACAGTACCCGAGTTGATCACATTGCCGGACATCGTATCGTAAAGCAGAACGGCCTGAGCTCGCGCGCTTTCTGCCCCTTGGGCAATGGCTGTGATGCCGCCTTTGTTCTGAACGGTGCCGATGGTCCCGCCGCGCACGTAGATACCACGCGCCCTGGAATCCTCCGTCTGCGAGACGGCTTGCGCGGTGATCGTGCCCGAGTTGTTCAACCCACCATCAAGGCCGTTTCGGATATAGACGCCACCCACATAGGCACTGTGACCTTCGGCCTGAACCGAGATCGTACCGCTATTGTCGATATCGCCGCTGACCCCGTTTCCGGCATAAAGCCCAAAAGCTTCGGCCTCGGTTTCCTGTGATGTGGCCTGCGCGGTCACCCTACCTGAATTCGAGAAGCTGCCATCGTGCCGCTCATCGATATTGAACGCAGTTGCTTCGGCTTCTTCACGGGCCGCAGCTGACACCGAAACAGAGCCTGCATTAACGATGTCGCCATTGAAATCACCATCACTGCCATCAGCGCCGACATACAGACCATAGGCCTCGGCAAAATTGTCGGCTGAATTGGCCCCAACGGAAATCGTACCCTGGTTCAGGAAGTCACCGGTCAACCCGTTGTCTGCGTAAATCGCTGCCGCTATCGCCTCCTGGTCCGCGTTGGCATTAACCATTATCGAACCGGCGTTGCTTACGCTGCTGGTGGCTTGTCCGTTCTCGAAGTAAACCCCATAGGCGTTGGCGAATTCATCGTCAGAATTGGCCAGAACGTTTAAGGATCCGGAATTGTCGATATCAGCGACAACCTCGCCATTTCTGGTCAGAAGGCCATAGGCCACGGCTTGCTTTTCGCCTGCATCCGCCACTGCCTGAATGGATCCGGAATTGCTCAGCGCTCCGGTCCATTCCCGGTTGACGTAGACGCCGGCCACGGTGGCTTCGGTCGCGCCAATACCCTGAACCGAGATCGCGCCCGAATTGACGATGTTCCCTTCCAGACCCGAAACGACCGAAATACCATAGCCAAGCGCATCTTCATCTTCGCTTTGAGTCACGATCGCAATCGTGCCGGAGTTTATGACGTTTGCATCAACCTCACCGGACAGCCTCAGCCCGATCGCCTCGGCGGATTCTTCGGCTGTTGCTTGCAACGTGATGAGGCCGCTGTTGCTGACGTCTTGGCTGACGCCGTCACGAATGGCGACACCATAGGCATCCAGATCATCCTCGTCAGTATGTCCGACAATCTGGATCGTTCCGGTGTTTGAAAACGCGCCGTCCAGCCCATTGTCAATCCGGATGCCGTAGACGTCGGCCGAGGTGGCACTGTCAACCTCGCTGCGGATGAGGCCGCTGTTCTGCACATCGCCCGTCACGCCGTCCTGGGCGTACAGACCATAGGCATAGGCTTGCTTGTTCTCTCCGGTGGCCTTCACCGACAGGGTGCCGGCATTGCTGAACCCGCCCTGCACATGGCCCGTGACATCCAGACCCATCACCATGACGTCCTCGTGGTTGGAGTCCGATGCTGTGGCTGCAACAGATATGTTGCCGGAGTTTGAGAATGCGCCCGTCAGGTTACCGTTGACGCGAAAGCCCGCAGCCGTTGCCGTATCCGCACCTTTGGCTGACACAGAAACCGTGCCGCCGTTTGTGATGTTCCCGGTGATGTCACCGTAAGACACCAGACCAAAGGCGAAAGCGTCCGACGATGACACGACGGATTCAGCACGGATAATGCCCGTGTTGGTGATATTCCCGTCAAGGCCCCCGCCGATACGCAATCCGGCGGCGTCTGCCGATTCCGATCCTGCATGCGCGACGGCCGTGACACTGCCTGAATTGCGGATGTTGCCCGTCACGCCACTGGTAATATCCACACCGCTGGCGCGCGCGCTGGAGCCGCTGGCATCGGCTTTGACCGTGATGGCGCCGAGATTATTGAGATGTCCGATCAGACCACCCGCAATGTCGACACCATTGACCGAAACTTCGTCAGAACCAGAGGCGTTGACGACAATCGAACCGCTGTTCGTAACAGTCCCCGTCAGACCGCTGCTGACATCAAAACCGTCCGCGCGTACTGACGTGGATCCTGTTGCTGACACTGTGACCGTGCCTGAATTCGTCAGATTTCCGTCCATGCCACCTGCGACGTGCAATGCAGACGCAGAGGCGCGGGTGGACCCACCATTCGCGGTAACCGAAACTGTTCCGGAATTTGTGAAGTTCCCGTCAAACCCGCTGGAAACGTCGAAAGCATCGGCTTCTGCCCGCACGGTGCTGACAGCTTCGACAGTGAATGTTCCGTTGTTGGTAATGTCACCGGTCATGCCGCTGCTGACATAAAAGGCATCAGCATCCGCTTCGCTGAAATCACTTTCGGCTTTTACCGTAACGGTGCCGGAATTCACGAAGCTGCCTGTCAGGCCACTGCTGACATAAAACGCGTCCGCATCGACCGTTGTAGACCCCAAGGCATTGACCGCGACCGTGCTGGTATTGGTAATGTCGCCTGTCATTCCACCGCTGACATAGAAAGCCTTTGCATCCGTGTTGTCGATGCCGCCCTGCACATCGAGCGAGATGCTGCCAGAGTTCAGGAAATTCCCGGTCAGACCACTTCCGACGCGTACACCTGCGGCGTTTGCCGTATTTGATCCCGCACGTGCGTTGGCGATGATACTGCCTGAATTGGTGATGTTGCCGGTCATACCGCTTGTGATATCGATGCCATTCGCGCGCCCGCTGGAACCACTGGCATTGGCTTCGGCCGTAATGGTGCCGCTGTTGAAAACGTGCCCAGTCAACCCTCCGGCAATATCGATCCCGTTGACCCGAACTTCGTTCGAGCCCGTTGCGTTGACGGAAATTGTACCGGTGTTTCTGACATTCCCCGTCAGACCGCCGCTTACATCGAAGCCATCTGCGTTAGCCGTCGTAATCCCCGAGGCGGACACGGTGACAGTGCCTGAGTTCGAGATGTTTCCATCCATGCCACCAGCCACGTGCAACGCCGATGCAGAGGCTTGGCTCAATCCGCTAGCGTCAACCGACACCGTACCTGTGTTCGAGTAGTTGCCATCGAGCCCGCTTGAGACACTGAACGCATCTGCGCTTGCTCTTGACGTGCTAACGGCTTCGACGGTGACTGTTGAATTGTTGGTAATATCGCCGGTCATGCCACTGCTGACGTAAAACGCGTCCGCATCCGCTTCGCTGAAACCACTTTCGGCCTTTACGGTGATGCTGCCGGAATTCACGAAGCTGCCTGTCAGGCCACTGCTGACATAAAACGCGTCCGCATTAACCGACGAAGACCCCAATGCATTGACCGTGACAGTGCTGGAATTGGTAATGTCACCCGTCATTCCACCGCTGACAAAAAAGGCATCGGCACGCACGTCATCGCTGCCGCCCTGCGCATCGATCGAAATGCTGCCGGAATTCTGAAAATTCCCGGTAAGGCCGCCACTGATATAGTAGCCATCGGCATCCGCAGCCGAAGAGCCCGAGGCCACAACAGTCATTGACCCTGTATTGGCCACATTCCCTTGCAGGCCATTGTCAACGCGAACCCCCTCGGCGTCTGAGTTCGTTTGGCTGTTAAGCGCCTCTACAGTGATGTTTCCTGCGTTCGTGACATTGCCCGCCACGCCGTCGGCGACCTTGACACCAACGGCCTGCGCTGTGTCCGCCCCGGAACTGGTCCGTGCGTTGATCGCATCAGAATTGACTAAGTTGCCGTTCAGTGTCCCATCGACATTGACACCGACCACCGAAACAGCAGCCCCGCCCGTTGTCGTTGCGCTGAGGGTTCCGGTGTTCCGGATGTTGGTGTCTACGTCATCTCCAAACAGCAGCGCCGTCGCCGATGCATTCGACGACCCAGCTGCTGCCACAGCCGAGACTGTCCCGGCATTCAACACGGATCCTGTGGACTCAACGCCATTCTCAAAACGGACGCCAGTTGCGACTGCATTGTCAGCAATTGCGGATGCGCTGGCCGACACGGTTCCCGTATTCGAAAACGCCCCGTTAGCATCCGCATCAATCAGGAGGCCCCGGGCAGTGACATTGCCCGTACCGCCGATTACGGAGGCACTGATTGCGCCGTTGTTGGCGATTTGACCAGTGGGCTGCAATTGGTCATTCAGCTGCAATCCGACTGCCTGCGAACTGCCCGTTGCAGAGACAGTGCCGTCGTTGGTCAATGCGCTGGAATAAGCCGTGTCCAATGTGACAGCGGTTGCCGAGGTCGAGGAAACGTTTACCGCGCCTGTTGGCGTGATGCTGATGTCTTCGTCATTTGTAAAGTTCTGGGGCGTGGTTCGTAGCGTGTCTATGACCTCTGCTTGTGCCACGCCAACTGGCGCTGTTGAGATCACGGCCGAGGCAAGGAATACCGAAGGCGCTATGCTTGCAATCTGACCTTTCCATTTGACAACTCGTCCACCCTTGGCCACGTGCATCTGCACGGACCGCCGCAATCCACCTGTATTCACCGAAGTCCCCCAAAAGGTCTTTTTTGATTTTTCTATAATTGGCCTAAAAATAAATCCCGGCGGAATTGTGGCGAACTCAAAGAGTCTTCACCAGATACTCACAATGGATCGCCGCAAATACCTACGATCGCGTATCATTTTGATATCTTGAGGGAAATACAAACAGATCCGAGGATTTCATCGGGTACGTTTAGGGCAGGTGCCAAGCCGTCTGCCACGTCAAAATCTGGGTCAGAGCTAAATACGGGTGTCCGCGATTGTTTCGATCAGCGGGCCCAGGTGACGCTCGTATTTCCTCCACTTTGCCTTCGAGGAGGAATAGAGCGGTCGGCGAACCTGCTGAACGCTGGCGGTACGAACCCGGCGTTTGCTCTTGTGGAATTCCAGACAAGCATTGTCCCAGTGCAATCCGCAGAAATCGATCAAACCCCGCGCGACGACCTCGAAATCGTCGATCAGCGCCTCATACTGAATGCTGTGGAATGAACCTTCTGGCAGCAGCGTGCGCCAGTGCTTCATGATGCGAACGTAATTGTTGTAGAAGCGGCCCAGTTCAACCTGATCGTAGCTATGTAACTGACTGCGTTCAAACAGACGTGTGTAACATGACAGGCATGTATCCAGCGGGTCGCGGGAGATGTGGATGATCTTTGCGTTTGGCATGATCGCATGAATCAACCCAACGAGTTGAAAGTTGGCAGGCATTTTATCGACGACATGCGGGATGTCCGGGGCGAATTGCGTCAACACCTCGACATAGTCTTCTGCGCGTTGCCTGAGCTTGTCGTCCGACAGCGACCGAAGTGCCAGAGGTACATTCGTTAGGCCGTCGCCCATTCTGCCAAACAGGTTCTGCAGATCGTTCAGCTCTCCGGCTCCAAAAACTTCCGGATGCGAATTCAGGATAGATTCGGTCAACGTGGTCCCCGACCGTGGCATCCCAACGACAAAAATCGGCCGGTCGCTTTGAACCGCACAGCCGCGTAGACGATCGATCATGTTCTGATCAAAGCATTCTATCAACGCGCCCGTCAGTTGATCGTTTTCGGCGGGATCGTACTCAATCAAAGACCGTTTTACCCGGGCGCCCAGCTGAAATTGCTCGAACGCCTCGTCAAATCGTCCCAGCTTTTCATAGCTCTCACCCATCGCGTAGTGATAGGCGGTGGCCTTGTGTGGCAACATCTCTGCCGCTTGCGGCATCGCTGCTTCCATCGCCTGAAACACGGGGCTGTCAGCGGTCATTTTTTCCAGTCTTGCCAGCGAAAGCAACGCGCCCAGTTTGTCATCGGCCGCGTCGGAAGCCGCTTCAAAATGTTGCCGGGCCTTTTCAAAATCGCCCTGTTCCATTTCCAGATGACCCAATGCCAGCCTGCTGGCTGTCATGTCAGGTTTCAATTCCAAGGCTTTCAGATAGCAGGTTATCGCGGATTCAGTGTCACCTAGATGAGCCTGTGCCATCGCCATCTGATGAAAGGCGGTGGCGCTTTCCGCATCAAGACGAAGCGCTTGCTTGGCCTCGACCAGGGCAAGGCCGGGGTGGTTCTTTTCATAAAGAACCTGTGACAATCCCACATAGCTTTCTGCGTTCTGCCCGTTCAATGCGATCGCATTTCGAAAAGACTTCTCGGCTTTGTCCAAATCCGGCTCGAGCAGGAAGATACGGCCCAGATTCCGATGCAACTCGGCATCCTGCGGGGCACGTTCCAGATGCTTTTCCGCCACGGCGCGGGCCTCGGCGATTTTTTCGGCCTCAATCAGAACGGAAACAAGGTTGTTGGCTGTTTCGTTGGAGCGCGGATTAATTCTGAGCGCTTTTCGGTACAGCATCACCGCCTTTTCGCGATCATCGTTATCGCGTGCGATACTTCCAAGGTTGTTGATCGCCCGGTCGAATTCGGGATCGAGCGCCAGCGCTCTTTCCTGCGACGCTTCTGCGTCAGCGAGGTTCCCCTGGTCATAACAGGCCAGACCCAAATTTGAGTGTGCAGCCGCGCTGCCGGGTGCAAGACGAACGGCCCGATGACCGATTTCAACAGCCTGTTCCAGATTGCCGGCGCTACGAAGAATTTCGGTGAAATTGGTCAGGAAATTCGCGTTGTCCGGCTGCAATCTGACAGCCTCGCTCATGGCGCGTATTGCTGGTTCGAACTGTCCGGCTTGGAAGGCTATAAGACCGATCATTTGATGGGCTGCAGCATGTTCCGGTACGGCCTGCACTATACGCGACAACAGTGAAGCGGCGTGTTGCAGTTGCCCGCCTTGATAATGCGTCATTGCCTGATCAAACGCATCCTGCACCGAAATCTGTTGCTGGCTGGTCATCGGCATTCCTTTATTAGCCAGAGAAGACAGGCGGGACGCCTCGTTAGGCCATCTACAACTGCAAATTTGTCTGGTCAAGATTGTGACCCGAGCATTTGGCGGCGCCGCCTCGATTGATCCGCCGATGGGTTGGCTTTGGGTTACAATGTCTGGATCAAAGCCTGCAGGATGCGCATCGCCCCTGTTGATGCCCCGGGCGTTAGGTCATCAAAAACTCAGGAACTTTGAGGCGGCACTTGTTTCCACATTAGATGGCGCATCGGTCATCAAACGCAAGAAATTGGGAACTAGGCTTTAGCACGCATTCAGTTTTTTGATTTTTATCAGAAGTTCGTGCATGATCCTATCCAGCGTTTCTTCCAAGATTTTCTGTCTCAATTGCATATCAGCATGGGGGTCATAATGGATAGAATGATTGCGTTAATGAAACTGACGGGCGCTTCGATCTTGTCAGTCGTGATAATGTCCAATGGCGCAGACGCCTTTGAAGGCGAAATTCCACCAAACGACGCTGTGCCATCACAGAATTACTCGCCGTTCGTTGACCGATCTTATCCGGATCAAGTTCTCTTTGGCGATCTTCATTTCCACACTGAAATCTCATTTGACGCCGGGCTTGTCGGAACATCCCTGAACATTCATGACGCATTTCGAGTGGCGCGCGGGGGAAGAATAACCTCGAATACCGGCCAGCCAGTGCAGTTGATCAGGCCTCTCGACTTCCTTGCTATCACCGAACACGCGGAAATGTTGGGGCTTGCGACCGCTGTTCGCGCAGCTGATCCCCGCCTTTTGGCAGATGAGTGGGGCCGCCTGACTTATGAGCGGTTCAACTCTGGGCAGGAGGGTCGCATGGCGGCTTTTGCTGACATCATCGAAATTGCGGCGGTTCAGGGCCGCGACCCGACGGCAGGTCTCGATCTGGACGGCGATCTTTGGCAGCAGATTGTCGAGACAGTCGATCAGTACTACGAGCCCGGTGTGTTTACATCTCTTGCGGGGTATGAATGGACATCGACGCCGCTGGGTAACAACCTCCATCGCGTCGTTCTGTTTGGCGACGGGGCGGAGAAAACGAGCCGGACCCGACCTTTCACATATTTTGAAAGCGAAGATCCCGAGCCGCTTTGGGATTATCTGGCCGCCTACGAAGAGGAAACGGGCGGCAGCGCAATTTCCGTGCCTCACAATGGAAACATATCAAACGGGATTATGTTTGCGCCCACCAAATTCGACGGATCGCCCATGGACGCCGAGTACGCCGCCAAACGTATTCGTTGGGAACCAATGCACGAAGTGACCCAGATCAAGGGTGATGAAGAAACGCATCCGCTTCTTTCACCTGACGATGAGTTTGCAGATTTTGAAACCTGGGACGTTGCAAATATTTCAGGAACCGTCGCTAAAACGCCTGAGATGCTGCGCTATGAATACGGGCGCTCAGCTTTGAAAGTCGGATTGGAAATCCAGCAGCAAGTTGGCGTCAATCCCTACAAGTTCGGCTTCTACGGTACGACGGACACGCATACCGCCCTTCCGACCACGCGGGAAGACAATTACTTTGGCAAGTACCAGCACACCGAACCCTCAGCGAACCGCCATAACTTTGATGTAATTCCCGCGGAAGACCCGGCGCTGCGGATTATCACGGCTCAGGAATCAGCCGCGGGCCTCACCGCTGTTTGGGCGCGCGAAAATACACGAGAGGAAGTCCACGGGGCCATAAAGCGCAAGGAAGCTTATGCCACAACCGGACCAAGAATGCGGGTACGGGTTTTTGGCGGCTGGGACTTTGACGCCGAAGACCTAGGCGCCTCGGATTTTGTTGCCAACGGGTATCGGAATGGTGTGCCCATGGGGGGTGATCTTGCAAAGGCACCCGACGGGGTTTCTCCGGGCTTCCTGATCCGTGCCCTGCGCGATCCGGACGGCGCAAACCTCGATCGTGTCCAAGTCATCAAAGGTTGGATTGATGAGAATGGAGAGACCCACGAGCGCGTCTATGACGTCGCCGTCTCCGGTGACCGGGTTATCGGCGAGGACGGACGCGCACGGGAACCGGTCCGGTCCACCGTGAATATCGAGAATGCGACATACAGTAACTCAATCGGTGCTGTGGCACTTGACGCCTACTGGCAGGATCCGGATTTCGACCCCGCTCACAATGCCTTCTACTACGTCAGGGTGATCGAAATTCCGAAACCGCGTTGGACGACTATCGATGCAGCGTTTTATGATATCCCATTGCCTGAAAACGTTCCGGCAGAAGTTCAGGACCGCGCGTACACGTCGCCAATCTGGTACAGTCCCGAGTAGTTATTCACAGTCTCGGTTGTGGCTTCAATTCTCGGCTCGGGCCCGAACCGGCAGTACGAATGATACTGTCGGGTTTACGCGCTGCTAGGCGAGACGAGCATCCATGTTTACGCCTGCATCCCTTAAAAGCTCGAACTTGACTGCTGTGGCACTGACCTGACGATAGAACGCGATCAACTGTTTGGTTGGCCCTTGCAGGCGGGCAAGGCCGACCGTTGCGGCGACCACAGTCCCTACGTCGGTGCTGCCGTCCAGAACGTGTAAGCCACCAACTATCAGGACAGCTACTGTTCCGGCGCCGTTGATGGCACTCAGGACAAATTTGGACGAAAGCTTCCAAACGAAGATCTGCGAACGGGTCTCGTAGATATCATCGAACCGGGCGGAAATACTTGAGGTTGGTTGCTCACCGGATGTCAGTTGTTTGGCGGCACCTCTGAGCATATGAACCCGATCAGCGACAAGCCCATTAACTCGGCTTTGCACGGTCAGGACGATCACAACTTGGGGCAGTATCATGAGCAACGCGATGAGCCCCAGCGCGGGGTCATTCGTTGCGATGTACCCGACAATGACAACAAGTGTACCAGCCTGCAACAAAGGCTCGGACAGAGCACTGCCTGAGAATTTCCCGACCTGTTCTGCTTCGGCGGATATCATCGTTGCCATCTCTCCCTGTGAAAGCGGCGGTGCTTTTTCGATTTTATCGTTTGTTGGATGACAGATGGAGTTTCTCAGGTTGCGGATCATATCCTCGCCTAACCGGCTGGAAAGGTAACCAAGTACCCACTTGAGTGCGAGGCTCAAGAGAATAACCGCGCCCATTGCCAATCCAAGTGTCACCAATTGGGACTTCGTTATCCAACCGTAGGTCAGCCCGTTCACTAACTCTTTCTGATAATTCAAGGGTAACGCGGCAAGCCCTGCAATGGCGAGGGAAAGCAGAATGTTGATTGTTTGCTTGCGACCGGTTGCCAACCAAATAGATTTGTAAAACTGGATCATTCGAACCGTCCTTCCCCCAACAAGCGCTCTGATTATTAATGACAAGTGCTATTTTTTGTGCGCTTTGAGTAACTTGAACCAATATGTTCGAATGGGTTGTTTAAATCTATGGCAGGCCAATAATCTCAACCGCGCCGTGCAACCGTCGTGCCGTCCGGCAATATTCCAGGGTGAGCGACGTGTGTGTCTGAAAGATATCCTTCGACCAATACGAGCGCTAGGCTGCCATTTCTGGTGCCTTTGCCGTGGGTGCCGCTGTTGACCTCCGCATCATCGCTGGTGTTCTGGCTGTTTGATTTGCCTTACGGGCCGAGGCGGTTCTGAAGGTGCAGACACCCTTGCCGACCACGCTTTCTAGTTGCAATGGCAGCTTGCTGCGAAAGTTGATTGGGGGCTATCTGCCCCTGACTTCGGAGATCGTGGTCTCACTAAGACGGCTGATCAGGCTTTGCTCGATTTCCGTCATGATACTTGAAACGCGGCGGTGCAGGGCATGTTCCACTGAACATTCCGGAGCGTGATCTTCATTGCCGGACGCGATCAGGCTTTCGTCCAGCGCAAGATACACATCTGCAAGGGTAATGCTGTCTGGTTCGCGTGCCAGACGCCATCCACCTGAGTGGCCTTTTTCCGAGGTCAACAGGCCTGCGTCACGGAGACGTCCCAAGACACGGCGTACTACCACCGGGTTCGTCCCGGAATGCTCGGCGATGTCTGCCGAGGTTCTCACACGATCCGGATCTCCGGCCATGTGGCTTAGCGTGTGCAGGGCGAGGGACAGGCGACTATTGCGCTTCATTTGTGTTTCTTCTCCAAGCGGGCGTCACACGTAACAATGACTGTTGCATTCGTCTAGTAACTATGAGAGTTACATGACTCTCGAGGCACCCTTCGGAGCAACCCATGTCAGATACTCGTCTTCCTGTCACCGTCCTTTCCGGCTTTCTTGGCGCGGGCAAGACCATGCTATTGAACCGCGTCCTGAACAATCGCGAAGGGCGGCGGGTCGCGGTCATTGTCAATGACATGTCCGAAGTGAACATCGACGCTGATCTAGTGCGGGCCGATACCGAACTTAGCCGGCCGGATGAAACGCTGGTTGAGATGTCGAATGGCTGCATCTGTTGCACTCTTCGTGATGATTTGTTGGACGAAGTTCGCCGTTTGGCTGCAGAAGGCCGATTTGATTATTTGCTGATTGAATCCACCGGTATCTCCGAACCCTTGCCGGTTGCAGCTACGTTCGACTTCAGGGATGAATTCGGCAACAGCTTGTCTGACGTGGCACGGCTGGACACGATGGTGACAGTTGTTGATGCGGTAAATCTCCTTAACGATTATTCCTCTCATGATTTCCTGCGGGATCGGGGCGAAACGATGGGCGAGGAAGACGAACGCACACTCGTCCATCTGCTCACGGATCAAATCGAATTCGCTGATGTGGTGGTTTTGAACAAAGTCAACGATGCGGGGGCGGATAAGGTCGACGCAGCGCGCAAGATCATCCGCAGCCTGAATGCGGATGCCGAGATTATTGAGACAAATCACTCCTTAGTCGCCGCCGAGAAAATTCTCGACACCGGCCTCTTTGATTTTGAACAAGCTCATGAGCATCCGATGTGGGCCAAGGAGCTGTACGGTTTTGCCGATCATGTGCCAGAGACCGAGGAATATGGCGTCACCTCATATGTATACCGGGCACGGCTTCCGTTTGTTCCCGAGCGCATTTTGAAAGTCCTCAATGGTGATTCGCCGGGGGTGATCCGGGCCAAAGGGCACTTTTGGATCTCGACACGACCCGACTGGGTAGCTGAGTTTTCGCTGGCCGGGGCGCTGTCCAGTGTAAAACCGCTGGGCACCTGGTGGGCGTCGGTACCGGAGGAGCGGCGCCCTACACACGACAGTGCGAAAGCCTACATGCAGGCCCACTGGCAAGAACCCTGGGGTGATCGTCGTCAGGAAATCGTCTTCATCGGAGCGGGCATTGACTGGCCGGCTTTGAAGGCGCGATTGGATGCCTGTCTTGTTCCTGCAGCTGCAGCCATGGGGCCCGACACATTGCCCGACTATCCGGACCCGTTTCCAATCTGGCGGCGGGTGGAGGATGCCGCATGAACTTTGCCAAAACGCTGGAAAAAGACGCGGCCATTGGCGTCGCGGTCGCGGAAAACCTATCGTCATTCGCCACGTTTCTTCAACCCGGATGCGCTGCTGCGATCTGGCGGAGGCAAGCACCTGCTGACGTCCAAAGCTGGCTGAACGAGCTTGATCCAGAGGTTCTGCCACGCGGTCGGATCATTTTAACTCCGCATGAGGTCAGGTCTGCACTGGCGAATCTCTGTGACGCGTCTGGATTGCCTGACACTCCGGAAAGAGAGTGGCTTCAGGATGATATCGTTTCCCTCGCTGACATGTTCTCGCATCTGATGAATGCAAGGTTCCTGCGACTGCGATTGGATGTTGTGACCACTAACGCCTGTCGTAGATTTCATATCGATGCGATTACCGCGCGGTTGGTTTGCACTTATCGCGGTACCGGAACACAGTACGGCATTTCGCAGGATGGAACGGATCCAGCACATGTGTTCACGGTTGAAACCGGTGCTCCAATTCTCTTGCGGGGGACGCTGTGGCCCGAACAGCCATCGTCAGGGCTGTTGCATCGCTCGCCGCCGATTGAGGGTACAGGTCAGACCCGGCTTGTCTTGGTGCTGGACCCCGTGTTCGACCCGGACGACGAAGCATGAGCCGGAATCTCGGGCAATGCAGTCTACGACGCAAGCGGCGTTCCGATGATCCAATGGCTGCATTTGACGGCTTGCCGGCGCCGTTGAGGCGTTGGTTGTCCGAAGCAGCCTTGCCATGGTCCCCCACATCCGCGCGACGCATTTGGTCAAAGTCGCGGGCCCGCGGTCTCACGGCGGAGGAAACACTTCGGTCCCTAAGCGAAGCCGAAGCCAGAACGCTTGCCCGTGACCGGCAATCCACCGTTTTCAAACTCATGTCCCGAACGTGAAGGAGAACTCATGTCTCATTCATCACGGCCTGTTGTTGTTAAACATGCGGCTTTTGGCACCGCTCGATCGATGGCTTTCATGGAACCGGTTTGACGACGCCGAACGCAAAAGATGCAATTGATAGGTTTTGACTCAGGTCCCGATTGACAAGGCATCCGGTCTAAGACAATCAGGGTACAGATGGTTCCCCATGGTACGCCCAGGGGATGAAAAGGGAATACGGTGCGGTCCGCCTGTCGGTGCCAAGTCCGTAACTGCCCCCGCAACTGTAAGCGGTGAGCGACGCCAAACAACCACTGGCCAATAGGGCCGGGAAGGATGGCCAAGCGACGATCCGCAAGTCAGGAGACCTGCCATCGCATGTTTAACCAACCCGGGGCGGGGCGTCCTGGAAGGAGGCTTTGATGGCACGTCTGACACGTGTTTACATGATCGGCACCTTCTGTCCGCGCTTGGCTTTAAGCGGAGCGGACAATGCCGGAAACACCTGACCATTTCCTTCTGATCTGCTCGACCTGTCGCGGCGCACTGTCTGTTGGGGCCATGCGCAATACGCTGACCGGTAAGCTGCCCACGGGATTCGCTATCCGCACAGTTGCCTGTATGGCCGGTTGCGCGCAGCCAACAACTGTCGGATTTCAGGCCGTCGGTAAAGCTCAGTATCTGTTCGGTGACATTGAAAGCGAGGAAGACATCGAAGCGCTGGCCAAATTTGCGCAGCAATACCACGACAGCCCAGATGGCTGGACCAATGCCTCCGACCGGCCTGGTCCACTTTTTACAAAAACCCTTTCACGTTTGCCTGGGATCCAATTGGAGGAGCCATCATGACGACCTCGACCTTTCTGGTTGCGCGGGACCTCGAATACTATGCGCTCAACGGTGATGTCCTGCTGCAGGACGCCTCGTTTGAGTTGGACGAGGGCGCGATACTGGCAATTGCCGGTCCGAATGGGGCTGGAAAAACAACGCTTTTGAACCTGCTGTGCGGGACGGCTGAGATCGTGCTGGGCGACGTTCTGGTCAAGGGGCGCTGCCTGAAACAGATGCCCGCCAAAGACCGGGCCCGGATGATCGCCGTTGTCAGTCAGCAAGAGCTTCCCGATGGCAGGCTTTTGTTACGGGATTACGTCGCGATGGGTCAGATTCCGATCTGGGCCGACCGTTCGGCTGCAGAACACGCTGAAGAACTGGACAGGGTACTGAACCTGACCGGCCTGAATGCATTGGCAGACAAACGAATGGCAATGCTGTCCGGGGGCGAGCGGCAACGCGCCCATATAGCCCGGGCTTTGGCGCAGAACCCATCACTTCTTTTTCTGGACGAACCCACCAACCATCTGGACCCGGATGCCAAGGGGAGGATGCTGTCGCTGGTCGCCGAACTGGGCATCACGGTGGTGATGATCGTCCACGATCTGGTGATGATCCCCGAATTTGCCACCCATGTGGCGCTGATGAAATCCACGCGGCTTACGGGATTTGGCCCCGTGGCCGATGTACTGACCCCGGAACGGGTCCGCGACACGTTTGGCGTCGATTACCTGTGCTTTCACCACGAAGGCCGCATCATCCCAGCGCTGGATATCCGAAGAACAACAGTCTCAACCTAAACCAAGGAGCATTCCCGAATGAAACACATCTGGTCCGTGGCGCTGGTCACAGCCATGGCAGGCGCCGCGTCCGCGCAGGAGGTCAGCGTCGACAACTGTGGCGAGCCGCTGGTGTTCGAAACTCAGCCCGAACGGCTGGTCGTACATGACATGAACATGACCGACATGGCCTTTGCGCTGGGTCTGCAGGAGAAGATCGTCGGTCTGACCGGCATCACCGGCTGGTACAAGACCAGCCCGGAATTCGACAAGTTGCGCGGAGACATCCCGGAACTGGCGCCGAAATACCCGACGGTCGAAAATCTTGTTGCGGTCGAACCTGACCTGTTCTTCGCTGGCTGGTATTACGGCATGAAGCCGGGCGGCGACGTCACGCCGGACACGCTGGAGCCCTTTGGTATCAAGACCATGATCCTGACAGAAAGTTGCGTGCATCTGGACAAGGACCGCCCGGAGGCCAGCATGGGCCTGCTGTTCGACGACGTTCTGCGGCTGGGCAAAGTCATGCATGTCGAGGACGAGGCTGAGGCGTTGGTCACAGGCTGGAAGGAAGAGCTGAACGCGCTTGAAGCTCAGACCGCAGACCTGCCCAAACCGCGCGTCTTCTTGCTGGACGGTCCGGCGGATGCGCCCTTTACCGCGGGCAAATTCGCCATCCCTGACGCGATGATCGCCGCCTCTGGTGGTGAGAATGTCACGCATGACATGGACACCAGCTGGGGCCGTACCTCGTGGGAGGCGGTGGCCGCTGCAAATCCGGAATTTCTGGTGCTGCTGGATTATCAAACTGGAAACGGGGCTGCGGACACGTTCAAGTTTCTTCAAGAACATCCGGTGATGTCCCAGACCGACGCCGTGAAGAACGAGCGCTGGATTGGCCTGCGGTACGAAGAGCTGACCCCCGGACCCGCGAACATCAAAGCGATCTCGAAAATGGCACAGGCCATGCATCCGGGTCTCAACTGATATGGGCCGATCCGGTCTTACACTTGTGCTGGGGGCGGTCGTTCTGGCCGCCCTCTTGCTGATTTCAACCATTTACGGCACCACGTCCATTCCGGTCTCCGACACAATCACTGCCGTTATGCTTGGAACGGGGCTAAGTGATGGGGAAATGTCGCCGCTTCACCGGATCGTATTTGACCTGCGCTTGCCGCGCGCATTGTTTGCCGCCGTGATAGGTGCGGGGCTGGGCATTGTTGGTGTCGTCCTGCAAACTACAACGCGCAACGATCTGGCTGATCCGTTCCTTTTCGGCCTGTCCTCCGGTGCAGCTGCAGGGGCCGTGTTCGTCATAACAGTCACCGGAGATATTCTGGGGTTCTGGACTCTGCCACTGGCGGCCTTTTGCGGGGGGCTTGTGGCGTCGGGCATTGTGCTGGCACTGGTTCACGGGCTGCGCACAAACGCACCGGAAAAGCTGATCCTTGCCGGTCTTGCGGTTTCCTTCCTGTTCTCCGCCATTACGAACTATCTGATTTTTTCAGGCGACAACCGTGCCGCGCATTCGGTCATTTTCTGGATGCTGGGCGGGCTAGGTCTAGCCCGGTGGGAGACATTCCCGCTGGTCTGCGCCGGGTTGCTTCTGATCCTGTCCTATTCACTTTATCGCAGCCGTTGGCTGGATGCGCTGCTGACCGGAGACCTGACCGCCGCGACGCTGGGTGTACCGTTGCCGAGGTTGCGGTTCAGCATGTTTTTCACCGCCGCCCTTGCAACAGCTGTATTCGTTTCGGTGGCAGGCGTGATCGGATTTGTTGGCCTGATGGTCCCCCACATCGCCCGCGGAATCGCGGGACCATTGCACCGGCAGCTCTTGCCAACTGCGGCGATCGTCGGGGCGGCTTTGCTGACCGGATCAGACATACTCAGCCGTCTTTTGCTTGCACCGCAGGAACTGCCCGTCGGGATCGTCACAACATCCATCGGATCCGTTTTTGTGTTCCTGCTGTTGTTCAGAACGTCCAGGTGATCACCAACTTGCTCGTGTATTGTGAACCCGTTGGGTCATACGAATTTGGATACCTGTAATAAAAAAAGCCTGATGGGATTTCGTTGTCCGCACGAGAATCTGTTGGACGTTTGAGCCCCTAAGCGGATCTAAAAACTGGAGAAAAACCGCATTGGTGGATAACCCTTGTGGTCGCCAAAATTTCACCACGATTTGTGTTCAGATGGGGTCTCGTATCGAGCTTTCGAAAGGACCCCAACTTTGAAAAACTATATTGCTTCCGCAACCGCTCTTCTTTTGTCTGCCGCGGTCGCAAATGCCGAGATCTGCTATCTCGAAATCGATGGCGTGATCGAGATGCAGGGGCCATGTGTGTTCGACCCAATGGGTGGTGGGGATTTCTTTGCGGCGGATATCGATGACCGAACCGCCTTTGTATACTTTTATCTCGAAGGCGATGAAATCGGCACAGCGGCCTGGAGCGACCACGAAAGCAGTGCAAATAGCACGCTGGGCAGATTGTACCGTGATGGAGCCTGTTGGCAGAATGACTTTGCCACGCTGTGTGCCTGGGAGTCCTGACCATCGGCGGATACGCCCGCCCCAGCGCCTATCGCCCCAAAAATCCCCTGAAAGAGACACCCCGTGGAAACCCTGTTGATTCTGCTATTTAATCTGTTCCTCATGGCTGCAGGTTTCATACTCATGGTTGTTACCGTGGGCTGGAACCTGAGCTTTATCAGTAACCTGACTAAGAACAGTGACGCCCGTTTGGGCATGATCGGTACATTTGCAGCCTTCACCATACTGTTCAGCAACCCCGCTATTTCCGGTTGGGTATCTGCGGCCTACTATGGGGATGGCGCTTGGTCGTCCCCCTATGTACTCCATATTCCGACGGCTGCCGATTTCGGCGGGTTCCTCGGCAGTTTATTCAGGGGCTGGTCGTATGGATTGCCAATGAGCGGCTGGGGACTGGGACTGTTCGTTGCATCCATCTCACTCCTTATCCTTAACATCGGCGTCGCCTTCGCCACGAAGGACAAATACAGTGCTTTCGAGAGTGGCAGGGTCTTCAGACTGGGCCTCATCATTTTTGCCCTTACCTTTTTGGGATTTCTTTTGGCCACGTTCCTTTTTGCCTACCTTCTGGGCACCTTGATGTGGCTTGGAGACTGGTGGTGGGCTGTTCTCCTCCTCTTGGGTGCTGGTGCGGGAGGTGGCGTGAGCTATGTCTATGATAGCAGCGGTCGCCGCGTCGGAACGTTTCACCACGACTAAAATCTGCGTCGCGCCGATGTTCGCGAAAATCTGCGTCTGTTATGCCAAGGACGCGCAGATTGACAACTCAGTGACTCGCGTGCGGCATTATTCCATTCCGTATGCTTCGGGTTGCTGATCTGACGGTGTCAGATTGTTATCAGTACTACCAGTGTTCACAGGGTTGGTGAACTTGTCACCTGCACGGCAGCCTGCCAGGATACTATCATCACGATAGTTCACTTTTATCCGTCCAGAGTCTTTCTGCAGG
Source organism: Ruegeria sp. BJ6 (assembly GCF_056537885.1). Classification (NCBI taxonomy): domain Bacteria; kingdom Pseudomonadati; phylum Pseudomonadota; class Alphaproteobacteria; order Rhodobacterales; family Roseobacteraceae; genus Ruegeria; species Ruegeria sp. BJ6. The sequence goes on along the minus strand of NZ_JBQFSG010000009.1, from coordinate 127,794 downwards.
AGAAGAACATTGACGTTACACAGGTTTTTAAAGGCGACTACTCGTGCAAGCATCGCGTTGATCGCCTCAGTTTCAATGGCGTGGGCTTGCACCGGGATCATGCTAACCGGGGCTGATGGCAGCATCATTCGTGCACGAACCGCAGAATGGGGGCCGTTCGATCTGGAGACGAAGATCAACATTATTCCCAGCGGATTTACCTACAATGCGGGTGCGATGCCGGACGGGCAGCAAGGCGCGACCTGGACAGGCCGCTTTGGCATGGTGGGCGTCAGCATGCTGGATCACGGCGCACCTGCTGACGGGATAAATGAGGCGGGTTTGACGGCAGGGTTGTTTTACCTGCCTGGTTACACGGAATATCAGGAATATCTTCCTGACCAGGCTAATAACACAATCCCCGGTGACCTGCTGGCCAGCTATGTCCTGTCGCAATTCGAAACGGTTCAAGAAGCGCAAACAGGTCTTGAAGGCATTCGTGTCGTAGGCGTTGTGGATGAGACGCTTGGCTTTCCGTTTCCCCTTCACATGCTGGTGGCAGATCGTTTTGGCGGGCGGATCGTCGTCGAGTACATTGATGGAGAACTGACCGTCTTTGAGGCCCCGCTTGGTGTTATCACCAATTCACCGACCTATGACTGGCACATGACCAACCTCAACAATTACGTCAACTTGTCTGCAATCGGCCTTCCGGAGGTTGAGGTCAGCGGTGTTACCTTTGCTCCGTTAGGGGCGGGAAGTGGTATGATCGGCTTGCCCGGTGACTTCACTCCTCCGTCACGCTTTATTCGCGCGGTGGCGTTTTCGCAAACTGCGCGTGAAACTGCAGGCGGCTACGATACCGTGCGCGAAGCGTTTCGAATTCTCGACAATTTCAACATTCCCCCCGATGCCGCAGAAGGTGCGCAGGATGATGTCCAGTCGGATGATATTCTCTACAGTGCTACGCAAATCACGACCGCCAGCGACTCCGAAAACCTCATCTACTACTATCACACGATGTATGACAGGACGATTCACATGGTCGATATGAAGCAAATCGACTTCGCGGCCATGGGTGACGAAATGATCGTCTTCGAGACAAGTGGCAATCGCGAGCCGACAATCGTGGATATGACGCCGAGAAATTAAGGCCGAACTGGTTTGCAGAAAGCGCGATGCTTAGTCAGCCGCAATCTTCTCAGGATTGTGGCATGAGACGCGGTGTCGGTCGTGGAATAAAACAACGAACGGGGTTTCTTATCATCGACCCTGTCAGTTGTTGATGATGGCACAACAACGCCGTTCCAACGCGGGATCTTCAAGCAAAGCGGAGAATGCTGCCCCACGACCTTCGGTCTGCAAACTTCGGTAGCAAAGATATGGGTGCGAACCATTTCTGATTGCGTTATTGATTGGCTCCATACAATCTGCAAATAAATGCACCAAGGAGCGAAACAATGAGCAGCAACGCGGCGAATGTCGCATGGGTCCCGTTGATCGAAAAGGATGGTGGCCCCATGTATCTTGCGATTGCCGAGGCAATTATGCGCGACATTCGTTCGGGTGCGCTCAGCCCGGGTCAGCGTCTTCCCCCGCAAAGAACCCTTGCCGAAGCATTGGGTATTGATTTCACAACCGTCAGTCGCGCCTACGCAGCTGCAAGCCGGGATGGGTTTGTCGAAGGTCGGGTAGGGCAGGGCACCTATGTGAAAGGGCCGCCTCCAGCCAGGGCCGTCGAAGTGACAGGCGCAAAAGATCAGGCGGTTGATATGAGCATGAACATGCCGCCGCGATTTGAAGAGACCGGCCTGATCCGTCGGATGTGGCAGGGCTTTGACGCGCTCAGGTCCGACCATGGGATCGAATTTCTGATGCGTTACCAGATGCCCGGCGGCAGTCACGCCGACCGGGTTGCGGCGCAGTCATGGTTGCAGGAAAACCTGAGTATCCGCGCGCTTGACGACGTTGTCATCTGCAATGGGGTTCAGGGGGCAACATGGGCGATACTTTCACTGTCGCTCAAGCCCGGCGATACGATCTGCTGCGAGGAGCTGACCTATCCGGGTTTTCTTGCGATTGCACGACATCTAGGTCTGAACGTTGTGCCGGTCCCGATGGACAAAGGCGGGCTGGACCCAATGGCCTTGGAAGAGATTTGCAGGAAAGTCAGTCCCCGGGCGCTTTATACAACGCCCACGCTTCACAATCCGACAGCAACCACGTTGTCTGCTGAGCGGCGGCAACATGTTGCAGAGATTGCCCGTAAGCACGACCTACAGATCATCGAAGATGACGCCTATGGGGTGCTTGCCACCACAGCCCCCCAGCCGATAGCCAATTTCGCGCCAGAAAGAACCTGGTATGTGTCAACGCTGTCGAAATGTCTGGCGCCCTCGCTCAGGGTATGTTTCATCGTGCCGCCTGCGGGTGTCTCTAATGACGGTATCAGGCGGGCCATTCGGGCGAATGGTAGTGTGGTTTCCCCGATTTCTGCAGGTTTGGTGACCGACTGGATTACTTCCGGGTTGGCCAGCAAGATCACGGGGGAAATCCGTGCAGAAACCAAGAGGCGGCAGGATGCATTGCTTCAGTGGTTGCCGGACGTTGAGGTGCAGGCAGACGCGTTTCACGTGTGGCTGCCGTTGCCAGATGGGCATTTGGCCACTGAATTTGTTCTGAATTTGCGTGGGTCGGGTCTTGGGCTTGTGCCCGGTGTGGCATTCGCGCCCGGCAGCGCGCCGAATGCAGTTCGAATTGCTCTGGGATCAACGGATACGATGGAAACCTTGCAGGCTGCCTTACGCAGCTTGGCTGACACGTTGGCAAACCCTGACCAAAATAGCTGGATGGTCGTTTGACGAGGGGCCTCGATCGTTGAAATGAACTCGTGGCAGGACAGGCGCCCGGTTATAGGAGGATGCCTGTCCGCTCAATCAGCATCTTGCGGGTTATCTGAAACTCCGGATTCGTGGATGGTTTTGTTCAGCCAATCCCGTACCTCAGAAGCCGTGCATATGTTTTGCCCACTGAAAGCCGATCATGGCCCCCTTGATTCTCGGCAGCAGGAACAGCGAAAGCGCCACCGCCCCGAGCGAGGTGACGGATGCCAAAACCATCGGGGTAGGCTCCCAGATTGACCAGATGATGTGGAGCGCGAACCCCGCGAGGTGTCCAACAATCAGAATTGTCAGATATGCCGGACCGTCATCGGCGCGCGCGCAGGTTAAATCCAGGCCGCAAACCTCGCATGTGTCGTTAACTTTCAGGTATTTGTGCAGTACATGCCCCTTGCCGCAATTCGGGCATTTCAGCGCAAAGCCCCTGCGCATAGCTGATCGCGAGTCTCTCTCTGCTAATTGCATATCCATATCACCACAGCTGCAGAATTGATTCTGATGGGATGCATACATTGTGCAATCAATAACGTCAATTGCTGCGCCACATTGCAGGTCGAGATTGCTAAGCGCCGCCGCTTTAGGGATTGTGCTGATCTGCATGGGTTTGGTTCCTGTCCGACAATTGCGGCTTGCGGCTGCGTGCAAGATTGCCGCTACATCTAAACTTCTGATTTCTCTTTATTCAGATGATCCATTTCGAGGTTCAAGAAATAAGACAGACCGATCCGGATAACGACGGTCAGCCCAAGTATCGTGATCTCGTCAATCGTTCTGTGAAGGATCGTCAGAATGATGTCCGACATGATCAGGATTTCCAGAGCCAGCAGCAGGATCTGACCAAGGCTCAGTCGAATTCGGCGAAAGACATCGAAGAATTTCTCGGGCGAAGATCGGTCATACACCCTCACCAGTTCCGGTGTCGAAAGGATCAGGACACCGGAAAATCCAAGAACCAGTATTGCGATGGCGACCATCTCGACCGCTACCGCAACACCCTCGAGTATCCCGACCAGCATCAGAATTTCGGAACCTGCTGTGTGATGCAGTGAATATTTCCTCCGCCCAGCAGGATTTCACGGGCTTGTACGCCGATAATTTCCTTGTCGGGGTAAATGGATTGCAGGATGTCAGCCGCATTCTGATCTTGCTTTTCGTCCAGCAGCGGGAACACGACCCGTGAATTGCCGATATAGAAGTTGCAGTAAGACCCTGCCAGCCGATCACCTTCGGCCCGGTCCATACCGCTTTCCGACAGGTCGATACCTTCTGCCTCTTCGGCCGTCAGGTACAGTGGTCCGGGCTGCTGCAGTTTGACAATTTCCAGCCGCCGACCTTTTGCGTCTGTCTGTTGCGACAGGAATTCAAAGGCCTCGTGCGATATTTCATATTGCGGATCGGTCTTGTCGTCGGTCCAGGTCAGCGCCACGACACCCGGTTTGCAGTAATGCACCAGATTGTCGACATGGCCGCTGGTTTCGTCACGGTAGACGCCCCGCTTGATCCAGATGACCTTTTCGACGTTCAGATAATCCTTCAGCGCCTGTTCGATCTTGTCTTTCGTCATGTCCGGATTGCGACCGGGATCGAGCAAACATTCCTCGGTCGTGATCACCGTGCCTTGGCCGTCCACATGGATCGATCCCCCCTCAAGCACGAAATGCGACCGGTAGCGATCCGTGCCTTCGATCTCGGCAATCTTGATGCCAACCAGCGAGTCCTGATCCCATGGGCTGTAAAGGCCGTTATAGGCCCCGCCCCACGAGTTGAAATCCCAGTCCACGGCGCGGCAATCACCCTGATCATTGACCACAAAACTTGGTCCCACATCGCGAAACCAGCTGTCGTTATAAGTCATCTCGACGACGCGGATGCCGCGTGACAGGCGGGCGCGGGCGTTGTTGAACTGATGTTTCGACACCGCGACGGTCACAGGTTCGGATTTATGGATTGCCTCAGCCACCGCGACAAAGGCCTGTTGCGCTGGCTTTGCCCCCAGCCGCCAGTTGTCTGTCCGTTCGGGCCAGCCCATCCAGCATCCTTTATGTGGCTCAAATTCACCGGGCATCCGGTATCCGTCCTGCCGGGGAGTGGTTGTGAAACGAAATGTCATCGACGCTCTCCTGTGCTCAGCGTGATTTTTTGGCTTTGAAAATGAGGACCTCGCCAATGATCAGCGCGACGAGGATGCCGCCGCCGACATTGCGGAAGTAATCGGGGTCAAAACTGGTCCCCGGTACGTAGAAAAAGAAGATGACGCCGAGGATCAACAGGATAGAAGGCACAATGCCACAGTACCAAAGGGTAATCCTTCCACCAGGCACCAGATAGGGACGCTCGCTTTCCGTATCAGTCAGACGCAGCTTCAGAAAGGCGGGAAACAGCAGGATATAGCTGATCAGCAGCGTGACAGCACCCAGCGAGAATACGTCCCAGAACAGGTCTTCGACCGAACCCTGGTCCTCCAGACAGTCGGCCATGATGTGGTGCGTGTCGTTCAGGCAAGGTTCACCGCCCGAACCTGCGCTGGCCATGAACCCATATGCCAGCATGACAATCGTGGCGATGACACCATTCCAGATGGCGACATTGCGCGGTGCGCCGGTTTTGGGGTGCAACGTTGCCAGGCTGGAAGGCAACAGTTTTTCCTGCGCGGCATAAACCACTGCGCGGTTCACGCCCATTGCCCATGTGGTGACATTACTGACCAGCGTATAGAGGAACATCAGGCCCAATATCACGATCACAAAGCGGGCGACGCTGCTGTCTCCCAACATGGCACGGAAGGATTCAATCACTCCGGTCGCATCACTGATCTGGTCCACCGGCATCGTGGCCAGAATGCCGAACGTGGCCAGCAGGTAGAATACCGCAATCAGCGTACCACCCAGAATGACGGCTTTGGGGATATCGCGGCGGGGGTTTTGCATGGCGCTGGAGGCCCCGGCAATGATTTCGAAACCCATGAAGTTGAAAATAATCACCGGCAAATATCCCATGCCGGCCTCAAGTGAAGGGGTGATGGTCTGCAGATTGATCTCGTTTGCAAAACCCCGCTGCAGTCCCACATAGATCCCGCAAACGCCAAGCAGGATCATGATGGTGGACTTGAATATCGAACCAACATTAGGAATCCAAAGCAGGTTTTCGATATCCCGCATGGTGATCAGGATCTTGATCCAGCTCATGACGATAGCAATGATCGCGATGCCCCAGGGGCTCAGTTCAAAGCCCAGGATTTGAGACATGACCAAAGCGAACAGGTAGAAAACCGCGGGTACCCACAGGGCATAGTTGACCCAGTACAGCCAGGCGACCCGTGCGCCGACACTGTCACCAAAGGCCCTGCGCACCCAGTCGACCAGCCCACCTTCGTCAGGATAGGCGGTGCCCAATTCGGCCGTGACCAGCCCGTAAGGGATGAAGAACACGGCGAACATGATCAGCCACCATACCAGTGCGGACGGTCCGATAATCGCCGAAGCGGCAATGGTGTCCACCACAAGGACCGAACTGACGGCGATCAGAACAATGCCGAACATGTTGACTTTTTGGGGAGTGGCCACGGCAGTAAGCTCCATTCAATATGCGTTTGTTTGGTGCAAGCTGTTGTTAGTAAGAAACAAAAAACGATTTAACTTTGGCTCCAACCACGTAACCCGGGGTGACTATTCCGTGCAATCAATAATTTGAATGACTGCACGATAACAGGACGCCTGATCTGAATGGTATCGAGCATAATGACGTATACGTACAAAGTAACCCGGCGGTTTTGTTCACACGCAGTCAGATCAGACAAAAAATTTGATAAGTGTCCAAGATGCGTCAAAATTAACTTGAGCAGGGGAGTTAACCAAAAATCATGTACCCAGCGGCAAATGTGTAAGTTCACTTGAGATGGAGCGAGTTCGGGGTGTGTAATGAGAATCCTTAAGGCATTAAAGTTCTTGGCAATTGTTTCGATTGTTTATTGCATTCATCCGAGCGCGAGAATTGCTCATGCGACCCAGGATGACTGCCGGGTACTTACGATTATGCCCGTTGGTGATTCACGAGTGATGGGAGAACGCCCAAATTTTGAAAGTTATCGGTACGAGCTTTGGGCACTACTCGTTGCTCATAATGCGCAGTTCGATTTTGTCGGCCCGTTCACGGACAGGTCGACCTATGCTGAGGTGAATGGGCGCACATTTGATCGCGATCATGCGGGGTCCATAGGATACTCATCATCTGATCTTCTGAAAAATTTAAACGGCTTCTTAAAAGGGGTCACCCCACCCGATGTCGTCCTGTTGGGAATAGGTGGAAATGATCTGATCGAAACCGAAGATTCCACGAAAGAAATTGTTGGTAACATTGGCCGGATCGTCAACATTTTCCGCCGGGCAAACCCTCAGGTTACGGTTCTGCTGGAACAGATTGCACCCGGTCACAGCAGTGTCATGACCCCAGAGTTGAAGGGCAGACTTGTGTCCCTGAACCGAGGGGTAGCTGATCTTGCGGATGAGATGTCCAAGCCAGAGTCGCCGATCATTGTTGTTGATATGTACAAGGGTTGGTCAGACCGGTTCATGGCGGACGATGTTCATTACAACATGAGCGGGGCCAGAGCGGTTGCTGAACGGTACTTTTCTGCGCTGCTGGGGCTGGGTGTTCTGTCCGAAAAATCATTGTGTGAGTGACATGACCGCACCTGAATGAGTCGGGCTCAGTGCCCCGATGCTCTGAAAGGATCGATGGTCAGGCGGTGAATTTAGAAACAATCAGATTTTTATTCCCGCACTTGAATTAATCGCGAGACAATCCGCGGATCTTGAGCCAAGATGAAGCTTCTAACAGTGGACTTACCTTCACATGTAACTTGTCACTGGGTAGCCTCGAATTAAGGGTTTCTTGCTGGTTCGTCTCTGATGGTTTTCAACTCATATTTGTTTGCGGTCTTTTTTGTGATTGTATTTGTCTGCTATCAGCTGAACTTTGGCTGGCAGTGGAAAAAGGCATTCCTGCTAGTCATGAGCTGGATTTTCTATGCTGCATGGAACCTGCCTTATCTTCTGATAATCATATTTTCCACGTGCGTTGATCACTATGCGGCAAAGCGGATTTACCGCGCCCCTTCTCAGAATGGAAAGAGGCTATGGTTAGTTGTCAGTCTGACAGCCAACCTTGGTGTGCTCAGCTATTTCAAGTACGGAGAGTTCCTGCTGACAAGTACAACCGACTTTTTGGGGCAGATTGGGATCCACTATGAGCCAATGCCCTGGAGCGTTTTGCTGCCGATCGGAATTTCCTTTTACACGTTCCAGACGCTGACCTACTCGCTTGATGTCTTTAAGGGCCGAATGCGGCCCGATGCAAATTTTCTGGACTTTGCTCTTTTCGTTTCCTTCTTTCCGCAACTCGTTGCCGGCCCGATCGTAAGAGCGCGTCGTTTCATGCCCCAGCTGAAGGTACAGCCAAGTGTTTCGGCTGATCAGTTGGGATGGGCACTGGTTTTGTTTGTCGTCGGGTTGTTTGAGAAAGTTGTGCTGGCAGACGGGCTGTTCGCGCCGGTTGTCAATTCGGTTTACGAACAAGACGGCACTGTTCCTGCATCAGCGGTGATCTTGGCAAATTTTGCGTTCATGGGGCAGATTTTCGCGGATTTTGCCGGGTATTCGCTTATGGCGATTGGCGTCGCGTTGTCGCTTGGGTTTGTTCTGCCGGTGAATTTCCGGGCGCCATTTTCAGCCATCGGGTATGCTGATCTGTGGCAGCGATGGCATATTTCCATGTCGACCTGGTTTCGGGATTATCTGTACGCAAACATTCGTTCCAAGCGTAGCCGGTCGATCTATAACACCATGTTTGCACAGTTTCTTACGATGACGATTATCGGTCTGTGGCACGGTGCGAACTGGACGTTTGTCGTGTGGGGCGCGTTCAATGGGTTGGTGCTGATGACTGAGCTTGGGCTTCGCCACAAGGTCGGGCATTGGAGCATCTGGCAGTCCACATACTCAAAGATTTCATTCTGGGCGCTTACGATGCTGCTGTTTTCTCAGTCTGCAATGCTGTTCCGGGCGGAAAACCTGAGCCAAAGTACGTCAATGTTTGTATCATTGTTCAATTCCGGCGGCGCCACAATGCAGGTGCCGAAGCTGGAAACTCTGGTTGTTGTGCTCAGTTTGTCCGGGTTGTTTGCAGTGCACTGGCAGTTGCGACATAGGCCGTTTCGCGAGGTCGTCGACGCATTGCCGCTGCCCGTTGTCACGGTTCTTGGGACCCTGGCAATACTTTCAATCGCGGTGGTTGGTGGGACCTCCGATGAATTCATCTATTTCCAATTCTAGGGATTGAGGAACCACCATGGAGCATCAGAAGTTAACAGCTGTCGCGGCGAAAAAAGGTCCTGCAACCAATAGCAGGGATGGCTCGCGTTATCTGCTGTCAATCTTCACGTCCGTGGTTCTGGCCGTCCTTATCCTTGGTGGGCTGGAGCTTCACATCCGAAGGGAAGGCGGCATACCCAGCGTTGATCACACGCAGGAGCGTTGGGCGCGGGTCCGCGCCGAGATCGAAGCTGATACCAGCACAAGTTCAGTTGCATTGCTTGGCGCATCCCGGATGCAGTCGAATGTCTCACTTTCAACCCTGTCTGACGAGCTTGGCGGTGTTCGTGTGCACCAATTGGCACTTTCCGGCGCAGCAGCATATGTGGCCTTTGAGGATATCGCCCACAATTCCCAGTTCAGGGGGCTGGTTGTCCTGTCGATCATTCCGTCCCTGATGATGCCCGGTCCTGCTCGGGAAGAGCAGGCACCGAATGTTGCGTATTACAATCAGCATTGGAACAAGGCCAGATACATTGATACCTGGCTTGGCGATCAGGTTTCGTCGCGTTTGGCGTTTGGGGATAACTACTATAGCAGTATCCGACTGTTGAGAAACCTTTGGCGTTATGGGTATTTTGCCGGTCCTCCGGATTATGTAACAAACGACCTTCACAGGGAAACCACGATCCGGTTTGAAAACGTCAACATACCGGCGTTAAGGCAATCCCGGGTCGAGTCGATGAGTGTTATGATGCAGACGTTGGATCGCGTTGATCCATCGTCATGGCGACAGTTCCTTTCCGGGGAATTCGGGGATCTGGTCTCGAAAATCGAAGACCGGGGCGGGCGTGTCGTTTTGGTGTATATGCCGGTCAGCGACGATATGCTTCAACTCGAAACATCGGTCTTCCCGCGCGAGACATACTGGGATCCGATTGAAGAGCTGACGGGTGCTGACACAATCCACTACCTCGATGATCCGGACATGGTGAATTTTGACTTACCTGACGCGTCCCATTTGGGTGAAAAAGATAAAGTGCCGTTCTCTCAAATACTGGCCGCATCGTTACTGCAAGGTGACGAGCAGAGGTTTTGTTGCGCAGAGCGTTGATGGTCCTGAAAGGCAAACCCCCAGCCTGTTTCTCCCCACTTTGAATCCGACATTTGCCTACGGTGTGCAGATCTGTTCTGCTGGCCCCCTATCTTTGGGCCGCGGCCCCAAGCTTTGCAAAACGCGATGGTGACATTCCAACTTCCTCAACGAACATGCGCGTGAAGTGGGGTGCATGTTCGTAACCAAGCTCAAAAGCAATATCGGTGACTGTCAGCTTACTTTGCTGCAGCAGTTCCTTTCCCCGTTCGACGCGAACGGATTTCAAAATTGATCGATAGCTTTCACCTTCTTCACTCAGACGCTGCTGTAGTGCGCGAACACCGATATCGAGCGCACGGGCGGTTCCTTCTATCCCCGTCAAACCTTCTGACAAATTTCGGTGCACCATCGTCCTGATCTGTGCGGCCAACGTGGTGGGGCGCGTATTGCAGCGCTCGCGAACAATATCCTCGTACGTCACTGCGGCTGCCGCGCGGTTTGTTCGCGGTACATCCAGATGCATTTCATCGAAGTTCAGGCAAATCGCTGTCTCTGACATGCCGATCCTGCACCCAAAGTAAGTTTCGAGTTTATCCCGGTCATGCCGGTTTAGGTCCGGAATGTTGAGATCGATTTTATCCGGTCTCCAATCCTGTCCAAGGTAGGCACGGCAATAGCTGACCATGGCCGCGGCACCGCCAATTGCCAACTCACCATATCCATCCGTGGAAGCTGCGGAAAAAGCATAAGAGAATACTGCGACGCCGTTCCCGGAAGTGGTCAAATTGATCGTGTCGTTTGTGCCGTGCAAGTGGATTGAGGTACTCCCGCGAAGCAATCCCTCTCGGAGTGTCGGGGCAGAGAGAACCCAATCACCCCAAAGGCCATAATCACCGATCTGTATGGCATCGACCCAAGGACCAAGCACCCAGCTTTTTCCGGCCTCCCGGGCAATCGCATCAAAAAAGCGAACAAGGGCGGGTTGAGGGATATAGCCCTCTCTTGAGTAAAGCAGATCGCCGGTTAGCCCGGAAGCGTGGAATATGCGTTGGAGTGCCCGATCGCCCATTTCACTTTGAACCAGTTCCGGCATCGGACCCAGCGAAAGAGCTGAGATCATGGATATCGGGTGGCGGGGGTGCAAAACCTGTCCTTTTTGCTGGTTGGTGACGCTGTTGCGCAAAATGGTAAGCGCCATGAGTGGACGTGTGCAACGGTTGAGCAATGAAAACCTGTCATGGACGGTGTCTGGCGCGAACGAATAAAGGTGAGAAAAATGTACGATGTTCAAGTTTCCCCCTGCATCTCACTTGTGTTTCTGTTTTTGGCCCAAGGCGCGCTTGCCGAGACAGTTCCGGTTACAGCAGAGAATTTTGCGCAAGCTGAAACCGCATGGAATTTCTCGAACTGGGCCGGGAAGGGGGCTGATAAAGGGATACTTCACCTGCGTGAGGTCACTCCGGTTGGGCCTGAGGCCCCGACCGTCCGCATGAATTGGGACACACTTTATTCAGTTCAGATTGTGAATGTGTCAGATGATGACAGGTTCACGATTTCGTTGCCGGAATCCGATCTGTACGTAGCGGCGCAGGTCATGGATGAGGATGGATTTTCTCCTTACTATCTGGTCGATTCAGGAGATCATGAAGTGTCGGTTTCGACCGATTATGCGCTGATCATTTTCCGCACTGAGTTGAAAGATCGAACCGACGCCACCTCTCTGGCACATCTTCATGACGTTCAGGACAAGATCGCCATCTCAGGGATAGAACTAGACAGCACTTATGTGCCGCAAGAATTTGATCAGGCACAGTTGGAGGCGCTTCGAAAACAATACAAGGAAGAGTTCCTGAGCGCAGGGATTGACTACACCTATGCCAAAAGTGCCGGTGAGGCCGATCAGCATATTCTCAATCTGTCTCATGCGGCGGGCTGGGGTGGATATCCGCCTGAGCTGGGTGTTTCGAACGCCTATTCCAGTTCCGGAGCGCTTTCCGGTGCCGAGTGTCTGGCGGTCACCTTCGATGATCCCCACAACGCGTTTTTCACATCGTTTACTCTCTATGATGTCGACGGATATCTCATGGACGGTGCGACGCACATCAATTCAAACATGTGGGAAGCAAACAAAGACGGCACGATCACGCTGCATTTCAATTGCGGCGGTGACAGGGTGAACGCCCTTTCGTCGGGTGGCGCGCCGTTTAACTACAGCATCCGCAATTACGGTGTCAGCCAGATGGTTCTTGACGGTGGGTTTCGTCCAATCAGCCCACAACCTGTGAAGTGACGTTTGATAACTTTGTTCTGAATTTTGAGGTTTCCCATGAAAATTCCCACCCTCGCATTTGTTGTATTGAGTTCGGCGGGCGGCGCAGCGCAGCGACGGTTGAGCGGTGCAAATGACGGTTCTGCTCAGACATCCCCGTGCTCGTCAGGGCGTAACGGGGCATAACTTCCGTCTTTACGGTGCACTTCACGACCACTGAGAGGCGGATTGAAGACACAGACAAGCCGCAGGTCTGTATCCGTCGCTCGCACCACGTGCCGATCATTTTGGTCCAAAGCATAAAGGGTAAATGGCTCAAGGGAATGCCATGTTTCGTCTTCAGATGCCCTGATCTGTCCCTTGCCCTCAATACAATAACACGCCTCTAAATGGTGGGTGTACTCAAGCTCCAGCTCGGCACCCTTTTTGATGATCGTATCCGTCAGCGAAAACCCCATACCATCAGAGGCAAGCAGCAACCTTCTGCTGTTCCAACCCGGGCCAGAGACGTCCCGATCTGTTCCAAGGATATCTTTGAGTGCCGTAACAATCATTTTGACTGCCTCGCTTCTATCGTACCGCGCGGTTCATTCCGCCGTCGGACAGTATACTCTGACCATTGATGTATCGAGCGCCTTCGCTGGCAAGAAATACGCAGGCTTGTCCGATTTCTTCGAACGTTGCGGGGCGCTGCGCCGGGATTTCCCGACGGGCCTGTTCGGACAGATTGACGTTCTCGCAGAACCCGGGCAGCAGGTTGTTCATGCGAATGTTGTGCCGTGCATAACGGTCCCCGTAGAGCTTTGAGAAACTGTGCAGGGCGCCGCGCAACATGCTCATGGGGTAGGGTGCCCGCGGCTCGATCGTATTCATGGATGAGATGTTGACGAATGCACCGCCGCCCTGTTCGATCAGGATCGGCGTGACAATGCGGGCGATCTTGACGACGTTCAGCACATACATGTCCAGACTTTCGTGCCAGAGCTCGTCGCTGAGTTCCAAAAGTGGCCCGTCAAAGTCAGGATCGAAGCCGACAGTTTTTATGGCTTCAGGTACCGTTCCTCCATGACCCATATTGCTGACGATTGCATCTATACGGCCATACTTGCTCATGGTGGCGTCGATCATCGCCTGCAGATCGCCAACATCCAGCACAGAGCCGCGGCGGCCAATACCCCCAAGCTCCTCCGCCAATTCCACAGACCGGTTGGAGGGGGACATCAGCGAGACCTTGTAGCCTGCTTTTGCCATCTCGATGGCACAGCCCCGGCCAATGCCTTGTCCGGTCCCCGTCATCAGCGCGACTTTAACTTCGGGCATGGTATGTCCTTTCTTTGGGCGGGTGGTGTGATGTTTCTTTGAGTTGGATCCAGTGTAGCTCCAGCCAATTGGTGGCACCTATCGAGTATTTTGGACATTGCTGTTAGTTTTTCTCACATGCCGGAAAACCTCAGACACCTTCGTGCCCTTTAGGTCTTGGATGAATCTGCAACCCACTCCAACCCGACCAAGGCAGCGGATGTCCCGAACGTCACCCACGGGGCAATCAGCCGGCAAATCAAGTTGCAGCAGCTGTATCCCGGCGTGACGCTTTTTCATCGGCGCCCCAATAGGGTGGAGCTGACCAAAGCTGGGCTGCTCAAGTCGGGCTGAACGTTGATCGGATCAATTCGCAGAGCATCAAGTATGTGGATAGTGCCGTTCTGCTGGAGGCGGCAATAGACGGACAAGGCGTGGCATTGGCAAGACAACTGCAGGGGGAGAGGGACTTGAAGCTTGGCCGGTTAATCCGCCTGGGTGAAAGCTGTGTTCCATTGGGTCGCGGTCTTTAATTCGTTTGTCGACTCGGCGACCAAGATCGGGTCACGGTGAGAATTTTCAAGAAGTGGCTCATGTCGATTGGAGCTTTGTGTCTTAGTCGAAACTGACTGTAGAGTGCATATTGGAGAATGCTATTACTACACTCTGTTGAACACTAAGTTCAATTTGCCTTCGCCACCAACTGATACCCGGGCTTTGCTATCGCTCGAACCATCGTAATCGGAGCGCCATTGATCCAGGTGGTTCGTTCCATGACAAACAGGGCTTCGTCGACGTCGGATGCCAATAGTTCAGCCTCTTGGTGGGTTGCTCTTTTGGCAAGGAAGCGAACTTCACAATCGCTGTAGGGACGGTTTCGGATCAACCATTCGTTCGCGCTTTCGCGGCTGAGATCAACATCCAGAATTTCTGGCGTGGTTTCATGGGCAATCCATCTGTCTTCGAAGATGTAAGGCTGTTTGTTGGCCATGTGCAAAGCCGTGACGTGCAGCATCTCTGTCGGTTCGGCCAGTCCGAATGACGAAGCAACGCGCGGGGGCGAAACGAGAATTTCACGAGATACCAGAAAGTAACTGTACTCATTTCCAGCCGCCTCGATTTCCAGCCGAGTTATCGGAATATCAAAGGTCGTGCGTGTAATCGGGTGAAGTGTGATCGTGGTGCCACCCTTGCGGCGTCGGTTTACGGTCCCGCTCTGAGCCAGATCAAGCATGGCACGTTGGACGGTCGTTCTTGAGCAATCAAATTCGACTGCAAGTTCCTGATCATTTGGCAGTTTTGCACCAGGCAAAAGTTCACGTTCCAGCACCCGCCGCCTGATTTCGTCTCGTATGTCTACCCAGTTTTTACCCATGGTCAGAACCCGTACTTTTTTCGCGTACACCTAATTTGGAAAGGAGGTCATGGCCAACGCACCAGTTCACCGCCATCCAAATTGATATTGACACCATTAATATGTGCATGCTTAAAAAGTTTTGGCAACGGCTTAATCCCGTTCGCTATTTGGGAGGATACAATGAAACGCAGAGAATTCGTGACAGCCGGCGTGCTTGGCGCAGCGGCGACTTCACTGGCAGCACCCGCAGTTGCTCAGGACATCCGGCAATGGAACATGGTAACCGCCTGGCCTAAAAACCTGCCCGGGCCCGGCGTGGCAGCGCAGATGCTGGCTGACAGGATCACCACCCTGTCGGGCGGGCGATTGGAGATTAAACTCCATGCCGCCGGAGAATTGGTGCCCGGACGAGGTGTCTTTGATGCGGTCTCCGAGGGAACGGCCGAACTTTATCATGCGGTTCCGGCCTATTGGGGTTCTAAGTCAAAAGGCATCCTGCTCTTTGGTTCGCAACCCTTTGGTCTGCGTGCGGATGAGCAGTTCGGATGGCTGTATCACGGAGGTGGGCAGGAACTGTATGATGAGATATACGCCCGTTTCAACCTGAAGCCATTCCTTTGCGGCAACTCCGGCCCGCAATGGCAGGGTTGGTTCCGCGACGAGATCAACTCGCTTGATGATCTGAAGGGGTTGAAATTCCGAACAACAGGTCTTGCTTCGCAGATGTGTTCAAAGATCGGCATGGCGGTTCAGGCCATGGGGCCGCGGGATATGTTCCAGGGGCTTCAGACAGGCGCGCTTGATGCTGGCGAATTTATCGGTCCCTGGACGGATAGTGCAGTGGGTTTCCAGCAGGTTGCCAAAAATTACTATTGGCCCGGGGTTGGCGAGCCATCTTCGGCTGAGGAATGCGCCGTAAACGCCAATGCCTATTCCGAATTGCCGGATGACCTCAAGCAGGCGGTCAGCTTTGCTTGCGAAAGCCTCTATAATCCGGTCTGGACCGAATATACGACCAAGCACGCGCAGGCCTTGGCCCATTTGGTCGCTGACGAGGGTGTCCAGGTCCGCAAATTGCCCGATGATGTCGTGCAGGCAATGGGCGCCGCAGCAGTCGAGATTATGGATGAGCTGGCACAGGATGAAGATGAGCTGGTTCGGCGGATCACCGAAAGCTTCCTGGCGTATCGGGATTCAGTCGGTCCCTATATGGTTTATGCAGACAATGGCCAGATGAACGCGCGTTCCAGCGTGTTGGGTTACTGATCCGCACATCCGGCGCGCGAAACCGTGCGCCGGATTACATTTGAGGCAAAACGTGCAGAAACTAGTTCAGACTTTGGATGGATTCAGCCAAGCGGTTGGATCAGTTGTTCGTTGGCTGGCGCTGGCTATGGTGCTGGTTCAGTTTATGGTTGTTGTCGCTCGGTACGTATTTGGGCTGAGCGATGTGGCAGTGAACGAATCCGTTCTGTACATGCACTCCACCCTGTTCATGCTGGGGGCCGGATACACGCTTTTGGTCAACGGGCATGTGCGCGTGGATATTTTTTATAACCGATTGGGTGATGCCGGCCGACGTCGGATAGATCTTTTTGGTCACCTGTTTCTGTTAATGCCGACCATGATCGCCGTGCTTTATTGGTCCTGGCCTGCCGTTGTGAATTCATGGAGCATTCTTGAAGGGCCGATTTCCGTTGGTGGGATCAAGGCGGTGTTTTTTCTGAAAACGCTGATTCCGGCCTTTTGCATACTTCTGCTGATGCAATCCGTATCGGAAGTGTTGCGTATTCTGATTGGGGGCGAGGCTCGTGACTGAATATCTCGACCTTCTGATGTTCGCGGCCCTGATGGCGGCAGTACTTTCAGGTTTCCCCGTGGCTTTCAGTATAGCGGGCACCGCAATAGCTTTCGCCTTTCTGGGGTGGTCACTCGGGGTGATGAACATCTCATTGCTGGGTGCAATGTCGCAACGCATATTCGGCCTTTTGACCAACGGTGTTCTGATTGCCATCCCGCTATTTGTGCTGATGGGCGCAGTGTTGGAAAAAAGTCGGATCGCCGAAGAGATGCTGGACAAGATGGGGAGGTCCTTTGGCAGCCTGCGTGGCGGGCTGGGGATTTCCGTTGTTCTTGTCGGCATGCTGCTTGCGGCCTCGACCGGCATCGTGGGTGCAACCGTTATCGCTATGGGCATGATCGCGCTGCCGACAATGTTGCGGTCAGGGTATGATCCGCGATTGGCCGCCGGAATTGTCTGTGCGTCCGGCACACTCGGCCAGATTATTCCGCCGTCCACGCTGCTGATCATTCTGTCAGATGTCGTTTCAAATGCCTATCAACAGGCGCAGTATGAGCAGGGGAAGTTTGCAATAGACACCATTTCGGTGGGGCAGATCTTTGCTGCCGCCTTGCTGCCCGGCCTAACGATGGTAGTTCTCTATATTCTGTACATTCTGATCCGGGGCTTTCTACGCCCCGCAGATGTTCCGGTTCTCAAAGATGCCGATGTCCGGTTGCCTTTGTCCGAGACGCTGTCGGCCATTGTACCGGCAATCCTGCTCATTCTGGCAGTGCTTGGCGCAATTCTGAGCGGAGTTGCCTCACCAACCGAGGCAGCCTCCGTTGGAGGGCTGGGGGCGGTCCTGATGGCGGCGATCAAGGTAGGAGAGTCACGAAAGTTCTTGCTTTTGGGCACCGCTTGCCTGGTGCTTTTGGCTATAGGGGCCAGTCTCTATCCGGTTCGTTTGCAGCGCAGCGATCTAAGCGCCTTCGATTACACCATGGGCGGGGGGTACATGGTGCTGACCCTGATCGGTGCAGTTGCCATTCTGCTCGCCGTTAAGCAGTTGATCTCGCAGAAAACGCTTCAACCGGCTCTGACCTCTACGCTGACAATGACGTCCATGATTTTCGCCACCATTTTGGCGGCCGGAATTTTCTCGCTGGTCTTCATCGGCCTTGGTGGCGAAGAGCGGGTGCATGAATTGTTGTCCGACCTACCGGGTGGTCCAACCGGCGCACTGCTCTTTTGTATGCTGTTCATCTTCTTTCTGGGTTTTTTCCTGGACTTCGTCGAGATCACGGTGATTGTTCTGCCTTTGGTCATGCCCACCCTCATCCTGATGGGACATGACCCGGTCTGGCTGTCGGTCCTGATTGCAATCAACCTGCAAACGTCCTTTCTGACGCCACCTTTCGGGTTCTCCCTGTTTTACCTGCGTGGTGTTGCCCCCAAGGAACTTAGCACCGGCCAAATCTATGCCGGTGTGGCTCCTTTCATTCTGATCCAGATACTCGCCGTAACCGTCATCTGGTTCCTGCCCGAGATCGCAACCCTGTTGCCTGCGCTTTTGTTCTGAGCTCGGTCAATCCAGCGTCGCTGGCAGAGGCCTGATTGAGAACCGCACTTTCCGGACGCTCAGGATCAGATGGCAAATGACGAAAGAGCGGGCATTGGACACAGGTGCAATATTTATTGGGCTGGCGAATTTACACTTCGCCGACAAAGCCGCCCGTTGAAGTTCTTAGTTCTAGGTCTGGCTTGAAGTCAACTCGCCTGCTCACGGTCGAATTGCATGCGAAATTGCCTGACTTCATCCATCTGTTCATGCGACCAGAAGACGAGTGGCTTCAACATCTCAAGTAAGCTTCGGCCCAAAGGCGTCAATTCATAGGATACAGCCACCGGCGGGCCGGGATCGACGGTGCGGGTCAAGTAACCGTCGCGCTGCAATCCACGCAGGTTCTCGGTAAGCACACTTTGCGTGATGTCTCCGATGCAGCGTTTGAGGTCGCCAAAGCGTTTCGGCTCATCCTCCAGCGCTAGGATGATGATCATCCGCCATTTGCCGGTCACATTGGATAGCACGGAGCGGATTGAGCAGTTGGAGGCTTCTGCTTTGTTGGCAACACCCACAGGTAGCATATCAGTCTCTGGTATTGTTTCGAAACTAGGGGACATCATAGCTATGCATCGTCTTTTGCACAACACCCTGAACTATATGGCAGTAGTGTTGAACGTACCAAGTCAGTTTAAAGTACGTAATTGCAATGTAGTATGTTTTTGCTACCACATATCGAGAGGATACGAATCAAGGAATATGCTATGTCTCCTAAAGAACTTGTAATCGCACTCTTTACCGCTGCCTTTGCCGATCACGACCCGGAAGCTGCACGGCAACTCGTTACCCCGGATTACATCCAACACAACCCACAGGTCCCGACCGGAGCCGACGGGTTAGTTGGCCTGATACCTTTGGTCGAACAATCCGGAATGACCGCAACCACGCATAGGGTCATCACCGAAGGCGATTTGGTGGTTCTGCACAGCACTTTTAATAAAGCAGACGCCTTTGGCGCGCCGACCCTTGCCGCGTTCGACATATTCCGGGTGGAGGATGGCAAAGTTGCAGAGCATTGGGACAATTTGCAGCCAGTTCCTGAAACGACAGTCTCTGGCCGTGGTATGACCGATGGAGCGACCGAGATCACCGATCTCGATAAAACTGAAGAGAACAAGGCGTTGGTTCTTGGATTTGTGCGCGACGTCTTAGGCGGTGGCGCGCCGGAAAAAGCCCCCATGTATTCTGAGGTCTACATGCAGCACAATCCAATGCTGGCCGATGGGATTGATGGCTTGATGGAGGGCACCAAAGCTTGGGCCGAACAAGGAAATGTCATTACCAAGTTCGAGCCGCAGATCGTGGTGGCAGAAGGAAACTTTGTCTTTGTAGCCTCGGATGCCACGGTTAGCGAGAAACCATGGGCTTTCTTCGACCTTTGGCGCGTTGAGGACGGCAAGATCGTCGAGCATTGGGACGTTGTTTCGCCCACCCCTGCAGAAATGGCGCACGAGAACGGTAAGTTCTGAGCCACAGGAAATTTGGCGGGCCGGAATTTGCAGGCCCGCCAATTTAAGAAACTGGGCCTTCGAACAGACCACAACAACAAGAACTCTGGGTTTGCTCGGAGCATACGCATCATGTTGAGGAAAAGCTCGCGTAACTTAGATGTGGGCGGTCCAAGTCTGCCTTTCAGCTTACCGCGCTACAAGGGCTGGTTTCATGTTTGCCTGTGCGTAAAAACCGAAACAGGCAAAGTAGTTCGCGAAGTGCTCTTCCCTTTAGCCTCGCCCCTGTACAATCCGATCCAGCACCATGGCACACATCAGAATTGCGAGCCCGGCCAGAATCCCTTGTCCCACGGCAGCATATTGCAACGCGCTCAGTACGTCTTCGCCCAGACCTTTGGCACCAATCAACGAGGCGATCACCACCATCGACAGGCACATCAGCAGCGTCTGATTCACACCGGTCATGATTGACGGCATGGCCAGCGGCAGATCTACTTTGAACAGCAGGAACCGCCTGGTGGCCCCATACGCAGTCGCTGCTTCGCGGATGTCATCCGGAACCCCGGCGATCCCCAGCGCGGTCAGACGGATGACAGGCGGCATCCCAAAGACCAATGTCGCGATAATTCCCGGAGGTTTACCGATGCCGAAGAAAGCGATGACCGGGATCAGATATACAAAGGCGGGCATGGTTTGCATGAAATCCAGTACCGGCCGAACATAGGCGTAAGCCTTCGGTTTGCGCCCGCACCAGATGCCAATAGGAATGCCGATTACGACGCAGAGAAAGGCCGCCGTGCCCAAAAGGGCAACTGTTGCCATGCTCTTTTCCCAAAAACCCAGAAACGCAAGATAGGCCAGTGCCGCGCCCGAGAAGATCGCCACGCGGCGGCCAGAGACCTGCCATGCAATGGCGAGAACAGCCATCATGACAATCGGCCATGGCGTCACGACCAGCGCGGTTTCCATGAGGCTCAAAGCTCCGTTAATCACGGCTGTAACGCCGGAAAACAACCAAGTCAGGTTATCGGCAATGGCGGCGACACCACCGTCAATCGCCTGAGACACCGCATTGCGGAAATCCGTGGCGGCGGGGAAAACCTCAAGCCATTTTGGCGTGTTGCTGGTGGAAAATCGGTAAACAGCAAGAGGATAGCAAATCACCACCAGAAAGGTCGCAAAGGCGATACGCAATGGTGGCAGTCCATGAGGCAACTCGGGCGCGCCACGCCATTGACGAAACCGCGCCGCCAAAGCCGCGTTGCCAAGCAACGCAATCGCCGTACGGACGGCAAGCAACAAAGCCAGACCACTAAAAATGTAAAGGGGCGCATCGGCGCGTGCGGCATCCGCCTCGCCCCGCGCTTTTTCAGCGGCTTCGGCAATGGCTTCAGCTGAAGCTTTCATGCTTTCCCCCAAGCTGTTGCCACTTGCAATCGCCGCTTCTGCCGCCGCCATGCGATCTGCCGCCTGAGCAGCCAGCCGATCCGCACGGGCAATGGCATCACCGCCCAGATCCCCAAACACACCCACTCCGATCAGCACCACGGCAAAAATCTCAATCACGAAGGCTGGCCAGAAAGCAGCCCAAAGTGCCCGAGCGCCCAGCCAGATCGGGCCCAGCAGACCAGCGTACAGGTTCGGGATCAGCGCCAGCCCCTGCGTGTCAGCCACCCGATTGAAGACATCGCCGTAGTAGGCACTGTTGCGGGCCGTGAAGGTGGCGACCAAAGTGGTGAAGTCATCCTGTTGCACCTTGCTCATCCCACTTCCCCCTTGATACCGCGCAAAAGCTGCGCCTGATCAATCACGCCCACGATTTTACCTTGCCCATCCCTGACTGCTGTTGGGCTGTTGGCGTCGACCGCTAGGTTGATCAGGTCCGATAGGGTCATTTCGGTCTTTGCAACCGGGAATTCTGTCACAGGGGGATGATCGGGATGGCGCGCGGACCATTCGTCGACCCGTTCCATTATCCTGTGCGCATGTACGACATTCAGGCGAGAGATATTGGCCACGAAATCAGCCACATAATCATCCTGCGGGTTGGCAACGATCTCCTCGGCAGTGCCGATTTGCACAACGGCCCCGTCCTTCATAATCGCAATCCGCGTTCCGATCCGGATCGCCTCATCCAGATCGTGGGTGATAAACATAGTGGTTTTGCCCATCTCACGGCTTAGATGCATGAACTGATCCTGCAATTGCCGCCGGATCAGCGGATCAAGCGCCGAGAACGGTTCGTCCATCAACAGGATCGGAGGATCAGCCGCCAACGCTCGGGCCAGCCCGACGCGCTGCTGCATACCGCCCGAGAGGCTGGAGGGCAGGCGATCCCCCCAACCTGACAGATCCACTTTGGCCAACGCTGCTTCGGCACTTTCATAGCGTTCATTCAGGGATGCCCCCTGAATTTCCAATGGTAGGGATACGTTTTCCCGCACCGAACGATGCGGCAACAGACCAAAATTCTGAAACACCATGCCTATATGGGTGGCCCGCATATCGCGCAGATCGGAATCGGACTTGGCCAGAATATCCTCACCCTCGATCCGCACCTCACCTGCAGTAGGTTCCAACAGCCGGTTCACGTGCCGGACCAAGGTTGATTTGCCCGATCCAGACAAGCCCATCACGCAAAAGATCTCGCCTCTTTGCACGCTCAGGCTGGCGTCGGACACGCCCAGCACACAACCATAGGAATTGAGGATTTCGGGCTTGGACATGCCATTACGTGCGGCCACCATAGCTTCGGCCGCCCGTTCCCCGAAAATCTTCCACACCCCGTTAAGTTCGATTACGGTGTCATCGGTCATGGCCATCCCTTCTACCTTACCGAATCCGCAGCCTGTGGGGCGGCTATGCGCCGCCCCATTTAAGGTTTAGTGGGCCATCCAGCCCGCGATCTTGGCGGTATTTTCCTTGGCCCAGGCCGAGGTGATATCGGCGGGTTCAGCCCCGTTCACAATTTCCAGAGACCAGGCATTCACATCCTCGGCGGACAGCTGAATGTTTTCCAGAAGTGGCACCAGCGCGGGCTGACGTTCAGCCAGGGTGGCGGACCAGCTGACATGCACCTTGGTGTCTGCATAGGCCGAGGCGACTTTGGACTTGGCCTGCCAGTCCGGGTCAACCGCCGGCTGAACCATCACGAACGCAGCCGGGTCGTGGGGCGGTTCTTCCAGCAGGCGGATATCATAGGTGGCAAAGTTCTGATGTGGCCCATAGCAATAGCCGACCCAGGGTTTGCCTGCTTTTGATGCTGCGTCCAGACCCGCAGTTGCGACGGCCTCGTCGGTGGATTGCAGCTCAAAGAAATCGGCAAAGCCGTAGTCCCGGGCGCGGATCGTTTCGGTATTGGTCGACTGCCACCCCTGCGGGCCGATCCAGATTTCGCCCTTGCCGTCACCATTGGTGTCAAACAAGGCGGCATTGGCCGGATTCGCCAGATCATAGACCGATTTGATTCCATGTTCATCCATGGTCTCGCCGGTTACACAATAGCCTTGCACCGCATCGAACGGATTGCCGGACAACACCACGGACTTCTCTCCTGTGATGTATTTCTCGGCCAGACCCGACTGGTTCGGAAGCCACGTTTCAGTCCAGATGTCTATTTCGCCGTTGCCGCGGGCCATCGCTTCCCAGATCACCGGGACGGCTGTGGTCGTGACCATTTCAACCTCAAGCCCCAAAGCCTCTTCGATGATCGCCTTGACGGCGTAGGCCGTGGCCCGGCCCGAGGCATAGTTGGGGTCCGGAATGACCACATCGGCGGCGGCGGCAGCCAGCGGAGCGAGCCCCAAAGCAGCGGCAGCAAAGGGCATAGCCTTGCGTTTCATGAGTTGGTTCCTCCTGTTTTGGATGGGGGGAGCCTTGATGAAAAACGCCGCTTTGTATCGTCCTTTCTTGCATGATTAGGGAAACTGATTGAGCCTATTAGTACAGGACACAAGCGATGGCGGACGGGCGGGTCAGTTGGGCAGGTCGCATACCGATAGACCCCGCTGAAGAACGGGTACCAAGTCAGCAAACCGGCCATTAATTGCTCAGCTTTTTCGCCATCAATGTCTGGTAATGCGGAAGGTGGTGATCGAAATATTTGCGTAACTGCGGCGCCGTTTTCGCCTGCGCTTCAAAGCGGTCGAGCTGCTGCTGGCGTTCATCCGCATCCATCGGGCGGATACCTTTCGCCTGGCTCACATCACCATGCCAGCCTTCGACCTGGCCCCAGTCACGCGGCACCTCTCTTTGCCAGTCAAACGCGTGATCCGCCGGGCTCAGACCCCACCTTTGCCAGAGTGCCCCCATCACACCGCGGGGATCAGCGCGCATATCTTCGGCCGAGATGACCGGCGGAGCTTGCCTGGTCGCCGCTACGATCCCGTCAAATAGACTCCGTTGCGCCTCCAGCCCGATTTCTTCGCAGGTCACCTCGGGATCAAGTCGGTGATAGGACGCTATTGAGGCCACCGGATCGCGCAGCAGAAACCCATGGGTCAGACGGTTGAGAAACTCTTCATCCTCAAGGATTCTGGGCAATACATAATAAGCCATGTCCTTATAAAAGACGGGCCGGGTTGAAGCGCGTGACAACAGCATGTCACGAATATCCTCGTACCGCGTAGGGTGGCCTTCCTGCACGTCGAAATGCGGCATCACCCTTATTTTGCGATGCACATAGTAGTCGTACATGAAAGGCTCATGAGCACAGTCCAGATCCCCCCGTTCCCGCATGATCCGCTCGGTCGCGGTGGACATGGAGCGGGGATGCGCCCAGAGCACGAAAATCGGATGTGCAGACATGGGCAGACCTCAGCTTTTCATACGGTTATTTCCCGGATCGTACGGCGGTTGGTCAAGGACCAAAGCACTACGACGCTGTCCCAGAACCTCGACGCTCAACCCGTCACGCGCGGATCGGTCGCGCAGATACGCCAGCGCAAGGGTGTTGCCGGTGCGATGCCCGAAACCTGCCGAGGTGACGATACCGACCACGCGATCTCCCTGATAGACGCCATGGGCGTAGTAGGGATCCACATCGGTAGTGTCCAAATCCAGCAGCACCATGTCCCAGCGATCCTCGGCCTTCATGCGTTCAGCCAGAGCGTTCTTTCCGATGAAGTCATGATCCATCTTGATCATGAAACCGGCACCGGTTTCCGCCGGGGTGCGCTCGGTTGTGAAATCCGCCCCCCAGGCACGGTAACCTTTTTCCAACCGCATCGCGTTCATCGAATAGGCTCCGAAAAAGCCCAGACCATGCGGTTGCCCGGCCTCTTCCAGCGCTTCAAACAGGGCAAGCATGTGTGCGGATTTCACATGCAATTCCCAGCCGAGCTCGCCGACATAAGACACTCTCAGTGCCCGAACCGGAATTCCGGCCACGTCGATTTCACGCACGGATAGCCATGGGAAACCGGCATCCAAATCAGCATCGGTAAGCCCGGAAAGAACGTCCCGCGATTTAGGCCCCATCAGGCCAAGCACCCCGAAATCCTTGGTCACGCGGCTGATGGTGACGTCAAAACCTTCGGCACGGGCGCGCAGAAGGTCGTCATCCATCTCTTCCGCCGCAGCGGCGGAAGTGAGGTAGATATGGTCCTCGGCCAGCACGCTGACAGTGAATTCCGATTGCGTCCCACCTGCCGGCGTAAGCGCATGAGTCAGGCCGATGCGCCCGGTTTTGGGCGCGCGGTTTGCGCCGATACTGTCCACAAAGGCGCGGGCATCCGGGCCGGTCACGTCGAATTTGGAGAAGACCGAAATGTCGGCCAGACCCACATTGTTGGCAACCGTCTCGCATTCCTGCGCCACGCGGTCGAACCAGTTCGAGCGGCGAAAGCTTGGCACCGCTTCGTCCCCGGTCTGCTCCGAGAACCAGTTGGGCCGCTCCCACCCATAGGCTGTGCCCATCACAGCGCCGCGTGCGACCATGCGATCATGGATTGGTGACAGGCGTTTGCCGCGTGCGGCGGGGCGTTCTTCGTGCGGGTAATGGACACCGAATTGCAGGCCGAAACACTCGATGGCTTTCTGCACACGATAGTCGCGGTCGGCCCAACTGCCGAACCGTCGGCTGTCCACTGCCAGCGCATCCATCGGTGGCGCGCCATGGGTCATCCAATGGGACAGGAACCAACCCGCACCACCGCCTTCCATCACGCCCATCGACGACCCGGTGAGCAGCCAGGCATTTGGCAGACCATGGGCGGGGCCAATCAGAGGGTTGGCGTCAGGCGTGAAGGTGATTGGGCCATTCACAACCGATTTCACTCCGCCTGTTTCCAGTGCCGGAATACGCGCCATCGCCATCATGATGATGTCTTCGACCCGATCCAGATCAGGAGGCATAAGGTCAGCCCCAAAATCAGGCGGGCACCCGTCGATCGACCAGGCCTCGGCGTTCTTTTCATAGGGGCCAAGGATCAGCCCGTCGCGCTCTTGCCGCACATACCAGCTTTCCTCGGGGTCACGGATCATCGGCAGTTCGGGCAAGCCAGCCGCGATACGATGAGCCACCGCGCTCACCGTATCGGTCACAAGATACTGGTGCAGAACAGGAACCGAGGGGATGTTCAGCCCCATCATATGCCCGATTTCCCACCCCCAGGTGCCCGCGGCATTGACCAGATGACGGGCGTGGATCGTGGTCTTTTCGGTTTCGACCACCCAAAGGTCGCCTTCGCGGCGGATCGAGGTCACCGGATTGTAGCGCAGGATCGTCGCCCCGTTTTTGCGCGCCACCTGTGCCATGGCGTTGGTGGCCAGCGACGGGTCCACATGCCCGTCATCGGGCTCGTAAATTCCGCCCAGCAGCCCTTCGGTCCGGGCCAACGGGTGCAGACGTTCCACGTCTTCGGGGGTCAACATCTGCAGGTCATAGCCAGTGAACCGGCTGAGCCCGGCAACATGGGCAAACTCGTCCATCCGATCCGGATTCGAGGTGATCCGTATCGCGCCCGAGCGGTGAAAGCCACAGGTGCCGCCGGTTTCTTCCGGCAGTATGTCTCGGTACAGCCGAACCGAGGTTGCGCGCAATTCCTGAATGGTCGGGTTATGGGCGAAATGCGTGCACAAGCCCGCCGCGTGCCATGTTGATCCGTGGGTGAGATCGTTCTTTTCCGTCAGCACCACGTCCAACCAACCCGCCTTGGTCAGGTGATACATCAGCGATACTCCCATAGCACCGCCGCCAATGATCAAGACCTGAGCTTGCGTGAC
Organism: Ruegeria sp. BJ6; assembly: GCF_056537885.1. NCBI lineage: Bacteria > Pseudomonadati > Pseudomonadota > Alphaproteobacteria > Rhodobacterales > Roseobacteraceae > Ruegeria > Ruegeria sp. BJ6. Next base: position 100,507 of record NZ_JBQFSG010000009.1, on the reverse strand, counting down.
TGTCATGATTTCATCCGTTCGTTCTTTGGGTCAAATGGCGGGCGCATTAGCGGGATCGCCGGATAGTGTGTGCCTGCCACATCAACAGTGAAGCTGCGGGTGCAAGTCTCGGACAGAGTTTCTCCGACGGCGATCTCGATCAGCCCCAGAGCATAGGTCTTGCGGGTGCGTGCCCCCCGCGCACCCGAGGTGGTCGCTCCGACCACCCGACCGTCTTCAATGATCAGTTCGTCATGCAGGATAAGTGGTTTGTCAGGCAGCTCGAAAATCACCGCGCGACGTCGAAGACCGTCTGCCTTCTGCCGGACCAGTGCCTCTTTGCCCAGAAAATCGGTCTCCCAGTCAACTGCAAATCCCAGCCCGGCTTCCAGCGGAGAGATATCTGGCCCGAGATCGTGACCCCAGTGCTTGAACCCTTTCTCGATCCGGCAGCCATCCAGCGCGAAATGACCCATCGGGCGCGCGCCTTGTGTTGTGAGCGCATCAAACACCGGCCCGCCCAGCTGTGCTGGAATGTAAAGTTCCCACCCCAGTTCGCCCACAAAACTTACCCGTTGTGCGCGACATTGCACGTCCGCCACTATGACATCCCGTGCGGTTGAAAACGGAAAGCTATGCCAATCCGCGTCAGACAGCGCCACCAGCGTGTCGCGAGACCCGGCACCCATGACGCCGATCACCACCTCATCTTCGGTCACGTCCCGGATCATCACATCTCGGCCCGAACCGTGCCGCCTGAGCCACGCCAAATCCTTTTGTCGGGTCGCCGCTCCGGACACCATGCGGAAGTGATCCGGCCCGAGCCGCAGCAATGTGACATCCGCCTCAACCCCGCCCCGCGCGTTCAGCAGCGGCGTATAGACCGCGCGTCCCGGTGCGACGTCCATATTCGCAGTGGCGAGATATTGTAAAAGCGCCAGCGCGTCCGGCCCGAAGATGTCGAATTTCCCGAACGGGGACAGGTCGAGCAGCGCCGTGCCATGCTCCATGATCGCAGCCTCGCGGTGGGCGATCTCCTGCCACGACTGTTCACCTGTGGAATAAGGCAGAGCACGTTCACTGTCGTCCTGCGCATACCACAGCCCGCGTTCCCAGCCTGCGGTCAGGCCGAATTCAGCCCCTTCGGCGGCCCATTTGTCGTGCAAGGCGGAACTGCGCAGGCCGCGCCCGGCTTTGGGTTGCTTGAAAGGCCAATGAAGGGCAAAGGCGTCGCTCACTGCTTCTTGCATGCGGGTTTTAATATGGCTGGCTGCGGCGGCCAATGGATCGACCCGCGCCACGTCGACCTCCCATAAGTCCATCGGTGCTTCGCCCTCGATCATCCAGTCGGCGAGGACCCGCCCGACGCCCGCCGAGGACATGACACCGACCGAATTCATACCGGCCGCAACGTACAACCCGTCCACTTCGGGTGTCTGGCCAATCAGAGGGCGAGTGTCATGGGTAAAGCTTTCCGGCCCGTTCATGAAGTGTTGGATGCCGGTTTCGGCCAATGCCGGGATCAACTCCAAAGCGCCTTCCATGAAAGGCATGAACTGATCCCAATCCTCGGGCATCTCCAGAAACGGGCGATCACCCTCGGGGCCAAAGGCATCCCAGCATTTCGCATTCGGTTCAAAACCGCCGATGACCAGCTTGCCCGCGTCCCCCTTGACGTAGAACCCACGGTCCAGATCGCGCAGTACCGGATAGGGATTGGGCAGCCCGGCCATCGGTTCGGTGACCACATACATATGCTCAACAGCCTGCAGCGGCAGAGCCACACCTGCCGCATCGGCAAGCTTCTTTGACCACGCTCCGGCACACAGCGCCACACTGTCGGCCAGCAATTCGGACCCGTCGGCCAGCGCAACGCCCTTGATCCGGCCTGCGTCAACCAACAGCCGGTCGACCTGCACGCCTTCGCGGATTTGCACCCCCTTGGCGCGCGCAGCTTTGGCATATGCCATGCACAGATCCACCGGGTTCACATTGGCGTCTTCCTCGACCCGCAAGGCACCCACCAGCCCATCGGGGTTGAGGCCGAGGACATCAACCTTATCCGGCCCCACGATTGCAGGGGTCAGACCGAGGTGACGGCCCAGCGATGCGATCCGATGCAACTCATCCATTCGGTTGAGATCGCGGGCCAGCCAATAACCACCGGTTTGGCGATAGCCGGTGGAAAGACCGCTTTCTTCTTCCAGCTTCGGAAACAGCGTACCGGCATACATGGCGAGATGGGTCATGTTCGGTGTGGCGCGCAGGGGGCCAACAATCCCGGCGGCATGCCAACTGGTCCCGGACGTCAGCTGGTTGCGCTCCAGCAATTGGACGTCGCTCGCTCCGGCTGAGGCCAGATGATAGGCCAGGCTCAGCCCGATTGCGCCGCCGCCGATGATGATGGTTCCTGCCATTCCCGGAACTCCTCCCTGTCGCCCGATCATGTTCTCTGCGATGAGGCCAGGATCAAGTACGACTAAACATCATAACCACAACTAATGATAAGCAGAGCTTGCGCCTGTTCAGCCCTGTGCGTTTCATGCGATTACAGCGGTCTATGGGGATTCGAGGGGCAAATGGCGCGCAACGAGGTGGAAATCAATCTGTTCCGGGCGATCGAAGTCTTCATGGCCGTCGCGGATATGCGCCATGTAACGGCGGCGGCAAATGCCCTTGGGATCACTCAATCGGCAGCTTCGCAGCATTTGAAAAACCTCGAAACCGCATTTGGTGTAACGCTGCTGGACCGTTCGCGCCGACCGTTGGGTCTGACCCATGCGGGAGAGGCTGTGCAACGGCACGGGTATCGCATTCTCAATGAGATCGACGATCTGAAATCCGACCTGCGCCACCTGAATGCAACCGCACTACCGATACTGCGAGTCGGTCTGCTGGCATCTACAGCAACGACGTTGACTCCGGGCCTTTTTGAATTTGTTGAGCATGAATTGCGGGTTCCTGAACTGATCCTTTCTGCAGGTCTTGCCAACGATCACCAAAGCGCGCTGAACGCTCGCAAAATCGACGTGGCCGTCACTTCGGAACTGTTCATGATGAGTGACGACTATGACACTTATCCTGTTCTGGAAGAACCGTTTTTCTTAGTTTTGCCAGAAGACTATGACGGGCCTGAAGATGACATCCACGCAATCTCGGAACACCTATCTCTGGTGCGTTTCGGAGCGCTGACCCCGGTGGGGCGACGCACGGATCAGCATCTGCAGCGCTGCCGCCTGCACCTGCCCCGCGCGATTGAGGCGGACAGGTCGTCAATGGTTGTGGCCGGAGTGGTGACGGGCAAGTGCTTTGCGATTCTAACGCCTTCGCTCTTGATAGATGGGGTCGCCGAAGGAATGCCGCTGCGCATTGTGCCATTGCCATTTTCCGGGTTCAAACGCGGTATCCAGGTTGTGTCGCGCAAAGGGGATCTGGGCGACATCCCGGCCCGTCTGGCCCATCAATGCGCCGATATTCTGCGCGAGCACTTTACTCGCCGATTTCCGGACATCGCGGATCAGATCACGTACCACACTGGTGCTAATCCCGATCATTAGGATTTCCGATCAAGCACCTCTCCCCCTGTTCGCGCCCCGTTTCCGGTGCATATTCACAGGACCGGCACGGGCATCTGTGCCATGTCCAACAGGAATTCGGGAGGCACAACATGTCACGTCGCTCAGGCCGCAAATCGCGCGTGCAGGCGAGGGCCGCCAAGGGGGCTATGTCTGCCCCCTACGTGATGCGCCGAATTGGATTGGTCAGTCTGATTGATGACGAAGCCATCGCCATCATCGAACGCAATGCCGACCGGATTCTGGATGAGATCGGTATGGAGTTTCGCGGCGACCCGGACACGCTGGACCTGTTCAAGGCACATGGTGCGCGGGTCGAGGGTGAGCGGGTACGGTTCGATCCTGGCTGGTGCCGCGACAAGATCAAAACCGCGCCGCCTGTCTTCACTCAACACGCCCGCAATCCGGACCGATCGATCCAGATCGGTGGGCAAGCTCAGGTCTATGCCCCAAGCTTCGGCCCGCCTTTCGTGCACGACATGGAAAATGGGCGGCGTTACGCCACGCTTGAGGACTTCCAGAATATTACCAAGCTGCACCATCAGTTGGGTGCCGTGAATCATTCCGGTGGCGTGGTGGTGGAGCCGGTTGATGTTCCCGTGCCCCTGCGCCATCTGCACATGGCCCACACCCATCTGACCATGAACGACAAACCTTTCATGGGGGCGGTGACCGCCCCCGAGCGTGCCCGTGACACGATCGAAATGTGCAAGATCGCCATGGGTTCCGATTTCGTCGATGAGAACTGCGTACTCTACTCCGTCGTTAATACAAACGCGCCTTTGGTGATGGATGAGACCATGCTGTGGGCGCTGAAGGAATACGCGCGGGCAGGGCAGTGCACGGTGGTCTCTCCGTTCGTGCTGGGTGGCGCGATGTCGCCGGTTTCCGTTGCCGCGACGCTCGCGCAGGTCCTGGCCGAGGTGATGGCCTCGGTCGCGCTGATCCAGATCATTCGCCCCGGTGCACCTGCCGCATTCGGCACGTTTTTCTCGCCCATCAGCCTCAAGACTGGTGCACCGACATTCGGCACGCCTGAAGGAACCCAGTTCCAGATGTGCGCCAAAACACTGGCGGATCGTCTGGGCCTGCCTTTCCACTCGGTCGGCGGGCTTACGGCATCCAAAGTGCCGGACGCGCAGGCGGGATATGAAAGTCAGGCCCAATTGATGGGGGCCGCATTGGCGGGGGTAAACTTCATCATCCACGCCACGGGCTGCCTCGAAGGGTTGCTGACCACCGGTTATGAAAAGATCGTCATGGACGCCGATCGCTGCGCGGCGATGCAGCGCTTTGTTCAGGGCGTCGACTTTTCGGAAAGCGCGCAGGCGATGGAGGCGTTTACCGAGGTGGAACCGGGTGGCCATTTCCTTGGCGCGCAGCACACACAAGACAATTTCGAAACTGCCTTCTGGATGGGCGACATGTCCGACAACGGCACCTACGAACAATGGGCTGCGGAAGGAGCCCATTGGCAGCACAAACGTGCCAGCGACCGTGTAAAGCAGCTGATCGAAGAATACCAAGCCCCGGCCATGGAGGCCGGAATCCGCGAAGCCCTTGATGAATTCGTCGCCCGCCGTAGCCGGGAAATCGAAGGAGAACAGCCATGAACAAGCAAACCGACTGGACCCTGAACGACACCGCCCGGCGGCGTGACACCTTCTATGCCGCAAGCCAACGCAAGTTCGTCCCCTTCAAAGAGCCAATGGTATTCAAGAAGGGGTCGATGCAGTACCTGTGGGATGTCGAAGGGCGCAAATACACCGACCTCCTGGGCATGAATGTTTGTATATCGGTTGGGCACAGCCATCCCAAAGTGGTCGCCGCAGCAATGGAACAGGCGCAGGAACTGACCCATTGTACCACGATGTTCTACCATCCGGTGCCCGCGCATTTTGCCGAGGAACTGGCTGCGACCATGCCCAACCCGAACGGTGACATCGAATGGGTGGTGCATTTCACCAATTCCGGATCAGAGGCGGTTGACCTAGCCATGACCATGGCGCGCAGCTATACAGGCAACCTTGATCTGCTGGCGCTGCGTTCCGCCTATCACGGCCCGACTGCCGCGGCCCAATCGATCACCGGAATTTCCGGCTGGCGCCATCCGGGGATGCCGGGCAACGTAGCCTTTGTGCCTGACCCGCATCAATATCGCGGCATCTTTGGCGAAAACGCGGGCGCACAGCCTTATCTGGATGAGATCGAGCGTACCATTCACGCTGCGACAACCGGCAGCGTCGCCGGAATTTTTGTGGAAAGCGTGCAGGGTTATGGTGGCATCGTCGAAATGCCCAAAGGGTATATGACCGGTGCCGCCGAACGGGTACGGGCGGCCGGGGGACTCTATATCGCTGATGAGGTGCAATCCGGGTTCGGGCGCATCGGTGACCACATGTGGGGTTTTGAGGCCGATGGCGTCATCCCGGATATCGTTGTCATGGCCAAGGGCATCGGCAATGGTTTTCCGCTGGGCGCGGTTGTTGCGCGTAAGGAAATCGCGGCGCCTATGGCCGAGAAATTCATGTTCCACACCTACGGTGCCAATCCGACCTCTTGCGCGGCAGGGCGGGCAGTTCTGCAAGTGATCAAAGAGGACAAAGTACGCGAAAACGCCCGCGACGTTGGGGCCGCTTTGCTGAAACGCCTGCACGTGCTGAAGGACAAGTACCCAGTCATCGGCGATGTGCGCGGACGCGGGCTGATGCTGGCCATCGAGATGGTCAAAGACCGCAAGACTAAAGAACCCGACCCGCAAACCACAGCCGCTGTCTTCGAGGCGACGCGAGAAAGCGGAATAATTCTTTCGAAATCGGGTGCATATCAATCCTGTCTGCGCATGGTGCCACCCATGTGCCTGTCGATAGACGATGTGGAACATGTGGCCGAAGGACTGGATCGCGCCTTTGCCATGGCTAATCACTGACGTGGTGTGTGCAGCACTCATCAAGTGCCGAAGGGCCAGCCGCGTGATTGGCCCATATAAAGGTGGTGAAAGCTGCTCGATCTTTCGACTGCGATGTAGTTCTGCGCAATAGTGCTGATCTCGGAGCAATCCTGCACGACGGTAGGTGTGCACCCAACGATCGTGTGTGGCCTATCGACATGGCACGCAAGTCGGGATTTGCAGTGGATATGCTGTCCCGGTGCTGCCCAATCGCAATACGCAGCTCGCACCGCCGAATGGCTAATGCATTAAGGTGTTGAAATTAGATGAAATTTGGTCGGAGTGAGAGGATTCGAACCTCCGACCCCTGCCTCCCGAAGACAGTGCTCTACCAGGCTGAGCTACACTCCGACCGTGGCGGGTGATCTATACCCGGCCGTTTGGATGCGCAAGAGGGATTCTGACATAATTGGGTGCAATATCGCGGCCCATAAGATCATCTGAATCAGCTTAGGAACGGGTGGATGCAGTGAAGCTGAAGCAGTACACGGGTTTCGCTCAGGGTAGGGGATCGGTTCTGAACAGCCGAACCTTTGTGCCGCCATGGTCGACCACAGGGCCGGTGGGCAAGAACGGCAGATTTGTCGCGCGAGCCAACCCCTGATTGCTGGTTATTATGCCCACGCGCCAGCCCGAGAAACGGTCGGTCAGTACCTTGCCAAGTGAGCCATAAAGTGAACGCAAACGCTTTTCATCGCCGATACGGGCCCCGTAAGGCGGATTGGCGATCACCAGACCTGCCGGGCCGGCCGGTGCTTTCAGATCGCTTACAGATCGTTGCTGAAAACGGGTTGCGGTTTCAATCCCCGCCCGGGTCGCGTTTGCGCGGCTTGATTCCACCGCACCTGCATTTCTGTCAGAACCACAGAAAATGTAATCTGTTTCACCTGCAGGCTCGCCTGTCCGCATCTTTTCCCAGATATCTGGGTCGAATGTCACCAGATTCTCAAACGCAAAACTGCGCGACCGGCCGGGGTTCAGCCTCAGAGCAATCTCGGCTGCTTCGATTATGAACGTGCCAGAGCCGCACATCGGGTCGAGCACAGGTTCCGCCCCGGTAAATCCGCATTCGCGCAGAAACATCGCGGCCATAGTGTCACGCATCGGGGCTTTGGCCACGGCTTCCTTGTGCCCGCGCTTGTGCAACAATTCGCCCGAGGTATCGATCGAAAATGTGCAGAGATCCTTTTCAATGCGCAACATAACCCTCAGCCCCGCATCCGACGAGACCGGCGTGCCAAGAGTTTCAGAGATTGCTTTCTCAATGCGCTGACGCGCGGCACCCGCATGATAGATGCGCGATTTGCGGCTGGTCGCCTCGATTTTGACAGGGATATCCGGACGCAGGAAATCGCCCCAGGGAAACTTGCGCGCTCTTTTGTCCAGCTGTGCCAGATGGACGGCCGGAAAACTGCCAATCCGCGCCAGCACCCGGTTTGCACCGCGCAGTTGCAGGTTGGCGCGCCAGACCTCGGGCCAGTTCCCGCGGCAGGACACGCCGCCCGGGATCAGACGCGCACCGGCAAAGTTCTTTTCCGTGGCCTCAGCTAAAAGAGGGGCTTCCAGTCCTGGGGTGGCTGCAAGAAAAATTTCAAGATCGTCTGAGCTGTTCATTCCCGCTGCTTACACTGGTTCTCTTATCCGTGCGAGCCGCAATTCTCATGCGACAAAGTTGACGTCGAATGCGCCACTATGGCTTAAACGGAACAGGATGTGCAGTTTTGGGCGGTAACAGGTTTGCCTTTGCGGCACGGGCCGCGTAAAGGGTCCGTGATTGGCGGTGCGCCTGCGGATTCCCGCCGGTTTCTGGCGCATTTCCCAGGGCATGGACCCGCGCGTCCGGGTAAGTGCAATGCTGAGGCAACGCGTCGGGATGATATGGCGCAGGAATGAGGCTTGGAAGAACGTAGCGACATGCAAACTTTCAAACTGAAAAAAGGGTTGGACCTGCCGGTTGAAGGCGCACCCGAACAGAAGATTAATCCGGGGCCTGAATACTCCACCGTTGGGGTGCTGGGAGGCGACTACATCGGCCTCAAGCCCCGTATGCTGGTGCAGGAAGGCGACGACGTTCAACGGGGCACACCGTTGTTCTGCCACAAGGACGCTCCGGATGCGATGATGGTTGCTCCGCTCAGCGGAAAGGTTGTGGCAATCAACCGCGGCGCGCGCCGCGTGCTGCAAAGCGTCGTGATCGAGGTTTCGGATGCCAATGACACTGGTCTGAGTTTCTCTGACGTGGGTGATGCTGATACAGCAGAGGGCGTGACTGCCCGCCTTTGCGCTGCGGGGCTGTGGACAGCGTTCCGCACACGGCCTTACTCGAAGATGCCCGAGCCTGGCACGGCACCGACCTCTATCTTCGTGACCGCAATAGACAGTGACCCGCTGGCCGGTGACGCTGCATTGATCATCGACGATGCCGGTGAGGCATTTGCCGCAGGCCTCGCGGCTGTGTCCAAGTTGACCGAGGGCAAGACGTATCTGTGTCAAAGAGAAGGTGACTCGATCCCGGGCACTGATCTGGCAGGTGTTGAAGCGGCGGCTTTTTCGGGTCCGCACCCGTCCGGACTGGCCGGTACGCATATTCATTTTCTGGAGCCGCTGGCCGGTGACAAACAGGTCTGGACCATCAGCTATCAGGATGTGATCTCCATTGGTCGCCTGATGCAGACCGGGCATCTGGACCCCAGTGTCGTGATCGCGCTGAGCGGCCCCGGCGCACGTCAACCCCGCCTGATCCGGACCGTCATGGGCGCATCGACCAACGATCTGACACGGGACGAGGTCAACGTTGACGGCTCGGCACGGATCATCTCGGGTTCGATCCTTTCGGGTCGGCACGCAGAAGGCCCGCACGCTTTCCTGAGCCGGTTTGCCCGTCAGATCACCATTATCCGCGAAGATGCTGACCAGATCCCGATGGGTTGGATTCGGCCGATGCCGTCGAAATATGCGGTGCAGCCGGTGCTGGGCTCGGCCTTTGCCAAAAAGCTCTTTGCTTTCACCTCGAACTTGAACGGTGGTCGCCGTGCGATGGTGCCGACCGGCATGTTCGAGGAACTGATGCCGCAGGACTATCTGCCAACTCAGTTGCTGCGTGCGCTATTGGTGATGGACACCGATACCGCTCAGGCGTTGGGTGCGTTGGAGCTGGACGAAGAGGATCTGGGCCTTGTCGGCTTTGCCTGTCCGGCGAAATATGAATACGGGCTGGCGCTGCGCGACTGCCTGACCAAAATTGAAAAGGAGGGCTGATCCGAATGGGTTTGCGCAACTTCTTTGACCGGATTGAGCCGAACTTTACCAAGGGCGGCAAATACGAAAAGCTCTTCCCGATCTACGAGATGGTCGAGAGTTTTATCTACACTCCGAAAACCGTAACCACTGTTGCACCTCATGCGCGGTCTTATGTGGATATGAAGCGGATCATGACCTATGTCGTGATCGCGACAATCCCATGTATCCTGTTCGGGATGTGGAACACCGGGTATCAGGCGAACTCGGCCATTGCCACTCTGGGCCCGGATGCGGCCACCGGCTGGCGGATCGCCCTTTTGCAGATGTTCGGAATATCGCTGGATCCGTCCAGCATCTTTGCCAACACAATGCACGGGCTGCTGTACTTTCTGCCGATCTACATCGTGACACTGGTCGCGGGTGGTATATTCGAGGTGATCTTTGCCACCGTGCGTGGTCACGAGGTGAATGAAGGTTTCCTTGTCACCTCAATGCTTTACACGCTGATCATGCCAGCAACCACGCCTTTGTGGCAGGTCGCTCTGGGCATCATTTTCGGCGTCGTGATCGGTAAGGAAGTGTTTGGCGGCACCGGCAAGAACTTCTTGAACCCTGCGCTTGTGGGTCGTGCATTCCTGTACTTCGCTTATCCGGCGCAGATGTCGGGCGACGCGGTCTGGACCCCGGTTGACGGGTTCTCAGGTGCGACCGCCTTGGCCGTGTCCGCTGCGGATGGCGTGCAAGCTCTGGCTGCGGAAGGCATCACTTGGTGGAGTGCCTTTTATGGCACCATTCAGGGCAGCTTTGGCGAAACCTCGACACTCGCCTGCATCATCGGTCTGGCATTCCTGTTGATGACCAAGATTGCAAACTATCGCCTGATCGTGGGCTGTCTGGCCGGAACAATCGTATTTACCTGGTTGCTGAACCTGATCGGATCGGACACCAATCCGATGTTCGCAATGCCTTGGTACTGGCATGTTGTGCTGGGCGGTTATGCCTTTGGTCTGGCCTTTATGGTGACCGAACCGGTTTCCGCAAGCCACACCAATGTCGGCCGCTATATCTATGGCGCGCTGATTGGTGTCATGGTTGTGTTGATCCGTGTGGTGAACCCGGCCTTCCCCGAAGGCATGATGCTGGCCATTCTGTTCGGTAACGTCTTTGCACCGCTGATCGACTATTTCGTCGTTCAAGCAAACATCAAACGGAGGGCGCGTCGCCATGTCTGATACGCAATCCCAAGAACCTAAGGGCGCGATTGCCAAGTTTCTGGCGGCCTCGCCGGATTCAGTCGGCAAAACCGTCTTTGTCGCTGTCGCAATCTGTCTGGTTGCCTCGATGGTCGTGTCGGCTGCCGCTGTCAGCCTGCGCCCGGTACAAGAGGCGAACAAGCTGAAGGACAGGCAGGTTAACGTTTTGCAAGTGGCTGGCGTCTATGAACCCGGCATCAACGTGACCGAAGCCTTTGCGGCGTTTGAACCGCATGTGCTGGAACTGGCGACTGGCGATTTCGTCGACGACCAGTTCGACCCAGCCACCTTTGACGATCTGGCCGCGGCCAGCGACCCCGAGCTGAGCGTTGCACTGGACGATGACCCGGCTGGTATTGGCCGCAAGGCGAAATACCGCGTCATTTACCTGCTGCGCGACGACGCCGGTGATTTGGACAAGGTGATCCTGCCACTGCACGGCTACGGTCTGTGGTCCACGCTCTATGGCTTTATCGCGCTGGAAAACAACGGCAACGATATCTTTGGCCTGCAGTTCTATCAGCACGGCGAGACCCCCGGCCTTGGCGCCGAGGTGGACAACCCGCGCTGGAAAGCACTGTGGAGCGGTAAGAAACTGCGCGACGATGCTGGTGATCTGCAGATCACAGTTGCCAAGACGCAACCCGCCGCTGGCCCCGATTTCTACGTTGACGCGCTGGCCGGTGCCACGCTGACGTCGGTCGGTGTCGATAATCTGGTGAAATTCTGGATGGGTGACGCGGGCTACGGCCCCTTCCTGGCCAAACTGCAAGCAGGAGAGTTCTGATGTCCCAGACAAAGAAAGAGCTGTTGGTCGACCCGCTTGTCGACAACAACCCGATCACCCTGCAGGTGCTGGGCATCTGTTCCGCGCTGGCGGTAACTTCGTCGCTGCAGGTGGCCTTTGTGATGGCGCTGGCGGTGACTTTCGTGACCGGCTTTGCGTCGATGTTCATCTCGATGCTGCGCAATCAGATTCCGGGTTCGATCCGGATCATCGTGCAGATGGTGATCATCGCCTCGCTGGTGATCCTGGTGGACCAAATCCTGAAGGCATACGCGTTCCAGATTTCGAAAACCCTGTCGGTTTTCGTCGGTCTGATCATCACCAACTGTATCGTGATGGGTCGCGCCGAAGCATTCGCCATGAAAAACCCGCCGATGGCCTCGTTCATCGACGGTGTAGGCAATGGGCTGGGCTATGGTCTTATCCTGCTGCTGGTCGGCTTTATCCGGGAACTGTTCGGCTCGGGTTCGCTGTTCGGCGTCACCATCCTGCAGACAGTGAACAATGGTGGCTGGTATGTGCCTAACGGCCTGCTGCTGCTACCGCCCTCGGCCTTCTTCGTGATTGGCCTGCTGATCTGGGCCTTCCGCACGTGGAAGCCGAACCAGGTCGAAGAACGTGAATATAAAATCCAGCAGGTAGAGGCGCACTGATGGAAGGGCTTATCTCTCTGGCCGTAAAGGCCATCTTTGTTGAAAACCTCGCGCTCAGCTTCTTTCTCGGCATGTGTACCTTCATCGCCGTATCAAAGAAGATTTCGACGGCGCTGGGTCTGGGCATCTCGGTTATGGTCGTACAGGCCATCACCGTTCCCACAAACAACCTGCTGCTCAGCTACCTGCTGAAACCGGGCGCGCTGGCATGGGCCGGGTTCCCGGATGTGGACCTGACCTTCCTCGGCCTGATCTCATATATCGGTGTGATCGCCGCGATGGTGCAGATTCTGGAAATGGTGCTCGATAAGTATTTCCCGCCGCTCTACAACGCGCTGGGGATCTTCCTGCCGCTGATCACGGTCAACTGCGCCATCCTTGGTGGTTCACTGTTCATGGTGGAGCGGGATTATAACTTTGCCGAAGCGGCGACTTATGGTCTGTCTTCCGGTTTCGGCTGGGCACTGGCGATCACTGCGATGGCTGGTGTGCGCGAAAAGCTGAAATATTCGGACATTCCGGATGGCCTTCAGGGTCTTGGCATCACCTTCATCACCGCGGGACTGATGGCCATGGCCTTCATGTCCTTCTCGGGCGTGAAACTGTAAGGAGGGGCCGATGGAAACTTTTAGCCTTGGCGTAATCCTTTTTACCCTGATTGTTCTTGCGCTAGTGGCCATCATCATGGCCGCGCGGTCCAAGCTGGTCTCGACCGGTGACGTGAACATCACCATCAACGGTGAAAAAACCATCTCGGTCCCTGCCGGGGGCAAGTTGTTGCAGACGCTGGCGGCCGAGAAGCTGTTCGTGCCGTCGGCCTGCGGCGGTGGCGGGACCTGTGCCCAATGCCGAGTCCGTGTGCATTCGGGTGGCGGGTCGATCCTGCCGACCGAGGAAAGCCATATCACCAAGCGCGAAGCCGCTTGTGGTGACCGTCTGTCCTGTCAGGTCGCGGTCAAGCAAGACATGGACATCGAGGTCCCCGAAGAGGTCTTTGGCGTCAAGAAGTGGGAATGCACCGTCCGTTCGAACGAGAATGTGGCGACCTTCATCAAGGCGCTGACGCTGGACCTGCCCGAAGGCGAGGATGTGAATTTCCGCGCTGGCGGCTATATCCAGATCGAAGCACCCGCGCACCAGCTCTCGTACACCGATTTCGATGTCGAAGAGGAGTATCGCGAAGATTGGGATCGCTTCAATCTGTGGCAGTACAAGTCCGTTGTGAGCGAGCCGATCGAACGGGCCTATTCGATGGCGAACTATCCGGACGAGAAAGGCATGATCATGCTGAACGTCCGGGTGGCCTCGCCGCCTCCGGGTTCGGAAGGTATCCCGCCGGGTCAGATGTCGTCTTACATCTTCAACCTGAAACCGGGTGACAAGGTGACGATCTCGGGCCCGTTCGGCGAATTCTTCGCCCGCGAGACCGAGAAAGAGATGGTGTTTATCGGCGGTGGCGCCGGTATGGCACCGATGCGCAGCCACATCTTCGATCAGCTCAAGCGTCTTGAAAACCGCAACCGCAAGATCAGCTTCTGGTACGGCGCCCGGTCCAAGAAAGAGATGTTCTTTGTTGAGGATTTCGACACGCTGGCCGAAGAGTTCGACAATTTCGAATGGCACGTCGCCCTGTCGGATGCCCAGCCCGAGGATGACTGGAAAGGCTACACCGGCTTTATTCACAACGTGTTGTTCGAGGAATACCTCAAGAACCACCCGGCGCCTGAGGATTGCGAGTTCTACATGTGTGGACCGCCAATCATGAACCAGTCGGTCATCAACATGCTGCTGGATCTGGGTGTGGACCGCGAAGACATCATGCTCGACGATTTCGGCGGGTAAGAAACGAAAAACCGGCGCCTACAGCGCCGGTTTTTTTCTGTCAGCCAGCTTCGACTTTGTAATAATCCCGATACCATTCCACAAATCTGGCAAGACCTGTACGGATGTCTGTCTTGGGTTGATACCCGGTAAGAGACTGCAACAGGCTGGTGTCTGCCCAGGTCGCAGGAACATCCCCCATCTGCATAGGCATATAGTTCCGTATCGCTTTTTTGCCGAGCGCGTCTTCGATTGCCTCAATAAAATCGAGAAGACGCACTTTGTCGGAATTGCCGATATTCACCACCCGATAGGGAGCCACCGGCGACAGGCTGTCACCTTTGGCGATTTCGCTTTTGGTTTCAGGCCGTATGGGAACGGCGTCAATTAGCAGACGAATGCCCCGGACAAGATCGTCCACATAAGTAAAGTCACGATACATGTCCCCGTTGTTGTAAATGTCGATGGGACGGTCGTTCAGAATGGCGTCAGTGAACTTGAAATAGGCCAGATCGGGCCGCCCCCACGTGCCATAAACCGTGAAAAAGCGGAACATCGTGGTCGGAATATTCCAGAGGTGGGCATAGGAATGCCCCATTGCTTCGTTCGCTTTTTTCGTCGCGGCATAGATCGTCAGTTGACTGTCAGCCTTGTCGGTTTCGGTAAAGGGCATATCCTCGTTCGCGCCGTAGATCGAGGATGTAGAGGCCATCAGCAGGTGATCGACATCATGCAGGCGGGCGACCTCCATCACATTGAAGGTGCCTGTGACGTTTGAATCTACATAGCTGCGCGGATTCTCCAGGCTGTATCGCACCCCGGCCTGCGCTGCCAGATGCACGATGATGTCCGGTTTGAACTCGTCTGCTACCTGCAGTAGGCGCTCGTGATTTTCCAGAATATCTTCGGTCGCAGAAAAACCCGGCGTTTGCAATAACATCTGATGGCGGCGTTGTTTGAGCGTGACGTCGTAGTAGTCCGTCATTCCGTCATAACCGTGGACGCGGAACCCTTCTGCCAACAGCAGCCGGGCAAGGTGAAATCCGATGAAACCCGCCGTACCCGTAACTAAAACCCGCTTCATGAAAACCCCCGAGTGCAGCGCATGTCCTGAAACCTGACGGGCCGCTTTCCCAACAAAGTTAAAGGACAAATTTCAAACATGGCACTCAATTGCAAGGTTTCGTTGGCCATCGTCACAATGTGCGATTTCCTCAGCTGCGCAAACGGGTGGCCATTTCTGTGAAAGCAACGAATTCGTTGGCGATTTCCCGTGCCGCCAGTTGTAATAGCCGCGCTCCGTGTTCCGGGCTCGCCAAGGCGGAATGAGAGCCGACGCGCCCATCGGGAAATGCCGCGCGGTGCTCGTCAGGTGGGCCATGCCGATCGCCGCTATGGGCTTTCAGATAATCGGCTGTCAGTTTTTGCGGCGGTTGTGAAGCATCCAGCGGGGGCAACACTCCTAAAAGATGCTGGGTGATTGCGATTTCCGATGGTGTCGCGTGCATGCCTTCCCAGTCACCGTACAACTCCTTCCGAAGTGCGTTGACAGAAGGGGGCTCCCACCAGCTGCGGACCCTGAGTGCACCTTCCGCAAGTGATGTTGCGATTTGGTGCAGAGGTTCAACATTCGCCCCGTGACCATTCACGACGAAGACGCCGAGAAATCCTTGCGCCAGACACCCTTCGATGACCTCTTTTGCAAGCAAACCAAAGGTTTTGGCAGATACGGAAACTGTCCCCGGAAAGGCGGTGTTGAACGGGGCAGGGGTATAGGCCAGGGGAGGCGCGACAATGGCATCGCACAGCGATGCGGCCCCCAGGGCCACTGCTTCGGCACACAGTGTATCGGTCCCGATCCGGCCCATTGGCCCATGCTGTTCGGTTGATCCGACGGGCAGCAAAATGGCCGATCCTTTGTCGATGCAGGATTCGACCTCGCGCCAGGTCATTTGTTCAAGTTTCATGCTGGCCTCCGTGAAATACGCGCCCAGAAACGCGCCGCTTCGCTTTCCCTTTGTGATTCGCCGCAGTACGTTAGGGGCATGGAAGATTCATTGCCCATCGAATTAACGAAACCCCCACTGGATCAGGTGGTTGGCGCAGCGGTCAAATCGCATCGCATGCTGGCAAACCTGACATTGTCCGAGCTTTCGGCGCAATCGGGTGTGTCCACTGCGATGATCTCCAAGATTGAACGAGGCCAGGTCTCTGCCTCTCTGGCCACGCTGGAGGCGCTGGCGCAGGGGATTGGAGTTCCACTGATCAACTTTTTCGCGGGCACCGTAGAACGTTCGGACGTTTCTTTTGTCGCTGCGGGTGAAGGTGTAACCGTTCAGAGGTTGGGAAGTGGGTTCGGCCACAGCTATAAGCTGATCGGACGGGCCGAAGGTACGCATGTCAGTTTTGAAAGCTTCAGTGTGACGCTTGAAGGCCCGCTTGCCCCGCGTCCGCTGTACCAGCATCAGGGGATCGAATTCATCCACGTCACTGATGGTGAAATGGTTTACCGTTGTGGGGACACAACCTATCACATGCGCCCCGGGGACAGTCTGAGCTTTGACTCCAATTCCGCACATGGGCCGATCGAGTTGAAGACGGATACCGTCAGTTTCGTCACAGTCGTGTCAAAGGCCGTATCCGGCCGCAACTGACCTTTGCGATTAGACAAGACCGGCCCCCTAAGGGGCCGATCTTGCTGAGTGGTGTTCAGAGGCCCCAGTTTTCTTTGTTCTTTTCAAAGAAACCTTGGGCTTTTTTGACGTTTACCCAGTTGTTTACATAGTTGATCCAGACCTGATCGGCCTGCGGCAGTAACATCGCAATAGGCGCGGGCGAACGTGGGCCGGCATTCTTTACACGCACGACCGGGAATTTCTCTTCCAGCGTCGCACCTTCGATGTTTGATGTGATGAAGACATCCGCGCGCCCTGCAATCACCTCCTGAAAACCACGGGCGGGGGCCTCGACCACCTTGATTTCCGCGTCCGGGAACCATTCACGGGCGTTTTTTTCGAACGTCGTTCCCAGCGTCGTTGCGACAACGACATCCGGCTTGTTGATCGAGTCATAACCGTCAAACCGGTCCGCCTTGTCTTTGGTTGTGTATGGATACAGCTCGACGGAAATATAGCTTTCCGAGAATCCGGCAACTTTCATGCGTGGCGGTGAAATCGATGCGGACCCGGTAATGTGGTACTTGCCCGAGACGACTCCGTTGACCAGCGTTTTCCAATCGGTCGGGACGTATTCGACTTCGACCCCAAGATCACTGGCAAGCTCGTTCATGATGTCGATGTCGAAGCCTTTGTAGGAATTGGTCGCCGGATCGCGCAGCGACATGGGGTTCCAGTCACCGGTGGTGCCGACCTTCAACACGCCCGAATCCAGAATCTCGTTCAGTGCGGACTGGGCCTGTGCCGCGGTGGACAGGGCAATCCCGACCGCCGCGACAGCTGCGATTTTCAAGAACTGTTTCATGTTTTTCTCCCGTTGGTGGCGCAGGCGTTATCTTCGCTGCCAGATTGTTTCTTGATTTAAGCGCAAAGACAAAGATAACCTCAAGAAATATTTTTACTGTGAAGAAAAGCGCGAACAGGAAATCAAATGCCACCAGCCGCGATTGAGCTAGAAGGCGTCAACAAATGGTTTGGCACATTTCACGTGCTGAAGGATATCAGCTTGACTGTTGGAACCGGTGAAAAAGTTGTGATCTGCGGTCCGTCAGGATCGGGGAAATCAACGGTTGTCCGCTGTATCAACAAACTTGAAGAACACCAGAAGGGAACAATCCGCGTTGACGGGACCGAATTGACGAATGATCCCAAATCGGTTGCGGCCATCCGGTCCGAGGTCGGGATGGTGTTCCAGCAATTCAACTTGTTCCCGCACCTGACCGTGTTGGAAAACCTGACCCTTGGCCCGATCAAGGCGCGTGGTCTCAGCCGGAAAGAGGCCGAGGAAAAGGCACGGCATTATCTTGAGCGGGTCCATATCCCTGATCAGGCAGACAAGCGGCCGGGGCAGTTGTCCGGGGGGCAGCAGCAACGGGTCGCAATCGCACGGTCCCTGTGCATGGAACCCAAGGTCCTGCTGTTTGATGAGCCGACCTCGGCACTTGATCCCGAAATGATTTCGGAAGTTCTGGATGTCATGGTCGAGCTTGCCGAAGAGGGCATGACAATGGTGGTTGTCACCCACGAGATGGGATTTGCCAGAAAAGTCGCCGACAACATGATCTTCATGGACGCCGGTGAGATTGTTGAACAGGGGCCACCCGAAACCTTCTTTGGCAGCCCCCGCTCCGAGCGCTGTCAGAAGTTCCTCAGCCAGATATTGCAGCACTGAGAGGTTATGATGAAAAAGCTATTCCTCTTTCTGGCGCTGCCACTTCTGCTGACTGGCTGCGCGTCGTCTGACATCTGGGGCTGGTACGTCATTGACCCAACTACAGCCAGCGGTTGGACCAATATCAAATTCCTGATCTCGGGCATGGGCGATACCATCCTGATTTCGGTAATCGCGGCTGCCATTTCGATTTTTGTGGGTTTGATTGTGGCCTTGCCGGGGTTGTCCGAAAGATGGGGCTGGCGTCTAGTGAACCGTGTCTACGTCGAACTTGTCAGGTCGATTCCCCTGCTGCCCATGCTGTTTTGGGTTTTTTACGGGTTACCGATCATCTTTCGGTCGATGGGCCTAAACATTCCGATCGATCCATTCTGGGGGGCGATCATAACGCTGGCGATTTCCGACAGTGCCTTCACCGCCGAAATCTATCGTGCGGGCATCCAGTCGATCGCCAAGGGACAACGCGAGGCCGCGCAAACAATTGGCCTGAACTATGCGCAAACCATGCGATACGTAATTCTGCCGCAGGCGATCCGGCGCATTCTGCCGCCGCTGGCCAATCAGTTCATCTACATCGTCAAGATGAGCGCCTTTGCTTCCGTCATCGGAATGCAGGAACTGACCCGGCGCGCGAACGAACTGGTCGTAACAGAATACCGACCGCTGGAAATCTATACATTGCTGATTTTTGAATATCTGGTTCTCGTGCTGATTATCAGCGCCTTTGTGCGCTGGCTGGAGCGGCGCATGGGATCGGACGAGCGCGGGTAAGGAGCTAACCGATGGACTGGAAAGAATTCATGGCAGAGACCGAGGCCAACATCGGAGCATTCTCAAAGGAGGTGCCGGAAACTGTCAAGGGCTTTGGCGTCATGGGCAAGGCTGCGAAAGCAGATGGCGCGCTGAGCGAAAAGACCAAAGAATTCATTGCTTTGGGAATAGCCGTGGCCACACGATGCGACAGCTGCATCGGATTTCACACCCGCTCTTTGGTTCGGCTTGGCGCCAGCCGAGAGGAAGTGTGCGAAGCGTTGTCAATGGCGACGTATATGGGTGGGGGACCATCTTTTGCCTACAGCGCCAAGGCGCTGAAAGCGTTCGACACCTTTTCTGAACAGGAGTAACCATGCGACCCGATCTGGCCGGGGCCAAAGGCTTTATCCGCAATTGCTGGTATGTCGCGGGCCGAAGCGAGGATTTTGACCGCGAACTAAGCGCGGTTCGGATGCTGAACGAAGACATCGTGATCTTTCGCGATACCAAAGGCGCGCCCATCGCGCTTGAAGACGCCTGTCCGCATCGCAAGTTACCCCTGTCTCGTGGCACCGTAGAGGGGGATAACGTTGTATGCGGTTATCATGGCCTGACCTTCGATTGTTCCGGTGAATGCGTGATTGCCCCAACGCAGCTGGACAATCCGCCTCGCCGTGCGGCAGTGCATTCTTATCCGGCAGAGGATCGCTGGGGATTCCTGTGGCTGTGGATGGGCGATTCGGCGCAGGCTGACCCGGCACAGATCATCGACATTCCGAACTTCGACAATCCATCTTGGGGGAAAACTCAAAAAGGTGCCATGGAAATGGCCTGCCATTACCTTTACATCACCGACAACCTGCTGGATCCCAGCCACGTGGCCTGGGTGCATCTGACCTCTTTCGCGGGGGCTGGAACGGACAATCAGCCGCTGGATCTGGAAGAAACCGATCAGGGTGTGATCGTGTCACGTTGGATACACGATCAGCCGCCTGCACCTTACTACAAGCCGATGTTGCCATTCGGGCCGAATTGCGACCGCAAGCAGCACTATGAATGCCGCCTGCCATCTACCGCCATCAACATGTCCGTCTATGCGCCGGTGGGCGAGGGTGGCCCGGACAAGCCACTGTCGCAGAACGCGCTTGTCAACATTTCCTACAATTTCATCACCCCGGTCGATGAAGAACGGTCACGCTATTTCTGGTTCCAGCATCGGAATATGCACGCCGAGGATGAGGCACTTTCCCAGCGAATGTTCGAAGGCGCGATAATGGCCTTTACCGAGGACAAGGAGGTTCTTGAACATGTTCAGACCGGAATGGCGCGCCGCAAATCGGCTTACCTGAATCTTGGGCTCGATGCCGGGGCGATGCGGTTCCGTTCGCGGGTTGCCAAGATGATTGCGGCCCAAGGCGACACCGAGGCACAGGCAAGCTAGGTCACCCTGCAGAAAGGCGGCCCTCCGGGCTTTGACCCACATCCTGCGCCGGATCGTCGAAAACGGCGCGGATACACGCATATTCAGTCAGAATTTCCGTTCCTCCGGGCACCGTCGCCGGGTCGAAAACGCCTTCTTTCCAAACCGCGACGCCATCCACAGTGACGGTGGGGTTCAGTACGTTCAGAGATATTTCCCCGGGTGCATAATGGCCGCAGGTGTGAAAATGCAAAAGACGGGGGTTGCCAAAGGCCGCGCCGCTCCAGCGTTCAAAATTCTTGTGGGCGGGCACCGGATAGGCACATCCAGGATGAATGCCGGCGTGCCAGGAGTGCATGGTAAACGCGTCCAGCCCGAACATCTGACCGACGTTCTCGTAGTGAGCTTGCGCGCGCTCAACATCTGTTTCGTGCCCGGTGAAATGGGTCAACCGGTTTTCCTCGAAGTGCACGATCAGGGGGTGCTGCAAGGCGCAGCCGTAAGGGTCGTAGAATTTGGAACCAGTCCCGACAAGGAAGCCGTCCTGAACCACAACACCCGAAAAACCCTTGGCGGGTACCGGGGCAAAAACCGACATCGGGAATCGGTCGACGCAAACATCCGCTGGTCCGGCCTTGGGATATGCCGCTCCGGGGCCGTGAAAGTCCGTACCCAATGGGCATGTCACCCGGATTTCAGTGGAATTCGCAAGCAGTGCGTTCACTGCGTTCTTCAACGCCACGAACCCCTGATAGTTCGCGCGCCCGAACCCCGAGGCCAGCATATCTGCGTCTAGCGCATATGACATGATGGGGCGAATACCTGCCATGGATGCGTCAAAACGAATCTGGTCGCCGCTGCGCGACAGAAAAAGTGTTCGGTCAGAGGCCTTCATCTCTTCGACCAATGCCTGGGGCAGGGCCGACCCCATCGGATCGAACGGCGCTGTTCGGACCAAAGCGTGGATGCCTAGTGTACGTGCACATTCGACGACTGCATCAACGATTTCCTGATCGTAGTAATCGTTGTCCGGGTCTTCGCGCAGGACCAGCAGCCGATCCCCGGCACCAAGACCGCCGCAGGTCGACAAAAGGTTTGTTGCTCCGCTGTGCAGGTTCGTTTGTTGCATATTCGCGCATCCAGAATTCGTCGGCCGAGTTTAACGCGATCACGTCCGCGTGATCCATCAAAATTTCCTGGTGGTGGAATTTTCTACTGGCAATATTCTGCTGCTTTGGTCTTTATACCTTGCACGCGAACAGGGAGGGTTGGATGAGCGCTTGGATCGAAATGGTGTCCGATGAACATGCGGATGGTCGTCTAAAAGAGTTGCTGGATCGCGCACGTACGCCCCATGGGACAGTAGATACTGTCATGCGGGTCCATTCGCTGCGCCCCGAAACGATGAACGGTCATGTCACGCTGTACCGCTCTGTGCTGCATTCGGACGACAACAACCTGCCATTCTGGTTTCTGGAAGTGGTAGCCAGTTACACGTCGATCCTGAACGATTGCACCTATTCCCTGACCCACCATTTCATGAACGTGCGCAATCTGATCAAGGATCAACCTCGCAGTGACCGTATATTCACGGCGCTCAAGGCGCACCGGCCCGAAGACGAGTTCGAAGGGAAAGAGCTTGCGTTGTTGCGCTATGCCGCCAAGCTGACCACGGATGTGGGAAAAATGGTGAAATCGGACTTTGAGGCCCTGAAGATTGCGGGATGTGATGATGGTGAAATTCTCGAGGTCAATCAGGTCTGCGCCTATTTCAACTATTCCAACCGGCTGTTGAATGGTCTGGGCGCGACCACTGAGAATGATGTGATCGGGTATTACAAAGGTGACGAATAGCGCCCCGCGTGGGACACTCCGGCTCAAAAAGTTGACCGCAACTATCGTATAGACCATTCTGGGAGTTGTTAAATTTCCATTCGGCTTTCCGCGAACTGTCGGAAGGCCGCTGTTGTTTGTGAGATAAACCGCATGCTTGATGCGTCGCGGAAGCGGTATTTGACAGATACGCACCGGATGAGAGAGCCGGTGGAAACCCTTGCCGTCGTGCGGGAACATCTGCCCCGGATGGGTATCACCCGTATCGCAAATCTGACCGGGTTGGACCGGATTGGGCTGCCGACAGTGATGGTGACCCGCCCAAATTCACGTTCGGTCGCGGTTGCATTGGGCAAAGGATTGTCGCTTGAGGCAGCCGAAGCGTCCGGTGTCATGGAAGCGATCGAAACTTGGCATGCGGAACATATCATTTTGCCGGTCCGACTGGCGACTTATACGAATATCCGCGACGACGTTCGACTGGTTGACATCGACCGGTTGCCCAAAGTGACAGGCGCGCGGTTTGACCCGGATGCAAGGATGCTGTGGATCGAAGGAACCGATCTGACTGACGGAGCCTCGCGCTGGGTTCCGTATGAAATGGTCGATACCGACTATACCGCCGAGCCGCTGGTGGGGCGGCACATTTTTCCTCGCTCTACCAATGGTCTGGCCTCGGGTAATGTGACTCTCGAGGCTACCTGCCACGCGATCTGCGAACTGATCGAACGGGACGCAACGACGCTGTGGCATCGGGGACCGGAAACCGCGCGCATTGATCCATCGACGATTGACGACCCGCGCTGCCTCGAGGCGCTTGGCCGGTTTACGGCTGCGGATATCGATGTGGGAATTTGGGAAACAACCTCGGATATTGGTGTTCCCAGTTTCCGCTGCACGATATGCGAAACCGGGGATCGGCCAAGCCATATCGGGATCGGCGATGGCTGCCACCCGGATCGCGCGATCGCCTTGCTGCGGGCCTTGACCGAGGCCGCGCAGACTCGGCTGACATATATCTCGGGTGCGCGCGATGACCTTATGCCGAATGAATTCACGGCATCGGCCCTGCGGGACAAATGGACCTTTATCCGAAGCATGACAGACCGTTGCGCACCCACCCTGCGCTTTTCCAATGGTCCGAACCGATCAACAGGATCGTTCGAGGACGATCTGGACTGGTTGCTGGCGCGGCTGGCCTCGGCGGGGCTTGATCAGGTCGTCGCCGTCGATCTGTCACGGAAGGATATTGATATCTCGGTCGTTCGGGTTGTCATCCCGGGCCTTGAGGCTCCGCATGACGATGCGGATTACGTTCCCGGCCCAAGGGCGCTTGCTGTGTCGGAGAGATCGGCATGAGCGCCGTCGTCTTTGTCGGACCGACGCTGGACGCGGCCTCGGTCGCCGGGATTCTGAATGCCGAGGTTTTTCCACCCGTAAAACAAGGCGATGTTTACCGCGCAGCCACGAACCGCCCCCGTGCCATTGGCATAATCGACGGGTATTTCGAAGGTGTTCCATCGGTATGGCACAAGGAAATCCTTTGGGCGATTGAACAGGGGATCACCGTCTTTGGAAGTGCCAGCATGGGGGCGCTACGTGCCTCGGAACTTTCTGATTTCGGCATGATCGGCGTGGGAGGCATATACGAAGCGTATTCAAGGGGACAGATAAAGGATGACGACGAAGTTGCCGTCCTGCACGGTCCCGCGGAATTGGGGTTTCCAACCTTAAGTGAGCCGATGGTTTCCATACGTGAGACCGTCAGGCGGGCCGTTGAAGCTGGTATTCTGGGGGCGGAGGCGGCAGAAATCGTACTCGGCACCGCGAAGTCGTTGTACTACCACGACCGGACATGGAAGGCTGTTCAATCCAGGGTTGGGTCAGAACTGGGCGGACATCGGTTTTTCGATTGGCTTCAGGATGGTCGGGTCGACGCCAAGCGCGATGATGCCTGCAAAATGCTGAAGGCTATGCGGGTGTTCCTGCAGAAAGATGACCAACCGCAGCCCTCTGTTCAAAGGGTCGAACGCACGCTGGTCTGGGATGGTCTTGTTCGCCGGGTCGGCGCTGAAACACAGGCTCACCCTGTGGATCAAGGCGTTTTGAATGAGCTCAGGCTTGATCCGGACCGATTTTTCGACACACGGGAACGTGCCGCGCTGCGTATGTTCGCGCGGCAGGATGCCGGTCGTAGCGGCGCGCAAGCTGATCGTTCGGCATTGCTGGAACAGATGTCGTTGCATCGTGCGCGGCATGGTTTGGCGCGGCGGAGTGACATACTGGCATGGTTGGAACGGAATGATCTGGATGAGGCCGGATACGAAGATTTGCTGAACGGTTCGGCCTGCAAAAAGTCATTGCTAGAGCGCAAGAGCACTGACCTGATACCTCATATTCTGGCTGAGCTTCGGTGGGAGGGCACCTATTCCGAACTCAAGGCAAGAGCGAATGCCAAAGACAGGATGATCGAGGTAAACGATGGGCGCGATCGTGAACATTCGGGTGCAGACAAGGTGCGGATGCTGATCTGGTATTTCGAAACCGTTCTGGAATCCGCAGTGCCCGAGGACCTTGATGCCTATGCGCAATCTCTGGGCCTTGCTGGGCGCGAGGACCTTCATGAACTGATCGCTGGCGAATTTCTGTATTGTATGGGCGCAGGCGGATCGGGTCAGACTGCCGGGAAAGGCCCGGGCTAAACCGATCGCCGCGGTGACAAAAACTGGAGGGATACATGTACGGACCCGATACCGACGAGGGCGAAGCCCCCGGCACGCGGTTTCTGATCTTTCCGCAGTCTCCGTTTTTGGCGGGTAATGCCGAACCCGAAATGGTCGAGATATCCGCCCCCCCGGGTTCTATTGGACCGGGCCCGTCCGGGCCGCGCATGTACACGGTCAACCCGGTTGGCAAGACAGCGCACTATGGTGCCAATGTGCAGGGGCCGGAGGGGCCACACATGTACCTGCCGCCATGGAATGGCCCGGTTCACCCACATCCTGAACCGGACGAGTTTGGTAATTTCATACACATAGACCCGTCCAGCCCGTCCTTCGAGGCCGCGCATCTGTTCGGGTCCGCACATTTTACGATGGATGTCTGGGAGGGCTATTTCGGGCGTCCAATCCCTTGGCACTTTGCCCGCGACTATGATCGTCTCGAATTGTCCCTTCTACCGAATCTGGACAATGCCCATATCGGCTGGGGTTTTCTGGAAACCGGTGGCTCGCGCGAGCATGGCAATGAATATAGGCCCTACAGCCTGAATTTTGACGTTGTCGCACATGAGATCGGGCACGCAATCATCTACAGTGTGATCGGTATGCCGGGGTCGGAACAAACGTCAGGCGAGTATTACGGTTTTCATGAATCCGCCGCCGATCTGGTGGCTTTGCTGGCGTCACTGCACTTTGGCTCTGTTGTGGACGATTTGCTCGAAAACACGCGGGGCAACCTGTACACCTACAACCGGCTCAGTCGCTTTGCCGAACTTTCGGATAACGCTCAGATCAGGATGGCGACGAACGAACGCTCGATGCGGGAATTCGCAGATGGATGGTCCAGCGAGCATGACCTGTCCGAACCCCTGACAGGTGCCATGTTCGACATTTTCATAGACATCTACCACGAACGCCTGCTGGTGCATGATCTGATTACCCCGGAAGTCGAAAACCTGTCCGACCAGCTTGAGGGCTCACCAGACTATGTCAGTGTCATGCAGGGCTTTTTTGACGAGGAATACGCCCGTAATCCCGAAGGTTTCCGAATTGCCCTGCTCGAGGCACGGGATTTTCTGGGTACATACCTTGCGGACGCTTGGGAGATGCTGGACGCCGATATGCTGAGCTATTTCGGCGTGGAAAAAGCGATGCTGGCGGTTGATCGTGAAATCACCGGTGGTGCCTTTGCAAACATCATCGAAGGTAACTTCCGTATGCGCGATATCGGTCTGGCAACGGCCGGACCACGTCTTGCCGAACCGGATGCCGAGAGCCATGCCGTATCGGTACGTACCAGGGTGCCAAGGTGACAGGCCGTAAATGTCTTTGTTTTAGCCGCGTTATGTGGCATTTTGCGCCGGGGTGATTTTTGAAGAATATTTTGGTCTGGGCTTTGGCACGGACCGCAATGAGGGTGAGATGAAGTTTCTGGCATCGTCGATCCCGCAATAGGGAGAAAGAACAATGTCTGAGTCTTTGCTCAGTTTTTCCGAAGTGTTGTTGTTTGGACGTCTCGTCGAAGATCTTGCGGTCAGGAAAGGTTATAAGACCGTTCGTCTGGCGTTGGTCGATGACAACAGCGATACCCTGCCGGCGCTGACCGACAAAATCGACGATGTTCCGATAGCTGATGGTGACAAGGTTCTGGTGCAAGTGTCGAAAGACAGTGAGCCTAACAATGTGTCCGGTTTGTACAAGATAAAAGAAGACGCTGCTAACCCAGGCAGTTTTTCCTTGGAGGGTCTTAGAAGAATTCGGAACGGGAAGTTCGTATTTGTTCAGGAAGGCAAGCAACACGCCAAGACATTCTGGAAACAGAAAGCCCGGAAAAAGCAGGACCTTCAGTATTTCATTGACCGGGGCAAACGGAGAAAGGGCTGGGGTGCAAACAACTTTGTTGGCGAGCAGTTCGAGAAAGACCCAAGTCTCGCCCGCATCTATGGGTTCGCATATGACGGGACATATTACGAGCTGCCGGAGCCAACGATTTTCCTTGTGCATGGCGAGGGCGAAAGCGCCACAGATCACAATATTCCAGACAATCAGGCAGGCAGAGCGCCGTTGTCACCGTCGGAATCGGGTGTTGCTTCAGCGGATTATCAAATGTCCAACGACATCCGTGTATGGGACTATGACAAAGCTGACTACACAATCCGGATGGATGTGCTGACCGGACAATTCGAGCAGGTTTTGCTTGATCTCTTCTTCGGCTCTGACGGGGCGTCAATGAGTGGCGCGCGAGTCAGCGGGGCCCGCGTGAGCGGCGCGCGGGTCAGTGGAGCTCGTGTCAGTGGTGCCAGAGTAAGCGGAGCCCGTGTCAGCGGTGCGCGGGCGCGCGGATCTGAGGATTAATAATCCTGCCGATTCCTTGCCCAAAACTTCGGGGTCTTCCGTATCGGAAGGCCCCTTTGCTTTAGAATCCGGCTATTTTCAGGCTTTCCACAAAATGTTGCGTATCTTCGGGGCGTCGGTCCGGCTGGACACGGCCCCAGCGTTGCAATGAGAAATTCGGATGCACTTTGCGGTGCCTGTCCGCTATTTCGCGGGCAACGTCGAGCTTGCCCAATTTCACAAAGCTCGCCGCAAGGAGTCTTTGCCCCTCGGCAGGGTTGTTCATTTTGTTAATCCATCGGATGGTATCGTCATATTCACCCAGATTGAAATAGGCACCGGCGATGTGCCAGAGATACTGATCCGGAAAATATGGATTCAACCGCATCGCCCGTTTCAGATACTCAATTGCCGCTTCGTTGTCGCCTGAATGGGCCAGGGTATCGGCAAAGTCGGACAGAAGGTCTGCGTCATTTGGATTGAGCATCAAGGCACGGCGATAAGCGCCGATCGCAGCGTCGTGTTCCTTGCGGTAAAGATGGACGAAACCCAGCTCGCCAAATCCTCGGGCATCCGTCGGATCCAGTTCAATGGAACGCTGCGCCAGTGCCAGCGCCGTGTCCAATGCCTGATCCTGATCGGTTGCCCAGGAATAACGCCAATCTATATTCATCGTGCGGGACAGGGCAGCAGAGGCGCGGGCATATGATCCGTCGCGCTCCAACGCACGTGCATACAGTTCGTGCGCTTCGTGATTGTCCTGCCGGGTATATTTATAGATATGTTGCTGTCCGCGCAGGACAAACCCGTAAGCGGCCAGATCAGATGGTACTGACTGGACCATACGTTGCCGCTCCTGAGCTTCGATCAGCACGGCTGCGGCAGCCACAATGGATTCTGTCACTTCGTCCAGAATATCAAAGATATCGTCAATTTCCCGATCGTATCTTTCACCCCACAGTGTTCTCTCGGAATCCGCATCAATCAGCTCAACAGAAATTCTAACTCTGGACTTGCTCCTCCGAACGCTACCCCGTGCGACATAGCGCACCCCAAGTTCACGCGCGGCCTGACGGGGCGACATGGATTGAGCTTTGAAGAAATAAGCGGAATTCCGGGCAATGATGAACAGGTTCTTGAACTTGGAAAGATTGAGGATGACGTCGTCGGTCAATCCTTCTGCGAACCAGTCGTCGGACGGATCACCGCCCAGATTGCTGAAGGGCAGTACGGCAACGGATGGAATGTCCGGTCGTTCCCTCTCAATCAAGCTTGTGTCCGGTCGCAAGGTTGACGCCATCGTGGCGCCTTCGGCCTCG
The DNA here is from genome assembly GCF_056537885.1 of Ruegeria sp. BJ6. Lineage (NCBI taxonomy): Bacteria > Pseudomonadati > Pseudomonadota > Alphaproteobacteria > Rhodobacterales > Roseobacteraceae > Ruegeria > Ruegeria sp. BJ6. The sequence goes on along the minus strand of NZ_JBQFSG010000009.1, from coordinate 71,523 downwards.
CTGCGAACGCAATAGGTTGGAACCGGGTCCAGAATGTTCTTCAGCTGCTGGGGTCCAAGAAATTCATAGCCATAGCGCAGGTGGTTGCGGATTTGCTCATATACCGTTGCACTTATGTTGACACGACCAGGTTCGGCTATACTCTGCAGACGGGCGGCGATGTTAACGTTTGCGCCGTGAATTCCGCGGTCATCTTCAAGCAGTTCGCCCATGTGCACGCCAACACGAAAGCGTATACGTCTTTCTTCCGGCTGGGTTGGATTGCTGGCCTCGGCTATCTGATGCAGTTTCACACCGTACCGGACGGCGTCGGTCGCAGTATCAAAGACGGCCAATACACCGTCTCCGCGAACCTCGACGATACTTCCACCGTATTGCGCGCAGGCTGTGTCCAGCTGAGCCAGAACAGTTTTGAGCGAGTTATACGTGTCGATTTCGTCTTCGCCCATAAGGCGCGAAAACCCGACCACGTCTGCAAACAGGACGGCACCAAGCCTTCGCCTGTAAGATTTGTCGGTACTACTCACATTAACGCCTCGTAACACTAATTCCGCTACAGTTTCTATACCCACCAGATCGTGCTCGAATTTTGATTGCGATTCCGGATGGCCGTTTGAAAAGTCTTTAGATTTCCGTTCCCTTTTGTGGTGGCCACTTCCAACCGCTTGCCGCGTGGCACCCCAGTGCGACAATGGTATTGTCACTCAGTTCCCGGGCCAGCACTTCACGCTGCTTTGCCCATTCGTCGCGCAGCATGCCGACCACGATCATATCGAAAAACCGGCCTTCGGCATACCACGCCTGCCGCATGCGACCCTCGACCTCGACACCCAATCGGGCCATCAGGTCGGCGCTTCGGCGGTTATCTTCGCGATAATAGGACGTAATTCGATTTAACCCAAATTGTTTGAAGGCGAGGTCCAGTATCAGAGCCACTGCGCGGATGCCAACTCCGTTGCGTCTGGACTCGTGGTCTACGAACAAGGCCACGACCGCATCGCGGTTCACCAAGTTCAAACTGTCCAAACCAACCATGGCAACAACTTTTTCATCGTTGTTTTCTACCACGAACCAGTAACTTCCTGTATTTGCAGGTTCTTCTATCGATGCCCGCCAGATTTTTTCTGCCGCGTCCAGACTAAGTGGTGCGCGCCAGGACCGGTCAAATGTTGCCAGATCGTTTACATCGCGAAACCATCCCGCCGTGTCGGCCAGATCGCCTTTTTCCAGTGGTCTCAGCATAAACTGCTGTTTGAGTTGGTCTGACATTGACCGCCCTCTTGTCTGGATTTGTTGCCGATTGAAGTTCCGGCTTACGTTTCTGAAATTTAGTTTAGTATTTTTAAGCAGTTAGCCTTATTTGCGCCTATTGAGCAGCATCAGGCCTGAGTTATGTGACTATTATTCAGCGAAATGTGGATCGTTAGCAACAAGTAGGAATTGGCCTTTGATAAATTTAATCCAAGGCGGCGTCAATCCAGCGACATGTCGACTGTATGTCGACCAGAAACAATCGCCGGCGAACTCAGAGGAACCTGACAACCGGAATCGTCATTTATTAACTGAAAATATCGAATTTCCGGACCCGCACCTGGGATTTCATCATGAACCCGAATGAAAACAGCATGCGGTGCAACAGTGGTCCGTTCCGTTTGAGCCAAAGCTGTTTTTCCGTATCCGGCAAAATCTCAGCTTCGAAATATGCCTCAGGCAAGAACATTGCGCCAGCTACGCATTTTATAAACAGGCCTAAACGACGGAAAGGGTTGGCGGTCTTCCAGTACAGCTTTTCCGGCAGCTTCAGTTGGGTTTCCGGACTGATCGGGCGCAGAAGCCTGATCTTCTCAGGACTGAGCGGCAATCCCAGAGAAACCTTTGCTGCTGTGGTAATTCTGTGAACAAGCGATCCGTTGACTTTCAGACACGCGGTGCTATCAGGTTCTGACCAGGGATTGGATTGTATGAGAGCGGTTTTTTCAGCCAGCAGCTTTCGCAAAACCGTTGATGTCACTTCGGGATCTACCTGATCAAACGTCTTTTGTTCGGTCAGCCCCTTTAGCCAGCCTTTATCAAACGAATTCCGTGGCACCAGATCCTTGACGTTAACCCCTGCCTGACAAGCAGGAAGAAGCGTAGCAAAATACCAATCGAGTTCACGGTTAAAGGCTCGATAGTCTGGAATGGCAAGATTTTTGAAGTTGTAGCTCAGTGGGTGGATTGCTTCGTCACCAACAAATGATCGAACCAATTCGTCGCTTGCCTGCCCTTGTTCGAAACAGAATTCCATTATTTTACCAAGGGTTTGTGCCGGTTCGGCAATCAGCGCCTCGTGCGAGATGGGCAGAATGCGATCAGGATGTGCCTGACACGCTGCAAGCGCAGCCTCATTCATGGTGCGCCAGTACACTAGCTGCTTTTGGGAATAGGACAGGTCAAAAAATTTAGCCGTGTCCATTCCAGTTTCTTTTGCAAAGCGGTAAGTATCAGACGGATGAAATTCACCGCCAAAAAAATCGAACGCGGGCAGTACGGAATCGATGACTGAACAGGGATTCCTGAAAACAAAGACAAATTTTGCATTCGGCCAAACATTCAAAAAATACTCGATCCGCCCGCAGGCCCGATCGAATTTTATAAGTGACGGAGAAGTCCCGATATCAAGATCTGCCACGAAATTGTTCAGCGCCGGGTCGTCATGTGCCCGGGTAAACATGGGCGCGCGCGTGTGTGCGTAAATACCGGCGGGTGAAAGCTGCGTGGTTCTTTGGACGGTATCTTCGTTATAGTCGCTGATTGAGTTTCGCAGAAAGGGTTCAAAGAAAATTCCCGGCTCAGCATCAAAACGCTCGTATGCCTTGGCCATGAACCGGAACAATGCAGTAGTACCCGAGCACCCCACACCAAAGATCACGACGTCCGCGCCACTCTGCTTTGCTGGATTACTCACTATTTGATTTTCCATTTGCTGACCGTCGCCTGTATTTGCAGTGTGTCAAACATTCAAATCGGGACGGCTGACAAATTCCATTAGGAACGTGTTTTGGAGCGCCGGATGTGGGAAACGTTCTGCGGCAAGCGACATCCGTTCCAGGAACTGCCGCATCGCGTTACTGGTTGAAAAGCCGCCGGGCTCGATCACCGAGATAGTTTCCGGAAGCCGATGGAAGATTGCACCATTGAGATAAAGTTCCTGATTCAATCCAAGATCAGCCATCTGCAGACTTGTATCAAACGGAAACCGACGGAGCCATTCTGTTCGTGCATATTCAGATTGATGGCAAAATGTCATGCCACGAGAAATCTGTGTGCGATGGGTATGGGGTCGGGTTTCATTCATGTACCGGGCATCGCCATAGACGACGTCGTGCAGCCCGAGGGATTGTTTGACAAGGCCAAGTGTATTTTCATCAGAAAACGTATCCCCCGAATTCAGAAACACCACGTATTCCTGCGAGGCTTGCGCGACCCCCAGATTCATCGCATCGAACAGGCCCTTGTCCTGCCCGATTATGGAAATGTCGGGCTTGCGACTGGATTGTTCGGCCAATTCCAGTGAGCCGTCGGTGGAGCCGCCATCGACAAAAATCCATTGAAAATCAGTCATGGTCTGCGAACTGATCGACCGAATGGTTCGTTCCAGGCCGGCACAGTTGTTCAGATTGATCGTAATGATCGTCACGGTCCCGGCGCCCATTGCAGAACTGGACTGTCGTTGAAAATCGGACACAAGGCTGTCATTCAGCAGATCTTTCAACGCCACCTTCTTGGAAAAGATATCGGATTGGCGCGCTGACAAAAAACCGGCGATGCAAATCTCGGCGTTGGGATTGCATCCAACTTGCCAGCCGTGTTCCAGAAAATCGTACAGGGTCAAATGACTCCCGACACCGTAGCGTTTCTTGTAATGGTCGACGTCAAAATATGAATTCGGCGCGATCGGTCTTTCTTTGACCAGCTCGCACCATCGCGAAATTGACGTGACACGAGAGATTCCGGTCCAGCCAAGCTGTGCATTTACATGACCGTCATCATAGTGCTCGCACTTGTCATAGTAGAGGATCAGCTCTTCCATTTCAGGCGGAGGTAGCGGATTTTCCATGGGCTTGGCTGGCATCACGGTCTTACCTGTCAGAAAGAAAGCGCTTTTTATTACGCGCCATGACGATGGGCCGCGTGTATACATATGACGGAAGACTTGCAATCCTTCTGGCCAAAGCCATCGGTTTTGGAGGAAACTGTTGCCATGATTTCAAAATGGCTCAGGGGAGTGGTGGGTAAGCCACTTACGGGAACGCGGCGTCATCCGTTTCCCGCAATTGTGCCCGAGCGGCCATTCTATGCCATCGGAGATGTGCATGGTCGGTTGGATCTGCTGCAACAATTGCTTACGCGTCTTGAGCCCTCTCATCCATTGGTCTTTGTCGGTGATTATATCGACCGAGGGGATTATGGCGCCCAGGTTCTGCGTCATCTTCAATATCTTGACGAAAAAAGCAGTCGCACAGTGTTTTGTCTGATGGGAAATCATGAGGACATGCTGCTACGATTTCTGGATGAGCCCCAACAGAACGCTCAGTCTTGGATGTGGAATGGTGGCTTTGAGACCCTGACGTCCTTCGGGGTCAAGTGCACTCCGAGCGAATTGACAGGTGAGAAGGCAAGGCGTGTTGCCGGGCAGCTGCGCGATGCGATGGGAGAAACTCTGTTAGAGTGGGTACGCGCGCGTCCGCTGATATGGAGCAGCGGCAATGTAACCGCCGTGCATGCGGCCCTTGATCCGACCCGGCCAGTTTCCGCGCAGGAGCGGCAGGTTTGTCTTTGGGGGCGCGGAGACGGGTTTCGGCGGCCACGACAAGACGGGCAGTGGGTTATTCACGGCCACACGATTGTTGACGATCCGAGTTTCGGCGACGGGATCATTTCCATTGACACCGGCGCTTTTGCAACCGGCAGGTTGACCGCCGCCGAAATTTTCGACGGCGGTGTTCGCTTCGTAACGACAGACTAGCGAACCAGAGCGGCGTGATCGATTGGTGTCAGCGCCGCCTTATCCGACGATCATCTGCTTCATGCGCAGGGCTTCGTATTCCAGCTCGTTCAGCCGGAATTGCACCACATCGCCGATCGTGACGACACCGCTGAGGTTGCCGTCTTTCACAACAGGCATGTGGCGGAAACGCCCCTCTGTCATACGCTTGAGGATATCCATCAGCAGGTCATCCGGCGCGCAGGTGTGCACATCCCGCGTCATCAGATCCTCGACCGACTGGGGCAGGGTTTGACCCGGTGTATCCGCCATGCGCCGCACGATGTCACGTTCGGACAAAATTCCCTGCAGCGCCCCGTTTTGATCCGTGACGACAACGGCGCCAATATGCTTTTCCTTCAAGATCTCGACGACGGAGTGAATGGTGTCGTTCGGACGGACGGCAAACACCGCATCTCCCTTGCCTTCCAGCAGTTTTGCCACGGTGGTCTGTGTGTGCGACAAATTCGAGTCGGTCGACTGGCTGTAGGTCGTCGTCTCGGCCTTGTCGCCCCGCATGGGTGACTGGTAAGAGCTTGGGGCCATGGGCGGTCTCCTCCTTTACCGGATATGGCTTTCCCTTCTACCTTAACGCAGGTAACTGGCCTGTATAGTGCGCAAATGCGCCACCCCGGCAACTAAACCCGCAATGCGAGGAAACTCAGTATCTTGGACGGCCTGTTTCTGACACCTCTGACCGGCGCGCTGATTGTGTTTGTGGTCGTTGTCTGCGGCCACCGTTTCCGCCTGACTTGGAAAGAACAGACGCCCGGCTGGCAAAGACGCGCCTGGATATTCGGAGTGCCAGCTGCAATCGGCCTTTTGGCGCTGGCGTTTCTGCCTTTGAAGTATTGATGTCGGTTTGACTCCGGGCAGAGGCGCTGGCATACGCCGCACACAGTATTCCCGGAGGTCGCCTGATGCGCAAACTGCCAGTTCTGGCCCTGATCCTGTTCGTTTCCGGCTGTCTTTTCGACGAAGAGCCCGAGGTCGTTCGCCTGTCGGGCGAGACGATGGGAACCACCTACAATATCACTGCGATTGGTACGGACCTGGACGCTGAAGCGCTGGGTCAGGCAGTCGAGGATACACTCGCCTCAGTTAATGCAAAAATGTCGAACTGGGACCCGAATTCCGAAGTTTCGACCTTTTCCGCCAGCACCCAGACAACTCCAGTACAGGTGTCTGATGAATTCGCACTGGTAATGGATGCCGCCAATAAGGTGCATGACAAAAGCGCTGGCACATTCGACGTAACCCTGGGACCGCTGATCGAGCTGTGGGGATTCGGGCCGCGTGAACCTGATGATCCGGTGCCGGCAGATGCGGATATCGCCGCAGCGTTGGAGCGTGTGGGGCAAAGCAGGCTGCTATCGCTCGACAAAGATGCCGGAACGCTGGCGAAATCCGATGCCGGGGTTGGTATTAACCTGTCGGCCATCGCCAAGGGGTACGGAATTGACGCCATTGCAGGTACGCTGCAGGCGGCGGGGATCGAAGATTATCTGGTCGAAATTGGCGGTGATCTGGTAGCGCACGGCGAGAACGACAAGGGTGAAAACTGGCGGATCGGAATTGAAAAGCCCGAAACCGGCTCGCAAACCCTGCAACTCATCATTTCGCTTGATGACATCGCCATGGCGACCTCGGGCGATTACAAGAACTTCTTCGAACAGGATGGCATTCGCTATTCGCATATCATCGACCCGACCACCGGTAGGCCGATCACGCATCGCACAACCTCTGTCACGGTTCTGGCCGACAGTGCCATGATGGCGGATGCCTGGGCCACGGCCATGCTGGCCCTTGGTCAGGAAGAGGGGATGAAGGTGGCGGAAGAGAATAAACTTGCCGTGTTCTTCATCTCTCGGGATGTGACAGGCGGAGAAGATGCCTATATCACCGTACACAGCAGCGCGTTCAAGGATGCGCTTGGAACCAACTGACAGGTAGGAACCGGGATGAGCACGTTTCTTTTGGCATTTGTACTGTTGCTGATCATTGTGGTTGGAATGTCATTGGGTGTCATGCTGATGGGCAAGACGATCAAGGGCAGCTGCGGCGGTCTGAATGCGATTTCGGGCGCCGATAAATGCGTGGTCTGCCAAAAGGATATCGACCCTGACAGCCCATTGCGTGACAAACTGCAATGTCCGCGCGCGAAGAAGATGATGCAGCAAATGGAAAGTTGAATCCGCTCCCTGCAAATTGAGGCTTCGCTGCCCGGGAATTTCCCGATAAGTTAGCATGTGAAGGAAATTTGCAAGGGTCCGGGACTATGGCCAAAACCAGGAATATCCTGTTCATCATGTTCGACCAGCTTCGCTGGGACTACCTGAGTTGCTACGGCCATCCGAATCTTCATACCCCAAATATCGATCGCTTGGCGGCCAGGGGGGTTCGGTTCAACAGGGCGTATATACAGTCACCGATCTGCGGCAGTTCGCGCATGTCCACCTATACCGGTCGGTATGTGCATTCCCATGGGGCGTCATGGAACGGGATTCCGCTGAAGGTTGGCGAAACGACCATGGGGGACCATCTGCGCAAGGCCGGGATGGGGTGCTGGCTGGTCGGCAAGACCCATATGCGCGCCGATGCCGAAGGTATGGAGAGGCTAGGATTGGAACCCGACAGCCTGATCGGCGCCCGCGTGGCGGAATGCGGCTTTGACGTGTTTGAACGCGATGATGGCATGCTGCCCGAAGGTCCGGATGGGTATTATGACCCGGATGGCGCCAAGGAATACAACAAATACCTGAAAGCCAAGGGGTATGAGAGCGACAATCCCTGGCACGACTTTGCCAACTCTGGTCTGGATAAGGATGGGAATGTTCTGTCGGGTTGGTTCCTAAAAAACTCGCACGAGCCCGCGAATATCGCGGAAGAGGATAGTGAAACACCTTATCTGACCAGTCGCGGGATGGCCTTTATGGAGCAACACGAGGGGCCGTGGTGCTGTCACCTGAGCTATATCAAACCCCACTGGCCCTATATTGTACCAGAACCTTATGCGTCGATGTACGGTCCGGAACATGTGCTTCCAGTCGTCCGTTCGGAAGCCGAGCGGGATCAGGCACACCCGGTTTTAAAGGCGTTCATGGACACCAAGGTTGGTCAGGCGTTTTCGCGGCAGGACGTGCGCGAGGCGGTGATCCCTGCCTATATGGGCCTGATCAAGCAGGCCGATGACCAGATGGGCCGTTTGTTTGACTGGATGGAAAAAACGGGCCGGATGGATGACACGATGATCGTGCTTACGTCTGATCACGGCGACTTTCTGGGCGATCACTGGTTGGGGGAAAAGACGTTCTTTCACGACTCCTCGACCAAAGTGCCTCTGATCATCTATGATCCGTCGCCCGAGGCTGATGCGACCCGAGGCACCGTCTGCGATGCACTTGTCGAATCCATTGATCTGGTGCCCACATTTGTCGACGCTGCAGAGGGTGAAGTTGCCAACCATGTTCTGGAAGGGCATTCCCTGCAGCCAATCCTGCACGGAAACGCAGATGCGACTCCCCGCGACTATGTGATTTGTGAATATGACTATTCGGCCTCTCCGGTGGCCGACATGCTGGATGCCTCGGTCCGGGATGCGGTGATGTTTATGGTCGCCAACAAGAAATGGAAGCTGATCCATTGCGAAGGCGGGCATCGTCCCATCCTGTTCGATCTGGAAAACGACCCCGATGAGCTAACCGATCTGGGCGAAAGCCACGGGCATTCTGATGTTATTGCAGAGATGTATGAGCACCTGTTCGAATGGACGCGCCGCCAGTCACAACGCACGACCCGGTCCGAGCAACAACTGATCGAGATGCGAACCAAAAGCCGGGGCAGGGGCGTTGTCGTGGGTGTTTACGACGAAAATGACGCGCCACTTGAGTTGACCGTCAAGTATCGCAATCGCACCGCGCGCGCCTATCGGGACATCCTTGACAATGGCTGAGTTTCAGCTGCGGCGCGCCTTCCATTGGACATACCGCGCCATGCCACGTTCCAGCAGGCCGGGTGGTTTTCCCTCGTCCAGTTGAAGTTTGCCGCCGCCGGCACGGTACATCTCGGCAAATATGTCCAGAACTTTGGATTTGACCATGCCGCGCAGCGGAACATGGGCCATCATGCCATATGTTGCGGCACCGCCGGATTTTGCAAGCGACGGATCGGCGCGAACCGCTTGAACCGCATTGGCCAGGTCGATCAGATATTCGTCCACTACTTCCAGATGTTTGGCGGTGACCATGCAGTGAATGCCGTCGGGATTCTGTACACGGTTTACGTTCCAGCCAAAGTTCTCAAGCTGATCGGCCACCGCGTAGATACTTAGTCTTTGATCCGTTGAGCCATAGGCCAGCAGCGGTCCCTGGGGGTTTCCGAGAACTTTCAGCCCGTTGATGCCAGCAATCCCGGCCTTCAGTTTTTCCACGGCTTCTGTCGTGTCGCGCGCCAGTTTTCGATACCCGTCTTCGCCAAATTTCTGCATCACCGCCCAGGCTGCGGCGTAAGCTCCACCGGGTCGCGTACCCAGTAGGGCAGGTGAGGCGAAAACGCCCCCCGGCCAGTCCTGATGGACAAACATCTGGTTTTTCAACAAGTCGAGATGGCGATAAAGGATCGTTGATGCCCCCTTGGCCGCGTAGCCGTATTTGTGCAGGTCGGCCGATATCGACGTGACACCGGGCACGCGGAAGTCCCAGTCAGGCAGATCAACGCCGTTTTTCTCCATGAAGGGCAGGATCAGCCCGCCCACACAGGCATCCACGTGCAACGGGATGCCCTTGGACTGTGCGATCTGCCCCATGGCCGCAATCGGATCTATGGTGCCATGGGGATATTCAGGGGCTGAGCCCAGTATCATCACCGTACCCGCATTGATCATGCGCCCGAGCTTGGAGATATCGGTGGCGCAGTTTTCGTCCATCGGCAACAATCGCGCCTTGACGCCGAAATATTCAGCAGCCTTGAACCAGGCGACATGCGCTGTCTTCGGGATGATCATGTTGGGCTTTGTGACCTTGCGCGTCTTCCGCGCCATGTCTCGATAAGCCTTGACGGCCATCAGACAGCTTTCAGTGCCGCCTGCCGTGACAACTCCGCAGGTGTCCGGCCCGCCATGCAACAACCCGGCCATGGTCGAAATAATCTCTGTCTCCATGCGCTTCAAACTTTGAAACGCGGCCGGGTTCAACCCGTTGGCAGATGAGTAGGTACTGTATGCCTTTGCGGTAAAAGCATCGTGTTCATCATTCAGGTGATAGACAAGGCTCCACGTTCGGCCCGCCTTATAGTTCGGATCATCCTCGGCAAAGGTTTGCAGATGTTCCAGAATCTCGTCTTCGGGGCATCCATGTTCGGGAAGTTTCAGGTGGCTCATATCCTATCCTTTCCCCGCCAGCATCAGGGCAAGCGATATTCCCAGGTAGTTTCCGATCGCAAATCCCAGAATTCCGGTTGCCATGCCCGACATCAGAACAGCAGGGTTTTTTAGGCTTCGCGATACCATCGGCACAAAAGCCGGTGACATGACGGCCGCCACGGAAGTGATTAGAAACGTATCCCGATCAATCCGCGCCAACCTCGCCAGCAGCATGTGCAGGCCGAAGCTGCCAAAAGTCGCGGCAAGCACAAAGATCAGGACAGACAGATTGACGTTCATCAATGCTGTCAGATCCATGGATGCAGCCACACAGAACGAAAACACGTAGATCAGGTACATTCCCATATGAGGCGCCGCGCGATTCAGACGCAGAATCGGAAGGAATGATCCGCAAATGCCCAGCGTCGTCAGCAGTACGATGGTCAAAATCTGAGGGTTGCCAAAGGGCAGGACAGGGGCAAGAGCGACAGAGATTCCGACACAGACAGCAGCCGCAATCAGGGCGATCACGCCCTGGACAACCAAGTTACCGGATTGAGGGGATACAGAATCCGATTGTTGTATTTGTTCCGCCGCGCCCTCGGAGAACGGTGCGAAAAACCGGCTCAACATGGTTGGTAAAACGGTCAGGACAAGCAGCAAATAAACCGTACCGACAACGGTATCGACTGTTGCGAACAATAAATATCGGGCTTCGGGAATGCCGAGCGCCAGCTTGATTGCACCCATATTGGCGATGCCGCCCGTGTACATGCCAACGGCCATTCCTGACAGTTGTTCGGCATCCGCCAAACCCTGAGTCCTGAACAGGTAGAACAAAAGAGCGGCGACGCAAATAACTGACACGACCGCCAGCGCCATGGAAACCATGGCCGAGCCCGCTACGCGCGTCCATGCCCTTACATCGACCCCAAACAGAAGCAGTGGCAACGCAAGTCCCAGGCTAGCCTCCATCACCGAGTTGCGAATGTCCTGAGCGCTTTCAGGTATCAGCCCCGACAAACCCAGTAGCAGTCCGATTGCATAGCACAGGACAATTGGCCCCAGCTTTGCCGCAAATGAAGAGCGCAGGGTCAGAAAAACCAGCGCTGCCGGCGCAGCCAGGAAAAACAGAGCGAAGATGATTTGAACCGACGGCAAGTCTGGCCCCTCCCTGAGAGCCGAGACTAATCGCCGCTGTCATGATGGCGCAAGACAGCCTGACGTGAGGTTTTGATGCTGAATCGCGCAGCATGCGGTCGGGAATTCCTGACCTTTGAAGGCTATGATGACCTCAGTCCGCAAGCGACACCCACAGCACACGGGCGTCTTCTTCGCTGGTGGAAACGCATCCGTGGCCCATCCCGCTGTCGTAATAGACCGAATCCCCCGCTTTCATCGGAAGCGGGCGATAATGCTCGGTGTAGAGCGTAAGTTCACCGCTGATTACAAACATGAACTCTTCGCCCTTGTGCCGGACCCAACTGTCAAATTCCGTCACATCTCGTGATTTGATCGTGCTGATATAGGGCAGCATCCGCTTGCTGGTCAGTTCGTTGCACAGCAGTTCGTGATCATAGGTCCGCGTGACCTGATGTTCACCTTCACCTGAGCGGGTATAGTCGCGGCGCCCTGAAATATCGCTTTTTGCCGATTGAACAAACAGCTGAGGGGTCTCCAGTTCCAGCGTCTGCATCAGTCGGCGGATGATTTCAAAACTTGGACGCGTCTGATTGTTTTCGATCTTTGACAGAGTAGAGCGCCCGATCGCCGCCGCCTTGGCCGTCTCTTCCAGCGTCAGGCCTTTTTCCCGACGTGCATCGCGGATCATCTTGCCCAGAACCTCACCGTCCGGTGCCTCAGCTGTTTCTGATGCAAGACCTGCGTCTTCAATCTGAACGGGTTCCATTTTGAATAATCTCCTGACTTTCAGGCAGAATAGCTTTGTTCCCTATTGTGGTCAAAGTTTCCTTTCGGGACGAGCCTGCGCGAACTAGGGGAATGTCGCGTGCGTTTCGGCAGCCATTCCCAAGTCGCCATTGGCATCGCAAGAAAGCTTGGTGCGGGTGGAGGGACTTGAACCCCCACGCCTTGCGGCGCCAGAACCTAAATCTGGTGCGTCTACCAATTTCGCCACACCCGCATCGCAATGCCGCGCTGAATAGCAAAGCTTGTGTAGGAGTGCGAGAGGAAATTAGGCGCTGTACAGAATATTTTTGACACTCAGATTTTTCCCCTTCGACGTTGGTTGCAGTACTTTCATCACACCTTCCATTCTACACTGCTGGCTTGAGGTAATTTTGCCTGTGGTTGACAAAAGCCGCGCCACCAAACTGTCAGTAATGTTGGCCTACTGCATTGCTGATTTACTACACCACGATGTCCTGCTTTCTCCGGCTCTAACCTGCTTGCCCAATTTCAGGGAAATCGGAGCGGGAACGTGGCATTGATCGACAACTTTCCTGCTCGCTTACGTTGAGTTAACGGACTTTGCAGCGAAGTCCGTGTAGCAAGATGCGGGGTGCATTTCATATCCTCGAAATTGCGATCTGCCTTGCAGGCCGTTCTACGACTTCCGGGCCGGGCGGGGTCAATCGGTCGCTTCGGGTTGTGTATTGCCAATAAAATATGGCGATTCATTCGTTCGCGCCTGTTTCCAAAAGGCAGAGGGACACTATCATCATGCCGGAGAATTTTTTGGTTTAACGGTAAGGGTGTATGGGGCGGTCAGCGTGATTTCTCCTCAAGGTTGAGGCAATTTTAAGCAGGCCGATTCACAGTTCCGCCACAATTCCAACGCCAAAAAATCTTATTCAGGTCAAATTAACACCGCCTTGAGGGTAATGCTGTTCAGCAAGGAGTTAATGAGTCTTTTTGCCACTTTGGCGACGTACCAGTTTCTGCTCAACTCCGGAAAAAAGGTTCTCATCGTGACCGAACAACTCAAAACTGCTGCTTCGGAGCAAGAGTCCGTCTTTCTTGCCCGCGAGAGCTTCATTGGTGAGCTCAAAACCCTGAACAAACGCTATCCGAACACTGGGTTCGGCGTTTCGCTCAGAACACATTCAGGCGAACATTATTTGTTGGCAAACACACGGATGCCGTTGCCCGCCAACAAAGCCGAAGGTTTTCCGACCGGACGCCGTGTTGCTTGCCTGGAAAACGGTGACAGGTTTCATTCCATAGAGGTGCTGGCAGACTCCGGCGCCTACGAGTCGATCTCTCCGCGCACCGAAGCTGCTATACTCAGCAACGCGCTGGAACTGATCGCGAAAATCGATACCTCATCCAGCGTCCCGGCCGGGCGCCTGGAAACGCAGTTCGCGTCTCAGAACGCGGCTACAGGCACCGGAGGGTAAATTATGGCGCGCAATGATCACCTGCTGTCCGTCGGCAACGAGGCGCTTGCGCCCATGACATCGTCCATGTCGGCGCTGACCGCGCAGATCGACCAATTGACAGAGGTGGCAGATGCGCGCTCCTCGGCGCGTCTGGCCACACTCAAGACGCGAATGGAGAACTTTACGGCCAGTGTCACACTTGTGGGGCAGGTCAAGGCGGGCAAATCGTCCGTCATCAATATTCTGGCCGGACACCCCGGCTTGCTGCCTTCTGACGTCAACCCCTGGACCTCGGTGGTTACCACACTCAACATCAACACGCGGCCACCCGGTGACACAAAGTCAAAATTCACATTCTTCGCTCAGGAAGAGTGGGACAACCTGATGGTTGGCGGCGGTCGTTTGGGCGAATTGGCCAATCGGGCCGGCGCGGATGATGAGATGGACGATATCCGTCGTCAGATCGCCCAAATGAAGGCAAAGTCCGAAGAACGCCTTGGAAAACACTTTGATCTGATCCTCGGCCAAAGCCATCAATACGATTATTTCGATGACGAACTGATCGAGCGGTACGTCTGCCTGGGTGATGAAGACGATCCGGACATCGATCCCAAAACGGGGCGTTTTGCCGACGTCACAAAGTCAGCGGAACTGTATATGGACATTCCGCAGTATCCGATATCGCTGAAACTCTGCGATACTCCGGGCGTCAACGATACGTTCATGGTCCGTGAACAGATCACGTTGCGCAGTTTGCGCGGATCCGAGGTCTGTGTCGTGGTGCTGGCCGCAAGCCAGGCTTTAACAACCATGGACATGGCGCTGATGAGGATCATCGCGCAGTTCGAAAATCGTCAGATCGTTCTGTTCGTCAACCGCATCGATGAGCTGTCCGACCCTGTGAATCAGGTTCCGGAAATCCGTGATCGGATTCAGGAGACGCTCAAGCAGAACAACATCGACACCAGCACCAGTATCGTGTTCGGTAGCGCATTGTGGGCCGAAGCCGCCCTGACCGGAAATCCGGATATTTTGACTGAGGATTCGCGCAAGGCGCTGAATACTTTCTATCTTGCGGCCGGCTTCGGGGATCAGGCCGCCTCGCTGGACAAAATCTGGGCACTGTCGGGTTTGCCAGATCTGCTTTTGGCCATGAACGAACGGATTGCCGAAGGTGCGGGGGCACGTCTGATTGATCGTGTCCGTCATCGCGCCCGCAATATTGCCAGTCAGATTCGTGCGACCGCGGTGGCCAAGAACCTTTCCGACACAGGAGAAATCGCACGGGATTTGTCGGGAAACACACCCGAAGAGGCGATCACGGATATCATCACGGATTACGAAAAGCAGGTTGCCAATCTGACATCCTCGTTGCGTGACAGAGTTCTGGAACGTCTGACATCGGCTGAAACCAACTTTGTCAAACGCGCCACGGATTCACTGATCTCACATCTCGAAGTCAATGGTGAGCAGGGGACGTGGCAATACGATCCGGCAGGTCTGCGGACTTTGCAAAAAGCCGCGTATTTCAGCTTTGCCCGTAACATGCGCAAGGAAGCCGGGGCGCTGTATACCGCCGCTGCGGCGGATATCGGCGCGTTGTATCACAAGCTGCTTGGCAATCATCTGGGTGAGTTCAACATCGAAGCACCTATTGTTCCGAGAGTTCCGCCGCCTTTGGGTATAGGACGGACCATCGCACTAGATCTGCAAAGCACTTGGTGGAGGCGATGGTGGCAAAAACGCAAAGGTTTTGAAGCTTATGCCGCTGACTACACCCGGCTGATCGCGTCCGAGGCAAACTCGATCACGAAGGATATCGAAGAAAATCAGGTGGCAGCGGTCCTTGAAAACGTGCGCGCTACGCTGACGGATTTCATGCGTGAACAAAAGGAGACACTCCTGAGCATCTCGCAATCTGCCGAGCGGAATCCCGAACAAAACGCTGCATTGATGGCAGGAATGCAGCCAAAAAAATCCCGGGACGAAATCCTGGGAGACATCCTCAAAGACCTTAGCAACGAAGCAGCATAAGAAGAGTTATGATAAAAAATAGTAGCATCCGCTTCGTCTCTCCTCGGCAATGGGAACGTATCGAGCAGTGGTCCCGCCGCAAGCCTGTATTTGCGCTTATGGGGGAATTCAGTGCCGGGAAATCGACACTGATGAACTTTCTCCTGCGCAAGCGGGCTTTGCCGACGCAGGTGACGGCAACCCAACTTCCGCCGGTCTGGTTCAGTTGGGGCAATCAGCCTGCTTATGTGAAGCGCCCTGATGGCAGCACAGAAGAAATCAGTCTGGATCAACTGGATCAGGTTGGTGTCAATGATGCGCAGTTCATTCGCATTCACCTTGAGGCTGACATTCTGGAGGCCGTCGATCTGATCGACACTCCGGGTATTTCGGACCCCAAAATTTCCTCGGATGTCTGGGAGCGCGCTGTCGGCCAAGCAAACGGAGTGCTGTGGTGCACCCATTCAACCCAAGCCTGGCGCGAAACCGAGCGTGCGACTTGGGTTTCATTACCTGAACGTTTGCACAATAACTCATTGTTGCTTGTCACCCGCGCTGACGCGTTGAATACCAAAGACAGGCAAAAGGTTCTGCGCCGTGTCAATCGCGAGGCAGGCCATCTGTTCAATCGTTCAATTCTGTTTTCCGCCCGCGATGCAATTACCGCGCGGGACAAGACGGGCGACGCTGAATTGTGGGCCCGTAGCGGCGGCGGCAAAATGATCGACAGTTTTCTGGAGATCACCGAGAGCATCATGGATGCCCGCGCGGATCAACTGGCCCGATACCAGGTTGACAAAAGCCTTTCTGACGCCACTCCGATTCAGCCGATGCGCGCTGCCGAAAAATCGGCGCCCATTTCTGACGATGGCGCAGCGGCATCGGAGC
The DNA here is from genome assembly GCF_056537885.1 of Ruegeria sp. BJ6. NCBI lineage: Bacteria > Pseudomonadati > Pseudomonadota > Alphaproteobacteria > Rhodobacterales > Roseobacteraceae > Ruegeria > Ruegeria sp. BJ6. The sequence goes on along the minus strand of NZ_JBQFSG010000009.1, from coordinate 54,896 downwards.
AATCCGCTGAAACATCCGTGCAGCCACTCAAGCTTGAAAACCCGCTGCAGGAAGGAAAGTCTGCAACGGCCTCGTCCGGTGAAAGCGGTACCGTCACCAACTTTCCGGTGCGTCCGGCCCGGGTGGCGCCGCGCGGTGATGAAGAGGCGGAACGGGTGGAACGGGTTCGCATCGATGCCGAAGATGCTGTGCGGATGCGGGCGGAAGTGACAACTGAGACCACCGTTGAGGTTGTCCCCGAAACGGAAACCAGCGACGAAGACCTGCGCGCATTCTTCCGGGATACAGGCGGCAATCCATTGGATATTTCCAGCCCGGATGGCGGTCGGCCCACAGAATCGCCACTGGATATGGAGGATGAATTCGGGCTAATCGATTTTGACGATGAAGAAGAGGCAGGCGAAGAGTCCTTGGCTCTGGAAGGAGACACCGGAGAGGAACTTTCCGGAGAACACGCTGCAGGAAACGACACAGATGCCCTGCTGGCTTCGCTGAATGATCAGCTTGAGCAAACCTCGGACTCCGAAACCGGCGACATTGAGCCCGACAAGAATCCTGTCGCGTCGGAAATTGAAGTTTCCGTCTCTTCGATCACAGCGTTGCTGAGCCGTCAGGAGGCTGCGCAAAATGAAAACCCCAGTGAGGATTTCGAACCGGAGTCGGAGGAAGGCGACCTGCCCGGCGCATCTGTTCTGGCCATGTCGGACAATCTGTCGACCGCCGAGGGAGAAGCTGACGACGCAGATGACGAAGGTCACGAAGGGGAGTTGGAACATCTTCTCGATGTGCCTGCGGGCTCACCGCTGAGCGCTGCGGCCATGTGGCGGGAAGTGGCCTCAACCGAGGTGTTGCCCGATGACGCGCAGGACCTCAGGGCAGTATTCCAATCGTTCCTGGAGGAATTCGACAAAATAGCGGTCGAGCATAGCGCCAGGCAGGCAAAGGACACATTGCGCCCGATCCCAAAGGCGAACAACGCAGGCAAGGCAGAATGGCATGTTTTGTAACGGAACATCTATTAGGCGCTGGCCGAATGGAATTTTGTTCCAACATCCAGCATGCGATGCTAACGAAGACGCGCAGCGGCCCGAGGGCCGCTGCAATTGTAGATATTTAGTAAATAATAGCAGGCGCTTAGATGTCACTTGACGCAGCACTGACTGCCGCGATGGCAACCATACCCGACTGTTTTGCAGCCGGGTATATCGACATGGAAACCGGAATGTTGCTGGGGCTTCGGGGGGATGATCCCGAAAGCGCCGAGGCCTTGGAAACGTTGGCGGTCGCCGCGTCAAATCTGTTTCAAGGAAGCGGCGTTCAAGCATTTGAACAGATGCTGCGAGAATCCGGTGTGCAGGATGCGGAAACACCAGGTTTCGGGGAAATCGCGGTATTTTCGAATGACAGGCTGCACATCTTTTTGCGGACACAGAAATACCCGGATCATGTCGTCTGTTACATTTGCAAAGACAGTGCAAATGTCGGCCTTGCCCTGACGAAATCTCATATGAGTCTCGGGCCGGTGGCGGCAGCGGTTTAGACAGGAGCAGAGGGGGAAGGTTATGATGGACACAGACATTCTCGACATGCTCGAAGACATCGGGCGGTCGGCAACAGCCCGGTTGTCTCCTGCGGTTCGGCTGCCAGGCTCGACCGCGGAAGAGCGCCGTCAGAGCGTTTTGAAGAAAATCCGGGGCACGATTCTGCCACGTCGATTGGAATTCACCGCCAGCAACGGGGATCAGCTGGCGCTTGAGGTCAGCAGCTCGCGCGTCACGGATGTGTTCCTGACGCCATCAGGAGATGCGCCCGACTTTGAGACCGAGCCGCGAAACGGCGTGGCCGACAAACTCGCGCAAGGCATATCAGCCATCAGCGGTGCACCTGCCCCGTTGGAAGTGGTATCGCTCCGTCCTGACGCGACGCCCGAGGCGGATGATGTTGGCATAACCCTCAGCGAGATTGAAAGCGCCTGTGCGTTGATCGACCTGCCTTCAGAACCGCATGTAAAAGTTGTGGCGGAAGCACTCGAACCTTTGGCCGAAGGTGAGCCAGTTTCCGAGGTGGCACCAGAGCCGGATACCGAAGCATCCTCGAGTTCCCGCAACTTTTTTGATGGCGCTGAACGCTTTGCCCTTGGGCGTATACTGGTTGAAACCGGCGATGCGACTTCGGTTCAGACTGCAGATCTGTGTGCTGAAAACGCACCGTTGCATCCTGAACAGGATGTGCTGGCCCGCTTTGTCAGTGATTTGTCCGGTTGGGATACCGATAGCAACTCAGTAATGCCCCATCCGCAATTGATCGTGATGCGCCCCTCAGGCGGCAGGGCTGCCGGCATTGCCGTATTACGCGACGGTTCTTCGACCGCAGTCGCGATTCACGAAGCGCGCAAATTGGGCGCGGTGGTAAACCTTTGGAAGTCCATTCGGGAGGCAGAGTGATGGCCGCCTCCCCAATCGTTAAAATTTTCTGTTCAAGAAAAGTCCTTACATACCAGTTAATAGGGTAAATCTTATGAGTGAGACCAGTCGCCGGGAGTTAGTCCGGATCGCGGAAGAAATGAACGAAACGACGAATGACGAAACCCGTCAGTTCATTTCGCGCATTATTGACGATCTTTCGAACCTCAAGCCCGGAATTGCATTTGTCGGGCAGATCAAGGCGGGTAAGTCGCGTCTGATCAACGGGTTTACGGGTCAGGCGGAATTCCTGCCATCCGACGTCAACCCGTGGACCACCGTAATTACGGATATGCATTTCGGTCACCCTTCGGGCCGAACCACAGGGGCCGAGTTCCACTTTTTCGACAATCACCAATGGCACGCGCTGATCGCCGAAGGTGAAGAGTTGCGCAACATGTTCCCGGATGACGAGGACAGCTATAAGCGCGAGATGATCGAAGAGCAGGTCGAGGCGATGAAAACCCGCGCTCGTATGCGTCTTGGCGACAGTTACGAGGAACTGCTGGGTCAACATCACGATCTGGACGCTTTGAATTCCGACGATCTGGCGCGCTATGTCTGCGCCGGAGACGACCCGCTTGATGGCGAAGTGGAAGAGCCCTCTTCGGATCGCGGGCTTTACAGCGATATCACCCGCAAGGCCGAGGTCTTTTTCGACGTCGGCCACTTTCCCTTTCCTTTGACGGTTACCGATACACCCGGTGTCAACGATCCACTGCTGATCCGCGAGGAGATTTCGCGGCAATATCTGAGAGAGGCGGATTTCTTTGTCGTGGTTCTGTCCGCGCATCAGGCTTTGTCCCGAGCGGATCTGAAACTGTTCCGACTAATGCAGGCATTGGAGCTGGGTCAGATCGTCGTCTTCATCAACCGGGTGGATGAGCTGGGTGGTGGTGCCGAGGATGCGCTCAAGGTGCGCACCGATGTTCAGGACGGTTTGGAAAAGGCCCTTGGAAACTCAGACATCGATGTTCTGATGGGCAGTGCCCAATGGGCGCATTACGCCCTGACCGGAGACGAATCCGGCGTCGATCATGATCAGGTACTTGCGTGGTTGCGGGCGCATCCGGAACTGATGAAACAATATCTGGAAGGTGTTGAGGACATTAAACAGGGTCCCGGCCCCATCAGCCGCGAAGCGGTGTTGAGGTTTGCCGCGATGATTGCGTCTGGTCTGCCCGATCTGCGCCGACACGTGACTCATGCGTTGTCAACTGGCCCACGCAGTGAACAGTTGAAGATGGCATGGCAGCACCTCAATAGTTTCGCGCAGGCTGAATTGGAACGCAGCCAGATTCATCTGCGGGCTCTGGACGATGAGGATGACACAACACCCGCCGACGAAGAGGAAAATGACAAGACACTGGCATCACTCCGCGTTCTTGTGGCGGAGAAAACTGCCGAGATTACACGCGACATGGACGATGTGTTTGCCAATCTTCGTGGTGTTATGGACGACACGGTCTCCGAGGCCGTGTCAAATGTCGTGCGCGGTCCGGATGGAAAATCTCCGCTGTTGGCCAAGGGCGGCGCGACAGAGCTTAACTTCACAGACCTCCGCGACAGAATGCGCGAGTTGGTTCAGGACGCAACGCAAGTCGTGCGGCAGCGGCTGTTAAGCGAACTTTTCACCGTCGACATTCAATGCAACGCGGCGCTCCGCGCCTTGCCGGGTTGGGAAAATCCGCAGGACAACAGAATGAACACCAGTGCAGTTCGGTGGTTCCGGCCAGATACAACTGCGTTGACTCGTGGGATAACTGTTGAGCTTCGCGTGAACTGGCTTTCGCGTCTGATCTCGCGTAGCAGCGTTGTTTCCCGCGCGGAACGAATGATTGTTCAGGAGTTCGAATTGATCGGTGACGATTTGGTGGATACCGTTCGCACCGACCTGCTGGAACGGTTGAACACGGTGCTTGACCATTACCTGGCCCTGTTGGCCGGACATCTTGAAAACCGGATCGGGTCAGGGGAAACCTGCGCCCGAACCGAAGCACAAAGCGCGTTCGATAAAGCTCGGCGGATTGCCGACGAACTGGGCTCGGCATTCGGCTCTGAGCGCGCGGATGAAAGACAAGCGGAGGCTGCGGAGTGATCGAATTTCCCGGAACCGAGCACGAGGTGCGACAGCTTGAGCGTTTCCTTGCTGTCTCGGAAAAAGACCCTACCAGCCCCGCGCTGGAAGAGTGGCGCGCCCGCGCGCAAAAATATGTCGAAAGACTGTCCAGCGCCGTGTCGATTGGTTTCGCCGGAGAGTTCGGGGCCGGAAAATCGAGCCTTGCGAATATGTTGGCGGGCGCAGACATCCTGCCGACAGGACCGCAGCATCTACAACTGCCTCTGGTTATCGTCGCTTATGCGGAGGAGCCGGAGACGACTGTCGGCTGGTGGGACAAAGAGCCAAAAACATATTCAGGCGTCGCGTTGGAAAAGGCGGCGGCGGATAAACCCGACTTTATCTCGGTCGGGCTGAACACCCCTGCCCTTCGCGAGATTTCCCTGTTCGATCTGCCCGGATCCGGCGCATTGGACGATACGTACAAACAGACGCTTGATCTGCTGAAGTTCGTTGATTGTGCGATCTGGTGCACCAACGGAACCAATGCCTGGCGCGAGACCGAGCGCCACCTGTGGGCGCAAGTGCCCGAAGAATTGCGTGCCAACAGCCTGCTGGCGGTAACCCACTCCGATTTGCCGCCGGTGCGGGATTCACTGGACCGCGTTCTTAAGCGGTTGGAAAAGGAAAAAACCGGAATGTTCCGATCCATCGTGCCAATTGGAACGCCGGTTGCAGTCCGCGCGATGTCGCAAGAACCGGAGCCCGATATAAGCCTGTGGGAATCCTGTGGCGGGCAAAACCTGGCGGAACAGGTTCTGCAGGCTGCCTCGGACCGACGTCAAAGCGATCTGAAGGCTGCCCGTCAGGATTTGGTGGAACATTTTCTGCCGTATCTTGAAGCCGTGTCCAAACTGAATGGTTCTGACGCGGCTGAGAAACCGGATGCGGTTGAACAGGTTCAGAACAGCTTGGGTGCGACCCTGCCGCCGCTTACTAACCCGATCCTCGAAGATTGGCTTGCCGCTATCGCCAGCATCTATGATGACCTGCGCGAATCGACCGACATCGAACCATCAGAATTTTTGCGAAGCTGTCAGGATATCGTCGAGGATTTTGCCGAGCGGCTTGAAAGTGGAACGGAAATCGATCCCGATGCAGACTGGATTCCGGCAGAGTTCGAAAAGGCGACCGATCTGCTGCTGTTGCTGCAATTCGAAAGTGGCCAGGCACCGCTGAAAGATGCCGTAAATATTCTTGCGCAGCTAAGCGATAACCTGGCTTGGGCCGGCAGCACCGTCGCCGATCCGCAACCCAGAACAGGAACCTGATTGTTCCAGTAAAACACAAGTCGTTTTGCATCGAATCGAATCTGTGGGAATCGCCTCCTAATTGTTTCGATATCGTAGACCAAGCACGGTATTTGGGGGCAACAGCCCCCATTTTTTTGCACAGTGAAATCAACATTTAGCAGTTCATTGGTATAAAAGTCTAAATATAGCGCCCTCCGGTTATCCATCCTTAGTGAAGCCATCAGGCGGCCCCAATAAAGTCAAATTTGAAACGTCTAACCGTTCTCGAATGTCCTGCGGTTGTTTTTGGTTGTGAGTTCGCGGGCCCCTAGCCCAGTTATTTTTTGCCGCAAACCGAGTATTATGGGCGGGTAGAAATGAGCCACAACCAGGCTGTCGGCCAAGCGCACGACGAACCTCAAATTGACGGGCTGAGACCAGGAGCTAAACTGCTTCGCGGCCAGTATGAAATTATCCGCTATCTCAGCCATGGCGGTTTTGGCGTCACCTATCTGGCTCGCGACAGTCTGGAGCGCGACGTCGTGATCAAAGAGTGTTTTCCGTCAGCACTCTGCCGTCGCAACGGTGATCTGGTCGAACCTGCGGACACGTCCTATCAGGAAGATCTGAAGTCGATCGTTGACCTTTTCATTCAAGAAGCCCGCAACCACGCACGCCTTGTTCATCCCAACATTGTGGATGTGCACCAGGTATTCGAAGACAACCAGACCGCTTACATCGCGATGGATTTGATCCGCGGGTGTGACCTGCTGGACTACATAGAAAACAAGGAAAACGACGCCGGGCCGGACTTTATTGTTCAGGTGACTGAAAAGATGCTGTCGGCGGTGTCATTTATCCATCAAAGCGGCATGCTGCACCGGGATATCTCGCCGGACAACATTCTGATCGACGAAAACGGTGATCCGGTTCTGATCGACTTTGGCGCGGCACGGGAACAGGCAGCCAACAAATCGGCAGCGCTGTTGACCTTGCGGGTGATCAAGGACGGATATTCTCCGCACGAGTTTTACGTACGCGGGGCCGAGCAGGGACCAAGCAGTGATCTGTATGTGTTGGCGGCAACGCTATATCACGCAATCAGCGGCGAACGTCCGATTGACGGGCAAACACGTCTGAACGCTTTCAACAACGATCAGTCTGATCCCTATGTGCCGCTCACAGGACGTTTCGAGGGGTATCCGGATGGATTCCTGCAAGCGATCGACAAGGCGATGGAGGTCCACGCCACCGACCGGTTGCAATCCGCGCTGGACTGGCTGCGGATGTTCCGCGGTCCTGGTGTTGAATTTGACTCGTTCAAATACCGTCCGGTTTCGGTCATCGTTGCATTGGACCGCAAGGATGAGGCTGCAGAGAGGGAACGCATCAAGGCTGAGACCGAAAATGCCGAAGCGGTTGTTACGGCACTGCTTGCAGGCAATTCGGATATCGCATTGGGCGACGAAGAAAAGCCCGGCCCCGAGGCCGCGAAATTTGTTCAGAAAGAAGAGCCCACTGTGGCAGTCGACACTGTGGTTCAAAGCAATTCAGGTGGCGGCATCAAGATTGTTGTCGGCCTTGCGGCGGTCGCTGCGCTTGCAGCGGGCGGGTTTATTTTCCTCAACAACAGTGACGGCGAAGTTCAAACGGCTGCGGTTCAATCGACCGAAGTTGCGTCAACTGCGGTGGAAGAACCAGCACCTCAAGTTGCTACAGTTGCATCTGAGCCTGTTCAGGATGACACACCCGCAGCGGACGAGGTAACCGAAGCAACAGCAGGAACGGTAGCGGAAGAACCTATCGAGCAGACAACCGTTGAAACAGCAGCCAACGAAGCTGCGAACAGCGAAAATGAGGTTCCGGCAACCGAGGCAGCGATTGAACCGGCAGAAGAAGCGGTTGAAATCGCTGAACCTGCTGCAGCGCCTCAGCCTGCTGCTGTGAATGTCAGAGAAAATCAGGTGTCGTTTTCACACTGGGACGTGGAAATTCCGTTCGTAACAAGCCTCCGGCGTGGATCCACAGGCAGTGTCTTTGCTATCACCGGCGTCGACCCAGACCGCGATATGTCGGTTATCGGCGACTGGGTTGGCCGTGGTGCTGCAATTTACACGCTGAACGGGAAACCGGTTCGCAATGACGCGACTTTTGCCGCTCAGGTGCTTGAAAACCTGAAGGTTGACCCGGACGGGTACACGCGCGTTGCCGCACGGTATCGTGAGCTGGGCAAAACCCGCGCCCAAAACGGATTGCTGGCCTTGCCTGCCGTACGGATGTTCGGACTGGAAAATGGCTATTCCTTCTCTGCACAAAACACCGGCAAAGACGGCTGGCAGACAGTTGTGACAAACGTGCCTTCCAGCAGTGCCGAGGGTCTGCAGCAAGGCGACGTACTGTTGCGTGAATCTACGACCGGACAAAGCGTGGAAGGGCCTGAAAGTCTGGATGAAATCCTGACAAAACTCGCAGGCAACAACCAGCCAAAGGCCAGCCTGACCGTCCTGCGGAACGGTGCCGAAACCGCTGCGGTCATGCAGCTGGCGCAGGAGTGACCTGAACAGTGTAATCGAAGTTCGCCAGTGTGTTGTTGCTGAGGATGGCGGGCAAAGTTTGCCATCCTGACCGGGGGTCACCCGGTTGCGAAAAGTAAAGGTTCCTTGGTTTTCCAGATAATCAGTGCCGCTGTGCGTCGTTGTGCAGAGGTTTGTATGCAGCCCCACGGGACACAGATCCTGTGCCCATAAATCGGAAGGTGTCGACACCATGTTCAAATATAAAAGCCCCCTGAGCCGGCTTCTCGAAGGTGCCGGCAAAGCCAAGGAAACCGAAGAGGAAGTGAGCCCCGCCCCTGAAGCGGAAGCTGCCGAACCGATTGCGGATTTCAACGCGCTGCGTCAGGCCCTTGCCGGCGGGAACATGCCCTCGGAAAGCTATGAGGACGCAGAGGAACTGATCCCGGAAGAACGGATGCCCGACTTTGATGAAGGCAACGCCGAACCGGATCAAGCCGAGGCTGCAGAAGAGGCCGTTGAACCGGAAGTCAGCGACATCGCTGAGGAAACGGCGAATGATGATGAAGTGGAACAGGTTGTAACCCTGCATCTGTCTACGCCTGAAAACAAAGAGCCCGAGGGTGAGCCTGTTCAGGTTGAGACGGCCGAAACCGTTGAAGAAACTGCCCCTGAACCAGTGGTCGAAACCCCTGAGCCTGTTCTGGATGACACGCCCGCAGCCCAGCCTGCCGCAGTTCAACCCGAGCAGCCCGCCACACAGGCAGAGGACCGCCGTGCCCGAGTGAAAACCACATTCCTCGGTTTTGAACGTCCGGACACGCATGTGCAGGACCTGATGGAAACCGCACCGGCAGCAAAAGCCGAAGCCACTCAAGAATCCTTTCCCGTCGGCTGGCTTGTGATCACCAGCGGCCCTGGCCGTGGTGCAAGCGTTATTCTGACCGAAGGTCTCATGCAGATCGGTCGCAACGACGATCAGGGCATCCAGCTTGACTTTGGCGACACCGGAATATCGCGCAGCAACCATGCCGTGATCGCATATGATCCCGAAGACCGGAAATGTTACCTGGGACACGGCGGCAAGGCGAATCTGGTGCGCCTGAATGGCAAACCTGTGCTGAGCACGGTTCCGCTGAACAGCGGTGACATGATCCGGATCAGCGAAACCTCCATGCGTTTCGTCGCGTTTTGCGATGACGGCTTTGACTGGCGGGATGCCTGATAGATGCTGGCGTCCCCGGCATATGATATTGCGCTGATCCTTGATCAGGGTCGGCGCGACTCTCAGGAAGATGCGATTGCAGCGCGTGTTTTTGACGTTGCGAATGCAGGATATGTCGTCGTCGCTGACGGCATGGGCGGGCATGACGCGGGCGAGGTTGCCTCGGAGCTTGTCATTGCAGCCTGGCGCAACATGCTGGATGAGCCGATGGAAAGCGGCGACTTTTCCGAGGCCTCTATTGTCGACGCGCTTCCGATGGCGGCCATGCAGGCCAACGCCGAAATCGCTTCTCATGTCGAAAGTCAGGTTGCCGGGTTCAACATGGGTTCGACGTTGTTGGGCGTTTTGTTGTTGGGCAATCGGCTGTTCTGGATATCGATCGGCGACAGTCCCCTCTATTTGTTTCGGGATGGGCAGTTAACGCAGATCAACGAAGATCATTCGATGGCGCCTGTCATCGATGCTCAGGCCGAGGAAGGGCTGATTTCGAAGGATGAGGCCCAGACACATCCCGACCGCAATCAGCTGACTTCGGTGATCATGGGGGCCCCGATACCCAAGGTAGACTGCCCCGAAGCACCAATGGAGCTGACGTCAGATGATATCGTGATCATCGGCAGTGACGGCCTGCAATATCTGAGCAACACGGAAATCGAAACCATAACGGCGGAACAGAAAGACAATCTGGCCGGCGACATCGCAGATGCCTTGCTGAAGGCGCTGCAAGTCAGAAATGACCCGGATCAGGACAATGTCTCGGTCGCTGTTGTGAAATTGGCAAGTACGTAAATCAAGGCAAAGAAACGGAAACCATGAGGAAACATCTGATCGTATCCAGCCTGGCGCTGGCGGCTGCTGCAGGGGCAGCCTCGGCTCAGGAAGCCTGTTCGACCTATGAAATTCAGCGGGGCGACAGCCTGCGCGAACTGGCCATACAGGTTTATTCGACCGAGGATTACCGGATCATCTATGACGCCAACCGGGACACCATCGGATCCAATCCGAACATCATCCGGGTCGGAGATACCCTGACATTCCCATGTCTTGAGGATGTTGGACGGGCAGCGCCGGAACCCGCGTCAGAAGCGGAACGCATGGCCGAGGAAATGGCCGCTGAACTGATCAAAGCGGCGGAAGAACGCGCGCAAAAAGCGATTGATGAGGCTGAGGCGCGCGTCGCGGCTGCAGAAGCCGAGGCCAAGAAAACCAGCGAAGAAGCGGTAATTGCCGCCAAGGCTGCGGCCAAGCAGGAGATCGAGGCCGCCCGGGCCGAAGGTGCAGCCCTGATCCGTAACGCGGACGCAGGTGAGCGCCCGGATATCCGGGATAGGCAGTTGCTGCTGATCACAGGGGGCAATTACGCGCCGTTTACGGATGAAGCTTTGCCGAACCGCGGTCTTTACACCGATCTGGTACAAACTGCGTTTTTGCGGGCAGCTCCGGAACAGGCTTACAAAATCCAGTTCGTTAATGACTGGTCGTCGCATCTTGATTTGCTGATGCCGACACTTGCCTTCGACGCCACATTCCCGTGGTCGCGCCCGAACTGCGACGAGCCGGCCGCCCTATCGGAAAATGACCGCAACCGTTGCGAGACCTACAATTTCTCAATCCCGTTCTACGAGGTCGTTGACACCTTCTTTGCCCGCGAGGGTTCGGGCTATGAGGAAACGCTGACCTATGCGGATTTTGCGGGAACCACGATCTGCCGTCCCGAAGGCTGGTCGCTGTCCCATATGGATGCTGTCGGCCTTTATGAACCGGCAGTAACCTTGCTGCGCCCCGTATCACCGGATGACTGTTTTCATGCAGTCATGCAGGGTGAAGCCGACATCGTAGCCATCGAAGCGCATCTGGCAGTCGAGGCGATCGGTCGGCTTGGTTACGAACATCAGATCATCGAAAACCCCAATCTTGCGGCGATCAAGCCGCTCAACATCATGACCCACAAGGATAATCCTGATGGGGAAGCGATCCTTGAGACACTGAATCAGGGTTTGGCAATCATGCAGCAATCGGGTGAGTGGCGCGACATCGTTTCCACCGCTCTGCGTCATCAAATGGAAAATGGCTAAGGCCGCGACGGCCTGACAACTAAAATCTGGAGGAATTTCTAATGTTTGAACTCAAAGTCAAAAAAATCGCAATGTCGGCAGTGGCCTTCACTGCGATCAGCGCCGGAGCCGCCGCCGCTCAGGAAGCATGTACCAACTATACCGTATCCGACGGCGATACACTGGCGACAATTGCAATCGCGGCCTATGGCACTTCGAACTACCAGCCGATCTTTAACGCGAACCGCAACAACATCACCAACCCGAATGCACTGGAGCCAGGTCTGGTTCTAGCTCTTCCATGTGCGGACGGTAGCCTGCCAAACGGCCAAACGGCGCAAGAGATTATTGCCGCGGAAGAGCAACGTGCCGCGAGCGTCAAGCGGTCCAGCGTTTACGAACCTCCGATCAAGCTGGTAACCGGCAACGGCTGGGCGCCTTTTGCAGATGAATCGCTGAACGGCGGTGGCGCGATCACCCGCCTGGGGACCACAGCCCTGCAACGTGGCGGCAACGCGCGCGATTACTCCGTCAGCTTTGTGGATGATTGGAACTCGCATCTGGAAACACTGTTGCCGTTGGGCGCATTTGATGTCTCGATGGCGTGGAATATGCCTGACTGCACCAACCGTACCTACGAATGGTCCTGGGAAACTGAAGTGCGCTGCACCCAGTTCGATTCATCTGTCCCGGTTTATGATATCGTCGTCGGCTTCTACACACTGCCCGAAAGTGACTATGCGAATGCAACTACCTTCGATCAGCTGAAAGGCTCGACTATCTGTCGTATGGACGGTTGGTTCATTCACGATCTGGAGCAGGAAGGCCTGCACAATGGCGAAACCATGACTCTGATGCAGCCGATCACTGCGCGTGAATGCCTTGATGCGGTTTTGACCGGCACTGCTGACGTCGCAACGTTCGAAGTTCAGCTTTTCTCGGACACCATGTCGGAAATGGGCCTGAACCAAAACGACATGATCGAGAACCCCTTCGTAACTTCGCTGTCGTCACTGCGTTTCATCGCTCACCGCAGCAACCCCTTTGGAAAGCAATACCTCGCGATGCTGAACAAAGGCCTGAACGAGATGCGTGAGTCCGGCGAGTGGTATGCGATCGTTTCGGATACCCTGCGCGAGCATAACGAAAAACTGATGGCCGCATCGAACTAATCCCTCGGCAACGCTGCCAAACATTGGGCCGGTCCTAGGACTGGCCCCTTTTTTGTTCGAAATACCAGATCATTCATTGTGTCTGCAGCGGGTTTTTGGCGCCTCGCAACAGAAAATCCGCCCGGACTACGGGAAACCCCTAATATTCAGAAGCCTTGGAAATGCTACAGTTGAGTTCAAGCTTCCGGTCCGGCTAACGCCGAACCACTCACTCGGAAAGGGGCAGGCATTGGGGTGCCGCCCCTTTTGTGTTTTCAGCCGCTAAATCGGCTCAAAGTGCCGGAACATGATTGGCCTGGGCACGACACCCGACGCGAAATCCGACACCCGGCCCGGCAGCGCAAGATAGAACCGCAAGAGACCCGGTTCAATTTCTTCCGCAATTTCAGAACACCTTTGGATGATCCGATCCGTATCGTCGGACAGCTGCCCCTTGCGCAATGCGTCTACAAGTTTTTCATGCTGACCCGCCAGATCCCTGAACGCCGCCGAGCGTGCCGTTTCCTGCCCGCCGACCACAAGATATATCGGTTCGGGAAGCGCTTTTCCCTTCAATGGTACAACGCCTGCCTCCAGCAGCGCCATTTCCTGTCCGATGGCCTGAAAAACAGTTTCGGAAACCAGTATGTCATAGTCCACATGACGGCAGGTTTGCTCAATTCGCGCGGCGACATTCACCACGTCTCCGATGACAGTGTAGTTGAACCGGCTTCGCGAACCGATATTTCCCACGCAGGCAATCCCCGTTGCACATCCCGTGGCCAGAGAAATCCTGGGCTGCCCCTTGGACAAGCGTGTGACGTTGATCCGGTTTAGGGCCTCTCGCATGCGCAGGGCTGCTTGTGCCGCGCGGATCGGGTGGTTCTCGAGCGGCATTGGCGCATTCCAAAAGGCCATGACCGCATCCCCGATGAATTTGTCGATTGTTCCGCGTTCAGATAGGATTTGCTCGCCCAGGGTCGAAAAAAGTTCGTTCAGGTTCGTGACCAGCTCGGTCGCGGAAACTGTTTCAGACAGGGCGGTAAATCCCCGAATATCCGAGAACATCACGGTTATGTCCTGTGTGTCCCCGCCCAGCTTCAACGTATGGCCGTTGGTCTCCATCTCGTCCAGAATTTCGGGTGCTACATAGTGTGAGAAGGTTTGGCGGATGGCGCGTTTTTCTCGTTCCGTGGAAATGAACAGATATCCCGCCAACAGGCCAAAATTAGCCATGCCACCCATGAGAGGAAATGTAGCATCGAACAGTACCGAGTTGCTTTGAAACGCCGACCAGCTGATGACCAGAACGACAGCGGCAGCTACGCCCCCGGCTATGAATGATGCCACGGCGCCAAAGCGGGACATGACAAAGACTACAACAAGACCAAGAACGGTGAACGAAATCAGTTCTAGGGCCGAGGTCACATCCGATCTCCGCAAGACTTCGCCTTGCAAAATCTGTTCGATGATCTGTGCATGTATTGAAACACCCGGGACAGCCTCGCCTAGCGCCGTTTCACGAATGTCGATCAATCCGGCGGCCGAGGTGCCGACAAGAACGATGTGGCCTTCAATCCTGTCCCGCACCGAAGGGTCGTCGGGGCTTCTGAGCACATCAGCGGCAGACAGATAGAGGTCCGGATAGTCCTTGCGGTACCTCACCCAGATCTCACCGAATTCAGTCGTTGGAATGAAGAACTCTCCGATAGCCACGGACAGCATGATCCCCTTTTCGTCTTGAGAGCCTTCCGCAATGATGTTGGTTTCGCCCATCGCGATGCGTAACGTTTCGAGCGATAGAGCAGGCAGGATGCCATTTGGCCCGTTCCATAGCACCGGAACCTTGCGGACGACCCCCGTCCCACCCAAAGGCGAGACATTGATGCCGCCGATGCCCCACGCCTTTTCACCCAATGGTGGCGCAAGCGATGTCCAGTGTGGAACGGTAAACAGACCTGCTCCGGGAAAGTCCCCGATCTCGATTATCCCCGCACGGGGCTGGATGGGGTCTGCTTCCCCCATCGTTCGGGCTGCGACACCCAAAACGACGGGCCACTCGGAGACGGCCTCGCCCAGTTGAACGTCGTTATCCATATTTGCAATCTCACTGTCGGCGCGCAGTGCCGAAGCGAGGGTAGGATCGGCCAGCAGACGTGACGGCGAAAACCGGTCCGGTTCGGCAAACAATGTGTCAAACGCAATTACAGCAGCACCGTTGTGCCCCAACGTTTCAACCAGCTGTGAAATTATCGACCGGGGCCACGGCCACTGACCAAGCTCGGCCAACGAAGTTTCATCGATATCCACAACGCGCACAGGCAAGTCAGGATAGTAATTTCTGGGTGCGAGTCGTTGCAGGTAGTCAAAGTAGATTAGGCGGGACATCTTGACCGGATAGGGGTCCATGACCCGCACAAAACAACCGAGCAATATCAGGCTTAGCCCAGCCGCAAAGAATGCCCATTTGCGATGCCGTTGTCCCGATTGCTGACGCATATCACCGAGTTTCCAAATAAGGCGGCCTAGCCGCTGGCTGCACTGGCACCCCCTGCCCCGCCACCAGTTCCGCCACCAGACCCACCATTGGCGCCTCCGACTCCGCCGTTCCCTCCGCCACCGGTATTCCCGCCGGAACTATTGCCCGGAGCACCGCTGCCACCGGTCGAGCCGCCGCCGGATCCACCGCTTACGCCGCCCGCGCCACCGATCTCTCCACCGCCGCTGCCGACGCCTGTGCCGCCACTACCGCCAACACTACCCTGACCACCGCCATTGCCACCACCGGTGCCCTGATTACCTCCGCTACTCTGGTTTCCTCCCTGACCTGCCGGTTCACCGGCAGCGGGGGAGTTTTCCCCGGGGGGCGCGGGCGCTGGCGCTGGCGTCGATACCGAATCCGGCTGGGACGCGCGATCCACAACTTCTGCAGCATTGGGCGGGTCAGTGATGCTTGCGCATCCGCTGATATCGACCCGGAAGGGCTGTAATAGCGTGTTCTGCGAAGTGATGAACGGAAAACCGGCGTTCAAAGCCCGGGCAGCCTGTCGTTTGTCGATGGGGCGACCGACGCGTCCCTGGGCATTTGTCGCAACGATGCTGCACTGGCCGCGGATGGATTTACACCGACCGCTAAGCCCGCACATGCGCACAACACCTTCCAACATGACCAAGGAGCTTTGCTTGTCACCGACGACCCACAAATCAAAAACCGTTCCCCGGACACCCATCGTGGATGTTGGCGTTTTTACGACATAGGCAGATTTCTTGCTCTTCCCTGAAATAAACCGAAAACTGCCACCAAGCGTCTGAACAGCAAAGCTTTTGGCTTTCTTCCCACCACGTAACATTGTGACGTCCAGAACCATGCGTGCATTCGGTCCGACGGCGATTTTGGTTTCGTCATTGAATAAAATCTGAACCAGACCCTTTGAGTCCGTGGAAATAGTATCCCCGGTTGCTACGTCCATTCCCGCGCTGATCCGCCTGGTCATTCCGCCTGACGTCAATTCAGCGCCTTGCTGAACACCAATGACTTTGCCAATCGTGGCGAATGCTTCACCAGGAAATAATGAAAACAAGCCGCAAAAGGCCAAAATCTTAAACCAGGCCAACGTAAGCTCTCCCTCAAAAGCAGCTTCCATCGGTTCACAAGGCCACTCGTCCTTGCAACCAAACCCACAATGGGCCAAATCGCCTGTACTTATTTTCCGTCTCAAATATTCAAGAACTATTATGATTTATTACTCTCACTTTGCAAGTTTTCTATGTGACAGACCCGGAGCCGAGTGAGGCGACAAGACGGGTGACAGCCATTGTTTGAAACCGGATGTCACAACCGCGGGCCTCGTCCAGCCGATGCCGGAACCTTGCCCCTGCAGACCTTCGACAGCGCCAAAGTAACTTTGGGTGGGATTTCACTACGCCCAATTCCTGACCGCATCAGATCAAGGCCGAATGACGAATACAGCGGGTGTCTATTCGTTTCTGGATTAATGCTGATTATCTGCGTGCATTTATGCATTGTTCTGCAATTTCAGCTATTAACCAAAGAGTCGCGAAAAATCTCCGAAACCCTTACTTTTGGCCTTGTTTCTCTGGGCGCATGGCTGATAGACGGGTCAGCGGAGATGTGGCCGAGTGGTCGAAGGCGCTCCCCTGCTAAGGGAGTAGGCGGGAAACCGTCTCGAGGGTTCGAATCCCTTCGTCTCCGCCATATATAATTGAATTTAAATGGTATTTTTTGGCTTTGACGGCGATACCCGCCAAAAAACCCGCCATCCCAAATGCGCTTGGCTGCCACTCTATGCGACGGATGAATCAGCTAAGTCCATCTGCTATCCATTGGATATTTCACGCATAGAATCTAAGTTGATAAGCCCAATATGGCCCAGCCGCCCCGAACGTGCACAGATGGGGGTTATGAGGAACACAAAGAGAACAAACGATACGGTGATCATTCGCTGCGCGTTGTTCAAACTGGTAAGATGCGGACAAAACCGCTATTGGCCATCAAGCTACCTGTGCCCCCTTGCAGCCCATTTCTGCCATTCAATTTGCCTCAGGCTTGCTGCACTGCAGCCCGAAAAAGCAGACGTTCCTGACGTCAACGGGTCGTACGAGATGGATGCTGTCTTCTCTAAGATTCCGACGATACAGCCTCTCTTGATGCCAAAACATACTGCAGCACGAGGCTGTCGCGCTTCTTGGCCAATTCTACCATGGAAACGCTATCTAGCGCTCCCAGAACGCCAGCTTCAAGGGTATCCACTACCTCAGGCGTCAGCCTAGGGTCTCCAAGATCATCCCACCAGCTTTGGAAAGGGCCACCCAAATGTTCGCAAAAGGCGCGAATTCCGCCTTGCCCACCGCCAAGATGCAAAAGTGTATTGGGGCCAAGCGCGGCCCATCTCAGACCTGGACCAAAGGCGACCGCTTTGTCGATATCTTCGACCGAAGCAACGCCCTCCATCGCTAGGTGGATGGTTTCACGCCAGATTGCCGCCTGAAGCCGGTTGGCAATATGTCCCGGGATTTCCTTGTTTAAGCGCACACAAACCTTACCAATGCTCTCATAGAACTCGGTCGCATCTGTCAATACCCCGGCATCGGTCTGCTCATTGTCCATCAGTTCGACCAAAGGAACCAGATGCGGCGGGTTAAAAGGATGCGCCAAGAGAAACCGCCCGGGATTGGAAAAACCCGCCTGCATCTCAGACAGTTTCAGCCCCGAGGTTGAGCTGCCGATGATAGCGTTTTCTTTGAGATGGGGCTCGACCTGCGCATAAAGCGCATGTTTGATGTCCAAACGCTCAGGCACGCTTTCCTGAATGAAATCAGCGTCTTTGACCGCCTCTACAGGATCGTTTGTAAACCGAAGCTTTGAGACGTCGCCCGCGGCATCCCAGCCCAGAGCAGCCAAGGTTTCCGCCGAGGTTCCCACAAGCTGTGTAACCCGATCATTGGTTTCGAGTGACGGGTCAAACACCGTGACGTTCCGACCGGTCGCAGCAAACAAGGCAGCCCAGCTCATCCCGATCGTTCCCGCACCCAGAATGGCGATATTCGGATTTTTCATTAGGCTCTCCTTTATGTTAGGCCAGCGTAAATAGCGTCGCGAAGTCCGATGCGATGGTCTCCGCGGTGTTCAGGAGCATGCGTCATAAACACGGCGATTAGCTCATTCTGCGGATCAACCCAAAAATTTGCGCCTGAGACCCCGGGCCAGAAAAACTCTCCAACACCGCCGGGGAGACCAGGCGTTTCCACTATTCTGACGGCAAAACCAAGACCAAATCCCAACCCGTTTTTGAGCCAGGGAGCTGTGATCCCAAGCTCTTCGGTATAGGCACCATAGGCCACGTTGGAAGGAAGATGATCCTGCCGCATCAACGCAAGCGTCTCTGCCGATAGCAACTCACCACCTTCCATCAGCATGTGCGCAAATCTTAAATAGTCAGGGACCGTTGAAAACAACCCAGCGCCACCCGAGTACCAGGTCTGTTCAGGCGCCATGATTGGCATCAAGCTGTCTCGTATCGGTGAGTCTGGAATTTGTGCGACGCGGGAGCGGTCTGGGAAAAACGTCGTGTTTTTCATGCCCAGCGGGCACAGAACAAGATCCTCAAGCGCATCATCCAAGTGCAGGCCAGTGACAACCTCGATGACATATCCAAGCACGTCGGTGGACATGCCATATTCGAACGTTGTCCCCGGCTGATGCATCAACGGCAAACGGGCCAATCGGGACGCCATTTCGGCATTGGTGGACCGGTGATCATACACTGCGTCGCATTTGTATTGCCGATGAACTGGCCCGGTTCCCGAGAAGCCATAGGTTAGGCCCGATGTGTGTAGCATCAGGTCCAAAACCGTGGGGTCTCTGTGCAAAGGGTCAAGCTCGCCAGAAGAGGTAAGAACGCCTTTTGCACCAAAACTGGGCACGAAGGTTTGAACGGCATCCATCAATGACAGGTGGCCTTGCTCGACCAACCTCATGGCCGCCACTGAGACGATGGGCTTGGTCATCGACGCGATCCAGTATTTTGTGTCGCACGCAACCTTCTCGCCCCCTGGGGACACCTCTCCAAACACCTCAGAGTAGACCGTTTCCCCAAACCGCTGGATTTCCAGAACGCCCGTTTGCAGGCGTTCGGCAGATCGTTCTTGCGCGAGCCAGTTCTGAACCGCAGTCGCATCGAAGCGCTGTTTGATGCCTGTCGTCATCGCATTAGCTCCGGCAGGAATGTCACAAGATCAGGCACAAAGAAGAACAGGAAAACCATTGCCAGGAAGGCGCCGACAAAGGGCAACGTTCCCATGGAAATCTGCGCCAAGGTTGCGCGGCCATCGGAGACACCAGACAAAACGTAGAGGATCATGCCGACGGGTGGGGTGATCAGGCCAATTTCAACCAACATCACCAACACGATGCCGAACCACAGAAGATCCCATTCCGCCGCCGTGATAACCGGTAGGATGATCGGCAGTGTCATCAGGACCATGCTGATTGGCTCCACAAACATGCCCAAAATCAGGTACAGGATCACGATCGCCAAGAAGAGGCCGATATCGGAAAGCTCAAGCGACTGAACGAGACCGACCAGCGCTTGCGGCATCGACAGGAAGTCGATGGCAAAGCTCATCACGGCCGCACCGACAGCGATCATCAACAGGAAGGACGTTGCAAGCACAGCTTCTTGGATTGCTCCAAAAAACTCTGAGACCGACAGGGTGCCACGGGCGAGACTGATCAGGACAGCGCCCAATACTCCGACCGCACCTGCCTCTGTCGGCGTTGCAATGCCTGCGTAGAGTGATCCGAGAACCATAATCATAAGAATGAGGAACGGGATGACGCCTCTCATCGCGCGGAATTTCTCTGCGAAAGTTGCGCCCTGTCCCGCAGGTGCTGCGGTTGGATCAAGGCCAATCCAGACCAAGACAACAAAAGCAAAGGCCAGGATCATCAGGAGGCCGGGAAGAACACCTGCGACAAACAGTTCAGTCACGGGCACACCAGCAAGTGGGCCATAGACAATCATCGCGATACTGGGCGGGATGAGGATGCCGAGCGTACCGCCAGCAGCCAGAACTCCATAAGCTAGTTCTGGTTTGTACCCTTCGCGCATCATCTCAGGACCAGCAACGCGCCCCATGGTGGCAGCAGTGGCCAGACTAGAGCCGGAAACCGCAGCAAAGATGCCAGAGGCAAGGATCGAAGCGTGCGCAAGGCTGCCCCGTAAGCGCCCCATGCCCATACGCGCAGCGACGAACATTTCGGTTGATGCATTGCTGCGCACTAGGATGGCCCCCATCAGAACGAACATCGGGATCGCGGCCAGTTCAAAGGTGTTGACGGCTTCCCAAGCGCGTTCTCCGACTGCGGCCAGAGCCACCGGCGGCAACCAGAACAGCATCGCAAAAATTCCGATGGTCAAAAGCGTGAAGAAAACTGGCAGACCAGAGAACAGCAGAAAAAAGAGAACCGCGATCAAGCCGACGGATTTCAACGAAAGACCCGCGCCATCTGTCACCCAGAAGAGCAGTAGGACTGGCACCACAACGATGGCTAAAATCAAAAGCGTTCGAAGCCCGCCGGACAATGCGGCCGCGAGCAGAGTTAGGGAAGCGAGGCAAAGGACTCCGGTGACAGGCGCCAGTTTCGTGGGAAGAAAATGCCCTCCCGCTGCGACGGCCAGAACGATTCCAAGGCCCGTGAAGATCCACGCAGCAATGCCAAATTTGGAGGTTTGCTTTGGCCCCAGCACAATGGCCAGTGCAATCAGACCAATCACCGCGCCTGCCTGTGGAATCCACAATGGCGCATTCAACAGACTCCAGCTGCGCGCGCCGCTTTCGAAGTTTTCAAACCAGAAGCCAGTGACTTGCCACAACGTGATCAACGTGACAAGCAGCGCCATCCACGACATGGCTGATTTGATATCCTCTTGGCGGGTGTCAGAAAACTGGTTGAGCACCAGGTCCACACGCACGTTTGCATCACGTCCGGCAACAAATGCAGCGCCAAGAAATGTAATTGCAACAACAAGGTAGGTGGAAACCTCGGTTACCCAGATCGTTGCATACCCAAAGAAACTGCGACCGATAACTTCGAAGTTTACGCTTACGAGCATGATAACAACCGCAATGATTCCCAGCCATTGGGACATTGCAGCGACGGAGCGGGGAAAGGCTGAAGGCGTTGCCGCCTTCAGCTCAATTTCTTCTAGAGAGGCCATGCTCAGTTGACTGCGCCACGCGCAGTTTCAAGAACCGCGTTAGCGTCCAAGCCTGCGCGGTCCATGTCCTCACGCCACGCCGCGATGACCGGCGCCTGCACCTCGTCGGCGAGAACCTTTGCATTTTCCTCGTCGGAGACTTCTGTGAATTCAACACCTGCTTCTGCCCAAAGCCCCGGAAGCTCTGCGGCGCGCTCACGCCAACGGGCTTCAAAATCCGCTTCGATTGCTTCAAACTCGGCAGCCACTTTCACCCGCAGATCCTCAGGCAGTTCATTCCAGGCGTCGTTGTTGACTAGAACCGGCGAAGGCACAACCGAGCCAAGTTTCCAATCCGAAGCATTGGTTATGACCGAACTGAAACCCGCACCATATGCCCAGCAGGTATCTGTGATCACGCCTTCAATCACACCGCGCTCCAGCGCTGGCAGCACCTCGCCAGCGGACAGCGAAACGGTCGTAGCACCCAGTTCGGCCCCAACTAACCCAGTGCCGCGGTTGTTCACGCGCAACTTGCGGTCTTTCCACTCATCAACTGTTGTGATCGGTGTTGTGGAAAACAGGGTCTGCGGGCAGAAAGCAGTCTCCATCAACTCAGTAGAGTTGTAGGTGTCGTTGTAAACAGCACGAACCTGATCGCCGTATTCCGACGCGGACAGCGCTTTCAGGTCGTCATAGCTTTCCGAAATGCCCGGCAGGCTGGGAACCGTGAACAGAGGCTGAGAGCCCGTGTAGTAGCCTGTCAAAGGCAGTGTCATCTGCACCAGGCCGTCACGCACACCTTCCAGCAAGCGGTTGCCCTTCACCAGCGACGAATTCGCTGTGATGATCAACTGGCCGTCGGTCGCTGCTGCTATGCGATCGGGGATCGCCAGCGCCACCTCTTCGTAGATCGTGCCCTTGACGGCAAGGTAGGCCAGTGTCCATTCCGTCGTTTCAGAGTGGGCTGCAGTTGCAACAAGCGTTGCGCTACCCAAAAGGGTAGCAATCACAGAGTTTTTCATTTTTCCTCCTCCAAGAAGCCGAGAAGCCTTCTTCTCGAAAATTCCAGCTAAGAGGTTAAACAATCGCCTTGTGCATTGGCTTGTGTTTGCGGGCACGAGAATTTGTGATAGCGTCCACTATCAAGTGAAGTGGATGCAGAATGTCGATCAATCATCACAGCAAGATAAGTGCATCTTTGCCGTTTGTCGGCTCCTCCAAAGGGAAAAAACTGGGTAAAGGAAAGGACGATTGGCAGGCAATCTTCAGCGGTGTGTGGGGTGAATTGGATGTTAAGCCCATTGCCGAAGGCGATATTATAGGAAGTTTGAGCAGCCGAAGAGTTGGTGACCTGACATTCAATCGCATTGAGTTCGGCAACCAACAATTTGAAAAAGCGAACAGACCCAACTCAAGCGAAGTTCCTTTCTTTTCTCTCAGTTTCCCCGAAGGTGGCGCGGCTCTTTGCAAGATTGGTGATGTGGAGACCAAGCTGGTCCCCCAGAACACCTACCTGATCAACAATGGTCTTTCTGCCAAACTTCGCGTCGAGCAAAACTATTCAACATTCAACGTGCAGATACCGACGGAAGGTCTGGAAAACAGGCTGGGGCGCCAGGCGAAAATTCTATCCCGCCCTATCGTGCAACCGGATGCTATCTTTCACATGCTTCAATGCCTAATTCTGGAACTGCTTGAGAACGTCCAGGATGACGATGAAGCCGCCAAATCCTTTCTGACAAACCAAATGCTGGATACGGTCGCATTTTTCCTCTTATCTGGAGGCATGATGTCGGAAGATAGTCTGGCCATTCAATCGGTGCGGGCAAAAGTTCTGGCGTATATCGATACCAAGTTCAGGGACCAGGATTTAACCCCTCAAGCGATTGCCGCTGCATGTGGCGTATCACGCAGCTATCTTTACAAGGCTTTCGCAGAAGGTCCCTCTGTGATGGAACGCCTGAGACTCAGGAGGCTGGAAGCTGCACGTAGTTTGATTGAGCAACGTTCCCTCAAGCTTTCCATGACCGATATTGCAATGAAATCGGGCTTCTCCAGCTCCAGCGAGTTTTCACGATTGTTCAAGAATGAATTCGGTGTGTCACCAAGCAGATTCTAACCACACTGTTCATTGAGTGCCTATGGAAGTCAAAGCGGTCTTTGGTGCTCATTACGGCGAATAGCCGGTGTCCGTCCCGAGTCGTCATCGGGGTGCGATGCAGTATATGAGAGAATGGGCTCAAAGTTACCAATGCTGCGCCACGAAGGAATGACTGCTTAGGATGACTTTCGTCGCATCATCTATCATCGGTTTGTCGTTTATCGAGATTTCGGAAGACGCGCGACCTGAGTGATTACGCGTGTCGCATGTATTGATAGTTCCACAGGGACGTCAAAGCACACGCGGCCAGGACAATCCCCAATGTCGTTGCGCAACCGTCATTTGCTGAAGACGAAGATCGAAGCGGCCATTTAGCGACATTTCAGCGTTGGGGTTCGAGCTGTTATGCACGCTGGTTGCTTAACGGGCCGCGGTACCGGCCGCCAGAACAGCATGCCCTACGCGTCTTCCAGGAAATAACTGAGCTGTTCGAGGAAACCCAACTTGCGCATCAACACATCATAGTCCGGCTGATCTGGAATTTTCTCAAGGTAGTGCACCTTGCCGGCAACGGCAGCATGGTTGGCATCTTGCGAGTCGCGCAAAAACGTCATTTGCCGACCGCGTCGCCGAAGACCTCTCGGTGTGCGGCTTGAAGTTTCGCCATCTCGTTACCGACCGGGATATGAGAGATGCGGTAAATGGAAACGAGCACAGTCGTGATCTGTGCTTTCAAACATTGGATAGGCCGGTCGGTTGGCGGGCATATCGAATGTCGGCACGATCGGCTCAATACGAGTATACACGCACTATTGACTTCATAAATTCATCAGGTCGAACAGTGATTGATCAACTCAGAACTATGGTACCTATCCAAGTTCAAGCATCAGACCTTATAAGCTCCACCGTCACTTCTTTTGATATGCTGGCATCTTCGAAGTTCTGAATATCAGTCTCATATGCGGCCTTTGCATCACCCAAGGAACGCTCTAGGTGACGAAATCCATTCATAGCAGAAAACGACTCAAGATCGTTGAGTAAATCTATGATCCAAACGAACTGCGTCATACCAGCTTTCCTTGATTGCAAGATTGGAACAAATTCAACCCGCATAGATTAACGTTTTGATAATTTTTTCAAAAAAAATTGGATCTCAACACTACAGATTTAGATGGTATTAGAATCAGATCTTTGCGCCGAATAATTTAAGAAAAATTTCAATATTCTCCTAAAGGATCTGCACAACCCTAGGGAGAATCTCAATGATGATCTGCGCTACTACCACGCCCTTCCAATTCAAAGACGCTATAGAAGTACTCAAGCAGCCAGTGTCACAAATCGAGTTTGCCTGGATGCTTCTACAACCGCACTTTGGTACAAGCGTCACCTTCGGTTGCGGCCGCAACGAAGCACTTCCTAACTTCTACGATATCCTTGCCATGAGCGCGTTAATCGCACTTTCAGCAAGGCCGATAGAGTTGGAACGGCTTGTTAAAATTTCATCAATGCTTGCGAATGAAGTCGCTTTGTGCATTGAAAACTACGACCTTGGCGATCCACTAGGTGCTCAACATAGAACCCAGATCTACAGGCAGATTCAACTACTTATGGATGAGAAAATTTCAGACGGTGCCGTCAAAGAAGCCAAGGTAAAGCCCACTGTAGCTAAACAAGTGATTGATGTATTACAACACGTTAGAAAAACGTTGCTAAAAAATTCCCTAGTCGCGGGGGCTACTTAGCAACTGTATCTTTTACCCAGCTTCAGCGCTCCAGTTTTGGCTCGACTTGCACAATGCATTTTCTATTGTGACAAGCTTGGGAGCGACGGCGACAATAATAGTCGCGTGTGCGTTCTCGGCGTTGCTAAGACGGTTTGCAAGTGCTTTCAGTACCGGGTTGTGATTGACGGCAACAAGCGCGGTTTGGAACATCTCATGCGGAAGTAATTTGCGCTCTTGACCGATTGCTCATTTTTCGCACAACGCGCCATCGCCAAGTGCAGCGGGCGCAAATCCCACAAAAACAGCGATCTAAAGCGTTTCGAGAAAACCTGAATCGGGGGGGTCATGTAATTCGGATTGTGATCCATCTTGGTTGGTAGGATGGATTAAGTCAGCACCACTGCCGGCAAGGCCTCGTGCGCGGTTTCAGTTATACACTAAAGAAGGACTCCGCATACGCGCTGCAGCGTTTCGCCTGAAGCTCACGCCTGCAGCGAGATCTCGCTGGGCATGTCGGGTCAATACCAGATGTCACGCGACGCCTGCCCATGTGGACCGCCTACGCGATACAGGCAAACTGGCCCCACATCAGACCTTCTTCGAAAACTGGTGAGACAATACAGACGTTACAATCTTTGAATTGAGGGGTGCTCTGGCCGACGCGGAAGGAGTGCAGGCCATCATTCCTTCATCGCCGAGGCGCGCCGCCGAACTGACTGTCTCCGAATACATCAACTTCCTCCTCAATCTGCGTCGATAGCACTTTGACTTTTTTTGAAAAACCCTTTGACTTCGCGACACGTCCGCTATCTCGTCTGACAAACACATGATGATAGAATGTTACTATCTTCTTGGTTTTGGTTTCTCATAGAAACTCCAGCAATCCGAAAAGCGGATCTCATCAACATCAAGTGCAATTCGGCTTTGGTCCATGCGCGAAAATACCGAATGGGAGCGTTTTGTACGCAATAAGAACTCATGAACAACGCGCCCAATCCGCCTGTCTTTTGATGATTGCTCCAAGAGCAATGCATTAATATTTGTCATAAGATCGGTCTGTCCGAGCTTAAACCTGTCTAACCCCCTAAATCCGGACTTGGTTGTTGGCTCAGTATTTTCGTAGATTGCGTCTGATGGCATTGCCTCCAACGCGCGTTCTGCCTCATAGGCCTTCATCATGTTCGAATAGAAATACGCTGAAGAACCAACCATTCGTTGGTTTTCGTTCTCCCCATGGTCTATGAATGTCTGAAAAGTCGAAATAAGCCATCTCGTAGGCAAGGTGGCGAGCAATATTTCATGTTCTTCTTCCCACAAGCGATGAAATAAGTATGCCGCATGTTCCGTGTGTTCCGTGTTTCGGCGCAAGTAGCTTATGGTCAACCCAAGCACCAGGCAAGTTCGAGGCTGGCCGTTGAAGCGATGGCTGAGAATTTTTAGCTGCTTTTTCATGTCCGAACGCTCACCGAATGGCGGGTTTTTCGAACCGGCTACTGGTCGCATTCGAAATTTGGTCAGATCAGAAAATGGGCGCGGAAGCAAACAAGGTTGATTTTGGGAGGGCACTCTTCCTCCTGCACGTGTCCACAGCTTTTCTAAGTCTTTTGACAGCCATGTAGGTTTCGTTTCACTAGGTGGCCACATAGGGAGTACCAGTTCTTCGGGTTCCCAGACATTGCTTATTGCGTCACTCCGCAATCTTGATTTGGCGGTGTTCTTTGCTTCGCGTGAAGCACTTGATCGGTTTATAGCTTCAAAAATGGCCAGGGTGCTCGTTGGCGGAGAAGTGTTTACACGTGTCACTTTGGAGGACTGAAATTCTATGCTTTTCCTATTTAGAATCGTGCGCAATAGTGCTTGAGCGGAACAAAAACTCTCTTCTTCTCGATAAGGAATAGTAACAAGGTTTGACTGGAGTTTAGCTCGAGGTCTTTCTAACACCGCCTCCCAAAGTTGGTCGAAGTGTAGAAACGACCGATACTGTTCCATTGAAGAGAACACGGTGTGGTGTTTTGTGAGTTGAGTGTAAGAACTTTTGATCCAGTCATCCGGATTTCGAACGAAAAAGTAGAACTTGCAGACATGGTCAGGAAATGCCTTTCGAATGACGTTAATGTTCTTCCAGAGGTTTGGGTAAGGTCTTCTTTTTTTTGAACGACCTGGCAAATCGCCCGCCCAATCCTCGCAGGAAATTACACAATCGCCTCGCTTACCGTCTAGCAATTGAGCCAATGACCGTAGATCAAGTGCAGCCTGATCCCATTTACAACGCATCAGTGATTCTGCAACCTGCGTGATCTCCTGACCTATTAATGGATACAGCTGAAAACGCTTCTCCAAAACGTCACGTTCTTGCCTTAATGTTTGCTGTATGGCTGATGACCCCGTTTTGTGCGGTCCCAAATGGATATGGATGGTTTTGGTCATTGCGCTTCCATTTGCAAATATCTCGGCGGACAACGGCAGAGACAAAAATCCTTAAGTTCCGTTGACAGGTTTGTTTGGTTTTCTTTCAGCGTTGTCGCAAACTTCGCAGGTGCTGCCAAGTTGTTGACCAGGTGTTTAGTCCCGGAATTTGGTGGATCGGATTCAGGATGAAGCGGTCCGGCTCTGAAATCCAGATTTTGCAGATGTGTTCGTATGGTGTGAGTCCATCGAGTGCCTTGAGACGGCTGGCGTAGTTGTGAGCATTGAGGAAGTCGGCGAGGTTGCCACGAAGCTGGTCGTGATTATCGAAATGGTACCGCTCGACCTTGCCGTTGACCCATAGATGGTTCGGTTTTGCCATCCGGTGTTCGATCCCATTGGTTACACAAGCCATGTCAATCCGCATAACCTGGAATAGATGGTATTCTGTCCGCGGGACCGGTCAGTGAATTGGGTACCGCTGTTAGTTAGAACCATGTGAATACAGTAGGGCACAGCAACCAGCAGGCGTTCGAGGAACTCTCATGCCGTCTTTCGGCTTGCTTTCTCTGCCAGTTGGGCCATTGCGAACTTGCTGGTTCGAGCAATGGCGACAAAGAGAAGGATACTTCCCTCCTTGTTTTTGACCTCACCGATATCGATGTAGGAGAAGCCGGTTGGGTAACACTTAAACTCTTTTACTTTGGGTTGTCGCCCTCGACGCAACTTACCTGAATGCTCACCCCACCGCTTCCAGCTTGAAGGTGAAAAAGAGCGCCGCGGATATCTGACCGGCCACACGAAGGGCGGCATGAGTACCAAGCTGAACGCAATCTGTGACAGCAAGAGGTGCCCGCTGAACCCGTTCGCCACTGCCGTGTAGGTTAGCTGATTACATCGCCGCGTGAGCGTTGCTGAGTAGTATATCGGATGTCGATTGGGGGTAGGAGAACTTGGTCACGACGCAGTTTGGTTTTGCGAAGCGTCAAAAAATTGAGGAATACGTGCCTGCGTCCCGGGTCGAAACCAACGCAAGACCATCGTCAAATATGACAAGGCCAATACAAACGCCACATCCGCATTGAGATCATGATTTGAAGACTGAAAGACTGGCAGCGTGTGGCAACTACATACGACCGATGTTCGAAGGTCTTCCTCTAGGCCATCGCTCTGGTCACAGTCGTCATCTATTGGCTATAAGTCCTGACTCTAAACAAATCAAAACATACGCTCAAACAAGTAGGGAATGCCTTTTCTTATAGTCTACAGCAGTAGCATGTGACGTTAAAGGAAGACCAGATCACTATTGGCGTCAAAATCATGTACACCAGACAAATATATCGAATCGTCGTTTCCGAAGTCTAGCAGTGTTCCCTGTTCTTCTTGTATTATAGAAAGCTTGTCCCTACTCATACCGTGCAATTCAATTATATCGCTGCCGGACGTGAATCCTGAGATATTGTCTTGTTCTCCACCTTCCCGAAATACGATGACGTCGGTCTCGTCGCAAACCAATACGAATGTGTCATTCCCGCTACCGCCATCTATCTTGGAACTTCCTCCGTGGAGATAGAAGAAGTCATTTCCGCTGCCTCCAAATACTTGCCCATTCCCATTCGATACCAAAAAGCTGTCGTTGCCGCCTCCACCATCTGCCACCCAATCCTCGCCACCTTGTATGAAAAAGAAATCATCTCCATCTTGCCCCAAATAATCTCCACCCTCAGAACTAATCTCAAAGGTGTCCGAATAATCGCTTCCACGGACGATTTCGACGCCCTCAAATTCTAGGTTCTTGAGGCCAACTTCAACGACGCCACTATTTGTCCAAATTGAAACGCCATCACTGGCATCTTCAAAGGACAAAGTATCGGTACCTTCCCCCCCTTCAACTCTTCCACCCCCATTCCCGACCCGTAAGAGATCGTCTCCTTGCCCACCGATCAATGTATCGTTGCCACTGCCGCCGACAAGGGTATCGGCACCGTCACCACCTTCGAGATAATCTTGCCCAAGGCCGCCCTCTAGAAAGTCATCTCCGGTTCCCCCAAAAAGATAATCATTGCCTTCTTCTGCAAAAAATACATCTCCACCGTTTCCACCAAAAAATTTGTCAGACAAACTACTCCCATGCACGATTTCAATTCCAGAAAATCCTAAAGAAAACGAACCAACTTCAGCCATTCCATCCGGGGAATGAATGGTTACTCCAACTCCGGCATCCATAAATGACAATGTATCAGTACCTTCACCTCCATCAACTCTTCCTCCCCCATTTCCGACCCGTAAGAGATCGTCTCCATTTCCGCCAATCAGTGTATCGTTTCCACTGCCACTGACAAGAATATCAGCTCCGTCGCCACCTTCGAGATAGTCTTGCCCAAGACCCCCTTTTAGAAAGTCATTTCCGGCTCCTCCAAAAAGGCGATCATTGCCCTCTGCTGCAAAAAAAGTATCTCCCCCACTTCCACCAAAAAATTTGTCAGACCAACTACTCCCGTGCACGATTTCAATTCCAGAAAACCTTAAAGAAAGTGAACCAACTTCAGCCTTCCCATCTGGGGAGTGAATGATTACTCCAACTCCGGCGTCTTTAAAGGACATAGTATCGATACCATCACCGCCATCAGCTTTTCCGCCACCATTTCCAGGTCTCAGTATGTCATCCCCAATTCCACCTGCAAGATTGTCATTACCCTTGCCGCCGACCAATTCATCATTACCCTCTCCGCCATTGATTTTATCATGTCCGTAACCACCATCTAAATAATCAACACCCGACCCTCCTTCCAAGATGTCGTGCCCGAAGCCGCCAAGGATAATATCGTCACCGAGATTTCCATTGAGGTTATCTGAATAACCTGTTCCGACCAATTTGTCAGAAATTGCGTTTTGGTTGTCGGCGTCGATAGTGACGCCTTTGCCCTTGACAATATGAACAGCTACAAACTCGTACGGGTCTAGTGTATAATTAAAACGAAAGTCGGAGCCGCCCGAACTCAAGTCCAAATTTGTTTCATAGGAAATTGAAGCGTCAGACCAGTATTTAGTGCATATTTGGCCAGGTGCGCCAATGATTTTGCTGGCAAAGACATATGCATCTCCAGAAGCATACTGTGAAATATCCGCGCTTAGCGATATTTCTTCATTAACGCCAGAAACGAAAATTACAGTAGATTCATTTTTTTCCTGGAATACGTAGTTATATCCAACCTTTTCGCCTGAAGAATTTTTCAGCCAAGGCTCTTCGTCTGGATTGACCAGCCGCTTTCCTTCCAATCTATCGGACAGCAACGAAAATAGGTAACCTGTCGGAGTAAAGTTGTCGTCACCGTTGTGAGTAGTGGTTAAACCAGCCGGACCCCTTGTTTGAGTGGACCAAATCGACGCTAGATCAACACCGTTGGAGATCATCTCGGAGAACATACGCATGAGCGGTGCCAATCGCATCGTCCCGTTGATCGCTGTAGTGCTTTCACCGCTTTCACCTACGTTCCATTCTGTAACCGCGAGCTCGATTTCCTTGCCAAGTGCGGAAGACCACATGTCATCGATTTGCTCCAATCTCCTGCCAATTCCGCCACCTATCCCAAGTGGGTCCCCTGAAGAATTAGTTCCGTAAGCATGTGTTATAACGCCATCCACCGTGGACTTGTTGCCCTCGTCAAAGAACGAGGTCAAAACTTTATTGTTTTCCTCGGTTCTTCCGGATTGAACCAAAATCGAGACATCATTCCGCATTCCTAAAAGACGAGCTTCGGAGTCAATCAACGATGCCAATTCGGCTTGCAAGCGCCCAAACTGGCCAACATTCCAGTCAAATCTGGGTTGGTACCATTCGTTACCTATCTCAAGTACAACCTGATCCGCAGGACCGTGTTCTCCGGACAAAAGTGCCCGGATAAACCCTCGAACTTCCTCTTCAGCACCGTTTCCAATTTTTCCATTTTTACCGTTAAAATACCGATATGTGGGGAGTACGATTACTGGTGTTCCTCCGATTTCTTTCGAGTATTCAAGAAAATCTGAGAGTGGAGTTACTTCGCGCTCCCTTACTGTTTTGTATCCAAACAACTCGTCTAAAACATTTTTTTGACCGTTTGAGTTTGGATTGGATAAATCAAAATACTCCTCGGAAACCGTTCCACCTGGGTACCGAATAAAATTGGCTCCTGATTTTTCAAATACTTCGCGAAAATCGGAGTCGTGATCTAGCCTGTCCGACTGGAATAGCATATTTGAGCCAAAGTGGTTCTTTGTGATTACCTCACTAAAGTCACCTTTTGAATTCATGACGGTTCTAACTTTATGCATCGAGATACCCCAATCAATAACCACAAATGTTACTATCAAATTTTTTGTTAACGAGAGATTAAGTGAGGTTGCATGCGCAATTCAATTTTTAGACAATAAATTTCTTTCTCTTAATAGTATTTGAATAATTCGGCAATTGCCTGGGGCGATCTGGTTTTCGCTTCGGCTTGGCAGTTGGGTTCCAGGTCCGTCAAATTTATTGGCCAGATGCGTGTTGTCACGGTAGCCTTCGTTTGGTTGCTCTTATTTTGATTTGAACGTAGATTTCTCGATAGAATCGCTTTCCGCCCGACATCATTGCGCATGTGGCGTGGCTCCATTGATGGTTCAATCTCGGCTTCCGGGAAGATGGGGAGATGCTTCTTCAACGTGGGATCGATGTGCCCTGTCAGACTGTTTGGCGTTACTTCATCAAATTCGGACCGTTGATCGCTCGCAAATTTCCGGAAAGACAATACTGCCTAGGCAATGGGGGCCTCGGGGTGAAATTGTCGCAAAATCTCAGATCGCAAGTATTGGTTTTGGCGCGTATTTTTAACAGAAAGGTGTCGTGCTGGACGAAAAGTTCTTACCGAAAAGGGGACATACAGCTCGCGAACCTGCTACTCGCAGTCTGAAAGGTCGATTTGGCTTCATCCCAGGAAGATCATAACAGACAAATTGCGGTTCTATGGTACATCATTTGGAAAATTCCGCCAATTCTTGATCATTGGCCGCACAATGCACTTCATAACCTCAAATTAGAGTCACCAACTGCCAATAACACCGAATAGAAGCGCAGCAATGTGAGAAACACCAACCAGAAGCAGTGTAAACCGAACAACCCGTGCCCTTTTCAGAGGGCGTCTGTTTTCATTCGCTGCAATATTTCTCACTGCTGCGCTGTCGTTCCGAGTTAGCCAGGTTTGAGATTTGCTCACGCTGCTCATTTGTCAGTGCCGCTTCTTCACAGAATTCATCTAAGGCAACGCCAAGACCTAACAAAACGCTGGGAATGTCTTTTTTGCGGGCCTCTTCAGCTAGTTCCACAAAAGCATCCACAAACCAGTGACTACTGCACATAAAGACCTCCTTGAGAAATCTGCTTGCGCATATTCAAGTCGAGAAGGTTAACGTGCGGTTAACTATACCTTTGAATTTGGGATATTGTAGTATGAAGTTGTCCTTCTTTCGCGTTAAGCGAGTTTTTGTAGTCTTGAATGACATACTCAATTGCAATTGCCGTTTGGTGCATGCCTTCTGCCTCTAACCTCAATTTGACCTGATTGGCGCGTTCTAAGAAGTTGTCGTCCATGTGCTCCCCACCCATAGCGCAGCTTTCCAATTTAGTCATAATTGAGACATTTTGCTTAACAGATCGTTAACAGGGATGTGTTGGCTTTGTTGCAAAAATTGGCTGGGTCCTGCCGTAAAAATCCTCTGGGATTTGGAAGCTGCTTGAACTTTAAGGTTCTCTATTGGCAAACCACTCGGACAGCATGAAAGGGCAAACACCGCCTTCGAATTGACCTTTTAGGATCATCTGTGCGACTTCAATACCGTCCGAAATTGCGGATGCAGATATGAAAGACTTAAACCCCGGCATGGACGGGTACGCCGTTTGATGAATTCGGTGATCCAGTTAAAAGATGTTAATCCTGAAGTCCCGCCTGAGCATTTCAATCGGTATCGAACAATCAAACCATTCAGCATTTTGTAGATGGCCATGATGCCGGCTGTGTTCGCGCTATTCTTGTTGATAACATTTTTGCGGGCGAGCCCGTTCACGTTGAGTGCTCGGGCGAAAATATTGCTTTCCGCGGCTTTGTTTCGTCGGCTGGACAGTATGAAATTTAGCGTCTTCCCGTGCTTGTAAACGGCTCGATAGAGATAGGTCCACGCCCCCTTGAAGCGCAAATACGTTTCGTCCATCCGCCAGGAGCGGACACAGATGCGTTCCCGGCGGCGTGCATTTTCGGCGATCAGTGGCGCATACTTGGCGGTCCAACGGTTCAAGGCCTCATGGTCGATAACCACGCCCCGCTCCGCCAGAACTTCTTCCAGATCTCCCTACGAAACTGAGTAGCTTAGGTAAAGGTAAAGCGCATGCAAGATCACTTCTTTTGGAAAGTTTGCGCCCTTGAAGGAAATCGCCACACTCAACCTCATTCGAAATACGTGGCGCCTTTAACATAACCATCTAACCGCGAATAAATGGAGCAAAAGTTGCGACAAATCCCCATAAGTAACCCGCCTTCATCCTGGCACTCACTAAGCAGTTTTTACATTTATTAACAAATCACTAGCGCCCAACTCACTTGATGACACAGTGTTAACCATAATCCTGCATCTGTTGCTTCTGAAAAGAAAACAGAGGGTGCATGTAATGCTTCGCTACATCTACGCGGATGAGTTGTACAAATTCCCAGGGTTGGCTGATGAAATGTTCCGTGATCGTGCGGATCAGTTTAAAACCCGCCTTGGGTGGGATGTCGATGTGAACGATGACGGTCACGAGCGAGACAAATACGACAATCTGAATCCACTCTATGTGATTTGGGAAGAAGAGGATGGTCGCCACGGCGGTTCAATGCGAATGCTGCCGACCACTGGACCGGTCATGGTCAATGAAGTTTTTGGACACCTGACGGGCGGCACGCCAATTCGCAGCCCACTGATATGGGAGGTCACTCGCTTCTGTCTCTCAAGAAACGCCTCTCCTCGTGTGGCTGGCGCGATTATGCTCAGCGGAGGCGAGGTCATGAAGGGTTTTGGGTTGACCCATATTGCAGGCGTCTTCGACGCACGGATGGTGAGAATCTACCGTCTCATCGGCTCGTCACCGGAGATTTTGGATAGTGAGGGTGCTGGCCGCGACCAAATTTCCGTTGGACTATGGCCATATTCTCCTGCCGATTGTGATCGTGTGGCGCAAAGAGTAGGAATATCCCGGGATCTGTCTCGAATCTGGTTCAATGCGGCCTTCTCCAGACCAAACGTTAACGCGCCGAGAATCCGGAATTCAGCCTAACCGAAAACACCACTAACAAGATCGTTAGAGTTCAAGCCGCGGTGGTGACAGCGCCGCTTCCATTTAGCCGATCCGCTGCGACATGACGGTTTCCGAGCCCCCGGGTCTGTCGAGGGCGTTGCCAACATTTTTGAGCACGATTGAGGTAAGGGCGCGCGTATACCGTCAACCAACACGCCTAACTTAGCGAGCTATGGCCTGCGGAACAGAGCAAGCGCCAAACTGCGCCTTGCAGGGGCACCTCAGGAGACCATTGACCGGGTGCTAGGGTACAACCATTGAGGCCACCGGAGCGAGTACCTACGGGTGCGTTGACGACCGCCTTACGGTGGACCGAGAGTGGATGCAAAAGGCCGAACTCTGAAGCAACAGAAGTACCATAGAGTGTGCCGCCATTTCTAACGGCACTACTTCGTTTTCGTGTTCGGAAGTATTTTCTAGCCCCAAGCGACTTGCGCGGGGGAAGTTCCGCATGCATCCAAGCGCCCTGCTAGAGCAATCAGTTTACCCTTGGTCGCCGCGATTTCGCCTTCCAGATCGCCGCCTGATAAGCTCGAGACAGGAACGCCCACCAAAAATACTCCCAAGGCATCGCCTGTAACAGCTTTCTTTTGGGCAGCAACAAGAGTTGGAACTTTGGCTGCTTCTTGCTTGTAGAGTTCAGATGCTCTCGTGCAGGAAACACCATCGTATGTATCGCCCATGGAAACTGGCGTAATTGACGCTGGTTGCTGAGCACAAGCCGAAACAAGCGCAAGCCCGCACATTGCTATGCCGAGTTTTTTCATTAGTCCCTCATTTTTTGATTGCCAGGGCATCAGATAGAAATACGACTGATGTCCCGGCTTTGGTTTGTAGTTGTCGATGAACAACTGTGGTCGTGTCAGTGACAATGATAAGGTTTCGACCCAGCATGGCAGCACTTGCCGCGCGGGCTGTCTTTCCGGCACCCACCACTATGTGAGATGGTTTCGAAACTACTCACTGCTTCGGGGAGAAAGTTTGAAGCCGCAAAGCTAGGAGTAGCCAACAAGGTCGCCGCAGAGACAAGAAAAATTACAATTTTTTCAATGTATTCTCCGAATTTTTGTGTGCATCACGAAGCGATGTCCAAATGAGCAGCACCCCAAAAAGCGTACTGCGCACAGAACAAACACACGTTCTACTTGCGAGATGAGATGTCAATATTTAGGTCGCAATTTGACGCTAATGCGGCAACGTATCCGCTGCGGCGATTTGGCCGAAAAAATCAACCAGAGAAGGTGGGTCAGGCCGACATTGGGTTTTAAGTCTTTTGATTCAGTGGAGTCCGCTCACGCTGGCATCGAATTGGTTAACATGATCCGCAAAGGCCAATTCACGCCTGGAATCTCGCCGTTTCAGCAGTTCGCCCAATTGGCAGGATAACTGCCTCGCCGGCTTCATACACTCAATTCTCAATGGAATTTGCGACAGAACCTCTGCTGGCTTGTTTCGACGCCGTGAAAGCATGAAATCAAGGGTCTTTCCATGTTTGTCGACGGCTCGATAAAGGTAACCCACGCACCTCTCACTTTGATATTGGTTTCATCCATCCTCCAAGAACGATCACCCGGCGCTTTTCGACGCCGCGCGACTTCTGCGATTGCACCGGAATACCGTGCCACCCATCGGTTCAGCGTAGCGTGGTCAACCGAAACGCCGCGTTCGCGCATGATCTCTTCAAGATCTCGGTAAGACACGCCGTACCGAACATAAAAGAATATAGCGAATAGGATCACATCCTTCGGATATTGTGCGCCTTTGAAGGAAATCATGGATGGGCTTTCAACTGGTTCAGACCGGAAGTCATTCTCCCGCCAACCAAGAGACCGTTAGCTGTCAAAAGTTTGCAACAGAGCCTCCGAAAACGGCAATTCCTCCATACGACGGTCTCCGGCTTTCGGTTGTTCGCTGAGATCGCAGAGTAAGTGTGTCCCACGAAAAGGTCGATTTTGGCCACACCAAATTTTGCGACAGAACCTCACACTGTCCTTTCGCTGTGCCGGACCGCCTGATCATGCTTTTCAGCAGACGACCGGAACCGCACCCAAAGGAAACCACCATTCTCTCGGATGCCTAGGAACACTGACACGTCATACGGGGTTCCGCCTCGTACTGCAAACAGAGCCAGCGCTGCGATTCGATCAGACGAGACCCAAGGCAATTGCGGATCTCGGATTGATCCCAATATCTGAAAAATTTGCGAAATTGTCACCGACCACGTTGTCCCTCTGCATTAGCGCGACCTGAGCGCGTGTGACGGGCGGCCTGGGCAAGACCGCCATCGCTGAAGCAAGAAACCACCAGAATCGATAGGGCACAGGCAACAGAAACTTCCTTTTGCCACTGCGCCGTGCCAAACGGCGCAGGATTTCCCTGTAAGTAAACACATCCGGCCCGCCCAGCTGATAGACGCGTCCACGCGGCCTGGAAATTTCCGAAGCGGAGGCCACCGCCTTGGCCACATCGCCCACATGAACCGGCTGCAACCGAACGCTGCCGTCACCGAATAACGGAAGAACAGGCATGCTCCGAACAATCGCGTCGAGCTCCCCGAAAAATACGCCGCTGCGGCTGAACATGGCGCTGGGTCGCAATATCGTGGCCTCCGGAAAGGCGCGGCAGACCTCATCTTCGCCTTCCGCACGGGCGCGAACATAGGCAGATGGAGAGACTCGATCAGCTCCGATCCCCGAGATATGCACCAGACAGCGGGCACCAACTGACCTCGCCGTTTCGGCTACCGTTCGGGCTCCGGCTACATGCACATCCCGAAAGGTGTCCTTCCGGGTTTCAACATAGAGGCCAATGCAGTTGACGACCACAGTAGCGCCCTGCAACGCGCATTGCACCGTATCGGGGCATTTCAAATCACAATGCACCACACGGACCGCACCGTCTGGATCATTGCCAAACCGGGCGACCTAGTCTGGATATCGAGTTGCGACGCCGACGGCGAACCCCCTGCCCTGCAACTGCTGAACCACCCGGCGCCCGAGGAACCCGGTTCCCCCGAGGACAATCGCCGTTTCTCCGGTTTTCGCTGTAGACACATGCGCCTCATTCGTCTTTCTTTAACGCCTTTGGAAGCAGATCAATGGGCAGCGGGAACACAACCGTCGTTGTACCGTCGGTGGCAATGTCATTGAGGGCGTTGAAATAGCGCAGCTGCATCGAGTTCGGCTGAGTCGCCAAAAGCTTGCCAGCTTCCACCAGTTTCGACGCCGCCTGAAACTCACCCTGCGCATTGATGACCCGCGCCCGGCGCAGGCGTTCTGCTTCGGCCTGTTTGGCAATGGCGCGGACCATGCTTTCGTTGATATCCACGTGCTTGATCTCGACATTCGCCACCTTTATGCCCCAGGCGTCGGTCTGTCGGTCCAGAATCTCCTGAATATCGGCGTTGAGCTTGTCGCGTTCGGCCAGCATCTCGTCCAGTTCGTGTTTGCCCAGAACCGACCGCAACGTGGTCTGCGCCAATTGGCTGACGGCGGCGCGGAAATCGGCCACGTTGATGATGGCCCGCTGTGGATCCACGATGCGGAAATAGATCACCGCATTGACCTTGACCGAGACATTGTCGCGGCTAATCACGTCCTGGCTGGGCACATCTTCGACAAACATGCGCAGGTCAGTGCGTACAAGCTGTTGCACCACCGGAATAATCAGAACAAACCCCGGCCCCGAAACCCGTGTGAACCGCCCCAGCGTAAACAAAACCCCACGCTCATATTCCCGAAAAATGTAAATCGCTGCCTGCAGGAACAGGATCAGCAGCACCAAAGCGATGAGATAGGCGATCCATTCGAACTGGAAAACTTCCATGGTCAAACTCCTCTGCCAACCTCTGATTTCTTACCAGTCGCGAGCCCAACGCGTAGGGTAAGTCCATCAATGCCCAGAACGCGCACATCTTGCCCGGGCTGAAGGCCGGTCATTCCCCTGGCTTGCCATCGTTCACCCTCGATCCAGACGAACCCGGCGCTACCTGACCAATCCAGCACGCGAGCCTGCGCCCCCAGCATCAGGTTCGCCCCCGACACCGGCGCCCGCCGGTAGGTATGGACAGTGTATCCCAGAAGCACGACCAAAACCGATACGCTGACCAACGCCATGACCCCGATCAACCACCATGAAACGCGGAAGGCTTCGACATCCGTGTCCACCAACATCGCAGCGCCCAGAGAAAAGGCGACAATCCCGCCCAGTCCCAGCACCCCGAAGCTGGGCGAAAAGGCCTCGGCCACCATGAAAGCAATACCCAGCCCTATCAGCGCCAGCCCGGCATAATCGAGCGGCAACTGGTTGAGCGCATAGAGACCCAGTGTCAGGCAGATCGCACCGACCACGCCAGGCACAATCGCACCGGGGTTCCAGAATTCGAAAATCAGACCATAAACACCCAGCATCATCAGCACCAACGCCACATTCGGATTGGACAGTATGCTGAGAATGCGAGTAACCGTCCCCATCTCGATCCGTTCAACCGGCAGGCCGGACACTTCCAGTGTTTGTCGGGTGTCGCCCATCTTCACGCTGCGCCCGTCCACGTCACGCAACAGCGTTGTCAGGTCCGGGGCCATCAGATCGACGACGTTGAGCTCCAGCGCCTGCGCCGCCGACAAGCTTTCGGCCTGCCGTACCGCGCGTTCGGCCCAGTCCGCGTTGCGGTTGTGCATTTCTGCCAGGCTGCGGATCAGGGCTGCCGCGTCATTGGTGGCCTTGGCGGTCATCGCATCTCTTGGTGCCAGCGGGTCATCGGCGGCGTCCCCGTCAGTGTCCTTGTCCTCGGCCCCGCCGAGCGGTTGCCCGGGCAACCCACCAATCGCAACCGGCGTGGCCGCACCCAAATTTGTTCCCGGCGCCATCGCAGCGATGTGGCTGGCATACAGAATAAAGGTGCCCGCGCTGGCGGCGTGGGCACCGGGCGGGGCAACATAGGTAATCACCGGAACCGGTGACATCAGTATTTCCGAGATGATTTCGCGGGTTGCATCCGCCAACCCTCCAGGCGTGTTTAACTGCAACACGACTACGGATGTGGGCTGGTTCGCCGAGTGCTCGAGCACACGCGCGATGTGGTGCACGGTTGCCGGACCAATCGGCCCTTCAATCACCGTGTGCAGCACGCGGTTATTAGTTGTGTCTGTCGCGTCAACCTGGCCGTTCAACCGGTCTGCTGACAGGAAACACAGGATGATGAGACAGAGGAGGTTTAGGTAGTGCTTCACAATCTCCATGTGTGCTTTCCCCTACCATTAGGTAGCACGATCCGCCGTTGTCTCAAATCACAGGCCAAAATCCGGCATCCGTCTTTGGAACGTGAACTAACGTGTTCTGCCCAAATCCAAGTTGGAAACCCAAAGGGAAGCTCGGCTTCGAGACAGCCAAAGAATGTCATCGAAAAAGCGGGGCGAACACAGTTGGCATCAAAGCCATCAACAAACGCTGCAGGGGTTTGGTTGCCCGATCCCGATTGAGATGGTTAGCCGTAGAACCTCACGGATGTATCTGACAAGAGCTTTTGAGGTGCCGCGCCCCTTTTTTGATTGGTTGGGCTACTGAGGTGAAATCGGTTTTGGCATTGGTGACCGCTGTTTCCACTTGGTGACGAAGCGGCAGTAAACTCCTTCCGCGTGACCAACTGTCCCCCCTTTCCTGATCTCATACCGATTTGAGGCTGTAGTCGGCAGCAGAGCCCTTTGTCCTACCGCCACGTTGAGAAGGGTATCGTGCGGCCAATGCTGGGGTTCTAAGCCTTCGCTTCAGCGGTGGCAACGCTCGACGGGATTGAGGTCGCGCACATGATCCGCAAGGGCCGATTGTCGCCCGGAATCTGCCCGTTTCGTCAATTCTCCGAATTAGCAATCTGAACCTGAAGTGATCGCAGATCTATTTGAGTGACCTATAACTTTGCAACAGAACCTTTCGCAAATTGTCCATCTGAACATTTCTCTTTCGCGAAAATGACATAGACGCAAACGGACACAATCCAATGGGATGATGAATGCGCAGCGATGCCCGAAGCACTTCGGGGTGCGCCGCAACAAAGCTGAAGGAAAAATAGATTGAACTGCCGAATTGCTGTGGCCGAACCGGTGTTGCGTGTTTTTAGACTGGAAATGGTGCGCAAGTTGTTAGGCACCGTAGCCGCGTCAAAAGCCCCCGGTTTTATCGCTTTTGTAAGCTCTCTTGGAATGCTGGCGGCATCTGTCGCTACAGCGCAGGTGGGGGATGGGCCACGCGCCTATCAACTTCTGCCTGAAAACACGAGAGTGCTGTCACAGTACTACATCGGCACGAGGGGGAATTTTACTGCCAGCCAAGGCACTGTTATTCGCGGCGCGGAGATCGACACGAACCTTGGATTGACGCAGTTCACGCAGACCTTTGACATTGGCGGTCATCAAGCCGGGTTGCTCGCAATTCTGCCTTACGGAGAGCTATCGGGTTCACTGGATCTGGCTGGAACTTCGATCACCGGATCGGACTCAGGGCTTGGAGACATCGTGCTGGGCTTTGTTTACGGCGCCTACAACGCCCCCAGCCTGAACCGCGAGGACTATTTCGCGTTTGATCCGGGCCTTTCCGTCAACGCTTTGGTGCGGCTGACACTTCCCACCGGTTCCTATGACAGTAATCAAAATTTGAATCTCGGTGGAAATCGGTGGGCGTTGGAACTTGGTATGCCTGTTTCATATTTTGTTGGAACGTCCTTCCTCGATCCTTCCCTTATGTCTTTCGAGATACAGCCAAAAGTTACAATCTTTGGTGAGAATGACGATGCAGTCGGGAGTGGAGGCGTTCTTAAACAGGACCCTCTCTACACGGTTGAGGCGCATGTTGCGCGCAACTTCGGTCAGGTTTTCTGGGGCTCGCTGGATGCGCTCTATACTTATGGCGGGGAAACGCAAACCGACGGTGTCGACGGTAACAACAAACAAAGATCCCTTGCCCTGGGCGTCACAGGAAACCTGAATCTCAGCGAATCCGCATCAATTAAGGCAACTTACGGCGAAGTGGTGTCCGGGAATTCGGATGGAGCGGACGGGCGGCTGTTCCGACTTCAGTTGCTTTACCTGTTTTAGGTGTTGGCCCGATTGAGCCAGCTCGGATCAGTCTTACAAAACGCAGTGGCCCCGCACCCTGACCGGGCAGGGTTTCTGATGTCCCTGCAAATCAATAGTTTTCTAGGAGAAAAAGCATGATCGTCAGAGTAATTGCCTTTGCGCTGGCATCCACAGCGATTTGTGGAACCGTCAGCGCACAGGACGCCAATCCGCCGTTGGATGGATCGGTATTGCCGATCCCACAGGCACCTTTTCAGGGGAAAATCGAAAGGACGTTCGAAGGCTCTGAGCAAGCCTATCCTGAACCTGTCACAGCCCCTGAAGGGGCGCCCAATGTTGTTCTGATCCTGATTGACGATCTCGGCTTTGGTCAGCCCGGAACTTTTGGAGGACCCGTGCCGACACCCTCGATGGACGCTTTGGCTGAAGACGGTCTCAAATTCACCAGAATGCACACGACAGCCGTGTGCTCACCTACGCGCGCAGCCTTGCTAACCGGGCACAATCACCATCAGGTTGGATTCGGTTCCATCACCGAACTGGCCTCCGGATATCCCGGCTACAATACGGTATGGCCACGGGAAACCGCGAGCATTGCCGAAATTCTGAAGGCGAACGGGTATTCCACTTCGGCATTCGGCAAATGGCACAATACACCCAACTGGGAGACAACGCCGATTGGTCCGTTCGAGCGTTGGCCAAACGGCCTCGGTTTCGATTACTGGTACGGTTTTCATGGTGGCGAAACCAGTCAGTGGGAACCGCGCTTGTTCCGCAACACCGTTCCTGTTGAGCCGCCCAAGCGGCCAGAAGAAGGATACCACCTGACCGTCGATCTGGTTGACGACGCCATCAAATGGGTCAACCAGCAACAATCCATCGCGCCGGACAAACCCTATTTCATGTATTTCGCGCCCGGTGCCGTCCATGCGCCGCTGCATGTTGGGCCGGAATGGGCGGACAAGTTTGCGGGCCAGTTCGATCAGGGCTGGGACAGCGTTCGGAAAGAAACTCTGGAGCGCCAGAAATCCCTCGGCATCATTCCCGAAAACACTGAACTCACGTCCCGCCCCGACGAAATTGAGGCCTGGGAAAGTCTGGATGATGCAGCCCGGCAGGTTTATTCCCGTCACCAAGAGGTGTTTGCCGGCTTTGTCGCCCAGACCGACCACGAGATCGGTCGGTTACTGGACACAATCCAAGCCCTGCCAAACGCGGAAAACACCTTGATTATTCTGATCGCCGGGGACAACGGTCCGAGTGCCGAAGGGACGATCACAGGAACGATCAATAACACGATGACCCTGAATGGCATCCCGGACACGGTTGAAGCCCAGCTTCCCGTTCTGGATGAGATCGGTGGCCCATTGCACGACAACCATTATCCCGTTGGCTGGGCCTGGGCGGGGGCCGCGCCATTTCAATGGATGAAGCGGGTTCCTTCCCATTTCGGCGGCACGCGCAATGGCACTGTTATTTCCTGGCCCACAGGTATCGAGACAAAAGGCGAGGTACGGCATCAGTTCCACCATGTTATTGATGTCGCTCCGACCATTCTGGAGATCACGGGCATCAAGGAACCCAGCATCGTCAACGGCAGCCAGCAGGTCCCGATGGCGGGAACCAGCATGGTCTACAGTTTTGATGATGCCGACGCTCCGGGTACCCGGAAAACCCAGTACTTTGAAACCGGTGGCCATCGCGCCATCTATCACGACGGCTGGGTTGCGGCGTCGTTCCATGGTGCCCCATGGATTCTCTCGGGTTCCATAGGCTTTGATGACAAGGATTGGACCCTCTACAACATTGATGAAGATTTCAGCCAGACCCGCGATCTGTCGGCAGAGCAGCCCGAGAAGCTTGAAGAGTTGATTGCGCTCTTCAACGAAGAAGCGGAAAAGAACAACGTGTTCCCACTGGACGACCGTTTTATCGAGCGTACCGGAGATCCAGATCGCCCTTCACCCATCAAGGGCAGAACTGAGTTTGAATACAAAGCCGGAACAACACGCCTGCCGGACGGGATTTCCCCGCCAATCATCGGCCGCTCGTATCAGATCACCGCAGAGATCACGGTGCCCGAGGGCGGTGCTACGGGCGTGATCGTTGCCACCGGTGGATCGACGGCCGGATACACCCTGTATCTGGACAATGGTGTTCCGGTTTATGAGTACAACTTCTTTGATCGCGCGCGCTATCGTCTGGAAGGCACTGAGCCGTTGCCCGAAGGCACTCATGAACTTGTGTTGACTTATGAGCAACAAGGATCGCTCAAGGACAATCCGGTCGCGGGCGGGCCGGTGGCGCTTTCGGTGAATGGTGAGGAAATCGCCAGAGGCAGGATCGAAATGACCGTTCCATTTGGCTTCTCCACTACGGAAACGATGGATATTGGTGTTGATCTGGGTTCGGTTGTCACCCCGAAATACCACGACCAGGCCCCGTTTGCCTTCAGCGGCAAGATCGAACGTGTTCTGGTGACCCTCCAGTAGGAGCAAACGTGCAGGAGCGCAGAGTGTGTGTCCTGCACACTCTTTTCCATTTAAAAAACGAACCGCTCAGTGCGACCTTAGATCGGTTGCTTCCGATGCAAAGTTTTAGGTTGGTCAAATAGATATGCGATCACTTCAGGTTCAGATTGCCAACTCCGAGAATTGACGAAACGGACAGATTCCAGGCGTGAACTGACCTTTACGGATCATGTGCGACACT
Source organism: Ruegeria sp. BJ6 (assembly GCF_056537885.1). Lineage (NCBI taxonomy): Bacteria > Pseudomonadati > Pseudomonadota > Alphaproteobacteria > Rhodobacterales > Roseobacteraceae > Ruegeria > Ruegeria sp. BJ6. The sequence continues at coordinate 10,059 of NZ_JBQFSG010000009.1, read as the reverse complement.
TTGATCCCTGCAAGAGTTGCAGATGCAGATGCAAAGGACTTGAAGCCGAGCATGGGCGAGTTCGTCTTTTGATGAAACAATGGTCCTGTTCAACGATGTTGTTCAGACGTTTCTGCCTGACCATCTTAATCGGGAGGGGCCCATAAGAGACACTTGACGCTGTCCTTTGCGCCGCAGTTCCGCTTACCTAGATGCACCATTCGCTGCAAATGCAAAATTTGGGGCCAGTCGAACCAACAATTTGGCCACACAGCTGTCGTTCACTGCGGTTGCAGCATCCAGCACATCGAGCGGCAGCATTGAGCAGCAAAGCATACCTTGCAATTGTTTGTCGCTGCAAAATCTCTCTCTGTTCCAATCTTCAACAGACAATAAGCGTCTGCGGGCGCCACAAACTACCGCTTCTTATTGGTGTTCGTAACTGCGTTCCAATCTTCCGGTGGCGGATTCTCCAACAAAACTTGGGCGCGGGACATCATGACCACCGAGGTGGGATCTCCGTTTCGTTCTTGATCAGCGGCCTTAAAAGCAGCAACAGCTTTTTCAAACTGCCCTGCTCGATAATGTGCAAGGCCTTGTTCGTAGGGTTCAATCCACGCAAGCGATCCGTCAATCCCATCCGCCATCGCGATCAGTTCGTAGACCACCAACTCCTTTGTGCGCCCAAATACTGTTAACGTGTCTAGTTCGCGCACCAAGATCTTATTAGCCGCTTGGCGTCGGGTTTCTGGACCAATCAGGATCAATGTGTCGTAATCCTTGTTGGCTCCCTCTAATCGGCTGGCAACGTTCACCACATCGCCAATTGCAGTGTAATTCAAACGCTGCTCTGACCCGATGTTGCCGACCAGAGCTTCGCCACTATTTATCCCGATCCTGACGCGCAGGGGGTTGCCAGAGTCGTCTTCAATTCCGGCCTCCTCTACAGCGGTGACAAGGTCCAGTGCCGCACGACAGGCGTTTTCGGCGTGGTTGGTATCCTTGCGCGGCGCGCCCCAGAAGGCCATCACAGCATCGCCCATGAATTTGTCGATAGTTCCCCCATTACGAGCGATGGCCGCAGAGGACGCGTTGAAGAAAGGCTCCATCATTTGGACGATTTTGGGGCCAAGTTTTTCAGACAGACCTGTGAAACCCGTGACATCGCAAAATAGCACGGAAATCTGCTTTATGTCTCCGCCTGGCTGAGACTTGATGCCCTCGGCAACCAGCATGCGCACCAAATCGGTAGGTACATACTTGCGGAATGCTGATAGACCTGCAGCCATACTTGCGGTCGCAGCAGAGAGGTTTTCAAGCTCAGAGAGTTTGGAGGGCCTGCGCGAAATGCGTTCGACGTCAAAGCGTTCTATTTTGCTCAGGTCTTCGGCGATAAATGCCAACGGATTTGCGACGACTGTGCGAACCAACCAGATAGCCAATCCGGCGGCAACAACAACCACACCGATCAGAATATAGATCAGGTTTATCAGCGTCTTGTCGATATCCGAAAGAAAGGCAGCTTCGGGGATGACAGTGGCAACGCGCCAGCCGTAGAACCCCAATGGCGTCAGAGCAACCGCGTAGGGCACACCTTCGATGACAACACGCTTAGACAACGAACCGGAGGCGTTCGCTGTGGGGTCACCCAACAGCTTTTCACCGGCGATCTTGGCGACCTCATAAAGCTTACCCTCACCCATGCGTGCGGGTGTGACCTCATCTGCTTCCGCATCGGGTATCGCGATCACTTTACCATCGGCATCCAGAACAAACGCTGCGCCGAATTCGCCGGGCGTAAGAGTCGCCAGAAAGCGCGAAAGTCGATCCGTTTCGATCGCCACTGCCAGAACGCCTTGCCGCTTTCGGTTGACGTCTATCGCACCAGCAAATGTGTAGACAATTTTGTTACTCTCCGGGAGGTCGCGCGCTTCAATCCATCCCGTGGACTCAAGGCCCATAAAGTTTTCAAACCACGCATGTTCGCGTGGATCGTAAGATGTTTCGGTAAAGGTTCGCTCTTCGAACTGGATGTCTCCGGGAATGAAGATATAGCGGTCCTTCCGCAACATCCTGTCACGAATATCCTTGTCGATTTCAATCATCTCAAGCCCGCTGTCACCTAAACGATGTGACGCGAAAAAGTTTCCATCGGGCCAACCGAAGAAAATCCATGAAATATTCGGTTGCGCCTGCAATTGTGATAAAAACACGAACTCTCTCTTGTCGGCTTGTCGCGTCGCGATAACGTTCTGGACAAATATCGTGCGTACGGCTGCCCAGGCGGCTTCGGCCGACCTGAGCGTTACGCCCACCTCGATACGAACGGTGTTTGCAATTTGACTGTTGATCTCGGCTGCGAGCATGCGGCTATTGTCGCGCGCTGTTTTCCACCACAGGGAGTGAACTATAACCGTCGACACGCCGATGGACATAGCAACCAGTATTGAAACAGCGATGCCTACGCTAATTCGCACTAAAACTCCGCAAGTAGCGACATGTGCTTTAGTATTGAGTTGAGACAGTTCGAAGAGCAAAGCTTACTTCGCTTTAATGCTGAAAACTCACGCAACTGTTAAATTCAACAAAAAGATCTGCTTGTGAAGCGATTACCGGAGCAAGTATTCGGCTTTAGTTAATTGCCCACACCGAAACAAGAAAACACACATGAAGCTGGTGCAAGGTTTCGACCATTTACCTTCGCGGCTTTAGCGCCTGTTTGGCGAGCGGGCCACCAAGCGGACATTCGCTGCAGGCGCCAAATTCACGTTGTGAGCGCAAAAACACCTGCCGAGAGGGGCGACAAAGCTGTCAATCGCTGCAGTTGCGAGATTGAGTACCGAACAACTCACAAGCAGACGATCAAAGTGCCGATTTTGATCTTTTCGAGCCCATTATCCCCTTTCCACGGGGGGAACCTCTGGCCTTCAGTTGCATTCAATTTCGATCCGGTGACTTACCGAAAAGGTTCGTTTTCCGCCAATACTTTGAAGCTGAACCATGGCTCCACCATTATCTGTGTCGAAACGCGCATCTATCGTTGATATGGTTCCTATGCCGGAAGGTAAGCTTAGGATCTGAATGTCGGGTTTGCCGAATTCAAGCTGCATCGTAAAAACGACTGATGTAAACTCCTCTAGATCGCCTTCCAACTGTTCTGAGACTGAAGCGACTATTCCGTTGCAAACAAACAGGGATAGGTTCGCCTCCTCAACAACCCACTGTCCCGGCAAGTAGTCCGAAAGAGGCACGAGCTTCCATTCCTGTTCGAGCGCGTGCTGTTGCGCCGCTTCGAACGAGCCTCCCAGCATGAAGCCCCCGAGGTCCTGTTGGGTGGCGGCATTGGCGACAGAGGCGGCAAACAGGCTAAATATGGCCAATAAGTAGAACTTTCTGGGAAGGATCATTTAGGCTTACCTTGGTTGATTGCTTGAACGTCGCAGAAATCAGCATGAATTCAATGGCAGCTTTCGTCCGCATAGGGGACGTCCCTCCCTATTGATTGCGCCGAATGCCACGAATCCCAGCAGCGCTCATCAGAAGACCGACGGCTACCAGCGATCCACCGAATATTGCGGATGTTTTGGCATCAGAACACTGAATTCCAGGGCATCTGAATTGAGCGTCGCTGATAGCAGCGAAGGTCATCAGACCGAAAAAGGCAACAAGTAGCATGCCAGAAATCATCAAGGCATAGTAGAACGTCTTAGGCATGTACGCTCCTATTTGTGATCTACAGAAATGATCGAACGAAATCTGCGGTTAGCCTCGCGAAGCCCCCAAGCGCGCCCAATCTGGAACGCCGCAACCAATAAGAAAAATACTGATGTGGCAGTTATTAGGTACGGCAACATGATCAGCTCCTTTTTGTTAATACCGCGCGTCCCGACGCATCCGGTCACGCTCATATCCCGCCACATCACCAATCCCCCGGTAATAGCAGTGTCGCAACGGGGTCAGCAAAGCCGAACAAGGTCCAGTAGAGTTCAGTCGACACGTGCAGTGACCATCGGTGATCTCGTCGCAAAGAGCCCAGCCCTCACTGCGCCGCGGCTTGTATCTCTTGACCTCTCCCCGCGTCAGCATCGCACCAGCCTCCTCGAAATTGCCCTCAACTACCCTCACAGAACTGTCTCTCTGAGCCCGATTCAGCAGCAATCAACATAAAATCATCGAACTCGCGAAATTCGGTAAATAGAACCCTAACAAATTGTCCGTTAGCGTTTTTTTCTCGAGTTTCCGCCACAATCGTAGGCGGTCCTTTACGGTGACACGGCTGCACGAAGTCCAAGCTGAAAATGCCTGTTTGTTGGGTGACCCAGAGTTCAAAATTATCACGAATTTGTTTTATCGTGTTAGGCTGGGGGCGTTCGCCATAAGGATATGGTCGCACTGCACATCCTATTTGACCAATGTTATTTTCAATCGCGCGCAAGGTCAGTTGATTGGATAACCACCATTCGCGCTTTTTCTTGGCACCATCTGGGCTCCGGCTTTGCTCAACAGGCCGCAGCCCTGTCTCACTAATTCCTCCAGACATAACTGATCGAAAACAGAATTTCTCAAACCCATTCACTGCTTGTCCGAAGCTCCGCTCAGTAGCAACGTCGGAAATTGCAATTGACGGTTGCAACAACAGTAAATGGGCAATTGCCAATACAAAACCGTTGCGCAAACACAAGAGAATGGACTTACAATAAAACTTCAAACTCGATGCCTCCAACGTTTCCGCAGTATATGCAAGGTAGCAAAAGGTCTTTTACTATTTGGAAACACTCTCAGGCAAAGGTGTGCATTGACCGTTCGAAATCTTAAACAACTGAAATTGGTCTTGGTGGAAGGTATAGGTTGCATAGTCCGGAGTACTATTCGAGACATCGTAGGTATAGTCGTTAAACTCCACCACACGGATGGGTTGCTCGTCCAAGTCCTCTGGCAACCCAAGATGCTCTCTCAGCATTTCAAGTGCTGGGGGAGGATCAGAAAAAAAAGCGTTGCAAGCATCATTGAATGGAAGTTTGCCATCTTGTTCAGGGTCTATCTTGCGAAAATGCAAGGCTACCGCTCGTACGTCTGTGCTATTTTCGTCAAATAGCACCTTCGTCTGCTCCCAACCTTCCAGACCACCCGGATAGGTGTACGTATAGACACCGTCTATCCTTAATTGGCATTTTCCTTGCCGAACTTGAATTGGAATATGGTGAGGAAACAACAGGTTACCGTAAACGCCAGACACGAAGCTACGCGAATTCAACTCCACCCGGTAGATGTTATTCTGATCAACACCTTTAGGCGCATTCGGCAACGTATCAAGAATTCGATCGCAAATCGGTCCAATCACATCCGCAAACAGAAGTTGTCCTTTTGGCTGGCGCACCAAGGTAGCCACCGAATTGACTCGCCAGAAACCATTATACTCAGCCCAATGATTGTCTTGTACGATCCATTCTCCACCTCCTGCGTGAAAAGTGCTATTTTTCTCTGCTTGTTCTTCAGCATTCGAATTCGTTGCGCGCAGAAAAACTACGAACAGAAGAAACAAAAGTACCAGTTTTTCGTGCTTCAAATTCATTATAGTCGACACCTCTCGAGTATCTCGGGCATTGAAGGAACTATCTGTGGTTGTGGTGCACGTAGCAAGTTTGATTTTCGCGTGCTGCCCGCAGACTCATAGCAACGACCAATTAGACCGCATAGCGGACGGCCCTCCTTATTGTGACTGTTCGATCTCTACAATATTGCCTTCGGGATCTCGAACATAGACCGCTAAGAACGGCATCTCTGAGGTTCCAAGGTTCGTGATTTCTCCAAGCCTCATCCCACCAGCTTCGATCACCGCGAGCTGCACTGCTTGGATGTCATCGACCGAAAAAGACAAGTGTCCTAAACCCGGCTCATTGACCTTTGGAATTGAACGTTCCCTGGATTCCTTGAACTCAATCAGTTCTAGAAAGGGAGCATCCGCTTCCGGCAACGATAGCCAAATTGAATGAAATTCTGTCTCATTCATACCGATCCCGCGAGCCACATCCGCACCAGTCTTTTGCTGCCGTGGTCGACGAATTTCGAAACCAAAAACTGTTTGATAAAAATCAGAGAGCCTATCTGCATCGCGGGCTACAATGCAGACATGTACAAACTTCATCCTGCGGCGCTCCCCTGAGTGAACTGTTACGGTGAAAAAAGGATCATTCCTGAAACAACCAATACAATGACAGGAATCCCAAAATAGCCTCCAAAGTTGGATGTCCTTTTTGTCGCATTAAGAAAGCTATCGTTCTTCGCGAGATCTTCGTCCGCCAAATCTCTAGCAAGCAATAGGCAGGCGTTTGCTCTTTCGAGAGCTAAGTTGTTTACAGCCCAAGAATAGATGGCGATACACAAATACAATGCGACCCAAGTAACTCTTGCCCAACTAAGCGCCTCAGTCGCCCGAACATAGTCGGTTGCAACAATCCAGCCACCGATTGCTGCGCTCGCCACAGCAAATACTTGAAGGCTTTTGGCGGCAAACTCAGCATTCTTATATGCAATGTCGATTGCGTCCTTGGGGTTCATTAGAACGTCGCCTCCTTATTGTCGTCTACAAATTCACTTTGGAACTACTCATTTTGCAGCGTCCATAACGTCAATGAATCCCAAACAACTAACGTTGCAGCAACAGTGGAAATAGAAACAACTACTGCTACCACCCAAGATATTAGCGTGGAATGTAGAATGAAGAACGCGCCCGTTGAACTCTCTAACCACGCACACAGTGAACTCGCTGTATATATACAAGCAACAAAGAGCATGACCGCCGCGAGCGCCCATGAGATGATAACGGGACCTTTCCCCACACATCCATCTTCACAACCCCAGACGATCAAGCCTGCCTGACCAACAATGCCCGCAATAGTGAGCAATGCTACTGCTCTTAAAACTCTTTCCAATAGCAAGTCTGAGTGCGATTTCTCTGCCATTCTCTGCCCTCCTTATTGTTGATCTTCTTCGGTTCGCGTCCGTAGGAAGCGACGAAATTCAGAGCACAACAGGATGGTAAAAATCACCGCAAGTACTTTATCCAGTGTCGAGCTCAACTCTTTGAGCAAGAACACATAGACTAGGAAACCAGAGTACGCTGCAATCGAGAGCCGAAGCCCGTTTGGAAGACTCTTTATGAGCTCGCGAACTTCCGAGAATGAGTACATCGCTCCCATCTGCTCCTTATTGTTGAATAACAGAAGGCACACAGTAGGCTCTCATGCTCCTAAAAACGTTGCCGTCAGTCAGCACTGGTTTGTGAACTAGTTGGGCTGCGTTCTCGCATGATTGCTTGCTATCGTATGGTCCAAATTTTTCGGTGTGGATGTATCCTGATCCCTCACCGTCAATCAAAAACACCAAAAGTAATACGAACACTTCAAGCTCCTTATTGTGAACTTTCGAATGTCTGCTATGAGCCCATTTGAGACGTTCAAACGCTCTCTGCGTGCGTGACCAACTCAAAGGCGGCAACATTCTTTCCTATCCCTTTGAGGTCGAAAGGCCCCGCTGGTTCCATGGCGTTGTCCACCTGCCATGCGGTTGCGTGCGAGATCAGGATCTGGTCCTTTCCCGCTACGTCGCACAGACGTGCGGCGAGATTGGGGGCCGGGCCGATGGCCGAATAATCCATCCGCCCCTCAAAGCCGATCTGGCCCAGCGTCGCCGCTCCGGTGGCGACGCCGATGCCGACCCCGAGGCTGCGGCCCTCGGTGCCAGCCTGAAACTCGGCCATCGACGCTCCGACCTTCGCCCGCATTTCGATAGCAAGTTCCACCGCGCGCTGCGCCGCATCCGCCATAGGAACCGGTGCTCCGAGCAGCACCATCAAGCCATCCCCCAGAAACCGCTCGAGGGTTCCGCCGCAGGCCTCGACCAGCGGACCGCAGGTGCCGTGAAAGGTGTTCAGCGCCGCTACCACCTGATTCGGCGTCGCCGCATTGGCAAAGGCGGTAAACCCGCGCAAATCCGCAAACAGCACGGTGATCTCGGCACGCTGGGTGCGCAGAACATCCTGCTCGTCCGGTGCGCTGACAATCATTTCCGCTACCTGCGCCGGCAGAAACCGCCGCAGCCGGTTGGTGCGTTCTATCTCTTCGATCTGGAATTGCACCTTGTCCTCAAGCGCGGCGTTCAGATTCGCCAACTTCGTCTTCTGCGCTTCAACTTCGCCATAGAGTATCCCGAGCTTCTCGCTGGTCCGGTTCACATGCCCGGCCAGTTCGCCCAGTTCATCGCGGTTGGGGACGCTGACCCGCGCGTCGAACCCTCCGGCCGCAAGTCGACCCAGCGCCTGCCGAATGCTTTCGATCGGCCAAAGTAGTGCGGAAGATATTGAATACCCGAGTAAAAGCGCCACGCCGATGGCCATGAATGCCGCTACCACGATATTCTGGCGTGAGATCAGATAGGCCTGCGTGGTGGTTCTTGCCCGCTCCCGCATTTCGTCTTCGATTTGCTGGACGATGGTGTAGGCATCGCGTTGCATCGCCTGTAGAGGCGGCAAGATATTCGCGAGGCCATGTTCTGCAGCGGCCTGTGTTTTTCCCTCGTTGCCCAAACGCCTCACTTCCAAGGTCGCCGGCATAACGATTTTAACTTGCGCGCGAAGACCGGTGATTGCCTGTTCGTCGGGCATGCCAGCCTGGCCGAAACGCCGGACACCAACTGCGATGTCACGCGCCAGTGCGCCAGCAAGGTTGTAAATCGAACTCTGTGGCGTGTCATAAATCCCACGATATCGCGGATCCTTTCGGACCCTGTCCGGGATAAACACCGAAAGCGTATGGGCGTTGAGATTGGATATCGTCGCATAAATGTCGTTGAAATAGGCAATGCGTTCCTGATCGCGGATCATCGCCTCGGTTCGGACATTGGCATGATGCAATGCATAGAGACCAAACAGCGTCAGCCCCACCAACAGGCAGGTGATCCCCAAAAATGCGACCAAGAGCTTGGTACGTACCGAAACGGCCATGCTTGCGACGCCGCGCACAACGGGATTGGGCCGGTCCGTGCTGCGTCCTATTTTGTCAGACATCTCTGCAAGCCCACCGCGCTGTTTGTTAACTCACCTCCATTCTGCTCCATAATGCGTCAAACTCCAATTCAGCAACTTTCCGGGCAGGACCCGATGCAGGTAAGGATAGTCTCTAAACTTTTGACTTCCTTGGAACGAGTGGTCGATGCTGTGGCTCTTGCTTAGTGTTCCGTAAAAAAACCGCCGGTCTCGTGAATGTTGCATCGACAACGCCGCCTAACTCGGCTTGTGGCGAAGGTCCGGAAAGTCCGCATAGCGGACGTCCCTCCCTATTGTGAACTTTCGAATGACTGCTTCGAGCCCATTGTGACCTATACTTCACGGTACACAGTTTTCGGTGTGGGTAATAAAAAATTCAGACGTTCGGTGCTTGTTGTCATATCCCAGCAAAACGGGACAAATTGGTCGCCCAAGCGAATTCAGCTTGGTCCCTCAATCTTTCAAAGTTGCTAGATATGCAATGAGATCCGCGCGATCTTTTTCATTTTCAATTCCGAGCATCACTTTGGTCGTCCCGGGTACAAACTGATATGGGCTAGCGAGATAGCTATTCAGTGTATCCGCATCCCACACCAAACCTAATTCGCGCAAATAGCTTGAGTAAGGAAACTCGGGATCGGACGCAGTGGGTCGTTCGAATACGCCCCAAAAATTGGGCCCATTGTCGCCTGCAACTCCCGTCGCCGAAGGTTTGCCATGGCAGACTTCGCACCCCTTGGCTAGAAACTCACCATTTGAAACATTGGCATCTTGCAACTTATCGGCAATCGGTTGGCTCTCTACTCGCAGAGGCGCTCCCGCTTCGATGAGCATCTCGGCGATTTCGATGTGCCCCGCTCTCAGCGCCTGATGCAAAGGAGTTGAGATTTATGCTTCATAGCTAGCTGGATCCGCCCCAGCTTCAATGAGTACTTTTACCACTTCGATGTGCCCATACCCGGCCGCATGGTGGAGAGCGGTTCCAACCGTATAAGTATCATTTCCCTGATAGAAAAAAATTGTCGGATCGGCACCCC